>USRT01000007.1 GCA_900557195.1 uncultured Clostridium sp.
AATTTTATGTGTCTATTTTTATTTCAAAGTGCGTCACTTAATTTTACCATTTATACCCAAATTATTAAACCTTTTTGTTTAATAATCTGAGTTCATTTCAATTTAGTTTTTTATATATTTAAAAATAAATTTACAAATTATATCTTACACTCCTCCAACTTTTTTCTAATTAATATAATAGGCGTTAATTCCCTTCCTTGTCCTGCCGGGTTATCTCTAATAATGCCTAACATCTCTTCTTTAGTTAATTCTTCTTCCATCTTGGGTGAATATCCTAATAATTCTTGTCCTAAATCGTTTGCATCTACAATCATACATGGTATTCCAGTCTTTTCCTCGATTTCTTTACATACATCATATGGTTTACTTGGATTTTCAATTCCATAATTGCCATATTCTTCAAATATTTTAGAATAAAAGCCATCTAATCCTGCCACTTCTTGGCCTACTATTTTATAAAAAACTCCTTTTTTTCCAATAAACTTTGCCAAAGCCCCACAAATTGATGCATATATTGTTTTTAATAATCCAGCTTTTTTTATACAATATGCCATTTTAAATGTATTATTCACACCTTGTCCTGCCGCAGATTTAGATGCAAATTTAGATAAAAATTTCGCCCAAAATCCTACCTTTAAATCTTGTTTATACACAACTCTATTCTGACAAAGAGCTATCATCTTTTCACTTATACTTATCTTATCTCCTTCTTCATACGCTGGTTTTATATATTCATTAATAATATCTATATAATTTTCTTTCAATTTTATAAAATGTGTTTTTATTGCATAACGAAAATATGTATTTTCTCCAACATTAATTTCTAAATTCTTTTTATCATTAGCTTTTAATTCCATTTATTTAAAATTCCTTCCTTTTCTTATGTATAAATAAATTATAGCACCTTTATTACATTTTTTGGGTATTTTATTACATTTTTCAGAAAAATCGTATTCCATTATTTTACATTTTTTTATTATTTATTCCTGTCTTTTATAAATATAAACATTATTCTAAAAAAATTTACGTTTATACTTATTTACATGATTTTAGTTAAAACTAGTAAATTGTTATAAATTCAAACCAAATCTATATAAAATATTAACTTAAAACCTATTAACCTGTAACGTTTAATTATGAAAATTATTAATTTTATTTTTACATTTTATCAAAATGGTGATATACTTATATCTAATTTAAACTATTTATTAGAAATTGGAGGATTATATGTTTTTTGAATCGACTTTTCGTGTAGGACTAAATCATATTAATATAAAACGGAGAAATGTCTAATACTCGGACTATTAGCTATACTAGAAGAAATTGCCGAAATGCATTCTGCAAGTGTTGGACTTGGTCTTAATGACTTTAATAATACGAAATTAACTTGGGCATTAATAAATTGGAAACTGCAATTAATCAAAACATGTAGATATGGAGATACTTTAACAGTAAAAACTTGGGCAAGAAATGCCTGCCGAATATACTCTTATCGTGATTTCGAAGTTTATGATACCAATAACAATCTATTAGCAATTGCAACATCAAAATGGGTTTTAATTGATATTACGAAAAATGGTATGATAAAAATTGAAAAAGATTTAATTCGGAAAATATGGTCCTGAAGAAAAAAGTGTTTTTGATTTATTGGAGGTACCAAAATTAAAAGAGCCTGAGATAAGCGAGTATAAATATTCATATACATGTAAGAGATGTGATATAGACGTAAATAAACATATGCATAATCTAAATTATATAAACCTGGCATATGAAACATTACCAGAAAATATTTATATTTCAGAATTAAATAATATAGAAGTAATGTTTAAAAAGCAAATAAAAATTGGAGAAACTGTAGACTGCTTTTATTCATACACTAATAATACTAATATAATAACCATAAAAAATAAAGAGAATAACACTGTTAACGCAATAGTAAAAATATTTTAAATTTTATCAAAAACACTTTTGTAAATTTAAATCATATCTGTAATATATTTAATATGAACATTTCTTAATAAATCTTCATATTAAATATATAATGGACACTTTAGTAAATAATAAAACCAATAAGTAATCATTTAATAAATTACTTATTGGTCTTATTTTAAATATTAAATTTTGCATATCTTTATATCTTATATATTAAAACTTGTAATTATTTTCATCAAAACATTTTTATATTGTATTAAATGTATTAGTTTTATTTTATAATCTCATTTTTAAAACTTATTCCATCTTCTAATTTATCTAAATTTAATATATCTAATATAGTTGCTGAAATGTCTGCATAAGTTTCTCTTATACCTAAATTAACATTTTCTTTTACATCTTTTCCATAAATTAAAATTGGAACATATTCTCTTGAATGGTCTGTACTTGGAGTACTTGGATCATTTCCATGGTCAGCAGTAATAATTAATATATCTGTATCTTTCATGCTTTTCATTATTTCTGGTAATTTATTATCGAAATATTCTAAAGCTTTGCTATAACCTTCTATATTATTTCTATGACCATATAACATATCAAAATCAACCAAATTAGTAAAAATTAATCCTTTTGTATCTTGTTTAATAAAATCTATAGTTTGATTTATTCCATCAGCATTTCCATTTGTATGAACTGCTTTTGTTATTCCCCTACCAGAAAACAAGTCTTCTATTTTTCCAATTGCAATAACTTCATAATCATCGGATTTTTCTATTATATCTAACATGTTTACTCCAAATGTAGATGATTCAAAATCTTTTCTATTATATGTTCTTACAAAATTATCTGGTTTATCACCTATAAAAGGTCTTGCTATTACTGTTCCAATATTATATTCTGGTTTATCTAGCATATTTCTTGCAATTTTGCAGATTTCATATAACTTCTCTACAGAAATAATATCTTCATGTGCTGCAATTTGGAAAACACTATCAGCAGAAGTATAAATAATTGGAAATCCTGTTTTTAAATGTTCTTCTCCAAATCTTTTTAATATTTCTGTTCCTGATCCAACTTCATTACAAAGTATTCCCTTTAAACCTGCTTTTTGTTTAAATTCTTCCAACATTTCTTTTGGAAAAGCTTTTGGATATGTCTTAAAACCTGGACATTTAATATAACCACACATTTCCCAATGTCCTACGGGACTATTTTTCCCACAAGACTTTTCTGCAAGTTTGCCATAAGCACCTTTAACTCGAGATTTTTTTTCATCTATTTTAAGTCCATCTATGTTATATAATCCTAAGTCTTTCATGTTAGGTAATTTAAGAGATGTATTATTATAAATTCCTTCTAAGGTATTGCTTCCACAATCTCCATATACATCTGCATCTGGAAGTTCTCCAACACCAAAACCATCAAGTACAATAATAATTGCTCTATTTATCATTATTTACCTCCTTAATCTCCTTTGGATTTAGATCATACTCATAAATCTTTATACTTTTTACTATATTTTCATATTCATTTTTAGCTAAACATACTCTTCTCTTTAATTTTCCTTTTAGCTCTCTATCAAATCTATTTAAATATAATAAAGTTTCTGAATCCTCATTTATTCCAATATTTGTGTTATTTCCTTTATACAAAATACAATTTGTGTAAAATAAAACTGAAGAACCTTCTGGAATATTATATTTTATTATATCTATATTCTCTCTTTTAGTATCACTTTGTATAATATTATCTGGATTAATATTTGCTATACTCCACTCTGACATAGTATTTTGATTTAATAAACAATATACTGAAATATCACAAGGCAACTTTATTTTATTATATTCTTTTTCTAAAACTCTTTTAAATTTATTTAATGTTTCTTTAAATTCACTTAATTTCATTTTACTGTCTAAATGAAGAATTTGATATTTATCTTTTCTTTCTTCTATAGCTTCATTTTCTTTTATTTTTTCTGGCTCTTTATCAATATTTCCAAAAATATCGAAATATATAACATTTTTTTCTGATGCTTGTTTATCATAATTACTTTTTTCATTAGCAAGTATATTACTAATAAACGAGTTATCTTCATCATCAATTTCACTTTTGCAAAGAATATTAATAATATCTATATAATCTTTTACAACATATAATGCATCAATTTCATTTTTAGATAATGTATTTTTTTGAAATTCATCCATCTTTTTTCCCAAATCTTGCAAATCTTCTTGATAATTAAAACTTTTCTTTATTTTGCTTTTCTGTTCTTGTTTAAGCTTTTCTGCTTCTGTTATGGCCTCTGGTAAATCTTTATTAGTAAATTTCCAGAATTCAAATATACTACGTTTATGATTTTCTATTTCTTGTATATACAAATCTGCATTTTCTATTTTTTTATTTAATATGCTGATTTTTTCTTCTAATGTTTTTATAGAAGCCTCTTTATCTTTATATATTGTTTCTTTTTTTTCTAAAATATGACAAATAGTAAGTAAATCTTCAATTGTATATCTGTCCTTCTCCTCAAATGCAAAATCTTTAGTTTCTTCTTCGTCTTCCACAAAATCAATTATTCTAGGCAAGTCCTCTAAGCCTTTTAATGTTATTTTCTTTTTACTTTTTTTAGTTTTGAAAAAGTATTTAAATCTACCTATAAAAGTTTTTTTACATTGCAAAAACATTACTATTTGTTTTTCTTTATTTGCATATTCTTGATTTCTTTTTTCATTTTCTTGTTTTAAGTCTATTAATTTTTCTTCTAACTCTTTTATGTATTCTATAGAATCTTTTGTTTCATCTAACTTCTTATCAACTTGCTCTTTAATGAACTTTTCCAAATCTTTGAATTCTAGTTCATCTTCTTCAAACAAAAACTTTAATGTGCCATTATCATCTACTTCACAGTCAAAATTATATATAAACTTTAAGTCTGAAGCGATAATAAATAGAGCCTTCATTAATTTATATTTTTCTTCTGCTTCTTTATTGTTTTCTATTATTATTTTATAGCTACTTTCTACACCTTGATATACATTTGTTTTTCCAACAATTTGTATATATTTAATATTTTGCTTATCATAAACTTCATATATTGAAGGCCATTTCTTTGTGAAAAACCATAGATAATTTTCTATATCAGAAACTTGTCCTTTTGATAAGTACTTATATGAATATTCTTCATCACAAATTGGTACATATATTTTTTTATCTATATTATTATTTAAACAATTAATTTTTTCCTTTAATAAGTAGAATAGAGTAGCATTATCTTTTTCACTTAATGGAACTAACATAAAATATTTATTGTCATTTTTTGAATAATATATTTGCCATTTGAAAGCATTTTTATATTTTACATTCCATGGCATCTTTTCATTCAATATATTTTGTTCTTCTTCTATTTTTTGTATTTCCTCTATATTAGTGTTAGATAATGCTTCTATTAATTCTATATATTTTTCTTTATCTTCTAAATACTTAGATAAGTGACTAGCAAGCTTATATTTTTCTTTTAGACTTGAAAGTCTTTGTGTAGGACTTATAAAAATTTCTATATCATTAACTGATATATATTTATATACTTTATATGAAGAATTATCGAACTCTTTTACTACTTTATAATTTAGATTTACTTGCTCTTTTAAACTATTTGGCATATTTTCTAAATTTAAACCTATATATTTTAGTTTTTCATCTATATTTTCTTGCATCTTTTTAGCATCCCCAGGCATAACTACCCTCCTAAAATATTTTTTATTAGTATATCAATAAAAAAAATAATAAGCAATATTTTTGCTTATTATTTTCTATTATTTATGTTTTAACTTAGTGATATATCTATTTTATAATTTCAAAAATCTCATTTGAACTATCTGCAAAAAAGGTAGGATTTGCTGTAGATAAAGTATCATATGAATCCATTCCATATAAAACTGCTAATGTATCTATTTTACAATATTTTCCCGCTTCAATATCACTTTTTCTATCACCTATCATTATTGCTTTATCAGAATCAATTCTGTCAGTTACATACTTTAGCATTTCTTTTTTATTTTGATTTGGAAATTCGTCACACATACCTATAACATTATCAAAATATTTATATATATCTAAATACTTCAATATATTAATTGTTGTTTCTTTTGATTTTAAAGTTACAACATTTAAGCTTTTACCTAGATTTTTCAAATTTTCTAACAACTCTTTTATTCCATCATATATTTTAGACAATTCAATTGTATTTTCAGCTTGATATTTCTTATATACTGTAATTGCAGATTTTATATCATCTTCAGACAATTCAAACTTTGAAAAAGATTCTCTAAGTGGTGGTCCACAAAATATTTTCCCTAAGTTCTCTATATTGTCTGTATTTATCGAAAATTGTTCTAATGCATATTTAGCTGATGCAGCAGTTCCTTCCACAGTATTTACTAAAGTACCATCAAAATCAAAAAATATATATTTATACTCCATTTAAACATCATCCTTATATAAGCTTATTTTTATTCTTTAAAAATTTTAATATTTATACTCTTCATCTAAATTATATTTACTACTCATTTATTTAATATAATTTTCTATTTCATATTTTATTTTAGAAATAAATTCATCTACCAAAACAGCTCCAATATCGCCTTCTTTTCTTGAACGAACTGAAACTTTATTTTCATTAACTTCCTTATCTCCTATAACTAACATATATGGAACTTTTTCAAGTTGTGCTTCACGAATTTTATATCCTATTTTTTCATTTCTATCATCTAACTCTACACGTAGTCCCTGTTTTTCAAATTCAGCTTTTACTTTTTTACTATATTCTACTTGTGCATCTGATATTGGAAGAAGCTTTACTTGTACTGGTGCAAGCCATGTTGGGAATGCTCCTGCAAAGTGTTCTGTTATAATTCCTATAAATCTTTCAAAAGAACCTAAAATTGCTCTATGAACCATTATAGGAGTTTTCTTATTTCCATCTTTATCTATGTAAGAAAGATTAAATCTTTGTGGCAATTGAAAATCTAGCTGAATTGTACCCATCTGCCATTCTCTTCCTAAACAATCCTTCATTTTTATGTCTATTTTAGGACCATAGAATGCTCCATCTCCTTCATTTATTGCATAATTATCTTTTCCACAAATTTCTTCTAATACATTTTTTAAGTCTTCTTCTGCTCTATTCCATGTTTCTATTTCGCCCATAAAATCTTCTGGTCTTGTTGATAATGTTAATCTATACTCTAATCCAAATATACCATATATTTTATTAGCAATTTCTACAATAGATTTTATTTCACTGCCAATTTGATTATCTGTTATATAATTATGAGAATCATCTTGTCTAAACATCCTTACTCTAAATAATCCATTCAATTGACCTGATTTCTCATATCTATGTATTACATCTACATCATTAAACCTAAGTGGCAAGTCTTTATAACTTCTTAACTTATTTTGATATACTTTAATTGAATTAGGACAGTTCATTGGTTTTAGAGCTTGTTCAAATCCTTCTGCATCAGTTAAAACAAACATATCTTCTTTATAGTGATCCCAGTGTCCTGATGTTTTCCATAACACACTACTATTTAATTGTGGTCCTGAAAATTCTTGATACCCTCTTTCTTTATGCTCTTTTCTCCAGAAATCAATTAATACATTTAACATTGTAAATCCTTTTGGTAACCAATATGGCATTCCTGGAGCTGTTTCATCAAAGAAAAACAATTCTAATTCTTTACCTAATTTTCTATGGTCTCTTTTCTTAGCCTCTTCAATTCTATATATATATTCTTCTAACCCGCTAGCTTTAGGATAACTAATACCATAAATTCTTTGTAATGTTTCTCTTTTTTCATCTCCTCTCCAATATGCTGCTGATGAATTTAATATCTTTATTGCTTTAACTTTTCCAGTACTCATTAAATGTGGTCCTGCACATAAATCAGTAAATTCACCTTGTTTATAAAAACTAATTTCTGCATCTTCTGGTAAATCATTAATAAGTTCTACTTTATACGGCTCATCTTTCATAAGTTCTAAAGCTTCATCTTTTGTAAGAGTAAATCTTTCTATAGGCAAATCTTCTTTAATTATTTTTTTCATTTCGCTTTCTATTTTAGCTTTATCTTCATCTGTAAAAGGATTTTCTATATCAAAATCATAATAAAATCCCTCATCAATTGATGGACCTATTGCTAACTTTACATCTGGAAATAATCTTTTTATAGCTTGAGCCATTATATGTGATGTAGTATGCCAATATGCTTTTTTACCAACTTCACTTCCCTCAAATGTATGAATTACTAATGTACAATCTTCTTCTAATTTAAATCTTAAATCTTTTACTTCTCCATTAACACTACCTGCTGTTGCCATTCTTGCTAAACCTTCACTAATTTTTTTAGCTACATCTAGCACACTACTTCCTTGTTCTACTTCTAATATAGAACCATCTTTTAATTCTACTTTTATCATATAAAAACCTCCCTTTAGAAATTTTTTAAACTACAAAAGCACTCCTATAAATGCATGCTTTTGCATTTATAGGAGTGCTAAAAATTATATATTTTTATTTGCACGGTTCCATCCTAAATTTCACTTAATTTAAAACAACTTTTAACGCAAGTTATACGTCTAGTTTTTTATTCTAGAAACTAATTGAGGTAGTTTTTCAAATATGTTTATCTAGATTAGCTTTCAGCCGATGACTAATCCTCTCTTTCGACAACCTTTATTTTACTTTGTCTCAATATTGTCTTTAACTTATTACTATATTTCTATTATACTCTGAAATTTTTTATTGTCAATGTTTTTTATAAAATTTCCTTGTGCATACATATCATGTCTAAATTTTAGTTATAAACAAGTGAAAAGACTCGATATATAGACTACTTACCATCAATTTATAGTAATTATATTAAGCTACGAGTAATACCCAATAACAAATTCCATTATTCACATATTTTGCAATTCCAACTTTTGTATAAGAAGCTCTCATCATATTTTTTTGATGTGTAGATGAGCCCATCCATTTTGAAAATAATGTACTTGCACTCTTAATTCCATATGCTATATTTTCTGCTTTTGCTCCACTTGGTCTGTTATGTGAAAAACTATTAACTAATTCCTTTGTCCTTGTTTTTGCTAAAGATTCTAAGTTAGAATCCCATACTAGTTCTCCACTACCAGCTTCTTTTCTTGCATTATTAATCATTGATACCATACTTTTTGCTTCTGATTGTGAAAAGCTTCCTGTCTCTTCTGATTCTTTAGTAGCTTGTGCTATATTACTACTAGAAGAAGTTTTATCACTACTATTTACTGTTTTATTACTACTATTTGTATTTCCTCTACTAGTAGTACTTACATTCTTATTAATAGTAGAATTAGAATTATTATCTGAAGTTACCACTTGCTTACTGTTTGTACTATTATTAGTATTGTTACTACTTGCATTACTTGTATTCGTCTTTTCTATAGTATCGGTTTTATTATTATCAGTATTATTATTTACTACTTCTTTAGCTATGATTTTTAATGTAAATTCTTTTTCTTGTACATTTCCTGATTTATCTTGCGAAACATATTTCAATTTATATTCACCAGGAACATTTAAGTCATATTCTCCGTCAACTTTTACTTCCAATTCCCCATCAATTGAATCCTTAGAAGTTACATCTTGTAACAAATCTACTTGTTCTCCTTGATTTACCTCTACGATATCTTTACATGTAATTTCTGGTTTAGTAGTATCTACTATGTCTATATAAAGTGGAAATTCTTCTACTTCATTATTGGCATCTTTAATCTTTATTTTCAATTCAAAAGTTCCTACTTTAGTTGTGTCTATTTGCATTTCTTCTTTTACTAATTCTCCACCTATTACTTCTTTTATGTATTTAGAAATGTCTAGAACTTCTCCTGCTTCTAATGTTCTATCATCATTGAAAGTTACATATTTATTAATACTTTTCTTCTTATTAAATTGGTGATTAAAAACTACTCCTAATATTATGAATAAAACTATTATAATTGATATTATTATTACTACAATTCTTTTTTTATTTAATTTTAGATTCATTTTAATACCTCCTTTTTCTATTGTAACATAATTAGTTTACTTAGTAAACCAATTTTTTCAATTTATTAAAATTTTATGCATATCTACTAAAAAAACATAATATACATTAATTAAAGCATTGTACAAACATTTTTTAAGGGGGTAAATTATTACATGGATGAAAATTTAAGATTATATGAGGATATAGCAAAACGTACAGATGGTGATATTTATGTTGGGGTGGTTGGTCCAGTTAGAACAGGAAAATCTACTTTTATAAAAAACTTTATGGATTTATTAGTTATACCAAATATCGATAATGAATATAAACAAGAAAGAGCAAGAGATGAACTTCCTCAAAGTGCTGGTGGTCGTACTATTATGACTACAGAGCCTAAATTTATACCAAATGAAGCAGTAGAAATTACTGTAGGAAATAATATTACTTTAAAAACAAGATTAGTAGATTGTGTTGGCTATCTTGTGAATAACGCAATTGGTTATTTAGAAGATGAAATGCCAAGAATGGTAAAAACACCTTGGTCAGATGAGGAAATTCCTTTTGAAAAAGCTGCTGAAATTGGTACACGAAAAGTAATTCAAGAACATTCTACAATTGGAATATTGGTCACAACAGATGGTAGTATTACAGATATTCCAAGAGAAGATTATATTGAAGCAGAAGAGCGAGTTGTTAGAGAATTAAAAGAATTAAATAAACCTTTTGTTATTGTTCTAAACTCTGATAACTGTCATTCTGAAGATACTAAAAATTTAGCAAAAAAGTTAGAAAGTAAATATGAAGTTCCTGTTCTTCCTACAGATTGCTCAAATTTAAGTATTGAAGATATTAATTTTATTTTTGGAAAAATGCTATATGAATTTCCTATTGAAAGACTAAATATTGTTTTTCCTAAATGGGTTGATGGTTTATGTGATGACCATTGGCTAAAAAAACAATTATATACAGAAATAAAAGATGCTTTTAATAATGTAAAAATATTAAAACAAATAGATGGAAGTATATCTAAATTACAAAATACAGAAATTATCTCTTCTACAATTCTAAATGAAGTAAAATTAGGAACTGGAAGTGTAAATATTTCTATTAACTTAATGGAAGATTTATTCTATAAAGTATTAACTGAAATATCTGGTGTAGAAATTTCAAATGAAGGTGATTTATTCTCTACAATAACTAATTTAGCTGGAGCAAAAAAAGAATATGATAAAATTGCATATGCTCTTCAAGAAGTTAAAGCTAAAGGATATGGAATTGTTACACCTTCTATGGACGAATTAATACTAGATGAACCAGAAATGGTAAAACAAGGTTCAAGATTTGGTGTAAAATTAAAAGCAAAAGCACCTTCTATACATATGATTAGAGCAGATATTGAAACAGAAGTATCTCCTATAGTTGGCAGTGAAAAACAGTCTGAAGAATTAGTAAATTATTTACTTTCTGAATTTGAAAATGAACCTCAAAAAATCTGGGAATCTAATATATTTGGAAAAAGTCTACATGAACTTGTAAATGAAGGTTTGCAAAACAAATTATACCACATGCCTGAAGATGCTCAAATGAAATTACAAGATACTTTAGAACGTATTATAAATGAAGGTAGTGGAGGATTAATTTGTATAATATTATAATATTTATGTAAAACGAAGAAAGAAGCCCTTCTCCTAAGAGTTGGACTTCTTTCTTCATTTTATGCTTCCACTGTGTATGGAAGTATTTCACCATTTACCAGTAAGTATTCATTTACTTGGTACTTTTCGGCTACACGATTCATCTGCTTAATAAACGCTTCCGAATTGCCTGTTAAAATAATTCTTTCGAATAAAGAATCAATTGCATCAAAAGTAGCATAGAGGTTAATTTTTGTACTTGCTTCTTTAACTCTTTCCCATGCTTTAATCTCTTCAGGAAACAATATTGTAGTTAGATTATACTCCTTCAACAATTTTAACTTTTCTCCATTATAAAAGTATAAAAGCGATGGCAACTTTTTCTAGAATTGGTATCTTACAACAAAGCAAAAAAATACACTAAAAATATAAAACTTTTATTTTTAGTGTATTAAAATCATTTTATTTTTGACATTATATATACAATTTTAAGAATGATAAAACAAAAGCTACTACATAGTATACAGCTTCAATTATAACAAATTGTTTTACTGCTTTATCGTTATCTTTTTCATCAAATAACTCTTTGATAGCAAAAAATGTAAATACTAATGATATAACTCCTAAAAGACCTGTAATTGGTGATGTAATTCTAGATGCTCCAGAAATTAAGTTTAATAAACCTACTACTTTAGCAACTACTATTGGAAAATACGCTGCAACTATAGTATTTACTACTGTTAAGAATGATTTTTTACTTCCTTTTGAGTTAAATAAAAATGTTATTCCAGATAATATTACTATTTCAAGTAATGGTGTTATTACAGCTTTTGCAATTCCAACAAAGTCTGAAAAATTAATATATTTAAATCCATATTTAAATATTGTTCCTATAATAGTTGCAACTTGCTGAAACCCTGCAATCAATACCCATAAAACTAGTAAAACTATTGCTGTTTTAAAGAAATTATTTGAACCATCATGTGCTATTTCGCTTATTTTCTTTATTGGTGTACTTATAATTCCAGAAAAGAAATTCTTAGCTTTTTCTGTTTCTTGTTTTACATCAACATTTTTAAAAGAATCTTTTACTTGATTTACAGTTTCTTTTGCCTCCTTTTTAATTTCTTCTGCATTAATGTTTTGGTTTTGATTATTTTCTTCCATTTTAAATCCCCTTCCTTTATTTTTATAACAATATTATTAAAAATATATTATTAATCACCTAAAGCTATTCCTATATTTCTAGCTGTTTTTACTAAATCATGATCCATTGTTACTTTTCTTATATTACTTTCTTTTGTGTTACCTGAAACCGCTCCTATTTTTTTATTTTCTCCAACTACATCTTCTAATGAAACTGAATCTAATTTTCCATCTTTCATTACAGTTAATACATTAAATTTGCCTTCCATAGCAAGCTGCATAGCTTTAGCACCATATTTTGTAGATAATACTCTATCAAAAGCTGTTGGTGTACCACCTCTTTGCATATATCCGAAGTACTGTACATCTAGCTTCTAATCCTGTTAATTTTTCTAATTCTTTAGCAACCTTTTCTCCAGCACCTCCAAGTTTTGTATTATCTACACCTATACCATTATCTCTTGTTTCTACAACAGCTAAGCTTCCGCCTTTTGGCATTGCTCCTTCTGCAACAACTACTATACTAAATTCTTTACCTTTTTTTCTTCTTTCTTCTATTTTTCTTACTGCACTATTTATATCATATGGTATCTCTGGAATTAATGCAACATCTGCTCCTCCTGCTATAGCTGACTCTAAAGCAATCCATCCTGCATATCTTCCCATTACTTCTAATACCATTATTCTATGGTGTGTTTCGCCTGTTGTATGAAGTCTATCTAGTGCATCTGCTGCAACTGATACAGCCGTATTATATCCAAAAGTAATATCTGTACATGCAACATCATTATCTATTGTTTTTGGTACTCCAATTACATTTATTCCTTTTACTGAAAAATCTCTTGCTGATTTTTGAGTTGCATCTCCACCTAGAGTAAATATGCAATCAAAACCATCTTCTTTTACATTTTGTACACATTTATCTGATAAGTCCTTATATACCACTTGTCCATTTTCTTCTACTTTATAATTAAACACATTAGCATTTGTTGATGAACCTATTATAGAACCACCTTTTGGTAATATTCCAGATGCAGAGCTACTATTTTGTGTACTTAATCTTACATAATTGTTTTTTAATAGTCCTCTATATCCATCTATAAAACCATAACATTCAATATTATTGTGTTCTGCTGTTTTTACAATAGCTCTTATAACTGCATTAAACCCAGAAACATCTCCTCCATTTGCAAGTATTGCAACTTTTTTAATCATAAACTTCCTCCATTTAAAATGTATTTTCTTATGTTTCTTACTTATTATACCAATATTTCAATTTTTTACAAGTATTTTTTATTATTTTTATATAACATTTTTGATATAAAAAAAGTTCTGTTTTGTCTAATTTCTGTTTATATACTATTATTTTTTCTTTGGATTTTTTATTTAAAATTATTATCCTAAATTTACATATCATCTTGCCCAAAATTACCAACTGTATTTTTTAAACTATCAATATATATTTGTTTATTAACATGATTTTTTAATGCTTTACCTCCAAATGTATTAGGAATAACTAATCCTTGATTTATTAATTTATTCATCATTCTTTCATTAATTAATACAAATCTTTTACTTTTAGGTTTATATACATATATATTAGATTTATCTTTTTGTTTTGCAAATATTGATATAGTATATTTTCTATCTTCGAATTCTTCGCTACTCATTTCGCCTTTTTTATAACAACTAATAATATGTATATTTTTATCAATCTTATCTGGTCCTATGCAATTAACCAACAATATTCTAATATGTTTTATAGCTTCTACATATCCCATTTCTTCTATCACGTCGTATAATTCATCACTATTTATCATCTGATTCAATTGCTCTAATGTATTCATACCTTTTATTTTCTGTTTTAAATTCTGTATAATTGCATCTTTATATTTCCCATTATTTTTTAAATATCCAATTTTCATATCTATATTTTTTAGCTCTTCTTCATCAATAGAATCTAAATATATATCATTATTGTCTTTTTTATTAACAGTTCCAAAAAATTGTGTCTTCATTCCTGTTTGTATATTTTTCAAATCAGATTGTAAATCAGCTTTAATTAATCTTCCATCTTTTAATCTTATAATCGAATACATATGATCACCATTTTTTGGTTGTTTATCTTCCCCATATATTTCAACATATGAATCTATCCCAAACTCTTTTAGAACTGCTTTGTATAAATATGATATTGTAACACAAATTAATTCCCTTTTCTTTACTAAAGAATCCAAATTTCTTCTATCTCTAATCGAAAGCTTATATATTTTTTCTCTAGTTTTACTATTTCCAAAATAATACTTCTTATCAAAAGCCTTAATTTTCCCAAGTTCAATATATATATATCTTGCCATTTCTAGCTCATTTAATCCATCAGGCATTTTTTGTTTGAGTTTTTGTACTAATTGTTTTATTGACATTAAATTCTTATCTCTCCTTATTTTTTTTACATATTACAATTCTATATTTTATAATTAATTTTACAATTATACAATATAATAAATATATTTCTTATATTTTTTTAAAATTCATTTCTTAGCTAATTCTTGGACAAATGGACGGTTCTCTTGTCCAAATTTTATCCAACAAACATTAACTTTTTTAGACTTTTATGAATATTGTATTTTTTTATACAAATACTATTAATATAATTTAAAATATTTTTAGAGGTGCTTGCAAATGACGAAAAAATTTATTAATTACTTTTTAATATTATGTACAATTATGCTAATTTTATCAGGATGCACAAAAAAAGAAGAAAATAATAAATCCGAAAATCCAAATAATCAAACCCCTGAAATAAGCAGAACTTATGCAGATGCTGAAACTACTAAAACAACTAATAATACTGAAAACGTTACCCGGAAATAATGATACAAATCCGCCTCCTCCAGTTGAAACAGACCTTGGTTCATTTTCTACAAATATTATAGATAAACGTGAAAATAGACAAAATAATATTAGAATAACTTGCTCTAAACTAAATGGAATTACTATTGAAAGTGGTAAAACATTTTCTTTTTGTAATATTGTACGGAAAATCGACTGCAGAAGAAGGATATAAAGAAGCTGATATAATAGTTGATGGAAAAATTGAACAAGCTCTAGGTGGAGGTAATTGTCAAGTAAGTACAACTGTTTATAATGCTGTTTTAGCATGTACAGGATTAACTGTTACAGAACATCATGATCACGGGAAAAAGGTTCCATATATAGAAAAAGGAAAAGATGCAACTATTGCATATAATTCATTAGATTTAAAATTTAGAAATGATTTACCAAATAGCATAAAAATGTATGTAAGTACAGATGGAAATGCAGTAACAGTAAGAATAGTAAAAATCTCTTAATATTATTTAATAACTATATCTAAAGTTATAAATAGCAATTATATATTAATTATTATTCAAGAGTTTCATATTAATTTCGTGCTAACTCTATGTGAAATAGTGTATTTACAAAAATTTATAGAATATTTCATTCCCTCCTTGAATAAGATTTACTATCTTATTTAGGAGGTTTTTTATATGTCTTTAAAAAACTTTATAATAAAATCAACTTGCATTTTATTAATACTTATATCATCTTTTTATACTATTGTTATTGCATCTGAATATACATATATTTGGTCTGATACTTATGCCTTAGAGAAAACTCTTCAAACTAATTCAAGTGAGTCTGAACCAATATCAAATTCTAATTCATTAAATTTAGAATCTGGAAGTGCTATATTAATAGAACAAAATAGTGGTCAAATACTGTATGAACATAATCCACATGAACAATTACGTCCTGCAAGTGTAACTAAAGTAATGAGTGTATTATTAATAATGGAAGCTATAGATTCTGGTAAAATAACATTAGAAGATAAGGTTCCTTGTAGTTCTAATGCAAGTTCTATGGGTGGTTCTCAAATTTGGTTAAATGAAACAGAAGAACTAACAGTAAATGAAATGTTAAAAGCAATTTGTGTTGTTTCTGCTAATGATTGTACTGTTGCTATGGCAGAATATTTGGCAGGAAGTGAAGAAGCTTTCGTAGAAAAAATGAATACAAAAGCAAAAGAACTTGGTATGAATGATACATGTTTTAAAAACTGTCATGGTATAGATGAAGATGGGCATATTACTTCAAGTTATGATATTGCTTTAATGTCTAGAGAATTGCTTACTAAACATCCATCTATAACTAATTATACTACTATATGGATGGATAGTTTAAGAGATGGTAAATCTGAACTTGTAAATACAAATAAACTAATAAGAAACTATCAAGGTGCAACAGGTTTAAAAACTGGTTCTACATCACTTGCTTTATATAACCTATCTGCAAGTGCCACAAGAAATGGACTTTCTCTAATAGCTGTAATAATGAAAGCACCAAGTACTAAGCTACGTTTTTCTGAAGCACAAAAATTACTAGATTATGGCTTTAATAATTATTCATACAAAGAACTTGCCAAAAAAGATGATTTAATAAAAAAGGTTAATGTTACAAAAGGATTACAAACAGAAGTTAATGCAATCTTTAAAGATGATTTTCGGTACTTTGTTAAAAAAAGGAGAAGATAAAAATATCTCACAAAATATATCAATTGAAGAAAATTTATCAGCACCTATTAGCAAAGGACAAAAAATTGGTGAAGCAAGCTTTACTTTAGATGGAAAAGTTATTGGAAATGTCTGTATTGTAGCAGATAAAGAAATTAGAAAAAATGGTTTAATGAATATGGTTTCGTATTTGTATAAGAATTGGTTTTGTTTGCTTAGATGATTATTGCCATTATCTCTATATAATTTTAACAATTTTGTGCTTATATCAATATAACACTGTAACAAATTCTATTTGTATACAGTGTTATATTATTTAAAATATTTTTATTCATCTTCATCAAATATAAAATCATCTTCATCATATTCGATTTCTATATTTCTCTTTGTCTTTGGAGTCACTTTTTTATTTGTCCCTTTATTGTTTTTAGCTTTAGTTCTAGATTTTGTTTCTTCTCCAAACTCTTCTTTTAAATTTTCTAAGTATTCCATTTTTTCTTTGTCTTTTCTTCTCTCTTCTTGTCTTTCTTCTTTCTTTTCTTCCTTTTTGTTTTGCATTTGTTTATTTAACATATTATTTACTTTTTCTATTAAATCCGGTACATAATCTAATAATTTATCTATTGATGATGTATGGTTTACTGGTAATAATTTTACATTATTAGATTGTACAACTAAAAATGCTACTGGAGTAATACTTACACCTGCTCCACTTCCTCCACCAAAAGGTAATCTATATTGTATAGCTTCTTCTTTGTCTTTCTTTTTATATTCATCAATCGTTTCTCCATTAAATTCACTTCCACCAGATGCAAATCCAAAACCTACTTTTGAAATTGGTATAATTACTATATTTCCTGGTGCTTCAATTGGTTCTCCAATTATGGTATTAACATCTACCATATCTCTAATACTATTCATGGCTGTAACCATAAGACCTTCTATAGGATGCTCGTTCATATTTATCACTTCTCCTTTTCTTAATTAAAAAGATATAAATTATATTGATAATATGTACTATTTTTACATTTATTATACAACTTAATCTTAAATTAATTATATTTTTATTATAAATTGGCTCTATTTTATAATAATATTCTCTTTTTTTATTTTTAAATTTTACATCTTTAACTGTTAATCTCAAAATAAATGATATTAATGTTGAAATAATAGGAATAACATATGTTGTAACCATAATATCTTCGATTCCGATTTTTAAATTTAATTTAAATTTTAAAATCTCTGGCTTTATTTCCTTTGATAATACTTTTACAAAATTTAATATATTAAAGTTCTTATAATCCAGCATTACTTTATCTTTTAATCTTTTTTCTAATCTTTTAGTAACTCTTCCCAAATTAATATTAGATATCCTTTTTACAAATTTTGAATTTTGTAGTTTTTTTACCTTTTTTTCATTTACTGTAAACTTCATAATTCTTATTTTTTTAAAAAAATATATCCCTACTTCAATTTGATAATCACTTATAATATCTTTATTATCTGTATCTATCTCCAAATTTATTATAGATATTCTTATAGATGAATATCTAATTACTAAAAGTATAACTAAAAATATTATTAACACACATAAAAAAAATAGCATCATAGACATTCCTTCTTTTTAGTTCTATAATACTATTTTTTCCATTTTTTATTAGTTTAATCAATAATTATTATATGTTTCACATATTTATTACATATATACCACAAATTCATCTTCTGAATACGTAAAATTTTATTTTTCCTAAACTGTCATACTAGCAAAAAGGCCTTAGCCACTATTATATTTTAACTTTTCATTATAAGATAAGAAAATCATAGTAATTTAATACTAAATCTTTAGTAAAACACTAATTCTACGATACGTTTCTTTTTTGTTTTTCTACAGTTATATCTCCAAATAACTCCACTTGATTAGTTATAACTTTACTTCTTCTAGACATTTCTAACAATCCAGAAAAAGCTGTTACAACTTCATTTCTATTACATTTATTAACTGAAAACATTCTATTAAATACAAACCTTTTGTTTTTTACTAATTCCTTAAACATTTGCTTTACTTTGCTTCCAACACTATATGTCTCTGTTATAGCAATTTTTTGAATATTCTTTGCATTTTTGTTAAGTCTTGATTTATTTTTATTTATTACTCTTGAATAGTTTTCAGGTATCAACTCTTTATTATAATCTCTTTCTAACTTTTGTTTTGGTAATTCTATTTCTTCTGGCTGTTTGCTTATTCTTTTACTGTTTTCTATATAAAATTCTTTTAATTTCTTTGTTATTTCTTTATACTTCTTGTATTCTATAATTCTTCTTAGAAGTTCTTCTTCAGATAATTCTTCTTTTTCTTCTGTTTCTATTGGTAGTAAAGTTTTTGATTTTAAATACAGTAAAGTTGATGCCATAATTAAAAATTCACTAGTTATTTCTAGATTTAATACTTCCATTTCATTAATATAGTCTATATATTGATCTGTTATTTCACTAATTTTAACATCACATATATTCATTTTATTTTTATCTATTAAATGACATAGTAAATCTAATGGCCCTTCAAAATTTTCTATTTTTATTGCATATTTATTTGTTTCTAATGTTAATACATTTTGCATTATTCTCCTCCATATAAAGCACTTTTTATACTATCTTCTTTATAGCCTTTAGTCTTAAGAAAATTCTTTAATTTTTCTTCTTCTACTGCATTAATCTTTTTTTGCACAATCTTTTCTGCATTATTCTTTTCATACTCTTGTAATTCTTCTTCGTGATTTTCTATATAATTTTCTATCAATTCACTTTTTAATCCTTTAGAATATAATTTATATTTTATTTGTTTTATAGACAAAGTATTTATAGCCATAAATTCGTTAACAGCTCTTTTAATATAATCATCATCATTTATATATAAATTTTCTTTTAAATCTTGAATAATATCTTCAAGCAAATTATCTTCTACTATATTCTTAAATTTCTGTCTAACTTCATATTCAGTTCTTTTTTTAAAAATTATATATTTTAAAATTTTTGTTTTTTGTCTATCAAATTCATCTATTGTATACAAGATTAAAACCTCTCTTATTCTTCATCTTCATTATCATTTTCATCATTAGATGATTCATCACCTAAACTCTTTTCAAATGCTTGTGAAAAATTATCTCTAATCTTAGTTTCTACTTCTTTCATTATATCTGGATTCTCGATTAAGAATTTCTTTACATTTTCTCTACCTTGTCCAATTCTAGTTCCATTATAGCTAAACCATGAACCACTTTTTTCTATAATATCTAAATTAACAGCTAAATCTACTATATTTCCTTCTTTTGATATTCCTTTTCCATACATAATATCAAATTCAGCTTCTCTAAATGGTGGTGCAACTTTGTTTTTTACAACTTTTACTCTTGCTCTATTTCCTACAACTTCTCCATCTTGTTTTAGATTTTCTATTTTTCTTATATCTAGTCTAACAGATGCGTAATATTTTAATGCTCTACCACCAGTTGTAGTTTCTGGATTACCAAACATAATTCCGACTTTTTCTCTTAATTGATTTATAAACACTATAACACATTTTGATTTATTTATTGCACCAGCTAATTTTCTTAAAGCTTGTGACATTAATCTTGCTTGCAAACCAATATGTGAATCTCCCATATCTCCATCTATTTCTGCTTTTGGTACTAATGCTGCAACAGAGTCTACAACAATAATATCTAAAGCACCGCTTCTTACTAAAGCTTCTGCTATTTCTAATGCTTGCTCCCCAGTATCTGGTTGTGCGACTATTAGATTATCTATATCTACACCTAAATGTTTAGCATAAACAGGATCTAATGCATGTTCAGCATCTATGAAAGCTGCTTCTCCTCCCATTTTTTGTGCCTCTGCTATCATATGTAATGTTAATGTTGTTTTTCCTGAAGACTCTGGACCATACACTTCTATAATTCTTCCTCTAGGTATACCTCCTATTCCTAATGCTACATCTAAGCTTAACGCACCTGTTGGTATTGCTTCAACACTCATAGCTGTATAATCCCCTAATTTCATAACAGAACCTTTGCCAAATTGCTTTTCTATTTGACCTAAAGCTGCCTCTAATGCTTTTCTTTTTTCAATATTTTCTGCACTCATAATATTCCTCCAATTCATTTTAAACATCTGTTTGTATTGCTATTATATACTATTAATTTATTTTGTCAATACCTAATTTAATATTTTCTATTTTAAATTAAACTTTCGTTATTATTTACATTTTATTAAAAAGCACCTACTAGCCTAACTAATTGTTTGATATATATTTTTTTAAACCAATCACCAATGGTACTAAAGTTTAACTTGTATCTCTATATACTGCGTGGTATAAAACTAATTCCTACTACTTGTTTGCCACGCTTCAAGATTGGTTTAAAAAATATATATCAAACAATCAGTTACGCAGTAACATTTGCTTCAAATTAATTAAAAGTCTATCATCTATAGAATTTCTATTGCTTGCACCATGTTTCAAAATTATAAAACAGAGAATAATTATTAGGATTAAACTCACCTAACACCTTCTGATTTAATATAAGTGCATTTTTATTACGATACAAAGTAATATATGGCATATCATCTTGCATAATCTCAAATAACCTATTATACTTCTCGCATATTAATTTATCATCATTAATTTTTTTAACATCATTAATAATATCTTTCACTTCAGTATTATTATACTTCGCCAAGTTATTTTCTCCGTAGAAATATTGTAAATCACTACTAAATCCATTATTTATTCCTGTAAGGATTATATCATAATCTTTATTTTGTAAATACTGCATGTATTGTGTATCACTAACTTTTTTTATAGTTATTTCTATGCCAATTTGATTTAGTTGCTCCTTTATTAATTCTGCCACTTGCAATCTTTTTTCGTTATTAGATTGAACAACTAAATTTAAAGATAAATTTTTTGTAATTCCATAACTATTCTTCTTTTGCCATTTGTTATTTTTATATATCCAACCAGCTTCTGATAGCATATTTTTAGATTGCTCATTATTATACCCTGAGCTTACATTTTCTTTTTTATAAAGATATGATCCATAATCAAGTATGCTTCCTGATATGTAGTATTTATTATTATAAACTTCCTGAATAATGTTAGATTTATCTATTGCAAAAGCAATTGCTTTTCTTACTTCTTTCTGACTTAAAATTTCGTTTTCACAATTTAAACTTAAAAAATCTAATTCTCTTCCTTTATATTCTTTTACTTTATATCCTAAAGTTCCAATATATTCTTGATAATTTATATTAGATGTATGAATTATATCTACATTTCCAATTTTAAAACTATTATACAATTCTCCCATATCTGAAAAAAGTAAAATATTTATTTTTTCAATCTTAGAATCATTTTCTTTTTCCCTCCAGTTATTATTCTTTTCTAAAACAATTTTTCCTGTATCTAAGCTACTAATCTTATACATTCCAGTTCCATTTGGAATTCCATTATTTTTAGATAAATCTCCATTTGTATAATTACTTTTTTGTAGTATTGGAAAAACTAAATTATCTTCAAAATAATCATTTTCTTTATTTAAATCAATTCTAATAGTTGAATTATCTATTAATTGAACTTCACTTACTTCACTTACATTATTTGAATATACATAGTTACCCTCCTTTAGTTTATTTATAGTAAATTCTACATCTTCTACTTTTAAATTTGTTCCATCTGACCATTTTATATCATTATTTATCTTTATTAAATATGAACTTGAATTTATCTTTGCACATTCTTTTGCAAGACATAATTCTTTTTTATACTCTTCATCTAAACTAATTAATGGTTCAAATATCAATTTACTTATATTTATTATTTCTTTATTATTAGTTATAATTGGATTTATATTATCATAATTCGAAATTCCAATTGTTATTTCTTTTAAATACTCAATTTCTTGCATAGTTTCTTGTACTTTATTTTCATCTCTATTTTCTACATTATTATAAATAAAATAAATAGCAGAACAGATTAAAGATATAACTATTATAATAAAAATATATTTAACCAAATTTACTTTCATATGTACTATTCTTAGTTAGTTATTTTAGTATTTTGACTAACTCTCCTTGTATAAATATTTAGGTTTTTCTAAGGTGACCCATAAACCTTTTTTAGCTATCATATATTAAAAGCTCTTATTTTTCAATAGTTTTTAATCAAAAAGAGAACATGAAAAATCTCATGTCCCCCGAATCTATTTTATTTATTAATTTATTATTTTCTAGCTTCTACGATAAGCATCATACCAGTTCTTTCTTCTCCTTCTACTTGCACTTCTGCAAATGCTGGTATACATACTAAATCAACTCCAGATGGTGCAACAAATCCTCTAGCTATTGCTACAGCTTTAACAGCTTGATTTAATGCTCCTGCTCCAATTGCTTGCATTCTTGCTTGGTTTGATTCCTTTACTAATCCAGCTATTGCTCCTGCTACTGAATTTGGATTTGATTTTGATGAGATTTTTAAAACTTCCATTTTTTGCCTCCTATAATTTTATTTTTGTTTTACTTTTCACAAGTATATTTATACTACATTTATTAGAAAATGTCTAGTAGTTTTTTGGAAATAAAAGGAAAAACGTATCGCATTATTTTCTATTTTTCGGCATTTATTTTTCATTTACTCTAAGTATATTTTCTACTTGACAAGTTTCGTCATTTATTTCAAAAATACATCCATTAAATAAACAATTTCCTTCAGCTAATTTATATCTTTCTGGTAATGATGTTACAAATCTTTTTATAGAAGCATCCACATCCATACCAATAACAGATTTGCTTGGACCTGTCATTCCAATATCTGTTATATATGCAGTACCTTTTTCAAGGATTTTTTCATCTGCTGTTTGTACATGTGTGTGCGTTCCATATAAAATTGTTACTTTACCATCTAAAAAATATCCCATTGCTATCTTTTCCGCTGTAGCTTCTGCATGGAAATCTACAATTATAATATCTGTATTATCTTTTAATTTTTCTACTAAATCCTTTACTACTAAAAATGGATTTTCTGATAATACATTCATATCTGTTCTTCCAATTAAATTAATTACTGCAATTTTCTTACCATTGCAATTATATATTCCATATCCTTTACCGAACTACGCCTTTTGAATAGTTAGCTGGTCTAATTATTCTTGGATGATCTATAAAACTAAATATATCTTTTTTTCCCCATGTATGATTTCCCATTGTAATTACATCAACTTTCAAATTAAGCATACATTCAAAAATTTTAGTTGTTATTCCCATTCCTCCTGCTGAATTCTCGCCATTAACGATGCAAAAATCTATATTATGTTCTTGTTTTATTTTTGGCAACATTTCCTTTAGTTTTTTTACACCGTTTTCGCCTACTATGTCTCCAACTGCTAATATTTTCAAGTTTCATCTTCCTTTCCAAATAACTTACATGTACATCATACTATATGAAATATAGAAAATCAAGGAAAAACATTTTTTATATTCAACTTTTGTACATTATTACTACTACTTATCAAAAATATATTAATTCGATATTATCATATTAATTTCATCAACTGCTTCTATCTTACAAAATCCTCCTATAGGAAATGTAAAAATTGGTGTTGTGTGTCCAAAATTCGCATTAGCCACTATTGGAATATTTGATAATTCTTTTTTATTTTTTATAATTCTAGACCATTTATTTTCATTCATTTTTGATACATTCTCTGCTCTCCCTAAAATAATTGCCTTTATATTTTTTCCTTTCGCACAATGTAATAATGATTGCAAATCTCTATCAAATTCTCTAATAAACTCTTCTCCTACTAATCCATCATCTTCTAAAAATAGAACGGTATCTTCTAAATTTGGCATAAATTCTGTACCTTGTAATAAATTTAAAGTACATAAATTACCACCTATTATTCTTCCTTCTGCTTTTCCTTTATTTATTATAAACATTCCATCATTATCTATAAAACATCTATTTTCTTGGTCTTTATACCACGAATCATTACTCCATTTATCTGAGCTCTCTATCTTAACGTTTTTATCTTCTAGTAATATTTCTTTAAAATATTTTAATGAATACTCAAATCCTTTTAACATTCCAAAACTTGAAAAATGCACTCCAGAATATGTAACTAATCCTGTTTTAGCATATATACTATTACTTAATGCTGTTATATCTGAAAAACCACAAAATATCTTAGGATTATTTTTTATTAATTCATAATCTATATAATCTAATAGCTGATTTGAATTGTATCCCCCTATCACAGTTAAAATAGCTTTTACATTTTTATCTTTAAATGCTTCATGTAGATCTTCTAATCGTTCTTCTATCGTAGCACACATATAATCTTTATCTGTATAATTTCTTACATTTTTTCCAAAAGTAACCTTGAACCCCTCACTTTCTAATCTCTTTTTTGAGATTTCTATAACATCTTCATTTAATATACTCATACTTCTAGATGGTGCAATTACTCTTATTTCATCACCTAATTTTAGTCTATTTGGCACAATTTTGCTTTTCATTTTACTATCTCCCCTTTATAAAAAATAAAAAAACTGCAAAAGAATCTACAAATTTATTATTATAATAAAATAATAAATAATTTAAGACTCCTCCGCAGGTTTATACTTTCCTGTTTCTGTGTAAGTACTATATTGCACTTCTATACCGCTCGAATTACTTCTAGGTATACTCTTAATTGTTTATTAAAATAACATATTCTTTTTTTAATGTCAACAATTTCTTTGGCATTTAACTAAAAAATTTGTTTACTGTCACCATCCATATTTTACCTAAAAATACATACTAGCATAACAATACATCTTTACTTAAAATATTATAAATCAATCTATTTATGTTATATGAATCAGATATATCATTTTTCCTATTTGATTTAAAAAATACACCTAAGATATCAAATTCTTTATTTGACATCTTTTGGTGCATTTTAAAAATTTCAACCAAAAATTTTTTTAACTAACATTGATGCAATTCCCACACCTATGATAGTACATCCTAAAAGAATACTAACTACAGCCAGTATAGTTTTTACAATTCTTTTCACTGTTTTAAACCTTCTTTCTAAAATTAGTACATTTATTATATTATTCTAAGCTAACACAAATTTCAATGATTTTTCTTATTTTTTATAAATAGTTATATTTTCCAATAAAAATATAACTAAAATTAATAAATTTCAAAATACAAGTTACCATTTTATTCTTTAAAGAATAAAATATGTATATCTATCAAACTTTTAGTAGATACTATATTTATGTAATAGAAAGGAGTTTTTTCTACTTATGAAATCTTTTTGTATAAAAACAAATAACAATAAAATAATAGAATATCTACTAAAAAATATATCAGACTTAAATATAGAAGATGTCTACTATAGTTCTAATAAGTTCAAATTATATAATAACGTAATTATACATTATTTAGGAAAAGATCTTTCTTTATTTTATAATAAACTATCTGATATTATTACTGATTGTATTATCAATTTCTATGAGGAGAAATTAGTTAATCATATTTTAAATTATAATTATTTCTATTTTGACTTTTATGAAAAAAATGAAATAGTTAAAGAATGTATTAATCTATTAGATATTAAAGAAACAAGCAATTTCACTTATAGAAAGGAATGTATTTTCGCTAATGTATCCCAATATCTAACAGAAAATAATTCCATGATACTTTCTGGATTTGTTAATTTCAGATTACAAAATTATATTGAATCTATAGATTCTGCAGTAGATATTGCTGTTAATAAATTCATATTAGAAAAAGAATATAAGGAATTTATAGAACTTTTAAAATTATATATAAAATCTAAAGAGCCAAATATAAATTCTATTCATTTAATTTATATGAATGAAGATTCTATTTTATTAGATGAAAATAAAAATATTCTTGCAATTTCACAAGATGTATTTAATGCAAAATATCTATCAGATATATCATTTTCATCTAACGATTATATATTAAATACTTTATTAGATTTAATTCCAAAAGAACTAAATATACATTTAATTCAAGGTGATGATGAATTTATAAAAACTTTGAAATTGATATTTGAAAACAGAATACACATTTGCAATGATTGTGATATTTGTAAGACATATAGATTAATAAATAAAGAATTATCTTCTGGGAACAAAATAAAAAATATTTACTTCAAATAAAATATGTGGTATATTTTTAATCTTCAAGATTACATTATGGAAAATAAAAAAATTATAGAGGGCTAAATGTGAAGCCCTCTTAATTTATTTATGCCAAAACAATAACTGCACCATATGAACCAATTATACAAGTATTACAATCATAATTAATACTAAATATAATTTGTCCTTTATGTTTAATTTCTGGCACCTCGATTTTATGTGCGTGTTTACTCCTGTTTACTACAACATACATAGAATTTTCATTGCCCTTTCTTTCAAAAGCAAGAATTTCCTCATCTAATCTACTAAATTCAAATTTTGCATCTTTTAGGAATTGATATTCTGTTTTAATTTTTCCAAGCCTTCTGAAAAATTGTAACAAGTCTTTATCTCGGTGACCCCATGGATATGTTTTTCGATTAAATGAGTCTTTATATCCATATAAACCTACTTCATCTCCATAAAAAATAGATACATTACCAGGTAGAAAATATTGAATTATAGTTGCTATTTTAAATTTCTTTTTAGCTTCTTTATAATTCTTACCTTCTAATTGGTCATTTTCAAACTGCCACTGTCTATTCTTTCTTACATCGCCTAAATACGGGACGTCCCATACCCATTCACGATTTTGCTCAATACCTTTTCCTTGTAGAGTAGTCATTGCTCTTGTTATATCGTGAGTAGATAAAGCATTCATTACTGAAAGTATACTATCATGTGGATAATCATTTAACAGTTCCAAAACCATAGATTGTAACTTCTGGAAGTCTCCAAATCTTACATATCTTAGTATTGCATCTGTCCATGGATAATTCATAACAGTATCTAAACTGTGTCCCAATAAATAATTTCTAGTTTTACCATCTTTTTCTTTTGTTGTCGCATTTTCCCATACTTCGCCTATTATAAATGCATCTTCCTTATTTCTAAGAACAGCATCTCTTATTTTTTTTATGAAATAGTCTGGTAGCTCATCTGCAACATCAAGTCTTAATCCGTCAATTCCAAGTTTAAACCATTTATCAATTACTCCTCCTACTGAAAACAAAAAATGTTGCCATTCTTCATTATCAGCTTCAATAACTGGAAGGTTTTTAAAATCCCACCAATACAAAAAACTTCCTTGCCATTTTTTATACCAATTATAATATGGAGACTCTGGTCCTTTATTTGCTCCAATTGAATCTACATATCTACCATCAGAATTAAAATAACGTGAATAGTTACCTGTATGATTAAAAACTGAATCCAAGATTACTTTCATTCCCAATTTATGTGCAGACTCACACAATTCTTTTAAATCTTCATTTGACCCTGCATATGGATCTACTTTTTCATAATCACCTGTATCATACCGATGATTTGATTGACTTTCACAAACAGGACTTAAATAAATAATTGTAACACCTAAACTTTTTAAATATTTAAGCCTGCTTTGTATCCCACTAAGATTACCGGCAAAAAAGTCATTATTCTTCACTTCTCCATTTTCGTCTGGTAACCAAATAGGAAATTCATTCCAATCTTTGTGTAAAATTCTATCTACTATTTGTGGTAAATTTTGTACAATTGGTACATTATAATCTCTTATAAATCTATCCACAAAAGCATGATATATAATTCCACCTTTTGCCCACTCTGGAATTTTAAAATCTTTTTCACATGCAGTAATTCTCCAAAAAGGAAAATCTTCTGTAGTAATACATGGCAAATAACTTTCTGGCTCTTTCTTTATCCATACACTATTACCATTTAAATTTAATGAAATTGCATAATTATACACACCTACTTCATTAAAAACAACAGTTGCATTAAAAAAACTAAAGTTACCTTTTGTTCTTTCATATGGCATACTAAATTCTTTTGGTGTGCCATTACCTTGCTTATACATAATAACTTTAGCATTTTCTACAAATCCTAAATCATTAGAAATCCGCAAAGATATAACACATTCATCTCCTAAACTTACAGCTCCTTTGTTAGAGCGTACAATAATGATCTTATTATCTTGCATATTATTCATGATGCAAACTCCTCCTTAAAAATCACACGTAAATGAATCGAATCTACTAAAATATAGCTATTTTTAGCTATTGCATTAGTTATACTATTGTTGAAATATTTTGTCAATAAAAATCTAAATTTCAATTCTATCTTTAAATTTACTTTGAACTATATCTTTTAATTTCTTATTTTTTTCTAAATTAAATCCGAGGATCTTCTTCTTCAATTTTTTTACATAAATCTTGAACTTGTTTTAAAATAGGAACATCCTCAAATAAATTTGCTATTTTAAATTCTGGAATTCCATGTTGTTTAGTTCCAAAAAATTCCCCAGATCCTCTTAATTCTAAATCCTTTTCAGCGACAGCAAATCCATCATTTGTATCTTGCATAATTTTCATTCTTTGTCTTACTACATCAGATTTTGAATTATATTTTAATATGCAATAAGATTTATATTCACCTCTACCTACTCTTCCTCTTAATTGATGAAGTTGGGCAAGGCCAAATCTTTCTGCATTTTCAATAACCATTATACTACTATTTGGAACATTTACTCCAACTTCAATAACTGTTGTAGAAATTAATATATCAATTTTTCCATCTTTAAATTTTAACATTATCTCATCTTTTTCTTTTGGTTTCATTTTACCATGTATATATTCAACCCTATATTCTTTAAATGTCTCATTCTTATATTTTTCTGCAAGTTCTACAACTGCTTTTGCATTTATCTCTTCATTTTCTTCTACTAAAGGACATACAATATAACATTGTCTACCTTCATCTACAAGTTTTTTAATAAAATTATTTACTCTTTCCTCCATACTTTTAGTCACAGCAAAAGTATCTATTTTCTTTCTATTTGGAGGTAATTCATCTATAATAGATATATCTAAATCTCCATACAAAATAAGAGCCAAAGTCCTTGGAATAGGAGTTGCAGTCATTACCAAAACATCTGGATTTTGACCTTTAGAAGCAATTTTACTTCTCTGTCTAACACCAAATCTATGTTGTTCATCTGTAATTACTAAACCTAAATTTTTAAAAACAACATTATCTTCCAAAATTGCATGTGTACCAATTAATATATCTATTTCTCCATTTTTTAATCTTTCTAATATATCTTCTTTTTTCTTTTTTGTAATACTACTTATTAAAAGCTCGCATCTAATATTATATTTTTCTAAAATTTCAGTAAAACTCTCCAAATGCTGACTTGCCAAAATTGATGTAGGAGCCATAATAGCTGCTTGAAATCCGCATTTTACTGCTTTATATGCAGATATTATAGACACTATAGTCTTACCAGAACCTACATCTCCTTGCAACAATCTATTCATAGATTTATTATTTTCCATATCGCTTTCAATTTCTTTTAGAACTCTTAATTGAGCATTAGTAAGTGAAAATGGCAAATCTTTTATAATCTCTTTAAATTTTATATCGGAATTAAATTTAATTCCTTCTATATCTTTATTATACTGATTTTTCAATCCGAGTAATGCAAGTTGCATACCTAAAAGTTCTTCAAACACCAATCTTTTTCTTGCTATTTTAAATTCTTCAAACTCATGTGGAAAATGAATTTTTTCTGTAGCATCATTTATTTCTAAAAGATTATAATCATTTAATATATATTGTGGCATGCTTTCTTCTAAATTTCCAATTGCCTGTTCTAATCCATTTTCTATAATTTTTCTTAATATATTTTGTGATAAACTATATGTAGATGAATATATTGGAATAATTCTTCCTGTATTATTTTTATTATTTATATCATCAAAGACAGGTGAACTCATCTCAAATTTTCCCATTCTAATATTAGCTTTTCCAAAAAAATAATAAGTTTCCCCAACAACAAATTTATTTTTAAGATAACTTTGATTAAACCAAATAATTGTACACTTAGCTGTTTCATCTTGAACTAACAACTTATACATGCACATTTTATTTTTCAAACGTATTTCTACAATTTTAGAAACCACAACTGCTTTAATTAAAGCTTCTTCTCCATCCACTAAATTTTCTATCATTCTTGGTTTACTTCTATCTTCATAATCTCTTGGATAATATGTAATTAAATCTTCTAATGTAAAAATTCCTATTTTATTTAATAACTTCACTCTATTAGGTCCTACGCCTTTAATATATTTTACATCTTTTTTTAAATCTAACATACAATTCACAATTGCTCCTTCCAAACGATAGTTCTATTATTACACAATAAAATTTATTTGTAAATATTTTTATTTTTGTTTATTTTTTTATAATGTTCACATATAATAAATATAAACTAAAATTTGGAGGTAAATTATGAAAAATTATAAATTAGCAATTGTTGGTGCTACTGGAGTAGTTGGTACTACTGCACTAAAAGTTTTAGAAGAAAAAAAACTACCTATTAATGAATATGTATTTTTTTCATCATATCGCTCTAGTGGAAAAAAAATAGAATTTATGGGTAAGGAATACACTGTTCGAGAATTAAAAGAAGATTCCTTTGATGAAGGTTTTGATTTTGCAATCTTCTCAGCTGGCTCAGAGACTTCAAAAAAATATTCCCCAATAGCTGTAGCTAAAGGATGTATAGTTATTGATAATAGTAGTGCATTTAGAATGGACGAAAATGTTCCACTAATTGTTCCTGAAGTTAATAAAGATGAAATTTCAAAAAATAACGGAATTATTGCTAATCCTAACTGTTCTACTATCCAAGCTGTTGTTGCTTTAAAACCATTAGATGATAAGTATACTATAAAAAGAATTGTTTATTCTACATATCAAGCTGTTTCTGGTGCTGGTTCGAAAGGCATTCATGATTTAGAAAATGGCATTTCTTCTTATATAAATAAAACAGAAGCTTATAACTTAGAGAAATTCCCTCATCCAATTTTCAATAATTGCCTACCACATATAGATGACTTTTTAGATAATGGATATACTAAAGAAGAAGAAAAAATGATTAATGAAACTAGAAAAATACTAGGAAAGCAGGATTTAAAAATAACAGCAACAACAGTAAGAGTTCCTGTTTTTAATTCTCATAGTGAATCTATAAATATAGAATTTGAAAAAAACATTGATATAAATGATGTAATTTCTACTTTAAAAAATGCTCCTGGAATAGTTATTAGGGATAATCCAGATACAAATGACTATCCACTTTCTTCATTTACATCTGGAAAAAATGAAGTATTCGTTGGAAGAATCAGACGTGACTATAGCGTAGAATCTGGAATTAACATTTGGGTTGTTGCAGATAATATTAGAAAAGGGGCTGCAACTAATGCTATTCAGATTTTAGAAGAATTAATTAGTAACCAAAAATAATTTTATAATTATTTTACATTATAATTTAATAATATCTATAAAAATTATCAAAAAGACCATTAGGCAATTTACCTAATGGTCTTTAATAATTTATTTTAACATTTTTCTAGATCTTATAAATACCACAGTTCCAATTATAGCTATACCTGCTACTATAAATATTATTGTGTTTTTTACACCTGTTTGTGGTATTTTTCCTGGAGCTGTTGTTTTATCTCCTGCTGTAACTGTGTATTTTATTGTGCTTCCATCTTTTGCAACTAATGTTAAATCTTCACTTGTACCTTTATCCATTACTTTCCAAATTGATTTTCCATCTTCACTTAATGTCCATCCATCTGGTAGTTTACTTGGATCTAATTCTTTATTTACTGTTATTGTTACTTTTACTTTTCCATTTCCTTGGTCTTCTTCTGTTTTATTAATTACTTTAAATTCTTCTTCATTATCTCCGTTTCCATCTTTTATATTAGAAACTTCTACTGTTTGTTTTATTGTATTTCCATCTTTATCTGTTAATGTTACATCTTCTTTTCCATTTTTATCAAATTCCTTTGATATAGATTTTCCATCTTCACCTAATGTCCATCCATCTGGTAGTTTATCTTTATCTAATTCTTTATTTACTGTTATTGTTACTTTTACTTTATCTGCGTTTTCTGTATCAGGTTCTTTTTTTACATCTACTACTTCGAAAGCTAATACATAAGTTACTGTTGTACCATTAGCGTTTCCATTTCCTAATTTTACACTATTATTTCCCTTTTCTATACTTTCCTTTATAATTATTACTTTTGTTGAGTCTTCACTTAATTTTGCATTTTCAACTGAAAATGCTTCATTTGTAGTAACTAATTTATTTTGTTTTGCTAATATAAATATTTGTGGTAAATCTAATGTAATTTCATTAGTATTATATTCACTTAGTTTTACTTGTTTAACAATAGTTTCATTCCACATATTAAAAGTTTTAAATTCTCTATCTAATACATCTTCAGGTATATTCTCAATATAATTTCCATTAGCAAACAAATACTCTAAGTTTTTCATATTTGAGATTATACTCATATCAGTTACTTCATTATTGCTAAATCTTAAGTCAGTCATTCCAGTTCTACCTGCTAATGCACTAAGATCTGATATTTTATTTCCTGAATAATTAGTATATTCAATATTATTATTTGAAATATCAAATTTGACTAATTTTGTTAAATTTTTAATAGGTGTTATATCTGTTATTTTGTTTGAATAATTTTTTGGTACTAAATTTTCTACATCTAAGTCTTCTAAATTAGTTAAGCTTTCAACTCCTTCTAAAGTTGTTAAATTACATGAATATGCTTCTAATTTTTTTAAAGATGTTAACTTAGATAATGCTTTTAAATCACTTATATTGTTATTTGATATATACAATTCTTCTAATTTAGTTAAATTAGAAATCGGTGCTAAATCAGAAATTTTATTTCCTCTTATCCAAAGTGACTCTAAATTTGTAAACTTTTCTAATCCTGTAAGATCTTCTATTTTTCCTGATTCTTCAGCTGCAGTATTAGTATTAAGTTGAATTACTGTAATACTATCAATAGCTTCTTGTGTAGTTGTTAATGTTAATCCATTTAAATTAGCATTTTCATCTGCTTTTTCTTTCACAATACTTTCCATCCATTTAGCTAATATTTGGTCTTTAAATGTGATTGTAACAGTTGTATCTGCATTTGATACAATTGGGCATATTGCTACTAATAACATAATTGCTATTATGCATATGCTTAAAATTTTAGTTTTTTTCATTTTTATACTCCTCCTTAGTTTTTTTGACATTTCGTCCAAATTTTATCTTACTTTTTAGTATAAACATCTTTTATATCATTTTGCAACATATATTTTTTTCTTTTTATTTATACTTCTAAAACTCTCTTTAATTTCCAAGCCTTTCACGTTTTTTTACATTTGCATTACTTTTTTGTTTCAGTTTTATTACATTTTCTATTATTATATCTAATCGCCACTATTTTATACTTAAATAAAACTCTATATCTATAAAAAAATAGATACATGTTTAAGACTTTTATTCTTATTATGTATCTATTTTTATATAATTTTCTCCTCTAAATAAAAAATCTATTTCAAAACAACTTTACAGATATTTCACATTAACTATCTACTTCATTCATTATCATTATATTGACCGTATAATTTTCATATATATTATTAAAAGACAGCCACACTTGGCTGTCTAATTTATATTTTTATTTTAACATTTTTCTAGATCTTACAAATACAACAGTTCCAACTATAGCTATACCTGCTACTACAACTATTATTGTGTTTTTTACACCTGTTTGTGGTATTTTTCCTGGAGCTGTTGTTTTATCTCCTGCTGTAACTGTGTATTTTATTGTGCTTCCATCTTTTGCAACTAATGTTAAATCTTCACTTGTACCTTTATCCATTACTTTCCAAATTGATTTTCCATCTTCACTTAATGTCCATCCATCTGGTAGTTTACTTGGATCTAATTCTTTATTTACTGTTATTGTTACTTTTATTTTTCCATTTCCAACATCTTCTTGTTTTTCATCTATTACTTTAAATTTTTCTTCATTTCCATCTTTAATATTTGATACTTCAACTTTCTGTGTTACAGTACTTCCATCTTTATCTGTTAATGTTACATTTTCTGTTCCATTTTTATCAAATTCTTTTGATATTGATTTTTTATCATCTGATAATGTCCATCCATCTGGTATTTTATCTGAATCTAATTCTTTATTTACTGTTATTGTTACTTTTACTTTATCTGCATTTTCTGTATCAGGCTCTTTTTTTACATCTAATACTTCAAGTGCCTCATAATATGTTACTGTTGATCCTTCAGCAGGATATCCATTTATTTTTACTGTTACATTTCCAGCTTTTATATCAGCAACTTTTGCAGTTATTTTTTTATAATCGCTACTGACTGTTCCATTTTCAACTGTAAAGTCCCCTCCAGTATAAATAAGTGAACCCTGTGTTCTTGTTGCTGCAAATATTTGTGGTAAATCTACTGTTATTTCATTAGTATTATAATCACTTAATTTGATAAACTTTTTAATATTTTGCCAAGTTAACCAAAATGTTTCTATATTATTGAAAGAAAGATTTTCTATACTTTCAATGCGATTTGCATCTCCTCTAAAAGTTTTTAAATTTTTCATATTAGATAAAGCACTAATATCTCTAATTCCACAGAATCTAGCCTCTAATGTTTCCAATGAAGTTAAATTCTTAAAAACATCTAAATTCTCTAATTTATTTCCTGCAATTTCATCATTATAATTTGAAATATTAAGAATTTTTAATTTTGTTAAATTTTGGATAGGTGAAAAATCTGTTATACTATTTATATCTTTCATAGCAACATTTTGAGGTTCATTGCTCATAAGTAATGATTCCAAATTTGTTAACTTTTCTAATCCCTTTAAAGATTTTAAATTACAATTACCTATTGCCAATTCTTTTAAAGATGTTAACTTTCCTAAATCCTCTATACTAGATAATTTAGTAGAAGCACTCATGCTTAATTTTTCTAATTTTGTTAATCCAATAATTGGTGTTAAATCTGTATAATGTCCATTATTAATGCTCAATGTTTGTAGGTTTGTAAATTTTTCTAAACCTGTTAAATCTGTTATATGGTTATCTGTTTGTGTATTATTACCAACATATAACTCTGTTACATTATTAATCAAACTTTGATCTAATGTTAACTCTAATCCTACACGACTAACTGAATCTGCTTGACTTGAATATCTAGTCTTTAATTCATTTTCAACATTTTCTGCTAACTGTGAATCTTTAAAAGTAATTTTTACAGGTTCAGCTGCATTTGATATAATAGGACATATTGCTACTAATAACATTATTGTTATTATACATATGCTTAAAACTTTAGTTTTTTTCATTTTTTCTCCTCCTTAGTTCTTTTGCAAACTATACTAATTTATTTTCTTACTTTTTGAGTATATATTTTTTCATATCATTTTGCAATATAGTTTTAATAAATAAAAGTATATATTTCTTGAAAAGTCTTGAATTATCTAATTTTCGTGTTCTTTTACATTTTTATTACTTTTAAATTACAGATTTATTACATTTTTTATTATTATTTCTATTTCTTACTTTTTTATACTATATTAATTTAAATAACACATAATATATTGTTTATGATATATCTATTTTTATAACTACTAAACTCATTTCTTTTCTTAATACTCTCATACACTTTATTTTAAGATTTATTCTTATATTTTATCTCATTAATTACTCTGTATTTTTTATATTCATTTATAAATATTAATCATATATTGACAATTCACCTTATTGTTGTTAAAATGTTAGTTAAAACTAACATTTATTTAGGAGGCTTTATGCTAGAATTAAAAAACATTACCTTTTCAAGGGATAACAAAAAAATATTAGATGATATAAATTTAAACTTAGATAATAATAAATTTATAGCCATAACAGGACCAAACGGTTCTGGAAAATCTACACTTGCCAAAATTATTATGGGAATAGAAAATCCAGATTCAGGTAAGATTATATTTAATGGTAAAGATATAACAAATTTGGAAATTTCACAAAGAGCCAATTTAGGAATTGGATTTGCTTTTCAACAACCTGTTCGTTTCAAAGGTCTTACAGTAAAAGATTTAATTGAACTTTCTGCAGGTACTTCTTTAAAATTTAGTGATACTTGTAATTATTTATCTGATGTTGGACTATGTGCCAAAGAATACGTTAATAGACCAGTAGATTCTAAATTATCAGGTGGAGAATTAAAAAGAATTGAAATTGCAATGCTTGCAGCCAAAAACTCTAACCTAACAATTTTTGACGAACCCGAAGCAGGAATAGACTTATGGAGTTTTAATCATCTAATAGGTATTTTTGAAAAAATGAAAAATATAAAAGATAATACAATTCTTGTAATTTCACATCAAGAAAGAATTTTAAACATAGCAGATGAAATAATTCTGTTAAAAGATGGAAAAATTGTAGAATCTAACCAAAATTTAGAAGATATATTATCAGAAAACTCAAGTTCTTGCAGAAAAACAATTCATTAAAATTTAATAAATACAAGAAAGTGGGGTTTCCCCTTTTCCTTTATTATACTTAAATAATAAACATTCATTTTGTAGGACACCTTCCTACTTATATATATACAGAATTTGCAATATTTTCGTAGTCTTGCAGATTCAGAAAAAAATACTTTTAAGGAGATTTAAATGGACAAGATAGAAAAAAATTTATTAAAAGAAATAGCAAATATTGAATCTATTCCCTCTGGAGCATATAATATTCGAAAAGATGGTAATAGTATTTCAAGAAATACCACTGCCAATATTGATATAGTACCAAAAAAAGACAAACCAGGTATCGATATTATAATAAAAGAAAATACTAAAGGTGAAAGTGTACACATCCCTGTTATTTTAACTAAAAGTGGTTTAAAAGATATGGTATATAATGATTTTTATATTGGAAAAAATGCTGATGTAGTTATTGTTGCAGGATGTCGGAATACATAATGGAGCATGTCAAACTTCCGAACATGATGGAATACATACTTTTCATTTAGAAGAAAATTCAAAAGTAAAATATATAGAAAAACATTATGGTGAAGGCGAAGGTTCTGGAAAAAGAATATTAAATCCAGAAACCAACATATACTTAAAAAGTGGTTCGACATTAGAAATGGAAACTGTTCAAATAAAAGGTGTTGATTCTACTATACGAACTACTAATGCATATTTAGAAGAAAACTCAACATTACTTATATCAGAAAGAATTATGACACATGCAGATCAAACGGCAAAAACTATATTTAATGTTGAATTAAACGGAAAAAACTCAAAAACAAAAGTAAGTTCTAGATCTGTTGCTAAAGATACATCATTCCAAGAATTTAGCTCTAATGTAATAGGAAATGATATATGTTTTGGTCATGTCGAATGTGATGCTATAATAATGGATAAAGCAAAAGTTACTGCAATACCTAAAATAGTTTGTAACAATGTAGATGCAAATCTAATGCATGAAGCAACAATTGGAAAAATAGCAGGTGACCAACTAATAAAACTAATGACCCTAGGTCTTAACGAAAAAGAAGCTTCTGAATACATCATCAGTGGATTCCTAAATTAATAATTCTATTTTCATATAATTTCAAATACTCATAAATACTCATTATGTGTTCTATCTGGATACGATTCCAAGTGAACACATAATTTTTTTACTATTTAACCAATTCATCTCCTACCATATCACCACTTTTATTAGGGTTTTACACCAGACTTTTTTCTTTATTATTTTTATCTTAGTGTTATTTTGAAAAACATTACTTATGCAAAACTTTATATGTTTCATAATTTTAACAATTAATTTAGCAAATCTGCATAGCTCCCACTTCCTAATTATATAGTATCACTATATATTCACATAAGCACATCTACACTTTTAATTATCTACTTTAAAATGTAACAAAAAAATCTCAAATTATAAAGAAATCAAAAAAATTGTTTCTTTTTTCTAAGACTTATCATATAATAATTGCATAGATTATATAAATATATTCTCTATTTTAAATATACTCTTATTTTGAAGGAGTGAAATTATTATGAAAAAAATATTATTTAAAGGCTGTGGAACAGCTATTGCAACACCTTTCACAGAAAATGGTGTAAACTTTGAAGAATTTAAAAAACTAATCGAATTTCAAATTTCAGAAGGAACAGATGCAATCATAGTCTGTGGTACAACTGGAGAATCATCTACAATGACATTAGAAGAGAAAAAACAAACTATAAAATTTGCTGTAGACACTGTTTGCAAAAGGATTCCTGTAATTGCTGGAACAGGCGGTAATTGTACAAACTCTGTAATAGAACTATCTAAATATGCAGAAAGTATTGGAGTAGATGGTTTATTAATAGTTACTCCATATTACAATAAGACAACTAGCACACGGATTAATAAAACATTATGAAGCAATCGCAAATGCTACTACATTACCTATAATTTTATACAATGTACCTAGCAGAACAGGTCTAAATATATCACCTGAAACTTGTCTTGCTCTATCTAAAATAAGCAATATAGTAGCCATAAAAGAAGCAAGTGGTAATATATCTCAAGTTGCAGAAATCGCCAATTTATGCAAAAACGATTTACATATCTATTCTGGTAACGACGATCAAATTCTACCAGTACTTTCTTTAGGAGGTCTTGGAGTTATATCAGTACTTTCTAATATAGCACCAAAACAAACACATTTAATTACTCAAAACTTTTTCGATGGCAACATTCGGAGCTTCAATTTCTATGCAATTAGAAGCAATCAACTTAATAAAAGCTCTATTTAGCGAAGTAAATCCAATTCCTGTTAAATCAGCTCTAAACTTAATGGGATATAACTTTGGTAGTCCTAGATTACCATTAATAGACTTAAGTAATGAAAATCTTGAGAAATTAAAAAAAGAAATGACTAACTATGGAATATTGTAAAGTGCCGTAGCTAGTGTTATAATAAAAGTATATTAACATATATATTAGCTAAAGAGAGGTTATTATGAAAAATTTATTAACAAAAGATATAGATGAATTTAATATGATTATATATGATTTAGCAAATCACCCTACTGTTCAAAAAATGAAACTTTTTAAACAACATTATGATACTAACTGTTTTGAACATTGTCATGCTGTAGCGCTTTATAGCTATTTAATTTGCAAAAAATTTAAACTGGATTATACCTCTGCTGCCCGTGCACGGTATGCTTCATGACCTGTTTTTATACGATTGGAGAGTTAAACAACCAGACAGAAAAAGATTTCACGGATTTAGGCATCCACGTATTGCATTAAACAATTCTTTAAAAATATTCTTTTTAAATGAAAAAGAGCAAGATATTATACTAAAACATATGTGGCCAATTACTATAATTCCACCTAAATACGTAGAAGGTTATGTAATATCTTCTGTTGATAAATATTGTGCTATTAAAGAATCATATGACCACTATCTTGAATACTTTAGTAAAAAGAAAACTTTTAGATATGCATATATATTTTTGTGTTTGCTATTTTTTAGAATTATTTAAAATAGATATTTTTTGTTACAATTTAAGACTGCTTATATATGACTATTATAGAATATATTACAAAATTAGTTTAAGTCTTAATTGTGAATATTGATTTATTATAGTTCTTAGTTATATTATATTTTCCATTTTCTTATCGATAAATATTTTATTAACTAAGAACCTTTATTATTATAATTTATGGAGGATATAAAATGATAAATGTACTTATTAATGGATGTAATGGAAAAATGGGACAAGAAGTTGCAAAATTAGTAGATGTTCATGAGAACATGGTTTTAGCCTGTGGCTTTGATAGAGAAAATACTGGACTTTTTACTTTTCCTGTTTTTACAGATATTAATAATATAACTGTAAAACCTGATGTAATAATTGATTTTTCTATACCTAAAGCTACTCTTAAAATTTTAGAATATGCAAAAAAAGAACATATACCAGTTGTTGTTGCTACTACTGGTTTTACTGAAGAAGAGCTATCTTTAATAAATGACTTTTCTAAAAGTATTCCTATTTTTAAATCTTCTAATATGTCTTATGATATAAATTTAATGGCAAAAGTTTTAACAATTATTGCTCCTGTTTTAAAGAATACTGATATAGAAATTATAGAAACACATCATAATAGAAAAATAGATAGTCCAAGTCGGAACAGCCCTACTTCTTGCAGATAAAATAAATGAAAGTTTAGGAAATACCTTAAAATATGAGTTTAATCGTCATAATAAACATGAAAAAAGAGAAAAAAATGAAATTGGCTTTTCTTCTATTAGAGGCGGTAATATTGTTGGAGAACATATCGTTCAATTTTATGGAGAAAACGAAACATTTGAAATAAAACATACATCCTATTCTAGATCTGTATTTGCAGAAGGAGCTTTAAAAGCTGCTGAATTTATTGTTGGTAAAGAAAACGGATTATATAATATGGATGATATAATAGATAAAAATTAAATATATCACATCCTAATTACCTATTTTTAAGGTAGAACTATTACAATATAAACTCTATAATTAAAATTTTAGAGTAGTCCATGTGTGTATTTATATATACACATGGACGGACTAAATTTGTAACAACAATTTACAACTTCATCCTAATTTATAACACCTAAAATATATTACTTAAAGTTACCGTCTCTTTATCTTTTACATGCTCCAATAAAAAATAACATCTGTCCAAATTTTCTCTCCCTTGTTCATAATCCTCCATCACTATATTACTATTTAAAGCCATAAGCTCTGACTCAATTTTCTCAAGCTCATCATGTTCTAAATAATATGCTAAATTATCATTTCGTTCTTCCCACTCTTCATTTAATTTCTTAACTTTCTCTTGTATTATTTTAGCTTCTTTATTATTTTCCAAATCATCTCTAATTTCATCCAAAGATTCCTGTATAATCTTTGCAGTACTTTCTGTATAATTTTGTGTAATTATATTTAGACCAAATATAAAAATAACAATTAGAACAATAATTATTATTTCTTTATACATATTTTACTTTCCTTCCTCTTCTTTTTTTTGACAGAAAATTTGTGATTTTCCATCTAATGTTACTATTAATGCATCTTCTGGCTTCATGCCAAACTTTTCGACTTGTTTTCTCAACCAAATCTCATTTTTTCCTATTTTGTTTAAATTATCTTTCATTATAACTCCATCTATAACTAAATCATATGGAATTCCTTCATAGTCTGGCATGATGTTAAAATCTTCTGGTATAGAATTTCTTTTATTAGGCTTTTGTATTACTGTTACTTCTCCATTAGTCTCTAAAATAGCATACTCCACATCCCCAATATTTACTATACCATTTCCTCTAAGTCTTTCTTGCAATTCGTTAATAGTAAAACGTTCCTTTTTTAGTACTTTCTCATCTATTTTTCCTCTATATATAAGCATTGATGGTTTGCCACAAATTAGTCCTCTTAGCTTTATGCTTTTTAGATTTATAATTGATATTAGTAAATGCATTAATAACAATCCAAGTATTGGAATAATTCCCTTTGAAATTGGAATACCAATTTCTGTCATCGGTATAGATGCTAAATCTGCAATCATAATTGCAATAGCAAGCTCAAATGGTTGCAATTGACCAATCTCCCTTTTCCCCATTAATCTCATTACTACTAAAACAAGTATGTATAAAACAATTGCTCTTATAAAAGTAATTAACATTTTCTATTTTCCCCTTTATTTCATTTGTTTTTAATTATTGTTCAGACTTCTTTATATATTATTTTATAATTGTCATATTTTGCTTAATTCTTAATGCAAATTTTTTATAAAAGTCTTAACATGAACATTGCTATTATTTTTCCAAATACTAATAAAATTATACACATATTTTTGAATAAAACTTTATTTTTTGTAAATAATAAAATTATAAAACCATATAAATTTTTTAAATTTGATATTTTATCACAAGGAGGTTTTATCTATGTCAGATAATGGAGTAAATAGCCAATCACAAAATACTACTAGTACTGTTTGGCAAATAGTAGGTAGATTAGTAACAGCAGCCATTGTACTTGCAATTACTGCATTTTTCACTCCTGGATTTAGTATAAGTAACTTTTGGGCACTAGCAGCAGCAGCCATTGTGCTTACTATAATAGATTATTTAATAGTAAAATTCACTGGTCTTCATGCAAGTGCTTTTGGTAAGGGATTTGTTGGTTTTGTCCTTTCCGCAGTAGTTTTATATGTTACTCAATATTTCGTTGCAGGTTATACTATTTCTTGGATAGCAGCAATTATTGGTGCTATAGTTTATGGTGTAGTTGATTACTTTTTACCTGGTGAACAGTCAATGTAGCTTTTTAGTAAAAAAAAGGAATGTATTTGTTTTCAAATATCTTGAAAATAAATACATTCTTTTCTTTTTTATATTAATTTTGTGATTTTATAAAATCTGTATAAAGTTTACATGCTGTTTCTGGACTATCTTGCCCTTCTGCATTTTTTATTGGCGCAAACTCTTCTTCTCTTTTTACTCTTAATATACTCATATCTTCATATTCTTCAAAAGCATCGAAAATAAATGCTTCAAATTTATATGCATTTGGTTTATCTACTTCTATAAAATTGTCATTATTATCTAAATAATTTGCCTTTTTAAATGCTACATGATATGGCAATTTTTTATTTGATAATTCATCTAGTGCTTCTATTGAATATAAATGGCTTAATATATTAACTTCTCCAAAAACAAGTTCACCATTTTCGTCTTTTTTACAAGCCATATCTTCTGGAAGTTCTGTGTATTCTATAACTTTTGGTTTTCCTTCTATTTTGCAAAATACTCCTACTTTTTCTTTAGGATTTGTTTTTACAACAGATTTAGAAGATATTTTATTATTTTCCTTTATAGTAAGACCTGTTAGCACTGGATCAACAATCTTTAATAAAATATTATCTACACCACCAACAAAAATCCACTTTACATTATTTTTCTTCATATCTTCTATAATTCCATCTTTTTTCATAGACTGGTAGATGCTTCCATTTCCATCTGATGCTTCCTTTATTAAATGATTTTTATCGATTATTAACTCCCCATTTGTATCTATAAGAGGAAGATTTCCCTGTACAAAGAATTTTACTTTTTCCTTTTGATAACCAAAGTAATTATTTTCTTCTAAAAATTCTACTGTTTGCTGTTTATTTTCGCTACTTGTCATTACATACCAAGGTATAATTACATTATATTTATTATTAGCTTTTTTAAGAGATTCTACTATTATTTGAAATAAATATTTTTCTTCTCCATTCACAGTTATCTTAAAAGATCCTTTTGGTCCAATATGTCCAAGTCTTGTTCCTTGACCTCCTGCCATTGTTACAACAGCATACCCTCCATTTTTTATCACTTCTTCACCTGTTCTAGTATATTCTTCTAAATCTTCATCTAATAATTTTGATTTGTCTACATAATTAATATGTTCTATTTTACTTGCATCTATGTACTTAGTTTCTTTTACTTTATCATATAATTCCATGATTTGTTCAAAATTAACTTGGTTAATCTGTTTAATTAATTCTGTTTTATCTTCTAATCTATTTAATAAATTAATTAAATTTGTTTGATTAAATTTTTCTAGTTTTTGTATTACATCTTCATTATTCATGTTTACCATCCTTTTCTACTGTATTATATGCATCTTTTATTCAAGCTGTTTCATTGTATCAAATTTTTTTATTATTTGCAAGTTGTCTTTTTTAATCTTAAACTTTATTATCGTTACTTAAAATGAACATATAAAATTCATGAACTATTTTTTCTAACCAATTAAATTTTTATTTATCCTTTGTTATAATTTTTCAAACACTATAATTCATTTCTTTGTATTGAAATTTCTTTATTTTTCAATATTAAAGCAAAAAATTTATGTAAGCAATTTTTATTTTGCCCACATAAATTTTACACTAATAATTCCCCATTATAACTAATTAGTACCCCATATCAAGATATAAGTATTAATTAGTTCGGCTGTTATATTTCGATTAGTTTAATTATTATTTTATTCCTTTGTATTCTTTGTTTTTATTATAAATTACTACTGCAATTACGCCTGTTATTGCAATTACTACAACTATAGTTAAATATTTACACCAGTTTGTGGTAGTTTTGTTTCTTGTGTCATTGTTGTGTCTTCAGTAGTCTTAGTTATTATATTTGATACTTTAACTTCGACATATTTCAGTTTATTAAGTTAGTTATTTACTGGTTTTTTTACTCCTTAATTTACTATCTAAAATTTTATTTTTTCTTTTTCATTTTTGCAAGCATTTAGGATTGTTTTAGTACTCATTTTGTAAAAAAAGAAGATATAAAATGAATCTCTTTATATCTTCTTTTTAACTCTAAATATTTTATATTCCTTTATATTTTCTATATCTAATTATTCCTATAACTCCAGCTAATACTACAACTCCTGTTACTGCAAATATTACATAACTTTCTCCTGTTTGTGGTATTTTTTTACTTGGTGTTACTGTTTCGTCTTTTCCATCCTCCTTGCCATCATCTGTTGGTACTTGTTGCTCTGTTGATGGAGTTTGCTCTTGTGATTTCTGTTCTGTTGACGGAGTTTGCTCTTGTGGTTTTTGTTCTGTTGGCTCTTGTTTTTCATCTTCATTTGGTTTATAATCAGCTGATAAATTATCATATACCCATGCTCCATAAACTACTTTATTTCCATCCTTTTGTAACTTTAGCCATAATACATATAAACCATCATTTGTTGGCATTGAACCTTTATAAATATTACCCTCTCCAAAATAGTTATCATAATCTAAAACCTTCCAGCCATTGCTTGGTATATCTGCATCTTTTAGTGAATCTAATACATCATCTGAGCTTTTACTTGTTTGATATTTTTCAATTATTTTATTATCAGTTACTTTTTCAAATACATAGCTTGTATTCTCTAATTCAAAATTATACAATATATAGCGTTGTCCAGATTCACCTATTTTTACTCCACCATTATATCTTGTAGCTGTACTTTCAACTAATTTTATACTAGTCGCATATTTAAATGGAAGTTTTAAATCTAATTTTTGTTTTTCTAATATATAATTTTCTGAATTTTTTTCTTTAATAAACAAATATGCTGTATTCGTTTGTCTTATTAAGTATTCTTTTTCTTTATCATCTGTATAATAAGATTTGTCATCTACTACTATTTCAGATTGTTTTTTACTATAATCCATAGATAAATCTTTAAATACAGCATTTGATGGCACCCCTTCTGTTTTAGATAATGTATATTCGTAACTTTTTCCTGATTCAAAATTCAATCCTTCTACTATAAAAGTTATTGCTCCACTTGTTGTTTCTACTTTTTTTGTCACTGTTACTTCTTCATTTGTTTCTACTGCTAAACATTGACCTCCAAATACTAATACCATAACTATTGCCATTAACACTAATAGTGTTTTTTTACTTTTGTTCCCTTTCATTTTATTTTTTTCCTCCTTTTGTGATTTTTTATATTTCAAATTTTATTTTTTCTTCATTATTTTTTCAATACTTATGACTCTTTTCTCTTATCATTTTGTAATATGAAAATCTACTCATTTATATATTACTTTTATTTCTCTAGTTCGATTTAATATAGTTCAAAACATTATGTAAATTGTTGACGTATTTTTCCATTTGTGGTATAATAAGTTAGTATTAAATAAAAAAGATATCTTTTAAGGAGGAAAATAAAATATGATTAATAATAAAACACTTATATTTGGCCATAAAAACCCAGATACAGACTCTATTTTATCATCAATTGTAATGGCTAATTTAGAAAACGAATTAGGAAATGAAGCTGTTCCAGTACGTCTTGGAAAAATAAATAAAGAAACAGAATATGTATTTAACTATTTACAAATAGAAAGACCAGAAGAAATATCAGATATCGAAGATGGTCAAAATGTAATATTAGTAGACCACAATGAATGTACACAAAGTGCTAATAACATAGCTAATGCTAATATTTTAAAAGTAGTAGATCATCACACAATGAACTTCGTAGCACCATATCAATTATATTATAGAGCTGAACCTGTTGGTTGTACAGCTACAGTACTTTATAAAATGTACAAAGAATATGATGTTGAAATTAGTAAAACAATTGCTACATTAATGGTTAGTTCAATTATTTCTGATACATTACTATTTAAATCACCAACTTGTACTAAAGAGGATAAAATAGTTGCTGAAAAGCTTGCAAATATTGCTGAAATAGATTTAGAAGTATATGGAAAAGAGTTATTAAAAGCAGGTACAGATATTAGTGAGTTTACTCCTGAAGAAGTTATTAATATAGATAGCAAATTATTCGAAAAAGGCGGTAAAAAGTTTAAAATAGCACAAATCAATACAGCTGATTTAGACGATGTATTTAAAAATAAAGCATATTTCGAAACAGCTATTAATAATGAAATTGCAAATGAAAACTTAGATTTATATGTTTTTGCTGCAACAGATATTTTAAACTCAAACTCTAAAATTATTACATTAGGTAATGATGCAGGTATAGTAGAAAAAGCTTATGGTGTTACTTTAGATGACCATACTGCAATGCTAGAAAATGTTGTATCTAGAAAAAAACAAATGTTACCAAAAATATTAGAAAATTTAGATTAATTTAAATAAAAACAATAAACAAAAACTGACACTAAGAATTCATAAAAATTCTTAGTGTCAGTTTCTGTTTAGATAGTATTAAAAAATTAGCTAAACATTTTTAAAATATATTTTGCAATCTCTTCTGTTTTATTATCTATATCTCTTAATGGATTAAATTCAACAATATCCATACTCTTAATAAATTCCTTATTATTTGTAAGTACTTTAACTATTTCTTGTACTTCATTCATATCAATTCCATTTTCTGCCGGAACTGATACCCCTGGTGCAACTTCTGGATCTATTAAGTCTATATCATAGCTAATGTGCATACCTTTTGTACCCTTACTTGCTATTTTTATAGCCTTTTCCATAATATTTTTTGCACCATATTTTTTTATATCTTCTGTAGTATATACTGTAACTCCCGCTTCTTTTATATTAATCATCTCTAGCTTGTCTATGTCTCTTGCTCCTACAATAACTGTATTTTTATATGGATAAAAATTCCCATCATGAAATTTAGCAAGCTTGCGTTTCTCAAATCCAGTAATCGCGGCTAGAGGCAATCCATGTATATTACCTGTAATTGTTGTATCAAATGTATTAAAATCCCCATGTGAATCTAACCAAATAATCCCCAAATTTTCATACTTTTTTATAGAAGCTAAACTAGAAGCAATCGCAATACTATGATCACCACCTATTGTAAGTGGAAATCTATCTTGATTAATTGTTTCTAACACTTTATCATATAATCTTTTATTAAATTCGTTAATAAATTTTAAGTTTTTTTTCTTATTTTCTTTATCTTTTTCTTTTTTTATATCTTCTAATTCTATTTTATAAATATTATTTGTAGAAACGTATTTTTCTAATATCTTTGGACCTAAAGATGCTCCTTCTATACTTACACCTAAATCAGAACATGCCTCAATAATATCAACTTTTTTCACTCTTATTACCTTCTCATTTCTTTTCTTATATATTTTGAATTCATTACATTTAACACTCCAGCATAGTTTAAATTAAAAGAGATAATATCTCCGAACTTTATAATTTTGTTTACTATCTGTTACATCTATAATAATATAATCACTACTTCCACCTAAGATAGAAATATTCTCATCAATAGGTACTAAACTATTTAAAAGTACATCTTGTTTTCCTAAAGATATTAGAGCTCTTTTTCTTATACCTTTATCTTCATATACAGGATGTCCTCCAAATGAATCTACTTCTCCGCATATTCCTCTTGGAATAGATGGTTTTTCTTTTATTTCTACTATTTGTGCCTTTAAAATAAAATTATCATGCTTAAAATCTGGTATCTTATTTTCTATACAAGGTATATTTCCTAAAAATACTGCTTCACCCATTCTTAAATTATTAATCTTTTTAGGAATTTTATTTTCTACTAACATGTTGTAAGATGTAGAGTTTCCTCCTGATACTATTTCAAATTGTATTCCAAAATGATTTTCCATTTCTTCTACTACTTCTTTTAATTCATGCATATTTTCTTCAGAAGGCATAATAGCTCCATAACAGCTTAAGTTTACACCAATACCTTTTATTTTTATATTAGATAATTTTAAAGATTCTTCTATCAAATGTTTTAATTCTTCTTTATCTGCTCCCTCTCTTAAATCACCTAATTCATACATAAGTAAAACATTATGTATCTTATTTTGCTTAATTGCTTCCTCATTTAATAGCTTAATAGTTATAATTTCACTATTTAAGCTAAGATTACTAAATCTTACTACATCTGGAATCTCACAAATACTTGGTTCTCTAATCAACCATTTTTCTACTGGTATAGATTCATAACTTTTTAAATTTTGTATTCTAGATTCACATATGCAATCTATACCGACTCCTAGCTAATTCTTGTACTATTTCTTTATTATCAGCTAACACTTTAGTAACTAAAGAAAGTGTTACCCCTTTATCTCTACAAATTTTGCTAACTTTAAAAGCATTTTGTATAATATTATTAATATAAATTTCTACTACTGGATACATCTATATCTTTTCCTTCTCTTCTATAAATTTTTTTATGCATTCAAAAGATTTTTGCTCTAATGTATAATCTAATACTTTATTTTCTTTATATCCTTTTTTTTGCATTGCAGTTTCAATCAGGCTTTGTGTATACCAAGGATTTTTAACTAAAACAGGACCGAAGCGTATTAGTAAAAATAACATTTTTATATTTAGCCCCTTCACTTTTACCACTATTATTTCCCATTCCATAAATTATTTGCCCAAATGAAATGTCTGATTGTAATTCTGTATCAATCATTTGAATTTGGCATCCTATTAATTCTTGGCTTGAATCTTCTACTAAAGAAAAATGAATATCATCTCCATATACCATTTTTCTTTCTGTACAATTCATATCTAAAATACCCAGTCCTTTTATGCTACTACCATCTATTCTTTTAGTCTCTTTTGCCATAATACATCCTGTTGTTCCTATTACAACAATTATTTTTTCATTATTTATATATTCTTCTAATTCTTCTCTTTGTTTTTCTAAAGCTTCAATAATTGATGGCATTACTTTTAATTCTCCTGGATTAAAAAATATTATATCAGCAGAATTAAAATCAATTTTATCTTCATAACTATCGATTCTTTTTATATTAGTTTTAATATCCATTTGTTTTGCAATTCTCTCTAATGCCATAACATTTCCTCTGTCCCCATGCAAATTTAACATATCTGGATATGCCCATACAATGTTTAATTCTTCCATACATTTCTCCTCCATTAAAATTATGAGTTATATTTTTTTACTTCCTTATTAAGCTCTTCATATTTTTTTATCCATGTAATTAAATACACATTATCAATATCATATTTATCTAATTCTTTTAATATTTCTTCATCACTATCTGTTGGCAAAATAGAAATTTTATCTTTATCTATACCACTATAAATTAATCTATTTGCTTCATCATAACTAATAGCTTCTGAGAAACATATATATCTCTCAACATTTGAATCTATTACTTTTTTTAAATCACAATCAAATGCATAGAAAGTATTAGTATAATAAGGTGGAAAATCTACTAGTTGTTCTAATCCAAGCATAAATATTTTAGGTCTATTATCTCTTGATACATAGTCAAATGCTGTTTGCAAAGTTTCTGGATTTTCTTGTTTTATTCTAATATATTTTATTTCTTTGGTTTTAAATTTTATAGTTTCTAATCTTCCACTAATATTTTTAAAATCTTTAAATGATTGTTGTACATCCCCTTCTTTTATTCCAAACTGTTTACATATTGCAATTGCTAGTACAAAATTATAAATAAAGAAGGGTTGAGTATATGGCATACTATATACAGTTTCTCCACATACAAAAGTATTGTTATCATAATCTATATCTTTTGCGAAATAGTTAATTTCTTCTTCACTTTTATATCCACAATTTAAACATTCAAACTTGCCAATGTTATCTACATTATAGAATTCAAATTTTATTTTACCATTACATTTTGGACAAGGACATGAAACATCATAAAAGTCATTTTTCTCGAAAGACTTTTCATTTCTTTCTATTCCATAATATACTACTTTCCCTGCAAAATCTTCAAAAGATTTTACTCTAGGCTCTTCATTATTAACATATATTGTAATATCTTTATTTACTACAGGTTTTATTTTTTGATAAATATAATCTGGATCTCCATTTCTTTGTACTTGATCTTTTTGTAAATTTGTAATACACAAATGTTTTGCTGGTAATAACTTGTAAATAGCTGCTAAACTTCTTTCATCTATTTCTAGTAACAACATTTCTTTATTAAACTTACCTGTTAAACTTGAATTTTTAATAAGTGTGGTTGCAACACCTGTCATTAAATTAGCCCCCTCTATATTTGTTGCAACTTTTTTGTTTGCTGATTTTAATACATGTGCGATAATATTAGTAGTTGTTGATTTTCCATTTGTTCCTGTAACTAGAATAACATTATTATAGTCTACCCCCTTAAAATATGAAATAAAATTTTTACATATTTTACATGCAATTTGTCCCGATTTATTTGTTCCCCTTGTTTTATCGATCTTATTAATTACAATTGCTACAAATTTTGAAACCCATAACGCAAATAGAAATCTTAATTTTTTCATTTTCCCTTTTATCTCCTTACTAGTATATTTTTAATTTAGTTAATACTCCATATATTTTATTTCCCATTGGTAAAGCGCATATCTCATCTTTATTTAATACTTTCAAATATGCTACAACAAATAGATATATTATTGCACCAATTCCAATATTACATATTGTTAATATATAATTATTTATTACAGATTTTAGGAAATAATTTATAGCAAATATTACTATACCCATAATTATTCCCGCAAATAATGGTTTTATCAAATTATTCTTTATATTAAGCTTAATCTTTATTGCACTTTTTATTGCCCTATATGTAATAAAAAATGTGATAAGTTGACATATTAAAGAACTAATAGTTGCTCCATATATATTTATATTTGGATTTCTTATTAAAATAAGATTTAAAATAATTTTAACTACACTACCACATGTTAAAGCTATTGCTGGTATATATAATTTATTTAATCCATACAAAGCTCCATTTAAAGTATGATTAATGGCAACAAATATCATAGTAATTGCAGCAATTTGTAATATACCTGCCCCATCAGATGCACTTGGATATAACATCTTAAGTATAGGATTTGCTAAAACTATAAAACCTACTGCACAAGGTATTACTATTAATAATGATGCAGACATCGAAAATGTTATTTTACTTGATGCTGACTTATAATCTTTTTTTGCAATAGCCGATGATATTGCTGGAACTAAAGCTGATGAAAAAGCCAAATTAATAGCTATTGGTAGATTGGCAATAGTATCTACTTTAGATAAAATACCTGTTAATCTCATTGCTTCTTGTTCTAAAAGTTCTTTACCTTGAATTATACCCTCATATGCAATTTGAATGCAATTACTTACTGTTACTGTATCAATTAACATATTTACAACAGATATAATAGATCCAATTGTAATTGGAATAGAAGACATAAGAATAGTTTTTGCAACTGATTTTACCGATCTTGTATCTGCCTTTTGTTCTACATTTTTATATTTTCTTTCATACTTTTTATTATTTCTTCTATAATACATTAATAAATATGAAAAAGATATTAATATTGCAAGTGTTGTAGATAGATTTCCACCTGCTGCCATGATATAAGGTTCTTTTCCTACTAAAGCATATACAAAAGTAATTGTTAATGTACAATTAAATAACTGTTCTAATGTTTGAGATACACTAGTTGGCTTCATAGTTCCTAGTCCTGCGAAATATCCTCTAAATACTGCTGATGTAGTAACAAAAAATATTGCAGGTGCAAGTACCCTTAGTACATATTTAACATCTGGTACATTTAAAATATTACTTGCTATAAAATCTGAAAATACGTATAAAAATAATGAGAAAAATCCTCCTACTATAGCAAATAATCCCATCGCAATTTTAAATATTCTATGTGCAGATTTATATTCACCAATAGCTACTTTTTCAGAAACTAATCTTGAAACTGCACTTGGTATTCCTTGTGAAGAAATTGTTAATAAAACTGCATAAATTTGATATCCTGCTGAATAATATCCATTTCCCAAATCTCCAAATCCAGGTACATTCATTATTACAAGTCTATATACTAAACCTAATACCTTTATTAGAACTTGAGAAAACATAAGCATTAAAACATTTCCCATAAATGAGCTTTTCTTTTCTTTCAATCTATTTCCTACTTTCTTTTGATTATTAATTTCTATTTTTGTATTATATATTACTGAATATGTTTTTTCAACATTATTTTTGAGGTTATTTTAAGTTTTTAATATAGATTTAATTGTTTATACAATATTTCATATTTAAAATGTCAAATTAAAACTTTATCACAATATAATAGAGCTAACATTTCTGCTAGCTCTAGATTTATAATTCATAAATATCTAATTTGAATTATTTAGAGTAATCTCTTTATTATCAAATCCTTTTTATTCTAAATGTAGGTATTCCACTTGAATATGGAGCAATATCATATGATTGAAAAAATATTTCTATAAATTTGGGATACATATAGAAATTATTTAGTTTAAAACTTTCTAATACAAGTTCACAATAATTATCAAAATATTGGTTACTACCATTTTCTATTTGTTCTTTAATTTGTTTATTTATTTCTTTTAATATGTCTATAACATAATATGGATTATTAGTATATAAATAATCTAATCCAAACATTTTTCCAATTAATAAATTCCAATTCTGCGCTTCTCTAACTGTATTTCCATGTGCTCCACCTGTAAACATATATTTATCAGAATATAAACTCACTATCTTATGTCTATTATATGTAATAGTATAATCTAATACTATCTCATATACCATTACTGGATACCCATTTTCTTTATTATATTTATATACATCCACTGCCTCTTTATATAATTCATTTCTGCATTTTTTCTCTAAATTATATGCAATTTTTCTGTTATACAAATTAAAAATATGCTGTCCATATTCATATATCCCAAATACCATCTCAGGATATTCTATTTTATACTTAAGAATTACTGTTTCATTATACATTAATTCACTTTCTAATGTTTTTATAATTATATTATTCATTTTTCACCTCCCTAATTTAATATATTTATCTCTAATATATAAGGTTATATATTAACTAAATTTTTTATAAAAACATCTCCTTAAAATAAATATAATACAATTAAACTTTGTTATATAATTGATATTTTCTAAATTATTGAAATAAAAAAAGTTTATTGCTATAATATAAAAAATTAAGAAAATGTATACCGAAATGGAGCAATTCTAATATGAATAGATGGAAAAACCTTATACTAACACATAGTACAAAAGAAATTTTAATATTATTTAATTCAATATTTTTAGGAATTTATTTTCTAAAAATTACTCAAGGAAATATAACAACAGTTGCAATATATTATCTTATATACTATTTATCACATATTTTGTGGAGATATATCGTTAGTAAATTTATAAAATCTAATAGGGTAATAAAAATATACCGATTTTCGTTATTTAGTAATCTTTTAATCTCTTTAACATTACTTATATCAAAAGAAAACATTTTAAACTATATATATCTATTTGCTACTGTTTATGCATTTAGTCAATGTTTATATTGGACCAGTTATGAAATTATAATTAATGATGCTAATAATAATGACAATTTCAATAAGTATTTTACTTATGATAGTGTTTTATCTAATATTACATATATAATATTTCCTACAATATTTGGAAATATTATTGAAAACTATTCTTATAGCTTAGTTTTTATAATTCTATTTATTATAACCATAATATCTTTGTTAATTTCATTTACAATAAAAGATATTTCTATTGATTGTAATCCTATAAGATTAAGAGATTTTAAAAAGAATATAAAAAATAAGAAATTATTAAAACAAATGACTTTTCAAAGTATCTGTGATGGATTAACAAATGGAGGAGTAATTCAATTACTAAGTACATTAATCTTATATAATAATGTATCTAGTGAAAGCTTTATTGGAAACTTATCAAGCATTATTGGAATTTTCTGTATTTTTATAGCTATTATTGCAGAAAAAAAGATAAATTATAATAATTATCCCAAAATAGTTTTACCTATAATGTTTCTTATATTTATTATAACAATTCCAATAAGCTTAAAAGCAAGTATAACTTTAATTGTTATTTACAAATTTTTAATAGATATTGGAGATATATTAACTAATATAGAAGGAAATGCACTTACATTTTTAAGCTTTGACAAAATTACTGATTCAGAATTCAAAGTAGATTATCTATGGTATATAGAATTAGTATTAAATATTGGTAGAGCAATTCGGACTAATTATGATTATATTATTCTCTAAAATATTTAATAATATAAATTCATTAATCATATTATTTATTTTCTTTAGTGTATTCTTTATACTAAGGGCTTATATAATAACAAAAATACAGAAAAATCTTCAAAAATCACCTTAAAATATTATAAAAAACATTAAACTTAATCTACAAAAGAACTAGAATTATATATATTCTAGTTCTTTTATAAATTTATATCTTAATTGCAACCACAATTATTATTCATATTACATCCACAATTATTTTGATTACAATTCATTTTTGTCATATAAAATTTCTTTTCTGCAAGTTTATCTTGAACACCTCTTAAAGCTTCTCCAAATCTTTGGAAGTGAACTACTTCTCTTTGTCTTAAGAAACGAAGTGGATCTATTACATCTGGATCATCTTTACAAAGGTCTATTAGTTTTTCATAAGTAGCTCTTGCTTTTTGTTCAGCAGCTAAATTTTCTTGTAAGTTTGCTATTGGATCACCTTTTGCTGCAATATATGCTGCTGTAAAAGGAACTCCTGCTGCTGATTGTGGGTATACATCAACGCCATGGTCTGTATAATATGCTCCAAGTCCTGCTTTTTCAAGTTCTTCTGGACATACCCCATCTGTTAATTGATGTACTATTGTTCCAACCATTTCTAAATGTGCAAGTTCTTCTGTACCTATATCATTCAATATTGCTTTTGCTTTTTGATCTGGCATTCCGAATCTTTGAGATAAATATCTAAGTGATGCAGCAAGCTCCCCATCTGGTCCTCCATATTGGCTAATAATAAATTTTGCTAAACGTGGATTTGGACATTTTATATTAATTGGATACTCTAAAGTCTTATTATAAGTCCACATTAATTATTCCCCCTTTCCCATGGCCATGGTTCTTCAAGCCATCTCCATTTATTACATGGAAACATAATAGTTAATGGTCCATATACTCTTTGATATTTATCTTCTAAATCCTTAAATCTATTACAATATTCTTTATGCAAACAAATTGCTTTTTCATCGTCAGGATGTGTATCTAAATATAAACCTAGCTCTATGATAGAAAATCTATAACATTTTAATTGTTTCGCCATTTCTTCTCTTGTCATATCATTGTTTGCTTCACACTCATTTTTAGGCTCAAATTCAAATTTACAGTTGCATGCACATTTATCTTGATTCATGTCACAAGAATTGTTCATTTCAAATCCACAACCACAATTATCATTAAAACTCATCATCTGTTACATCCCTCCCCTATTTCATTTGCCTGCCTTATAAAAGCATTTTCTTCTATACTTTGACATGGTACATATGGACTAACTAATTCTGGGAAAATTGTTCCCATTTTTAACCCTACACATGGTATAAAAGTTTTATCCATTTCTTGTATTGGAACATAACTTTGCCCAAACATTGGATTTTCTGGAAATAATGATGTTTCTTCATCAAATCCACAACCGCAATCATTTTTGCTACATGTACAAGATGTCTTACATCCACATTTATTAGTACACTCACACTTATATTCAGCAGTTGTTCCTACATTGTTGCATATATCTTCAATTACTTTTTCATTATAATTTTTTTGACAACAACATCTATTATATCTACGATTATACATATTTTAACTTCCTCCTTATTTTGTTGTATAATACATTTTATGATAGAGTTATATTAGAGGTTACATATTTTATGTGAATTTCTAATTTTAAAAAACTTTTTAACTATTTAATATTTGCTAATTATTAATGTCTTATAATATTATTCTTCTAAATTATCTATTAATGGCTTGAATCATTTTCTCTATATCTTTTTACATCCAAAAAAACTACAAATATAAAATGAAATTAATCATTAAATATTTGTAGTGTATAAAACATAAGAAAACTAGAATACCTTTATATATTCTAGTTTTCGTTATTTTTATTAATACATCATAATATTTCTAAATAAAATCTTAGATTTTTACTACTCCACCAACTGTTCTATTCATAACATCATCTTTATTTCCTGGTAAAATTGATTCTCCACCAGCTATTGCAACAACATCACCTGTATTTACATATCCTGCTTGTTTTGCAATTTCTATTCCTTTAGCTACTAATTCTTTAGCAGGTAAATTTTCTTTTACAAGTATTGGTGTTACATCCCAAGCTAAAGCTAATTGTTTGTATGTTTTTTCTGAAGATGTTACTGCATAAATCGGACAACATGGTAAAAAGCTTGATACTAGTTTTGGTGTATCTCCACACTCTGTATATGCAAATATTGCTTTTGCATCCATTTGTAATGCTGTAGAACATATAGAATGAGCTAAATAGAATTCATAGTTTTTACTTTCTAAGTCATATTCTCTTCTTTTAAATCTTTTTCCATAGTTTATTGAAGCTTCTACAGCTGTAGCAATTCTTGTCATTGTATCTACACATTCTACTGGATATTTACCCATTGCACTTTCTCCAGATAGCATTATAGCACCTGTTCCATCATATACTGCGTTTGCAACATCAGATACTTCTGCTCTTGTTGCTCTTGGGTTTGTTGTCATAGATTCAAGCATTTGTGTAGCTGTTATAACAAGCTTTCCTGCTCTATTACATTCTTTTATAAATCTTTTTTGAACAATTGGAACTTCTTCCATTGGAATTTCTACACCCATATCTCCACGAGCAACCATAATTCCATCTGTAACTTCTAATATTTCTTGGAAGTTATCAATTCCTTCTTGACTTTCTATTTTAGAAATTATTTTTATATCTTTTCCACCATTTTCATCTAATACTTTACGAATAGCTAAAACATCAGATGCAGATCTGATAAATGAAGCTGCAATATAATCGAAATCTCCTTTACATCCATCTATTAAATCTTGAATATCCTTATCTTTTAATGCTGGTAAATTAATGTGTGTTCCAGGAACATTGATACTTTTTCTGTTTCCTAGTTCTCCACCATTCATTACTTTACAAACAACATCTTTTCCTTCTATTCTATCTACTTCTATTTCTATTTTACCATCATCTATAAGTATTGTTGTTCCTGGTTTTACATCTTTATATAAGTCTTTATATGTTACAGAAACTCTTTTGTCATTTCCAATTATATCTTCATTAACTAATGTAAATTCTTCTTCTGCTTTTAAAACAACTGGTGACTCTTCTAATTTTCCAGTTCTTATTTCAGGACCTTGTGTATCTAGTAATAATGATACTGGCATATTAACTTCTTCTCTTGCTTGTTTAACTGCATTAATAAATTTTTCTTGATCAGCATATCCTCCATGAGAAAAGTTTATTCTTGCAACATTCATTCCTGCAAGCATCATTGCTTTTAAAGTTTCTACTCCTGCAGTTGCTGGTCCTATCGTACATACGATTTTTGTTTTTTTCATATTATTTTTCCCTCCATATGCTTATACTTTACGACTTATTGGTAAAATATAAATAATTTTAACACATCTTGTATTATAACATGAAGAAAGAGTGTATTCAAGTACACTCTTTTAATTTTTTATTTTTATTTTCAATAAAAATCTCTTGTTGGTCTTAATTTCTAAATCACATGTAAAATTAGTCCATAGTCTTCTAATTTAATTATATATACTGACTAAGCCCCTATTTTAAAACGTCTTATTTTCTAATCCATTTAACCAAGTTCAAGTTTTCCTGATCAAGTACCATTTTATGTTTTGGAACAACTCTAAATGTATATCCAAAATCTCCTCCTGTAGAAAGTTCTACTTTAGCTTTATATCCATAAGTTCTATTTGCTTCATCTTTTTCTACTAATTTCATTGGAATAATATGAATATTATCTACAATTCCATTATCCATAATTTGTCCATAATATACTTGAACTTCGATATTTTCTTCATTAATATTTGGCAAGATTACTTTACATTTAACTTCTATTGTATTTCCTGCATCTATAGTAAGGTCATTTGCATTATTTTCTTCTCCGTATAATTTGGATATCATCCCAATTTCTAATCAAATTATGCTTCCATTCATTAAATTCTGTAACTGTAGCTAAATCATCATAATATTTATTAGCTAAATCACACAATGGCATATATAAATTCTTTGTATAATCAACTAACATTCTAGCTGTACTAAATCTTCCACCAGTAGAAATTATAGAATTTTTCATCATCTCTACCCAATTACTTGAAAAATCTTTTTGCTCTTTATTATAGTACGTAGGAATAATTTTCTTTTCTAAAGTCATATATATACTTTCACTATCTTCATTATCTTGAATTTCATAAGTATCATATTCTGCATTTGTTCCAATAGTCCATCCATTTTTTGTATTATATCCTTCAGCCCACCATCCATCTAATACACTAAAGTTTATAACACCATTTACAGATGCTTTTTGACCGCTTGTTCCGAGATGCCTCCATTGGTCTTCTTGGATTGTTAAGCCATACATCAACACCACTAACTAAATATCTAGCTATTGCTATATCATAATCTTCCATTAAGAATATTTTTCCTTTAAATTGTGGTTTCATAGATATTTCATGAATATATTTTATTAAATCTTGTCCCTCTTTATCTGCTGGATGTGCCTTCCCTGCAAATATTAATTGTACCGGTCTTTTAGAATCATTTAGGATTTGTGTTATTCTTTCTAAATCTCTAAAGATAAGTGTTGCTCTTTTATATGTTGCAAATCTTCTTGCAAAACCTATTGTTAGTGCCTCTGGATTTAATCCTGAAACGATATTTGATATCTCATCATAACTATATCCATTTCTTTTTAATCTCTTAGTAGTATTATCTTTTACTAGTTCTAGTAATTTGATTTTTCTCTTTTTATGCTCATTCCATAATTCTTCGTTTGGGATATTTTTTATATTTTCCCAAACATTATCATGATGTATACTATCTTGCCAGAACGGAATTAAATATCTGTTATATAAATCTTTTAAGTTTGCTGCAAGCCATGAGCATGTATGAATGCCATTTGTCACATAAGTAATAGGAGATTCATTTGATGCAATATTTGGCCAAACTTCTCCAAATAACTCCCTTGAAACTTCTCCATGTAATTTACTAACACCATTTTTCTTACCAGCTACTTTTAGTGCTAATATTCCCATATTAAATCCACTATTTTCTACAATAGCATCTGGTTTCATTCCTAATTTAAAAAATTCTTCTTTTGTTATTCCAAATCTAGTCCAATAGTTTTTAAAATACTTTTCTACTAAGTCAAGTGGAAATATATCATTTCCTGCTGGAACTGGTGTATGTGTAGTAAATACAGTTTTAGCTCCTACTATATCTTTTGCAATATCAAATGATACCTTTTTTTCATTCATAATTGTTTTTATTAGTTCCAATATTAAGAAAGAAGAATGTCCTTCATTCATATGATATACTGTTGGATTTAGTCCTAAAACTTTTAATAGATTTGTTCCTGCCATTCCTAAAACAATTTCTTGCTGTATTCTCATTTCCTGGTCTCCACCATATAATGTTTTAGTAACTCCTTTATATTCTTCTAAATTTTCATCTATATCAGAATCTAATAAATATAATTTAACTCTACCTACATTTATTTGCCATACTTTTAAATATAATTTTCCCTTTGGAAACTTTACAAATATTATTAAATCATTTCCCTTTTTATCTTTAACCATTTGTATTGGTAAAATATTTCCATCTATAGTTCTATATTCTGTTTCTTGATCTCCATATCCATTTATTTTTTGATGAAAGTATCCATTTTTGTAGAACAAACCAACTGCAACAAGTGGAATTCCTAAATCACTTGCTGATTTCAAATGGTCTCCTGATAAAATTCCAAGTCCTCCAGAATATATAGGTAAAATCTCATCTAGACCATATTCTGCTGAAAAATATGCAATCAAATCATTTTTATTATTTGGATATTCCTTAGAAAACCATGTGTTTTTACTATTCATATATCCTTCAAAATTATTGTTTATTTTATCATATTCTTTTAAAAACGTTTGATTTTGAGATGCATTCTCCAATCTTTCTTGTGAAACTAGCTTCAAAAATTTAACAGGATTTTTCTCTACTTTCTCCCATAAATCTATATCAATTTCTTTAAATAATTTTAAAAATTCTGTATTCCATGACCACCATAAATTATTTGCGATTTTACCTAAATTATCTATTCTTTTAGGCAATTGTGGTGTAACAGTTATTCTATTAAAAATATACATTTTTTCCTCCTTTGTACATCAAAAAAATTCTCTTTTGTTTTCTCTACTTATATATTATCTATTAATCAAATTCATTTGTCAAATGAATTAATTAAATATTTAAAATTTTTATAAATATTCGAGTCACTGCTTAAAATAAGACCTTAAATTGCAAACATATTTAGTGGTTCTATTTATATATCTAGATTACTCTTGCACTTTTAATTGTATAGTATGAATATTAATATTATTATTTTATATTTTTTAAAATCTAAACAAAAAATCAATTAAAAACACTTGTATAATAACATTTAAATTGCAAAATATTCCAATTTTTGATATACTAATTTATATTTATCAATTTTAAAAAAGTCTTGTTGTAATAAATTTATATTAAATATTAAGGAGTGAATTGTATGAAAAAATTTATTATTCGTATATTACTTATAATACTACTTATACTTATCATCATCTCTGGCACTATTATTGGAAGTGGTTATTTACTTTATAAAAATGCTATAACCAAAGTTAGCTTATCAGACAAAATAAAAGAAATAAAATCTTCAGAATCTTTTGTAACACTAGATGAAGTTCCTATAAATTTTAAAAATGCTGTTATTGCTGTTGAAGATCATCGTTTTGAAAAACATGGTGTAATAGATGTAATTGGAATTGCAAGAGCAATATATTCTAACATTCGCTCTCAAGAACTAAGAGAAGGCGGAAGTACAATAACTCAGCAAGTTGCTAAAAACATGTATTTTATATCTGAAGAAAATGTTGTAAGTAGAAAAATTGCTGAAATTTTTATTGGCTATGATTTAGAAAAGAATTATTCTAAAGATGAAATATTTGAATTCTATATGAATACTATATATTTTGGTAATGGATATTATGGAATCAGTGAAGCTTCAAATGGTTACTTAAACAAAGAACCTATAGATATGAATTTATATGAATGTACAATGCTTGCTGGTGTTCCCAATGCTCCTAGTGTGTATGCTCCAACAGTAAATCCAGAATTAACAAGAAAGAGACAAGAAAAAGTAATTAGTTCTATGGTTGAATATGGTTATCTTACTAAAGAGCAAGCTGATAAAATATTTTAATTAATTATTCTTTTTACTGTGAACTAAAACACCTAAAATATTATTTCCTAATGTATTTATTTTCCAAGATAAAGTAAACTATTATTTTATATAGTATATATTAATAATAGTTTATTTTTTTATTATTCTTTCATTTCAAAATGATAGCTATTTTCTTATAATTATTTCCTTTTATTGTAAATTATGATATAATATACATAATATAGTTGGAGGTGAAGTCTATTGAATACAAATAAAAACTCTTCAAATCCTAGTAAAATAAAAAGTAAAATTATAAGAAAAATGCAACAATTGTTTAACGGAAAAACTATTAGTAGTAAAGATATACAATCAGAAGCTTTAGATATGTCTTTATCAGATGAACAAGAAGCAAAATCTACAGTGCATGATAATCTAAAAGTAGATTTCGGTGAAGTTGAGGCTTTAAAGCAAATAATTTATAGCGAAGCAAACAAGGATTTAACCACAAAATTAGAAGATATGAAAAAACAATATATGTCACAAAATCCTAAATTAGATTTCAATGGACGTTTTACTCAAACTGGTATACATGATAGTTCTAGAAATGAAGATATACAAGCCATGATACATATTACTGATGATGGAAAAGTTGATTTACTATTTATGTGTGCAGATAACAAGAATATTTCTTATCATAAAGACGAAAATAATAATTTTGAGTATTCAGAAGAAAGACAATCTGCTAATGGAAAAAATGCTGTTGTAGAAATAAGTTCAAAATATGGTTTATATGGATTTAATACCTACTCATATTCTAATCACCATTCCCCAGAACAAGTATCAGAAGCAAAACGTTTAACCAAAAGATTCTCAAATCCAAATGATATGTTAAAACAAGCTGAATCTTCTATACCACAAGAAAGTCTAGAAAATTATAAAGCTTTAAGACAAAAGCTGGGAGTTGAAACTATAAAAACTCTTGATGTTAATGATATAGAAAAAACAGCTAATAAAAAAGGAATATCAGCTCAAGAACTAGTAAATCAAGGAAAAAAAGTAGCTGTTATTCGGATCCACCACAACAACATTTAGTAAAGATAATGTAAATGTATCTAAGCTAACTTATACGTATAAAGAAGATGCTTTATTAAATGATGGTAAACCTTCACAAATATGTATAAGTGATTTAGACTCTGATGGAAAGGTTTATCTGAAACTTTATGAACTTACTAAAGATGGTAATTATATTGATGTAGGATCTTATTGTGAAAGAGATGGTGTACCTAGTATTGATACAGTTTCTTTAGAACAAATTGAACAAATGGCTTATGAAAACTATGGATTGTCACCAAATCAAAAAACTTTAGAACGCTTTAAATCTATGGCTAAATCAACATCCACTGTTCCAAAACAGACTGATTTAATAACCAAAAAATTAGAAAACGATATTCAAAAAGGTATTAAAATAGGTAGAAATCCCGAGAAAGATATTAGCCATGATATCCCAGCCTCACAAAATTCATTTGATGATATTCCATTTTAATAAAATTAGATATATTTTAAGTATAGATTTTATACTTAGTTTCTGTTCAATAAAATATTGAACAACTTCCTATTAAATAAAATTAGTTTTAATATTTTGACATAAAAATAACCTAAATTGTTAAACATTTTTGTCTAACAATTTAGGTTCACATCGATATTTACTAGGTATGTTTACAATTTAATTTTATATTCTCAAAATATTCATATATTTTCTCCTTGAATATATATTTTTGCTTTCTATAGATTTTATTATTTCTATATTTCACTAATATGTATAGTTTATTTTAACTACAATATTAATAAATATAAAACCTAATCTATTTCAATCTCACCATTATTTCTAGGTATACATTCCATACCTTCAGGCAACTGTTTTATTGCATTTCTAAAAAACAACTTTCCTACTCTACTATTTCTTACTCTATCTGCAAATTGTAATACTGTATCTAACATTCCCTGCAAATTATTAATTTGTTTATTTCTCCTAGAAATCTTTGCTTCTTGATTAGAAATTTGTTTCTGTTGGCTTTCTATCTGTTCTTTTTGTTCACTGATTGTTTCCACATCACTTTTACTATTATCTATAATTTCTAGATTCTTCTTCGATAATTGATAATCAGATTTACCAATTATTCTTAAATATGTTCCTTCTGTACAATACTCTTTTGCAGCTTCCTGCATATCTCTACAACTGGTTTTGTATTTATTAGCTGTACTAGTTTCATATTCCAAACTAGCTTCTAAACTAGCTATTCTATCATAATTTTTGTCCATTTCATTTAATAACTCTACTTCTCTATCAGATAATTTTTTACAACCTGGATAATTAATTTGTGTATCTAATTCTTGCATCAATGCTTGCCTACTTTTTCCTCTTTTAGATTGCTCTAAAATCTGATCACATCCAGAGGTCAAAACCGCCATATCAATAGGTTTAAATTCTTCACTCTGAGAATTAACAATAGAATTTTCTAGAGCATTAGCTACTATTCTTGAAAGACATACTGGCATTGCATTTCCTTCTGAAAGATACTTTTTTATACAATGCTCTCCTGTACCATTAATAACATATGCAGCTTTAGTATTAGACAAAACATCTAATATTTCTCCATTTTCAGATTCTAAAGCTCTTGCTTGAACTTTTTCATTAATGTTCTCTGGATTTATCATTACCTCATCATCATTTAAATCATGAAAACATATGCATGTTGTTTTTAATTTAGATATATCAACTTCTGTAGCAATCGAAAAGAGACAAGCTTGTGATAAGATATCTAAACATTCATGCTCTCCATAACCTATTTCTTCCATTCTTCTATTTAAAACTTCTATTATTGCCTTAATTCTATCTGTTCCATCACAATAAGATAGAATATTTATATTTCTTACATTTTTCATTGCTTCGGCTAGTTGTATTTTATCTCCATCCTTCGAAACTAATGGCAAAAAATACTTATTAACAAATTCCTCTATTATTTCTTCATCCTCTTGTCCTTTTATAGACAAAAATGATACTTGAAAATCCTCTAGATCAATTTTCGCACCTGCATTATCTCTGGTTCTTAATCTCGCCATTGACATTCCACATTTTGTTAATCCAAAAATTGATTTTGTTAAATTGGGCTGTGCTGATATACACAACATACATGGCCCTTCTAAAAATGGATTTTCTTCATCATTTATTTTTCTTGATCCATGTAAATATTTTTCTGATTTTGGTACTCTTTTGTATAATTCAAGCATTTTTATACTCCTATAACTTCATTTTACAATATTATAACTTATTAAAAAAATATATACAATATTTAATTATTATTTAAAATTAATTTTTTCACTTAATAAAAAATTTGATGTGAAATAATTTAATATCAAGCTTCATTCATCTATTAAGTTGTTTTACACCAGCTATTGACATTGAGTCAAAATCTTTAATGCATATACAAAAAAAGACGCAAACTTTATTGAAATTGCGTCTCTTGGTGGGCAGTCCTGGATTCGAACCAGGGAACTCAAATGAGGTCAGATTTACAGTCTGATGGTTTTAGCCACTCACCCAACTACCCATATATAATAAATGTGGCTTAGCCACATTTATTTACATTTTTAAATTAAAATGGTGCGCCCTCAAGGATTCGAACCTTGGACCCACCGGTTATGAGCCGGTTGCTCTGACCAACTGAGCTAAGGGCGCATCTCTTCAATGCGAAATTAAGTATATACTATTTTTTTTATGATGTCAATACTTTTATTTATATTTTTTAATTTTATTTTTAATTATTTGAAGTTTGACAATAATTTAATTTGTCAAACTTCAAATAAACTATTTTCTATTGTTCTCCATGTGTAGGCTCTGGCAAAGCTGCTGGAAGCTCTAACACTACTTTTATCTTCATAACATATCTTATTGCTCTTATTAATTTTGTATTTTTAAATCTTTCCCATAGTGATGGTTTTATATTAACTCTAGTTTCATTAATATATTGTTCATCTGCAGAAATTTCTTCTTGTACCTCTTGAACATTTTCTTGTTTTTCTTCTGGTACAGGTATTTCTTTAAGAGATTCTGCTATTTCTATTCCTATGAAGCTTAATGCTTTTGATCTATCTTCTATTCTCTCCATATCTATTTCTATATGTAAATTTGATTCTAAATTTGCGACTTTTGAATTAATTAATTTTACTCCATCTTGAAAATTTTGAGATTTTTTTGATCTGGCTCTTCCTATAGAACCTAATGTATCTATTATTTCTTCTGAAAAATCTTCTGATAATTTTTGAATTTTATTTTTCCAATCTTCTTCTTTATTTGTTACCATATTAAGTGCCTTTTTTAATTTTGCAGCTAATGCAATATTATTTTCTCTTTGGATAATTAATTCTTCTATTTTTTTTGTATTTTCTTCAAATTGATTTGTTGCATATTCTACTAATTCATAGGCAGCTTTATAAACACTATTTGGAAAGTTTTTCTTATTTGGATACTCAGTTAAATAATCCTTAATAGATTGTACTAAATCTTTAAACATCGTATCTTCTTCTAATTGTACAATTTGTTTCTTACTCTTTGGATTAATTAATTTTTGTATTTTATCTATATTAGATAATATTTTTTCTTCCGTGATTACCATTCTCACGTTTACTATGCCAGATTTAGACATTGTAAACCTTCCCTCCTTTGTCCTATGTATTACTTTTAACAATATTTATTATACACTGTTCAACAAAAAACTACAAGAGGATTTATAAAAAATTATATTTCGATTTCATTACATTTTTGTTACAAAAATATTACTTATTCTTCAATTCGTCTTTTTTTATCTCTTTATATCTTTTTATTTTCATAGTAGTTGTTTTTTCAAATTCATCTTCTTTAATTTCTAAATTTTTAATAGCTTTATATGATGTTAACTTTCTATTAACACTTTTTATTTCTTGCCATATAATATTATGTATTTGCTCTTTACTTAAATCTTTTCCATGCTTCTTTTCTATTTCTTCGTAATTTGGAATTACTTTTGCAGAAATAAGAAGTTCTTTATTTCCAGTCTCTTCTTTTCCATAGACCATACATTCTGCTATTTCTGGAATATTAGCAAGCATTAATTCAATTTCTTCTGGATATATATTTTTTCCATTTTGAGTTACAATTACATTTTTAGATCTTCCAGTTATATATAAATAACCTTCATCATCTAAATAGCCAACATCACCTGAATGGAACCAGCCATTCTTTATCACTTCATCTGTTGCTTCTTTATCTTCATAATATCCAAGCATTAAAGTAGAACTTTTTATTAAAACTTCTCCTTCACCATTTTCATTTGGATTGTCTATTTTTATTTCTGCACAAGTTACAGCTTTACCTGCTGACCCAACTTTTGGTTTAAATTCTGGCGTAAGTGCGGCTATTGGAGCTGTTTCTGTTAATCCATACCCTTGTAAAAATGTAATTCCAATATCTTCTACCCATTTACCAATTTTAGCATCAATTGGTGCTGCAGCAGAAACAATAATTCTTATATTTCCACCTAGATTTTCATAAATTTCATTAAATACTTTTCTTTTTATATCTACACCAATTGTTTTTAAAGCATTTGATACATGAATCATCGAATTAACAATACCATCTTTTTTACTTTTTTTAATATTAGCATTTATTTTCTTATATAAATTCTCTACAAGCAAAGGTACTGTTAATAGAGCTGTTGGTTTTGTTTCTTGTAAATTTGGTACTATGTATTTTAGCCCTTGGCATACACTAATAGATGCACCAGTTGCAAATGGAAGTAAAAATCCTATTGTTGATTCATATGTGTGATGTAATGGTAAAATAGACATTAATCTATCATCTGTAGTTAATTTTACATATGCTGAAACTGCATTTATATTTTCAGCCAAATTTCTATTACAAATCATTACACCTTTTGAATTCGAAGTAGTTCCAGAAGTAAATATAAGTACTTTAAATTCTTCTGGATCTATCTTAATTTTCATAAAGTTGTCATTTCCATTATCTAATATTTTTTTACCTTCTTTTATAATATAATTTAGTCCTACATCTCTTCCATTTAGGGCATCGTCTGAATTCATTTGAATAAAATATTTAACTTCAGGTAATTTATCTTGAACTTTTTTTATTACATCTTTCTTTTTAGTAGAATATATAACAGCTGAAGCTTTAGATCTTCTTATTACATTTTCAATTTCATTTTCTGGTAATTCTTTATCTACTGGAACAGCAATTCCTACCCCGCAAAGCATTGCCATATATGAAACATACCAATGATAAGTATTTTCCCCTATAATAATAATTCTAGAATCTTTTAAATTAAACTTTTCTGTAAGTCCTGTACCAAGATTACAAACATCTTCTCCAAAATCTTTAAAAGTGATAATAGAAAAATCTTCTTTAGGTTTAAATTTTTCTAATATACATGGTCTATTTGCATACTCGCTTACAGACCTAATAAATATTTCTTTTATAGTTTTATAATGTGTTTGTTCATAATTTTTTACTTCTTTTTTGCTTTTATTTTCTTCTGCCTTTTTTATTGCTTCATAATCTACTTTAACTTCATCTATTTCTGATATCTCTTTCATTTTAAATTTTGGAAACTTAAAATTTGGTACTTTAAAATCCTTTAGTATTCTCACTAGTTATTCACTCCTTGTATAATATGTTTATAACTTTTATATTTATTTTATTCTTTTTATAATATATTTCTTTTCTGCCTACATCTTATTTATTTTCTATTAAGATAATTTTATGAGTATGTATTTTTTTATTTATAATTCATTTATTTGCTTTTTATTAATATATCTATTTTTATTTATAACTCATTCATTATTAATAATATGATTTATTTTTTCAATTTTCTAATATATGTCATATCTATTTCACGATATAGTTTGTCTATTTCAATTTGTTTATCTATTCTCATTTTATATATTAAACTAGAACAAGCTATGCCAAATATGCCTGATGCTATAACATTAGAATCACCACCGTGATAATTCGTCATTTTTTATTCCATCTTTAACTATATCTTCTATCATAGTAATATATTCAAATATATATTTTTTACAAATTTGGCTTCTTGCTCCTGTCCCCCATATTTGACTTAACACTATAGACATAAAATCTTCATATTTCACCAATACTTTTAATTGTATTAGTACTATAGCTCTTATTTTATCTATACTACTATCTAACTTTGCTGTTTTTATTGATATACTATTTTTTAATAATTTTACACCTTCTTCTACTAGAAAATTAAATATTTCCTCTTTACTTGAAAAGTGATAATATAATGTTCCTTTTGCAACACCTACTGTTGCTGTTATTTCTTCTATACTTGTTGCATCATATCCCTTTTCTGCAAACAATTTCATGGATGTTTCAAATATCTTTCTTTTCGTTTTATTCATAAATTTCACCTTTATTTTAGTTTTTAATTATTATATAATTATATTTTTAAATATGCAAGTGAAAAAATTTTATATTAAATACTAGTTAGTACTTATACTTTAAATTCAAATGTTTGACATATAATAATTGCTAACTATTAATTAATAAAAATTTTATTCTATTATTTGTTTAATTATAATATTAACTTTATTACCTTTAATTTTATTAAAATTAATAACCATCAGAAAAACACAATGTCGACAACTTAAGAAGAAATTTTATCGCAGAATTTCTTCTTAAGTTATCGACATTGTATACAATATAGATTTTTAGTTACACAATAAAAGCTAAAAATACTAAACTATTTTGCGTTTTTATTATAATAAATATAATTTTATTTTCTACTTTTTCCTTCTAATGCGTCTAGGTTATCTAATGCTTTTCCTGTTCCTAGAGCAACACATGAAACAGTATCTTGTGCTATCATAACATTTATTCCTGTCTTTTCTTGTAAAAGCTTATCTAGTCCATCTACTAAGCAACCTCCACCAGTCATATAAATTCCTTTATCACTTATATCTGCTGCAAGTTCTGGTGGTGTTTTTTCAAGTACTGAATGAACTGCATCTATAATCATTAAAGCTGGTTCTATAAGTGCTTCAAGCATTTCACTAGAATATACTGTTATTGTTTTAGGAAGACCTGTTATTAAATCTCTACCTCTAACATCCATTTCTGTATCTTGAATTTTAGGATACACACATCCAATGTTTATTTTAAGGTCTTCTGCTGTTCTTTCACCTATCATAACATTATGTTTTCTTTTTATATATCTAATTATTGCTTCATCAAATTTATCTCCTGCTACTTTTAGAGATGTATTTACAACAGAACCACCTAAAGATATTACCGCTATATCTGTAGTTCCTCCACCTATATCTACAACCATATTCCCACATGGTTTAGAAATATCTATTCCTGCTCCAATTGCTGCTGCTATTGGCTCTTCAATTAAGTATACTTTTCTTGCTCCTGCTTGTGAAGCAGCGTCTATAACAGCTTTTTTCTCTACTTCTGTTACTTGTGATGGAATACATATCATAATTCTTGGAGAAAAAACAAATCGTCCACATACTTTATTAATAAAATACTTTAACATTTTTTCTGTTACAGTATAATTTGAAATTACTCCGTCTCTTAAAGGTCTAGTTGCTACTATATTTCCTGGTGTTCTACCAAGCATTCTTCTAGCATCTTTTCCAACCGCTAATACCTCACCTGTATTATTATCTACTGCTACTACAGAAGGTTCTCTAAGCACTATTCCTTTTCCTTTTACATAAGCAATAACAGTAGCTGTTCCTAAATCAATTCCAATATCTTGCCCCCAACTGAACATTTGCATCTTCCTTTCAGATATACTTGTTACATTATGTTTTCAATTTTGTTACAATTATATTACACATTTACTAAAATAGCAAACCTTTTTTTATATTTTTTAAGTTTTGTAATACTAGTCATTACAAATCACAATTTATTTAAAGCACATATTAATCTTTGCTATGCGGTAACATTATCTTTTAAATAAATTGCTATGAATTATAATAATACATTTACTTAAAAGTACTGCAAACTTTATATTGCAGTACTTTATATTTAAATATATAAAAATATTAATGTTGTTAATAATAAAAATCCTTTAGTTTTAGGATCTGACAATAATTCTGCATCAGAAATATTAGGAATTTCGCTTTCTTCTGCTAATGTTATTTTATAACTATCTACATTTTCAAAATTAAACTGAATTTCAAAGTCTCTTGTTGCATTTGGAGATAAATCTTCTATCTTTATATATTTTCTTCCAAGTAGAACATCTCTTTCTGAAAAGAATTCAAATTTTAAATATTGTTTTTGTATTTCTTCTTCTGTATTATTTAGTAAAGTCCCTTTTATATATCCATTAATATATGTAGCTTTTGCCTCTTGTATCTTAATTTTAGGATTCGGAACATCTATAACAAATTTTGTTAAATCATTATAAGTTGTTTTTATATATGCAAATGATGCAAAATCTACAAAAAAGTAAAACGCTACAAATAGTATTAAATATATAAGAAAAGTTTTCATTCTATCCATAAAATTTTCTCCTTTTCTTAATAATTACATTTTTCTAAAAACGCCTGCTACTTTTCCTAAAATCTCGCAATTAGGAACTATAATTGGATCCATTGTACTATTTTCTGGTTGTAATCTTATATGACCTTTTTCTTTATAAAAAGTTTTTACAGTAGCTTCATCTTCAATTAAAGCTACTACAATTTCTCCATTATTTGCTGTATTTTGTCTTTTTACTAGAATATAATCTCCATCTAAAATTCCAGCTTCTATCATACTTTCACCACTTACTGTTAGCATAAAGCTTTCACTATTTCCTACAAAATCTACTGGAATAGGAAATGTATCTGTTACATTTTCTACAGCTAAAATTGGTGCTCCTGCTGTTATTTTACCTATAACTGGAACATCAACCATTTCTCTACTAGTATATACTTCTTTTGTTTCTGCCTTCTTTTCTTCTTTTAAGATACCTTTTAATAATCTTAAAGTTCTACCTTTTTGAGATTCTTTCTTTATATATCCTTTTTCTTCTAATTTTGCTAAATATCCATGTACAGTTGCTGTTGAGCTTAAACCAACTGCCTTTCCTATTTCCCTTACAGATGGTGGATAACTATTTGCTCTAATTTGTTTTTCTATAAATTTCAATATAGCTTTTTCTCTCTTATTTAAATCTTCAAATTCTTTTTTTCCCATTAACAGATTCCCCCTACAAAAAATTTGTTTTGTTAATTTTAACATATAAAAAAAGAAATGTCAAACAAAAGTTTTGATATTTCTTTTTTATTTTATGTAATCTAATATTTTATCTATTTATTTAATTCCATTATATCTTCTATATCCTAAATATCCTGCTATTCCAATTACCACTATTGAGGCAAATACAATTGTTGTTGTAATTTTAGCACCTGTTTGCGGTATTTTTTTATCTGATGTAGTATTATCTACTGTATTTGTATTATCATCACTTAATTTAATATCTGCAAAAGAAAAATGTACTAATGCATTTCCATCTTTCGAATTAGCTTCTTGATAAATAGCTATATCTTCTAATTCATTATACTTACCATTCTGTGTATCTGCTACCATGTATATGAAGTAATATCCATCTTCTTCTATATTTAATTCTTTTACCAAATTAGAATCTAATCCATCTTCTGTAATTGTTCCTTCTTTTAATATTTGTGCATTTTTAGCATAATCTAATAGTTTAGAGAAAGCTACATCAGAAGATTCATTTTTAAATGATTTTAATATATCATTAGAACTTATTTTTCCTAATTTATACGTGATTGTTCTATCTTTTGACATACCTATTTTGTTTGATACACCTGTTTTATTTACATCATATAACCAAATATCTAATCTATTTCCTAGTGTTGGTAATTGTGGATTTTCTAATTCTTTTCCATTTACAATTACCTTTTCTTTACCATAATTATCTGTAGAAGTTATCTTTTCAATAATATATACGTAATTTTTTCCTGCTAATTCTAAATAATTTTTACTTATATAACCTGATAATTTTCCATCTGAGTTCTTGCTTAAATATGTAACACCTTCTGTTTTTGTTGTTACCTCTTCATTTTGCTTTTTTGATATGTAGATATAATATTGTCTATTTTCTTTTGGCTCCATATTTGTTTGTACTTTAATTGAATCTAATCTATTTGATGATACTTCTAATTCAACTTTTGAGCCATCTGTCCATGTAATTGAATCTGTTTTATCTTCTGTTGGTGGTATAGGTGTTGGATTTTTGTCATCATCTGAACCATCATCAACTGGTGGTTTGCTAGGATTACTTGGATCTACTACTGTTCCTTTATAACTAATACTAATTTCCTTACCACCAATTAATTTAGCTTTTCCTGTTATTACTGCAGATCCAGATTTTAGTGCTGTCCATCCTCCATTTTCAATTTTTATTACTGATGGATCACTACTTTCTAAGTCTTCTATAGTATATCCTAATGGTTTCATTGTAGTATTTATATTCATTTCAAATGGTGTATCTCCAAATTCTAATTCGTAAACATCTCCACTAGTAGTTTTATAACCCCAATATCCACATGTAGGCGCACTTACCTCTCTAGTAATTGTTTTTGAATCTGTTACTGTATAATTATAAGATTCTGCACTTTCTTTAGCTTCATCAGGTAAATCTTGACTAAATTTAAAAGTTACAACTACTTTTTTATCTTTAACTTCACCATATGTTACTGTAGCATTATAAGTTGCTGCATTTACAGTTGTTGCTAATGCTAGAACGAATACAAACGCAATAGCCATAATAATTAATTTTGCTTTTTTCATTTTATCCCCCTCTTTATAAAAATTAATTTATAAAACAACAATTTATCTTTTGTTTTACTATTTTATACTAACACTATAAAATAAAAAAATAAAGATTTTGTATTAAAATCTTTATTTTTTAATCTTATTGTAATTTTTTTGTAATATTTTTGTAATATTGGTTAATCATACCATTCTAGTTCCCAATCTACAACTCTAACAGTATCTCCCTCTTGTACTCCAGCTTCTTTTAACTTTTGGTTTACGCCTAAGTTATCTAAGCACTTTTGAAAATAATGCATTGACTCATTATCTTCTAAATTTACCCTTCTCATAATCTTCTGAACAGCTGGACCATCTATTACCCACATATCTTTTTCTTTAAAAATAGTAAATCCTTCATCTTTTTCTTCAAGTGTATATACCTTTCTTTCTTCTTGCTTTACTAATTCTTCTTTTGGTAGTTCTTTTAATACTTCAGAAACTCTTACAAGCAATTCTTTCAGACCTTGCCCAGTTGCAGCAGATATTTTGTATATTTCCATATCTTTTTCTTTTGCAAGTTTTTCTAATTCATTATATAAATTTTCATCTTGCATACTATCTATTTTATTTGCAACTATTATTTGTTTTCTTTTACTTAGTTTTTCACTATATTTCTTTAATTCTTCATTAATTGTATTAAAGTCCTGCATAGGATTTCTTCCCTCTATTCCGGATACATCTACAACATGTAGTAAAAGTCTTGTTCTTTCGATATGTCTTAAAAATTGCAATCCAAGACCTGTTCCTTCACTTGCTCCTTCTATAATTCCTGGAATATCTGCTATTACAAAACTATCTCCATATTCTGATTTTACAACACCTAAATTAGGCTCTAATGTTGTAAAATGATAATCTGCAATTTTAGGCGTTGCAGATGTTACAACAGATAGAAATGTAGATTTTCCTACATTTGGAAATCCTATTAACCCTACATCTGCAAGAAGTTTTAATTCTAAAACAATTTCTTTTTCAATTCCTTTTTCTCCGCCCATCGAGAAACGTGGAGCTTGTCTTGTTGAAGTTGCAAAATGAGAATTTCCTTTTCCACCTCTTCCTCCTGGAAATATCTTTTCTACTTGATCTTTTTCTGATAAATCAGCCAAAATTTTCCCTGTTTCAGCATCTTTAACAATAGTACCTATTGGAACTTTAATGTATAAATCTTCCCCACTTTTTCCATAGCGGTGATTTGCTTCTCCGTTTTTTCCATTCTCTGCTTTAAACTTCTTTTTATATCTAAAGTCTACTAAAGTATTTATATCTTTATCTACTATAAAATATACATCTCCGCCTTTACCACCGTCTCCTCCATCAGGTCCTCCAGCTGCTACATATTTTTCTCTTCTAAATGAAATGGCACCATCTCCACCATCTCCAGATTTCACTAAAATCTTTGCATAATCGGTAAACACTTTATTACCTCCTCTGATTACTTTTTATTATATCTCTCTTTTTATTTTTTACTTCTATCTTACGATTATTAGCCTATTTATTATAAATTCCTCTATAAATTTTATCTTAAATTTATAACTTTAATTAGTTGTAATTATATTTATTGACTATATATTTATTCAAAATAATTCAATTTCATAGCTTCTTTTACTTTTTGCATTGTTTCTGAAGCTATTTTTCTTGCATGGTTTGTTCCCTCCATTAAAATATCTTTTACTTCATTTGGTCTTTCTTCATAATATCTTCTTTTTTCTCTTATTGGTCCTAATTCTTGGTTTATATTTTTTATTAGTTGCCTTTTACAAGCAACACATCCTCTTTTTCCAGCTTTACATTCTTCACATATAGTTTCTACTTCGCCCTTACTAAATAAATTATGATAATATGCAACCATACAAATATTAGGATTTCCTGGGTCATCTTTTTTTATTCTACCAGGATCTGTAACAGCACTCATAACCTTTTTACTAATTTCTTCTTCTGGATCTGATAAATAGATTGCATTTCCTAATGATTTTCCCATCTTCTCATTTCCATCTAGTCCTTTTATTCTTTTTGCATCTGAAAGAAGAGCTTCTGGTTCATACAAAGTTTCTCCATAGATACTATTAAATTTTCTAACTATCTCTCTACATTGCTCTATTAATGGAAGTTGGTCTTCTCCAACTGGAATTATTGTTCCTTCAAAAGCTGTTATATCTGCTGCCTGACTTACAGGATAACCTAAAAATCCATATGTTACACTTTCTCCAAATAACTCTCTTTTTTGTGCTATTTCAGTCTTTACTGTTGGATTCCTTTGTAGTCTTGCAATTGTAACAAGGTTTGAATAGAAAACTGTAAGTTCTGCAATTTCTGGTATCATAGACTGTAAGAAAAATGTTACTTTATTTGGATCAATTCCAACAGCTAATTCATCCATTACTATTTGACTTACATTTCTTTGTACTTTTTCTGGATTATTAAAATTATCTGTTAAAGCTTGAACATCTGCAACTTCGATAAAAGTTTCATGTTCATCTTGCAACTTTACTCTTGATTTTAATGAACCAAAATAATGTCCTATATGTAATTTTCCTGTAGGTCTATCACCTGTTAAAATACGTTTTTTATTTTTGTTAATCATCTTATACCCTCTCTACTATTCCTATTTCTCTAGGTATTTTTTTATTGATTATACTTTATTTTATGTACATTTGCAATATGATATTTGAAAAGAAAATAGAAAACTTATAAAGCTTCTTACTTTCTTTTCTAAATTAATATACTAGTTTCAACTTCTATACAATTTTTTATTCTGCAATCTTTTTTCATTAATACATCTCTGTAACGAACAATAACGGGCTGAATAATATCTAATTTTAACTAATTCTCTTACATCCTGCTTTTAATTGTTCATGCGCCGATTTTTGTAAAAATTGTGTGCAGTTATTTTATATAGTAGGAAAGCATTATTAATTTAATTTTACTCGTAACTTAATATTTTCCTATTCCTATTATGTTAAAGATCACATTATAATTAAATATAATATTCATTACTATAATAAACACTATTTAGTATTTGATAAAATCAATTTTTTACTAAATAGTGTTTATTTTATATAATTTTATATATTATTAAAAATCATTGAAATATAATATTTTTACTTGTATACACCTACTTAATTCTTGCTGCTCTTCTTGAATAAGTTAATAATATTATATATACATCACTCATTGTAACATTTCCGTCTCCATCCATATCGGCATATTTTATAACATAATCATCAAATTTATATCCTGCATTTATTTCTGCTATTATTCTTAAGCATATTGAAGCGTCTTGTATATCTATGTTACCATTTGCATTAAGATCTCCTACTGTTTTTAATTTATCTTCACTTGCTAAATTTTCTATATATTCTCTTGGTTCACTGCCTATATATTTTTCAGGATCTAATGTTGTTGAATTTGTTGTGTTAACTAATCCATGTGTACCATTCCAGTATTCATATACAGTATTTGCTTTTGAAGTTCTTATTTCAAAGTGTAAATGCATATGTCCAGAATCTCCACTGCTTCCCATTATGGCAATACTAGTTCCTACACTGACACTATCACCTTTTTTTACTTTAATTGTTCCACCTTTTAAATGAGCATATAAGAAACATCTTCCTGTACTAGTTTCTTCTATAATTACATAGTTTCCATATCCTCCGCCATCATTTCTTCCGAGCCTTTGTACGTCTTTGATTTCTATCTACATAATTTACACTTGGATTATATGCTCTGTTAGCACTTGTAGCTATAACTTTTCCATTTACAACAGATATTACTTCATAGCTATGTCCATTAATACCTGTTATATCCATTCCGTAATGTGATTCACTTTTAGCATAATATTCTTTTTCATTTGGCCATTTAGTATTATCTACAATGTATTCTCTTCCATACTTACCATCACTTGCTGGTCCTGTTTTATTCGAACCATAATATCGATAATCTCTATAAGTTTCATTTACATTTGATCCTCCTATTGGCCATCTGTATTCAGTTGCTTCTACTTCATTTAAATTTTTTAAAACAATGATTAATGCAATAAATATTAGACCTATTAATACTTTTTTTAATTTATTCATTTTATCATCCCCTTTAAATTTAATTATACTATCTTTTGCTGTTCTCTGTCAATATTTTATGTTAACTTTTGGATAGTTTTGATTCTTTATAATTATCCCCCAGTATAACTTTGGGATTTTCATATCGGCCTATACGCCTTAATACTAGCAAACGCCAAAGCGTCCCAGTTTGACGGCTTACGCCACTTTTGCTTGCGTTCTTATTACTTACTACACTTTAAAAAGGTCTTTATATTCTTTTATTGTAATTTGGTCTGACATCATATCTTCCTTTAATTG
>USRT01000008.1 GCA_900557195.1 uncultured Clostridium sp.
GTACTCAAAGTATATAAATTTCAAAAAAGTGTGACATATGTTTGACTAACCTACAGTGAAAGATATTATATATAGTTGACAAAATAGTAAAATGGTGGTAAATTAAATAACATTGAGAGAGGCGCAGTTTTTAAGAGTAAAAATTAGATAATTCAGAATAATGCTAATTTATGAAAGGAAAAACTGCCGAAATTAAAAAAGATAGTCTGATATCCTTTTTAGTTGGATTAATGCAAAATATGTATTAGTCTGTCACAAGAAAAACTTGTGGAGTGCTGTCAAAAATTATTAAAGATAATTTATGCTTTGTAATTAGTGGTTTTGCATGTCTGCAAAACCACTTTTGATGTTTACGAAATTGGAAACGAAATTATATAAAATCAATTCATTTTCTTAAATGTAATAAGGTTAGTGTAAATTAAATATTAGGCTTCTCGCAAAATAAATAGTAAAGGGGTTTTCATAATGGAAAGAGAAAAGTTTCTTACAATATTAAAAAGGATGTATTATGAGTGCGAAAGAGAAAATAGGCGTATAAAAGAGCAAGAACCAGAAAGTAAGTTAAGATATGAAGTGCTACAGTTTTCAGATTTAGCCCAAAAATGGGATAGTGTTTATAAAATTGCCGATTTTTATAATAATAATTGGCTAGGTAATAAAGACTTTATGCATATTCCAGATTTCGAACAGGTTCTAAACAATTGCTTAAATTATCCAATTATAATAGCAAGAGAAGAAGGTAAAGAGGATATATTAGCAATATCAGCAATAAAATATGATGAAAATACAGACGAATTTACAGATCCTTATTTTCCAGAAGAAGATGCAAGATATTTTTCTATAACAGGAATTTTAGTAAATAAAGATACAAATTATAGAGGAATGGGAAAGAAGATATATGAAATAGCATTAAAAAGTGCATATGAATATAATAAAAAGTATCCTGGAACTAGAATCATGTGTGTTATAGATTGTAGAAATAAACATAGTTTAAGAGCTTTAGCTACAGCAGTTGAGAATATTAATAGGAATGAAAGCGTAGGAAAAAATAGAGAATTACCAGCAAACATTATTGGATATTATGAATTAAGAGACACAGAACATGATAAATTACAAGAAGCTCCAACATTAGTGTTAGAGGTAGGACTGGATAGTAAAGAAAAGGAAGATAGAGAAAAAGATGGTGAAGTATTAGAATATAAAAGAGAAAATACTAAATGTTTATTTGATTCTTTAAGAGATGAACTGAATCAAAAGTTTAAAATATATGGATTAAAACCTCCTGTTGTAAAGGAAGATACAGAATCGGGAATGGTTTATTATTATTCTTTACAAAAAGATTTTGAATTAATAGGAACACAAATTGTACCTAATGGAACAGAAGCAGGAAATAATAGACAGCCTATATATGACGAAAAGATGCATAGTTTTATAGGACCTATTAGAAGTATTGCTATTAAGGAGGAATCAGAATATGATGAATACTAAGACAATACGATTTTTTAAAGATATTACAAATATACCAAGAGAATCTGGTAATGAAAAGCAAATTTCTGATTATATTTGTAAATTTGCAGAAGAGAGACATCTAGAATACATTCAGGATGAATTTAATAATGTAATAATTAGAAAAACAGATGGAGATAATAATCCTATTATTCTTCAAGCTCATATTGATATGGTTTGCGAGAAGGAAGATAATTTAGAATTTGATTTTAAGAAAGATAAAATTAGAATATATGAAGAAGATGGATATTTAAAAGCAAGAGGAACAACCCTTGGAGCAGACAATGGAATTGGTGTTGCTCAAATTTTAAATATTTTGGATAGTGATTTAAAGATAAATGTAGAAGCAATCTTTACAGCTTGTGAAGAAACAACTATGATAGGCGCAGAAAAAATCGATGTTTCTATGTTAAAAGGAAAACAAATGATAAATTTGGACGGTTTTGAAGAACATACAATTATAACAGAAAGTGCTAGTTTTTTTGATATTATATTAAAGATGAATTACAAGAAGTTTGATAAAGATTCTAATAATTTGTATAAAATATCATTAACTGGAATGGGAGGTGGTCATTCAGGATTTGATATAGATAAAAAAAGAGGTAATAGTATAATTGAACTTGCAAACTTATTAAAATTGTTATCAAATATAAGAATTATAGATTTTGCGGGTGGAACTAAATTTAATGTAATCCCATCAAAAGCTGTTTGTATATTTTCTTGTAAATCAAAATTTGATGAAATAAAAAAAATAGTAGAAAATTATCAAAATGAAAAAATAACTCAATATAGTAACTTGAATATTAGCCTAGAAAATGTTATTAAATCAGATGATTCTCTTTCAGAAGAAGAAAGCAAACAATTTATAAATGCTATAATACAATTTAAACATGGTGTGTTTTCAAAAAATAAAAATAATCAAGTTACTACTTCTGCTAATTTAGGAGTAGTTGATTTAAGAAATAATATAATAAAAATAGGTGTAAGAAGTTCAAGAAAAGAAGAAGAAGAGAATATATTAGACTATTTATCTAACTATTCTAATAATCACAATTTTAAATTAGTTATACAAGGTAATCAACCTGGATTTGAGACTAATGAAGATTCGAAATTGGTTCAAAATCTGGTAAAATCATATAAAAAAGTAACTGATAAAGAAGATTTAATATTAAAGCCAGTTCATATTACTGTAGAATGTGGATTCTTTAAAGAAAAAATTAAAGGATTAGAAGTTGCTATAATATCACCTAAAATAATAGGTGCTCATACTGTGGAAGAAAGAGTTGAAATTAAGTCTATAACTGAATGTGATGAATGGTTATATGAAATATGTAAAAATATAACAGGTTAAAATAATTAGCAAGGAAAATGAAGTTTTTATTATAATATATCACAACTTCAAGACTATACTATAGGATCAAACCGTTAACGAGTAACTAGAAAATAAAAGTAAATATTTTACTAAATAGAAAGCATAGATAATATGATATGAAGTTTTGCAAATAGTTTTATAAATTGCATAAAACCTAAAAAACTATTTACAAAAAACATATCTTATTGTCTATTTTTTTGTCTCACTTTTAAAGAGTTTTACATAAAATATATCAGGATAAATTAATAGGAGGAAAATTATGGCAAATATTTTAGAAGTGAAAAGTATAGGAAAAAAATATCAAAACAAAGATGGAGAAGTGCTAGCTTTGAAAAATGTTATTTTTAGAGTAAGTGAGGGAGAATTTGTAAGTATTATAGGACCAAGTCGGATGCGGGAAATCAACATTACTTTCAATCATAGCAGGATTAGAAAGCAAAAGTGAAGGAGAAATATACATAGAAAATGAAAGAATAGATGGTATTTCTCCAAAAATTGGTTATATGCTTCAAAGAGATTGTCTACTTGAATGGAAAACTATTTTGAACAATGCTTTATTTGGCTTAGAAATTAAAGGCAAGAAAAGTGCAGAAAATATAAAATATGTAGAAGAGCTACTAAAAAAATATAATCTATATGAATTTAAAGATAAGTATCCATCAGAGATTTCTGGGGGAATGAGACAAAGAGTAGCATTAATTAGGACTCTTGCTGTAAAACCAAAAATTTTATTGTTAGATGAGGCTTTTTCTGCATTAGATTATCAAACAAGAATAATGGTAACAAATGATATTTATAAAATATTAAGAAAAGAAAATATTACAGCACTTATAGTAACACATGATATTTCAGAAGCTATAAGTATGTCTGATAGAGTTTTAGTATTAAGTAAAAGACCAGGAACAATAAAAGATGTGCATAAAATAGAATTTGATATAAAGCGGAAGAACTCCTCTAAATTGTAGAGAAAGCCCAAAATTTAGCGAATATTTTAATACATTATGGAAGGAGCTGGGTGTAGATGAAAAATAAGATTATATCAAAAGAAAGAAAAATATATCTAGGAAATTTAAGAAAACAGAAGATACAAATTTTTTTGGCGCAAGTTTTAATATTATTAGGTTTTCTAGCTCTTTGGCAATTTCTGGCAGATAAAGGAATAATAGATAGTTTTATAACAAGTAAACCAAGCAGAATATTAAACACTTTTATGAATTTGTCACAAAATGATTTATTAACACACATTTTAGTAACAACATATGAAACAGTAGTTGGTTTTTTACTTGGAACTTTACTTGGAATATTTATAGCTATTTTATTATGGTGGTCCAATTTTTTAGCAAAGGTATCAGAACCATTTTTAGTTGTTTTAAATAGTTTGCCAAAAGTTGCACTCCGGTCCAGTAATTATAATTTGGGTAGGTGCAGGCACTCCTGCAATTATAGTTATGGCAATTGCAATTTCACTTGTTGTAACTATACTTGAAAATTTAAATGGATTTTTAAAAACAGATAAAGAAGTAATAAAAATGGCAAAAACATTTAATGCAAGTAAATGGCAGATATTAACTAAAATTGTAATACCAGCTAATATATCAACATTTATAAATTCATTAAAGGTAAATATAGGTCTTTCTTTAGTTGGGGTAATATCAGGTGAGTTTTTAGTATCAAAGGCTGGGCTTGGTTATTTAATAGTATATGGTGGTCAGGTATTTAAACTAGATTTAGTAATGGCAAGTGTAATAATACTTGGAATAGTTGCAGGAGTAATGTATGAATGTGTTATTCTATTAGAAAAGTTTATCCTAAGAAGTAAAAAGTTTAAATAGAAAATAAGGAGGAAATTTATGAGAAAAAATATTGTAATTGGAATTTTTATTATAGTTGTTGTTATTGGTTTTACTCTTGGAATATCAATTTTCAAAAATCAAAATAATGTAAGCAATATTAAAAATATTAAGGTAAGTGAAGTTACTCGTTCTGTTTTTTATGCTCCACAATATGTAGCAATAAATAATGGATATTTTAAAGAAAATGGAATAGAAATAGAACTTACAACAGGTCAAGGAGCAGATGCAGTAATGACATCAGTTTTAGCAAATCAAGTAGATATAGGATTTGCAGGACCAGAAGCATCAATTTATGTATATAATGAGGGAAAAGAAGATTTTTGTCAAGTATTTGCACAAATGACTAAAAAAGATGGTTCATTTTTAGTTGCAAAAGAAAAAACAGATAACTTTAGCTGGCAAAATTTAAAAGGAAAAACAGTAATACCTGGAAGAAAAGGTGGAGTTCCATATATGACTTTAGAATATGTTTTAAAGAAAAATGGAATAAATCCTGAAGCTGACTTAACATTAGATGATAGTATAAAATTTGATTTAATGGCAGGTGCATTTTCAAGTGGAACAGCACAATTTGTAACACTATTTGAGCCAACAGCATCACTTATACAAAATGAAGGAAAAGGTTATGTTGTGGCATCTGTTGGAGAGGCAGCAGGAGAAATACCATATACAGCATATTTTGCCAAAAAAAGCTATATTCAAAATAATGAAGATGTAATACAAGGATTTACAAATGCAATTTATAAAGGCGAAAAATGGGTAAATGAGCATTCATCAGAAGAAATCGCAAAAGTAGTTCAAAGCTTTTTCCCAGATACAGATTTAAGCTTACTTGCAAATGTAATACAAAACTACAAAGATATTGATGCATGGAATGATACGCCAGTACTAAAAGAAGAGTCTTTTGAATTACTTCAAGATGTTATGACTATGGCAGGTGAATTAGATAAGAAGGCTCCATATAGCAAGCTTGTAAATAATAGTTTTGCAGAAAAGAGTATAACTAAAGATTAAATTAGATATATTTTGTTAAGTGTTTTAAATGTGAAGTATTAATAAATGATACTAGCAATGTGTGAGAATATACATTGCTAGTTTTTATAATTAGTGTATATAAGAAAATGAAATGTTGTGAAGTTTGTATTTGAGTAATGAAAATAAAAAATATTTTAGTTAAAGACATATAAAATCGTTATTTAGATGGATTGCAAATAATAAAATGTATGATATAATGCACACAATATTACTATATAGTAAATTGGAGGGAGAATTACAATGAATGATTTATTGAACAAATATGACAAGTGGACAAAAGATTTCATGGAGTCTTGGAAAGAATTAGATTGGAGGAGAACACTTGAAACATTATCTCATGATGTAAAATATTACGAAAATCCAATAGATGAACCCTGTAAAAATTTTGATGAAGTTATGGACTTGTGGAATGTCGTAGCAGATAATCAAAAAGATATTTCATATACATATAAGATTATAAGTTATGATGAAGATGTTTGTATTATAAATTGGCAAATGATTAGAGCAATAACTAAAACGAATCAAAAGCAACAAATTGATGGAATATTTCAAATATCTTTAAATGATGATGGTAAATGTAACTTATTTAAGCAATGGAGATTTACAAGATAGGAAAGGTGGGTAATTATGAAATTAAAGAATAAAGTAGCACTAATTACAGGTTCATCTTCCGGAATAGGGAAAGCAATCGCAATACTATTTGCGAAAGAAGGAGCAGATGTAATTATATGCTCAAACAAATCTAGTGAAGAAGGAAGAAAAGTATTAGAAGAAGTGAAAAAAATTGGTTCAGACGCTATGTATGTTCAAGCAGATTTAACAAAAGAAGAAGATATACAAAATATGTTTAATCTAATAGCTGAAAAATATGGCAAATTAGATATTCTAATTAATAATGCTGGAAGAACTTTTAATATTCCTTTTGATGAAATAACAGCAGAATCTATAGTGAAAGATATAAATACTAATTTAACTTCTGCAATTATATGTTCAAAGTATGCAGTAGAATTTATGAAGAATGAAGGTTGGATAGTTAATACATCTTCTATAAGAGGAATTGATTATTCTGGCAGAGGTGGAATTATAGGTTATTGTTCTGCAAAAGCTGGAATCAATAGTTTTACAAAAACATTAGCTATGGAATTAGCTCCTAGAATTCATGTAAATGCTGTTGCACCTGGTTTTGTATATACAAACTATATGAATGCTGTAACTGATGAGATGAAACAATCTTGGTTAAAAAATATTCCAATAAATAAGTTTATTGAGCCAGAAGAAATTGCAGAGGTATATTTAATGTTGGCAACTTCAAATATATTTACAGGTTCTGTAATAGTAGCTGATGGAGGATATTCATTATTGAATAGATAACTTTATTGAGATTTTAAAGTTTGATTATAATTTTGGAGGATTAGAAAATGAAAAAAAGAAAAATAGTCATTTTTTCGGATTTGCACTATGCACCAGAAATACCAGTAAATAATGGCTCAAAAATAGAGAGAAAATTAATGTGGTTTGCAGAGCCATTACTAGAAAAGATAACAGATGAAATAAACAACAATATTAAACCAGATTTAGTTTTAAATTTGGGTGATTTGGTTGAAGATTTTAATGACCACGATAAAGATATTGAGAATCTAAATTATATATGGAATAAATTTAAAAAAATAAGTGTTCCTTTTTATTCTTGTATTGGAAATCATGATTTACGTTCAATGATATCAAGAGAAGAAGTTGAAAAAATAATGGAATATAAACATTCAACATTTTCTTTTAATATAGACGGAATGCATATAGTCATATTAGGAACTTTTGTAAATAATGAAATGGGAACAGAAGAAGGAGGGATTTTCAAAACACAATTTTTATCAGATGAAGATTTAGAATGGTTAAAAAAAGATTTAAGTATCAATAGTTTGCCTAGTATTGTGTGTGTACATTTTGGTGTAGCAGAAGATAAAATGAAGGGAAATTGGTGGTTTGAAAATTGTCCAGAAACTGCTTTACTTGGAAATAGAGAAGAATTAAAGAACATATTAAAACAAGATAAAAATTTATTGGCTGTATTTTCAGGACATCAGCATTGGACTAAAAATATTGTTGAAGAAGGAATTAACTATTATGTATTAGGCTCTATGACAGAAAATATAAGTAACAATGGTATTCCAGATGGAGTATATTTTGTTGTTGAATTTGATGGCAAAAAGATAGATGTCATAGAAAAACATATAAGATTATAAAAAATTTGAGGGGAGAAAAAATTATGCCAACATTATATTTTATAAGACATGGACAAACAGAAGCTAATGTTGAAGGTGTTTTAACAGGAACCCTTGAAACAAATTTAACACAAAAGGGAATAGATGATGCTAAAGCATTAGCTAGTAATCTTACAGAAAATTTTGATTACTATTATTGTTCACCATTAACAAGAACACATCAAACTTTAAAAGCAATAAAAGGTGATGTTGATTTTATAATCGATAAAAGAATTATAGAAGTTTCATCAGGAGATTGGCAAGGACTTTATAAAAACGAATTACCAGAGCCAGAATATTCTTTGTATAAAAAAGGACGAATGGATCCACCAAATGGAGAAAGCTTGAAGGATGTTGAAAAAAGAGCTAGAGATTTTCTACAAGATATGTTTAGTAAATATGGAGATGACGATAAATTATTAATAGTAACACATAATGCTTTTATGAGGACTTTAAAACGAATTTTTATCGATAAAAGTAAAGTTGAAGAGCCAAAAAATCTAGAAATATTTGTTGTAGATGAAGAAATGTATGATAAGTTAAATAAATAGGATTTATACGAGAAAGGAATGAAATTTATATGAAAAATGTATTCTTAATTCATAGTGTTAATGGTAACACCATAGATTCTTTTGCTCCTAGTGTAGAGAAATTTTGCAAAGAAAATAATTTAGATTATTATTATCCAATATTTCCAATAAGAGCAGAAGCTTCTCCAGAATCTTGGGGGAAAATATTAAATGAATATGTTGAGAATGGAACTTTAAATCAAGAAAGTATGGTAATTACACATAGTATAGGAACAAAATTTATTCCAAAATTTTTAGTAATGAACAATTTAAGAATTGATACTTTTGTATCTGTAGCAGGATTTGTTGATTATGTAGGTAGAACAGATTATTTAAAAGATGTAAGTGAAATTTTTAGAATATCAGATGAAGAATTTGATATCGCTCAAAGTCTTATAAAAAAAAGATATGCTTTATATAGCGATAATGACAACAACAGTCCTATTGAAAAGTGTGAGAAGTATGCTGATAAATTGAATGCTAATAAAGTATTTGTTAAGGGAGCAGGACATTTTACATCTGAAGATGGTATTTCTGAAATTCATGAATTAAATACAATCTTAGAAGGATATGCAAAGTAAAAAAATATTATAAATATCAGTTTTTTATAAGAAGACACTATGGAAGAAAATATAAAATTCGGTGCATATTTTTCAGATATACCATATACATTATCTGAAAAAGTTTCAAAAGAGTGTAGCAATTCGGTAATGAAACTAATAGAAAATGGAGATCATACATTTGATAATTCTAAAAAAGCTTTAGAAGAAGATTTGAGAAAAACAGTGGATTTTTGTATTAATTTATTAAAAAACTAATGAAATAAAACTTTTTGATGAAAAAACAAAAAATAGAATTGTGAGTTTTGGAGTTTAAAAATGAATATTATAATTGGAAATATAATTGGACTTATAGCAGCAATAATAATGATGTTATCAGGCGTAATAAAAAGTAAAAAAATATATTAATTTGGCAAACAATTCAAATAGGAATAACAGTAATAAGCAATATTATATTAGGTGGTATAACAGGTATTATTGTAAATTTGTTAAGTGTAATTAGGAATATTCTTTGCTATAAAGATAAATTAAATATTATAGCTAAAATTATAATATCTAGTTTAGCAACAATAATATCAATCAAATTTAATAATTTGGGAATTGTTGGATATTTGCCAGTGATTAGTACATTAACATATATATGGCTAATGGATGTAAAAGATGTAATAAAGTTTAAATTATTAATATGTTCTACTATGGTAATGTGGTTCGGATATGACTTTGCAATAAAAGGATATACAATGGCATTATTTGATTTTCTAACCATTGTTAGTAATGTAAGCTCTATTATATATAAAGTTTATAAAAAGAGAAAAGAAAAATATTAGGTAATATGGGGTTATATCTAATATATTGAATTTAATACATTATTTATTATTGAGTGCCTATAGCTAATGGCTTACCAAAGTATTAGTAATTTTAAGAGATTTGTTTATTATAATAAAAAGTAAAGATAAAAAGTAGTTTTATTAATGTTATTATGAATATAACAGTTATTAAACTACTTTTTTATATAATATGAAAGTTTTAATTTAAATTTTTATATTACAAGTGTCTCTGAATATGGCATTTTCCAGTACAAATTTTAAATTGTACTTAAAGAAATAAAAAACATGTATAACCAAGTAACCATTTTTTAACATAAATCTAAACAAAAACAACAATTTATTATATACAAAATTTTCTAATATGATATAATAAAATCGTTATAAACAAATAATAAAAGGGGGAAAAAGATGAATAACGTAATAGAAGTTAAAAATCTAACTAAACAATATAAAAATTTAAAAGCAATAGATAATTTATCTTTTGAGGTTCATGAAGGAGAAATTTTAGGTTTACTTCGGACCAAATGGAAGTGGAAAATCCACAACAATTAATTGTATATTATCATTATTAAATTTCGAAAGTGGAGAAATAGACATTTTTGGAAATAGAATGCGGACCAGATAGTTATGATATCAAACGCAAAATAGGTGTAGTATTTCAAGATGTAGCAGTATTTGATGAATTAACAGTATATGAAAATATAGACTATTTTTGTGGATTATATATTAAAGATAAAGGTACAAGAAAACAATATATTGATGAAGCAATTAGTTTAGTTCGGTTTAGATGAATTTAGAAAATTTTATCCAAAGCAGTTATCAGGAGGTCTTTTAAGAAGACTAAATATTGCATGTGGAATAGCACATAAGCCAAAACTAATATTTTTAGATGAACCAACAGTAGCAGTAGATCCTCAAAGTAGAAACAATATATTAGATGGAATAAAAAAATTAAGAGAGAATGGAGCAACAATTTTATATACAACTCATTATATGGAAGAAGTTGAAATTATTTGTGATAGAGTAATTATTTTAGACAAAGGTAAAGTTTTAGCAGAAGGTACAACTGATAAATTAAAAGAACTTGCCAAAATTGAAGAAAAAGTTACAGTAGAAATAAATGACTTGAAAGAAGAATATATTAACAAAATAAAAAATTTAGAAAATGTAGATGAAGTAACATATAATGGTAACATATTATTAGTAACATATAAAAAAGGCAAAAATAATTTAGTAGAGTTTATTGATTATTTGAAAAAAGAGAGTATTAAATATAATAAAATATATTCAGAAAGACCTACATTAAATGATGTATTCTTAGAATTAACAGGAAAGGAATTACGTGACTAATGTTTATACATAATTTTAAATATGCATTTATTACTCTCTTTAAAAATAAAATGCTAATATTTTGGACTTTTGCCTTTCCAATAATACTTCGGAACATTTTTTAATATGGCTTTTTCAAATATTGAAAATAGCGAAAAATTAGATATTATAAATATAGCAATAATTGAAAATGAGGAATTTAAAAATAACGAAATTTTCAAAGAAGCATTTAAGACTTTAAGTGATGAAAATAATAAAGATAGATTATTTAACTTAAAACTAGTAACAGAAGAATCTGCAAAAGAATTACTAGAAAAAGATGAAATAGTAGGGTATATGATATTAGAAGAAAATAATCCAAAAATTGTAGTAAACAGTAGTGGAATTAATGAAACAATTTTTAAACATGTAACAGAAGAAATAAATCAAACAGCACGGAATAGTACAAACTATAGCAGAAGATGAAATAAAAAAAGAAATAGCAAGTGGAAATTATAATATAAATTATGAAAATTTATATAAAAGTATATTTGAAATGACTAATAATCAAGAAGTTAAACTAAAAAATATATCAAATAATAATTTAAGTTATACAATGATAGAATTTTATACACTAATTGCAATGGCATGCTTATATGGAGGTATACTTGGTATGGTAGCAATTAATCAAAACTTACCTAATATGAGTGCTATACGGAAAAAGAATAGCAAGCTCGCCTACTAGTAAACTCAAATTAATATTTAGTAGTAGTTTAGCAAGTTATGTAACTGAGTTAATTGGTCTTGCTATATTATTTGTATATACTGTTTTTGTATTAAAAGTAGATTATGGAGATAATTTACCATTAATTATCATTTTAGCTCTATGTGGAGCTTTGGCTGGTTTATCACTTGGAATTGCAATAGGAAGTTTATTAAAAGCAAATGATAATATAAAAACTGGAATCGTTATATCTGTTACAATGCTTCGGATGTTTTTTATCTGGAATGATGGGAATTACAATGAAATATATTGTAGATAAAAATATACCTATTGTAAATAAATTAAATCCAGCAAGTATGATAACAGACGGATTTTACTCTTTATATTATTATGATACATTAGATAGATTTGTCTTTAATATAGCAAGCCTACTCATTTTTGCACTTATTATGATTACTATTTCGTATTTCAGTTTAAGGAGGCAAAAATATGACAGTATTTAAAACATTTTTAAAAGTATTAAACAAATGCAAATTACCTATCATTATGTATACAGTATTTTTAATATTTTTTGGTGGATTCAATATGCAAACAAGTGAAAATAACACAAATTTTGTAGCGGAAAAGCCTGATGTATTAATAATAAATAAAGATGAAGAAAAAGGAATTACTAAAAATTTTGTAGATTATATAAAAAATAATAGTAACATAATTGATATAGAAAATGATGAAGAAAAAGTAAATGATGCGTTATTTTATAGAGATGTAAATTATATTATATATATACCAGAAAATTATAGAGAAGAATTTTTAAAAGGAAATAATCCCGAAATAGAGATTAAAAGTACAGGAGATTATTTAGCTTCATATACTGAAATGTTACTTTCAAGATATATTAAGATAGCAAATACATATGTAAAAAATATTGAATCAGAAGAAGAATTAATTAATAAAATAAACGAAACTTTATCAAAGGAAACTAAAATAGAAATTAGTTCAAAATTAGATACAGATAATTTATCAAAAGCATGTTTCTATTATAATTTTGCAAATTATAGTATTTTAGCAGGCTTGGTATATGTAATATGTTTGATTTTATCTAGCTTTAAAAAAGAAAATATACAAAAAAGAACAATTATTAGCAGTATGAATTACAAAAAAATAAATAGAAAACTACTTTTATCTAGTAGCTTGGTAGCAGTAGGTTTATGGCTTAGTTATGTAGTTTTAAGTTTCATATTAGTTGGAAATGTGATGTTTACAATGCATGGAATGATGTATATTGCAAATTCGTTCATATTTAGCATTTGTGCATTAACAATAGCTTTTTTAATAGGAAATTTAATTACAAATAAAAATGCTATTAATGGAATTATAAATGTAGTAGCGTTAGGTTCTAGCTTTTTATGTGGTGCTTTTGTACCAATGGAATGGTTACCAGATTCAGTACTTAAAATTGCTCATATATTACCATCTTATTATTATATAAGTACAAATGAAATGTTAAAACAATTAGAAGTATTTAATTTAGATACAATGAAACCGATAATAATTAATATGGGAGCTATTGTAATATTTACGGCTGGATTTATTATAATTACAAATATAATTTCTAGAAAGAAAAGAAAAATTGGATAAAAAATGAAATGAACTATTTGGGATGTTCCAGGTAGTGCATTATTTGGAAAGAAGAAATAATAGAGTCAAAATTGTTATACATTTTAGATATAAAAATGTACACTGATTGAAAGAAAAAATAATAAAACTAAAAACTATTAGAATGATTAAGTAATAAGAGCAAGAAGGTAAGTGCTAACTTGTTTTGATATGATTTGCAAATTTATGTAAGACATAGTATAATTGTAATATGGCATTATGCTAATTCTTTTTTGGAGGTTTTTTTTATGAAACATATGAAACGGTTAGCTGACAGTTTCACTCGATGGTCAAAAAAAACATTTTGGGAGGAAAAAGTGGGGTTTGTTATAGCTACATTACTTGCGATTTCTCTTATGATAATTCTGGTGAAGTTTTTTGACTCAGTATTTGCAATTTTGGGATTATCGATTTTGATTTTGGTGTTATATCCAATCGCAGTGGTGTATGGTGTAACATTAGTACTTTTGATTGAAACCTTGATTCAGCTTGTAATAAACAAGCTGAAGTTTACCTCGAAGAAATAATTCATCATTGTGTTAGAAAGACGGTAGTCATATTATGGCTACTGTTTTTTCTTCGAAATTTAGATACTATCTGGATATTTTAGAAAATGCACAAATATTATATTTTATTGGAAATTGGTATAATATTAATATAAAGTATAAATAGTAGTAGAATTAAAACTAAAAGATATAAAAACTTAAAAATTTTGTTGTAAAAATATACTAATAGAGGTATACTAACTGTTAGGTGAAGATTTATGGAAAAAACTATAAAAGAGTTAATGGAGTTTGACAAAAAATGTAAACGTATTATAGAAGACTTAGAAGCAAGAAAATCTAATATAGATGAAGCAATAGAGGAACAAATAGAACTAAAAAAAGAAGAGATGAATAATAAATATTTGTATAAAATTAATTTTCAAAAAACAGAATATGATAAACGAATAAAACAAAGAAAAGAAGAAATAGATAAAGAAACTAATATAGAGATACAAAAAATGCAAGAGAATTTTGAAAACGAAAAAGAGAATATTGCAAATACAATAATAAACAGTATATTAAAAAGAAGGTGATTTTTTGTATCTAGTTAATATAATGAAATATGGAAATTCCAAAGCAAAATTAAGTGGTATGTATGCAAAAAGGCTTAAAAAAAGTGATTTACAAGAACTATTGCACCAAAATAATTTAAAAAGTGCAATTATGATTTTAAAAGCCAAAAATTTAGAATTAAATGAATTAGACGAGTCAGCTAGAAGAATACAAATTGAAACAGTATTAGATAAGATTTTAATTGCTGATATAGTAAAAATAAAGAGATTATTAGATAAAAAAGACAAAGATATTTTTATTGGGTTCATTGAAAAATATAAAATACGATGTATAAAAAGTGTATTTAGAAAATTATATTCAAAAACAATAGTTCATTATAATCCAGAAGGTATAAAGATATGGACAGAATCAATTTTTAAAGACATAGATGGAATTCAAAATGCAGAAACTATAGATGAGTTCTTAGGCTTTTTAAGTAATACGCAGTATAAAAAAGTATTTGAAAACTTCAGTGATAATGAAAGCCTAACCAAAAACTTAAATATTTTTGAAATAGAAAATGAAATGGATAAAATCTATTTAAATAAATTGATTGATATTTCGAAAAACAAAAATGATAGATTAGAAAAAATGATACTTAAGAAAATTGATTTAATGAATTTATTATGGTTATATCGAATAAAGAAATATTATAATTTTTCAGAAGATAAAATAAAAGAAACTTTTATCAAACAAGAAAAAGTTAATAGCAAGTTAGAAATAAAACAATTTTTGAGTCTTGAAAATGATACAGAGATATTAGAAAACTTTCAAAAAAAGGCATATATAAGAAAATATGATAACAGTCTTAGTTTTGAACAGAATATTAATATATATTTATATAAAGAATATTATAAAATATTTAAAAGTCAGATGTTTGATATTAGCAATATATGTGCATATATTAATTTAATTGAAATGGAAAATACAGATATTGTACGTATTATTGAAGGAATACGTTATGGCTTAAGTAAAGAAGAAATACAAAAGAAATTAGTAACAAAATAACAATAAGAAAAAGGAGATAAAAAAATGTCGATTGAAAGAATGAAACTCCTTAGTATAACGGGAAAAGAGGATAAACTAGATAGATTTTTAGCACAAGAACTATTAGGAAGAGATATTCGGAATAGAAGATGCTAAGAAGATATATGGTAAGGGCTGGAAATTTGAATATTGTACTTATGATTATACTATTAAGGAATATTTAAAAAAAGTAGAAAAGATATTAAATAAGTTTGGAATAGAATTACAAGCAAATGAAACAAAAATAAAAATTGAAAATACAATAGATGAGATAAAAGAAGAAATTAATATTATAGAAAATAAATACAATGAATATGAAGAAAAAATAAACAAGATAGAAAATAGAAATAAAGAAATTATGGAAAAATTATTACCAATCAAAGAACTTTCTGGGTTTGAATTTAATATACATGAATTGATTGGAATGAAATACATGAAATTTAGATATGGAAATGTTCCAAATGAAAATATTCTAGAGATTGAAAAAGAATTACAAGGAGATATGAAAGCAATCTATTACAAATTAAAAAAGGAAGAAAAAAATACATGGATTGTTTATATCACAACAGAAGAATATGCAAATGATATAGATGCATTTTTTAATATGCAAGAATTTGAAAGAATTTTATTGCCAAATGATTTTGATGGTACTTTAAGTGAATTAATTTCAAATTTGAAATTAGAATATAATGAAAATGAAATTAAACAAGGAGAATTAGAAAAGGAATTAAAGTTCTTTCAAAATGAAAAGAAAAATAAGCTGATTTCTTATTATGAACAGCTAAAAGAATATGAACTTGTTAATAAAATAAAAAAATATATTATGCATGATAAAAAGCAAACTTTTTATATGGTTATTTGGGTTCCAGAAACAAATTTAGATTATATTGTAAATATGTTAAAACAATATGAATATTTTGATTACAGCATTCGTGATGGAAAAAAAGAAGAAATAAAAGAACCAACAAAACTTAAAAATAATAAATTTATAAAACCATTTGAGATGTTAGTAAAAATGTATGGGACTCCGAATGTAAAAGAATTAGATCCAACATTATTTGTTGCAATTACTTCTTTTATTATGTTTGGATTTATGTTTGGAGATATTGGACATGGAGCTATTCTATTTTTAATAGGAATACTTTTAATGAGAAAAAAGGTATCACTTGGACCAGTGATGGTAGCAGGAGGAATTTCTTCAATTATTTTTGGTTTTTTATATGGAAGTATATTTGGAAAAGAAGACATTTTAAACCACAAATTAATTAGTCCTATGGAAAATATTAATACAATGCTAATTTCTGGAATTGTTGTTGGAAGTATTTTTATCTTAATTGCAATGGTACTTAATATTGTAAATGGAATAAGAAATAAAGAAATTAAGAAGATATTTTTTGATAAAAATGGACTAGCCCGGATTTTTACTATATGGATTTGTATTATTCGTTGTTGCTTATTTTTTTGTAACTGGAAAGATGATATTTTCAGTATCTACTATTGTAGTAATTGCTTCTGTTTTTATAATACTTATTTTGTTTGGTGATAGTTTAAGTAGTAGAATACAAAAGCATAAAGAAAAAGTTAAAGTACCTTTTGTGGAACGTATTTTTGATATTATTGAGATGCTTTTATCTCTTGCAAGTAATACTATTTCTTTTTTAAGACTTGCAGCTTTTGCAATTAATCATGTTGGACTTTGTATGGCAGTGTATTTGCTTGCAAATATGGTGCAAGGTGCAGGAAATTTGGTGATTGCAGTTATTGGAAATGGAATAGTAATTGTTTTAGAAGGTTTGATTGTTGCTATTCAAGTGCTTAGATTAGAATATTATGAATTATTTAGTAGATTTTATGAGGGAAATGGAAGAGAGTATGAGAATATTAGTGTGCAGGCTAAGAATTGAGGTTAAATTTTTAAAGAAAGGAATGAAGGAAGTATGTTAAAGAAAATTTTAGGAATTGTATGTTTTATAATATTAGGAGTAATGAGTTTTGGAGGAATTATAAATAATTCTTATGCTACAGATATAGGAGCAAATGAAGTAGTTGAGAAGCAAAATGAAAGCCAAGATAAAGGAGCAAGTCTAATTGCAGCAGCTTTAGCAGTAGGACTTGCAGCTATTGGTTCAGGAATTGCGGTAGCAGTTGTTGCTTCTAGTGCAGTTGGAGCTATTAGTGAAAATCCAGGATTACTTGGAAAAACAGTTATTTTTGCGGGGCTTGCAGAAGGTATTGCAATTTATGGACTGATTGTTGCTATTATGATATTAAGTAAAGTGTAAAGTAATGTGTTTTTAAATAAGTTAGTGAATAATAACTTTTAATCGAATTGACATTAAGGGAAGGAAATCTAGGTATTATGAAAATATATTCTATTTTAGATGAAATCGATTGGGCAGTTGGATTAAAACTTGCAGGGATATCTTCGATAGTTTTGAATGAAAAAGAAAAAATAGAGAGTCATATTGATGAAGTTTTAAAACAAGAAGATGTAGGAATTTTAGTTGTATCAAAACAAGTATATACACAATCGAAACAAAAGTTAGATGAAATAAAAGAAAAGAGAAAAACACCACTTGTTGTGGTTATTTAGATAGGTTATAGTGTAAAAAAATGCTACAATTCACAGCTATTTTATTTGAAAGAGAATGTTACCGCTAAGTCAAGAGCTTTATATATTTTTTAAAACCAATCTTGAAGCGTGGCGGGCAAGGAGTGGGAATTAGTTCTATACCACGCAGTTTTGGTAGAAGAAGGTTATGGTGTGTACCATCTGCGATTGATTTTAAAAAATATATAAAGCTCTCGGCTTAGCTAGTATGTGCTTTTAAATGAGATGTGAATTCTAGTATTTTTAAGGATTGATAAAGCAATGCATAAGTGGAGGTTAAAATGGATATACAGGCTAAAGAACAAGAATTATTTTTAAGTTGTGAAAGACTAGTAAATGGAGAAAAACAAGAACTTGAAATAAAGATAAAAGAAGAAATAGAAAAGCAAATTACACAAGAAATAGAAGAATATATACGGAAAACAAGAATCCACATATCAAAAAAAATGTGAGAAATTAGAAAAGGAATTTTATAAACAAATTTATTCTTATGAATTAGAACAAAAAAAGAAAATAATAGATACAGTAAAAAATCAAAGTTTGGAATTAATAAAAGAAATAGAAAATATTATTTGCAAAATGCTAGATACACCATTATATGAAGAATTCTTTTTTTATACTTTAGAAGAAACTCTAGAAAAGGTTAATATAGATTATAATACAATTATTGGAGTTATAAAAAAAGATTATGATAGATATAGTGAAAATATTGAGATTAAATATAATGTCAAATGTAAAATAATAGATGATAAGTTTATAGGTGGACTTATATTGGAAAATAAAAATGTATTAATTGATAATACATTAAAAAATGCAATTGAAGAAAACGTAAACAAAAGAAATTGAGGTGAATAAAATCTTGCAAAAGAAAGAAATTATTTCTATTAATGGACCAGTAGTACTTGCAAAAGGTGAAGGCGATTTTGCTATGCATGATATAGTATGTATTGGAAAAGAACAGATATTAGGTGATGTGATAAAGATAAAAGAAGATATTGCTACTATTCAAGTATATGAAAATACAACTAGACTTAGCATAGGAGAAGAAGTTGTAAGCAAAGAAGAGCCTTTATCTGTTTTATTAGGACCAGGTATTATGGGAAATATATTTGATGGTATACAAAGACCTCTTCGGAGAATTAAGAAATAAAGAAGGGGATTTCATAAAGAGAGGAACTAAACGGAGTAAATGCAATTAATTTAGAAGAAGTTTGGCATTTTGTTCCAATAGTAGTTGTAGGAGAAAGTATTATAGAAAATACCATTATTGGAGAAGTACAAGAAACTAGACTTATTGTAAATAAAATTATGAATGGTTCTGGTTTGCAAGGTGAATTAATTTGGATTGTACCAGAAGGTAATTATAAAGTAACAGATGTACTTGCAAAAGTTAGAACAAAAGAAGGCAATATTTTTGAAATTACCATGATTCAAAAATGTCCAGTACGAGTGCCAAGAGGATATAAAGAAAGATTAATTACAAAAGAACCATTATTAACAGGACAAAGAGTAATAGATACAATGTTTCCTATTGCAAAAGGAGGCACTCGGAATGATTCCAGGAGGATTTGGAACTGGAAAAACGATGCTTCAGCATCAATTTGCTAAATGGAGTAATGCAGATATTATTGTATATATTGGTTGTGGTGAGCGTGGAAACGAGATGACAGATGTATTAGAGGAATTCCCAAAGCTAACAGACCCAAAAACTGGAAGACCTATGATTGAAAGAACTGTTTTAATTGCTAATACTTCTAATATGCCGGTAGCAGCAAGAGAAGCATCAATATATACAGGAATCACAATTGCAGAATATTATAGAGACATGGGATATCATGTAGCAGTAATGGCAGATTCCACTTCAAGATGGGCAGAAGCTTTAAGAGAGATTTCAGGAAGATTAGAAGAAATGCCAGCAGAAGAAGGTTTTCCTTCTTATCTACCATCAAGATTATCTGAATTTTATGGAAGAGCTGGTCTTGTTAATGGTTACAATGGTATGTTTGGTTCTGTTACAATTATTGGTGCTGTTTCACCACAAGGTTCTGATTTTTCAGAGCCAGTTACACAAAACACAAAAAGATTTGTTCATACTTTTTGGGGATTAAATAGAGAACTTGCTTATTCAAGACACTATCCAGCAGTAGATTGGAATGTAAGTTATAGTGAATATGTATCTACTTTACAAAATTGGTATGAAGAAAATGTTGAATCAGACTTTTTAGATATAAGACAAAAAATTGTAAAAATATTGGCAGAAGAAAATGAATTACTAGAAATTGCAAGAGTGGTTGGACAAGATGTATTATCTGAAAATAAAAAGCTAATTATAGAAATTGCTAGAATAATTCGTATAGGCTTTCTTCAGCAAAGTGCATTAAATTTAATAGACACAGCTGTACCAATAAAAAAACAATATAAAATGATGCAAACAATTATATTGTTATATGAGAAATCTTTAAAATTAATCGAAAAAGGAATTCCACTTTCAGAAATAAAAAAATTAGGATTTTTTGATGAATATACAAGATTAAAATTTGAAATTAGAAATGAAGAATTAGAAAAGTTTGATCGTATTAATACTAGAATTAAAAGTAGTTTTAAAAAACTCGAAGAAGAATACCAGGAACACATATAGTATAAATACCCTTTTTCACTAATTAAAAATACAGATAATAAGTAGATTACTAATATCTGTAGAGTAAGCTAAGTGAATATATATATTCACTTAGCTGGGCTATTTTAAAGCACTAATCTCATATTACAAGCAATTATTTGCAGTACTGATTTTTGTATGTAAATATAATAAAAAATTAGTGATTAGTAGTGTTTTTTTAGTTTACGGATAAGTTTGGGCCGTAGGCTGTGTATTTATATATAAAAATTACGTTCTTTGCTGGTCGGACTAGTCATATGAGCGAGTATATACAGCTTTCACAGTTCGAACAGTTAATCTGGCTGATCTGTATGAATGCGAGTCCTCCCAATACTTTAGCATCACTGCATTTTTATATATAAATACACAGCCTACTACTCTGCTATTTTAAGTTAAGTAGTAAGTGATTTTAAAAGTGGTATTAGAAATTTGGGATGTGTTAATTAGAATAATGAGGTGAAATGAATGAAAGTACAATATATAGGTTTGGAAGAAATAAATGGTCCACTAGTTTTTATAAAAACACCAAAAGATATTGTTTTTGAGGAACAAGTGGTTATAGAATTAAAAAACGGAGAAAAAAGAATTGGTGATGTTATCAGATTAGATAAAGATATCACAACCATACAAGTATATCAAGGTACAACAGGAATGAATTCTAAGGATATAAAAACTGAGTTTATTGGAACACCATTAATGATAGATTTATCTAAACAAATGCTAGGCCGAGTTTTTAATGGAACAGGTAAAGCTATTGATGGTCTTCGGAGAAATTAAGCCAGACGTAAGAAGAGATATTAATGCAAAACCGATTAATCCAATAGCAAGAGAGTATCCAAAGAACTATATACAAACAGGAATCTCGTCTATTGATGTATTAATGACATTAATTAGAGGACAAAAATTACCTATTTTTTCTGGAAGTGGAATGAACCATAATGAATTAACTGAAAAGATTATAAGACAAGCAAATATCAATGATAATGGGGATTTTGCAGTTGTTTTTGGACTTATGGGAGCAGAATATGAAACAGCCGATTTTTTTAAGAAAAGCTTTGAGGAAAATGGTGTATTATCAAAAGTAGTTATGTTTCAAAATTTATCTAGTGATTCTGCTATAGAAAGAATTTTAACTCCCAAAATTGCTTTAACTTGTGCAGAATATTTAGCTTTTGATTTGGGTATGGAAGTTTTAGTAGTTCTTACAGATATGACAGCATATGCAGAATCTTTAAGGGAAATTTCTACGTTAAAAGGAGAGATACCAAGCAGAAAAGGATATCCAGGTTATTTATATAGTGATTTATCTTCTATTTATGAAAGAGCAGGTCAAATTAAAGGAAGAAAAGGTTCAATTACGCAAATTCCTATTTTAACAATGCCAAATGATGATATATCACATCCAATTCCTGATATTACAGGATATATTACAGAGGGACAAATTGTTTTAAGTAGGGAATTATATCAAAAAGGAATTACACCTCCAATTAATATATTAGATTCATTATCTAGATTAATGAAAGATGGTGTAGGAGCAGGATTTACTAAAGATAATCATATAAAAATTGCAGATCAAATATTTGCATCATATTCTAGAGTACAGGAAGTTAGAGCTTTAGCTAAAGTACTTGGAGAATCAGATTTAAGTGATGTAGATAAAAAATATTTAGAATTTGGAAAGGCTTTTGAAGAAAGATTTATTAATCAAGATTTGTATGAAACAAGAACAATTTATGAAAGCTTAGATTTAGCTTTGGAGTTATTAAAAATATTGCCGGAAGAAGAGCTAAATAAATTGTAGTTATAATTCATAGTTTTTTTGAGATAATGCTACCGCCTAGCAAGAGTTTAATATATGCTTTTAAAACCAATCTTGAAGCGTGGCGGGTGAGGAGTAGGAATTAGTTTTATACCACGCAGTGTATTGCAGAGGAAGGTTAAACTTTAGTGCCATCGGCGATTGGTTTTAAAAACATATATTAAACTCTTGCTAGGCTAGTATGTGCTTTTTAGAAGCTGTGGATGTTAAAGTTGTGAAAAGTAAGGTGGTAAAATAAAAATGGGAATGCGTGATTTACCGACAAAAAATAATTTGATAAAATTAAAAGGTTTTATTAAACAATCAAAACAGGGTAAAAAATTGTTAGAGCAAAAAAAGATGATTCTTAAGAGAGAAATGGATAAATATAAGGAAGAACAAGTAAATTTAAAGAAATATGGGGAGAATTTATTAACAGATGCTTTTGAGTCTTTAAAAAATGCAAATGTAGATATTGGTATTGAAGAGATGGTTAGTATTGCAAATGGAGTAAAACAAGATGATAGTCTAGATATAAAATATGTCACAGTTATGGGTGTTCAAATACCATCAGTTATATTAAAGAGTGAAACAAAACCAGAAATGAATTATGGATTATATAATACTACTTCTGCGGTAGATGAAGCAATTTCTAAATTCATAAAAGTAAAAGAATATTTAGTCCAATTAGCTAGAATAGAAACTACAATACTTAGATTACAAATTAGCATTGAAAAAGTTGAAAGAAGAGCTAATGCATTAGAACAAGTAATTATTCCAAGAGATGAGAAAATAGCTCAGAAAATTAGTGAGATATTGGACGAAATGGAAATGGAAGAGTTTGCAAGACAAAAAGTTATGAAGAAGGAGAAATAAACAAAGAATAATCAATTACAAATTCTAATTAATGTAAAAGTAATAAAGGAGAGCGGAACATGACAAATCGGGCTAGAGAAATTAACCACCAAAAATAGAAGAGAAATAAGTAAAATAAAAAGAAATAATGCAAAACTATATCCAATTTATAAGATGTTTTCATGGGACTTATTGTTTTTTTATTCAATAGAATTTTTGTTTTATACGATTACTAAAAGTCTGACAGCATCAGAAGTGCTAATTATAAATGGTTTTTATTTATTATTTAGAATTATAATGCAAATACCGGCAGTAGCAATTACAGACTTTTTAGGAAAAAGAAAAAGCATAATAATAGGAAATGTATTCCTTATTATATATGTGTTAATTTTAATATGTTTTCCAGGAGCAATTAGTATTATAATTGCAGATTTAGTATTTGCTTTAGGTTATAATATGAAAACAATTGCAGAATCTAATTTATTATATGATTCTGTTTCGACTAAAGGAGGAGAAGGATTATATTCAAAATTAGATGCAAAAGGTGGTAGTTTTTACTATATACTAGATGGAATAGCATCATTAGTAGCTGGGTACTTATTTGTAATTAATAATTATTTGCCAATGTTAATATGTCTTTCTTTTATTATAATCTCTACAGTATTATCTTTTAAATTTAAGGATGTATATAAAGTAAATATAGATAAAAAAGAAAATTTGGGATTGGTAAATACTTTAAAAAATTATGGAATAGATTTAAAGATATGTTTTAAATTTATTCTGAAATCGAAAAGAATGAAAGCTTTTATATTGTTTCAGATAGTGCTATATAGTGTAATAGAAATTATTAATACTTATAATAGTGATTTACTAATAAATATAGGAATACCAGAACAACAATTTTCAATGATTTTTGCAGTTCTTACATTAATTGCTGGAATTGCACTATCACTAAAAAGACCAATAGAGAAAAAATTTAAGAATAGAACTTTAGCATTTATATCTTTAATGTATATTGGTGCATGTATAATTATAGGAATAGTTTCTAGTATATTTGAAAGTCAAATGGTAATACCAATTATATTAATAATGTGTACAATACAAAAAATAAATGTTTCATTATGGTACATATTTGAACCTAAATATTTAAAAAATTTTACTATAGAGAATATGAGAAATAAAATAACTTTTGCATACGAATTTATTGGTGGAATTGTAGCAAGTTTCTTTTCTGTTTTAGGCGGATTATTATTAAATATTTTAAATGTTAAACATGCTTTTTTAGTAGTGGGCATATTAGCATTAGTAAGTATAATTATTGTTTTAAATTATATGAAGACGAGATTTGGATTAAAGCCAGAGGAATATAAAAAAGAAGATATAGAATTTGAATGTGTTACTAAATGATAATGGTATAATTTACAGATTGTTTTTTGTTTAAGTGATAATGGTATTGAAAATAATTGTTTAATGTTTTTATAAATTTATTAACCATTGTTATTCTAGTATGTACTTTTATGTGAGTTGTAAGATTATAGCGTATAAAACTCAAATTTTAATATAAATGTACTTGCTATTTACATATATTATGATATAATGACAATAAATTGAATCTAATACATAAAGAGGAGGAGTATAGGAGTATGGAAGAGTTTTTTGATGTATTAAATGAAAAAGGAGAATACATAGGTAAAGTAGAAACAAGAGAAAAGTGTCATACAGAAGGACTGTGGCATAAAGCAGTTGCAATGTTTATAATAAATTCAAAAGGGCAAGTATTATTACAAAAAAGAAGTGCAAACAAAAAAATGTGGCCAAATATGTGGGATATAACAGCAGGAGGGCATGTACTTGCAGGTGAATTTGGTTTTCAATCAATTATTAGAGAAGCAGAAGAAGAATTAGGAATAACTTTAAATAAAAATGATATAACTTTTGTAGGCTCTTCTATCTCAACAAATGTACAAGGAGATATTGTAAACAATCATTTTAATGAGTTTTATATTGTAAATAAAGATATAGATGAAACAACATTAAAATTACAGGAGGAAGAAGTTTCAGAGGTTAAATGGATTGATAAAAATGAAATCATAGAAAAAATAAAAGATAATTGTAATGGAATAACAGCTAAAGAAGGATGCTGGGAATATTTAGTTAAATATTATGATTGGAAAGAAAATCAGTAAAAAGCAAAAAGAGGTAAATTAATGTGTTACTAGTTAATGGATAATATCTATAGTCTGATGAAAATGTATAATACAAAACCATTATAACGAGTAATCTTAAGACTACTCGTAAATGTGAATTAAAGTATGCAAAAAAATAAAAAAGTTATAAAACATAATGGAAATAATTTCTATTATGTTTTTTTATGTTTTTACAACTAAAAATTAATAAGAAAAAATTGTAAAAATAATTAATACATAATAAATTTAAAAATTAATCATACTAGAAATATAAAACAAAAAAAGGAGGATTTTTTTAATGAAAAAATTAATTAGTATTTTTACCATATTAACAGTAATGGCATTACTTATTTTTTCAGGCAATAGTTATGCGCAAAGCTTAGATTCTATTAATGTACAAGTTGATAAACAAACAATAAATCCATCACAAGAAGTAAAATTAACAATTGCATTTGGGCAAGATTTAGGAGCATATACATTCAAAATTTCTTACGATAATAATATCTTTGAATATGTTGAAGCAGAAGGAGGAACAGCAAATAATACAGGTGATAAAGTAATAGTAACTTTTTATGATACATCAGGAGGAACAAGTCCAAGAAACAATATGAGTATTACTTTTAAGGCAAAAGCAAATATTACTACATCAAATCCAACTGAGTTTATGGTTACAGGAGAAGGGCTAGCAAATGCAGATGCAAGTGTTTCTTTTGATGATATTACTGTACCAATTGTTAAAAACGTTACAGTAGAGCCAGTATATGTAGATTATTCTTTTAAATTAGAAAATGTGGGAGATATTATAAAACAAGAAGAGAAGCAGATGACACTTTCTTATTTTTCTTCAATGGGGCGTTATTATGAACATGCAAGATTAGTAGCAGAAGCAGTAACTCCAGGAAATGCTACTGTAAAGCTATTAGCAATAGATAGCAACCGGACTTGAACATGATATTATTCGGGAGTGGATTCGGAGATGCACAAGGTTATAAAATAGGAGGAAAAGATGTTTCTCAAGTGCTACAAACAAGAGCAGTTTTTAGTGATGCAGGAGATTATACAATAACTTTAAAATTAATAGATAGGGATAATTCAGATGCAGTGATTGCTGAAAAAACTTTTGGATTTACTGCTGTAGAAACTACATCTCAAGTAGTTCCACCAACAAATACACCTGAAAATACTGAAACTCAAGTTCCTGGTAATACAGATGAGACAAATAAAGAAGAAGTTAAACAAGAAATGCCTAGTAAATTACCTAAAACAGGTGGAAATATATATATTCCAGTTGTTCTAGCTTTAATAGTACTTGGTGGGGGATATGCTTTTTACAATAAAAAGAAGTAAGTATAATAAGATGGTTTAATTACTTTTAAACTGTCTTATTACATATGTGAGGAGATACTAATGAAAAAGAGAATGATTGTTAATTGTTTTTTTATAGGAGCAGTTTTGGTTATTATTTTATGGTTAGTAGTTCAAAGTATTAGGGATAGTAAATTAGAAAGAAATAATGTACAGAAATTTTCTGAATATGATTCTCAAAGTTTAGATACAACTTATAATCAAGATAGTAAAGAAAAACAAGAAAATTTAAATAATGAAGTGATAAAAAAAGAATATCCAAAAGAAGAAATTATAACAAAATACAAGGAATATGATGTAGCAGCAAAATTGGAAATTCCTGCAATTAATTTAGAAACTTATATATTAGAAACATGCACAGAAAACTCTTTAAATAAATCTGTTGCAAAATTTTGGGGAGCAGACCCAAATGAAATAGGAAATCTATGTATTGCAGGACATAATGCTCCAAGAAATACAAATATGTTCTACAATTTGAAAAAATTAAAAATAGGGAATACTCTTACAATTTCTGATAATACTATAGGTAGAATAGAATATGAGATTTATAACATTTACAATGTTTTTCCAGAAGATGTAAGCCCTCTATCACAAGAAACAAATGGCAAAAGAGAAGTAACACTAATCACATGTACAAATGATTCAAAACAAAGAACAATCATTAAAGCGAAAGAACAAAAATCACCTGTTCAAAGAAAAGAGGATACAATATGAAAAAAACGAAAAAGTATATCTTACTATGTATTTTAATTCTACTCCTATCATTACTATTATTTGCACTTTTAAAAGTAGATGCATCAAACAAATTAGATGGAATAGAAAACTTTCCAACAAGTTATCAGCCATATTTAAGAGAACTTGCAAAAAAACACCCAAATTGGAAATTTAAAGCTCTATATACAAACTTAGACTGGACTTATGTTATAAACGGGGAAAATATATATGGAAAAAATCTAGTTCCTAAAAATTATTCCGATAGTTGGAAAAATACTACTCCAGGTCAATATAATGTAGAGATTGATGCAGGCTTCGTAGATAGTTCAAGACAATCAATAGAATACTGTATGGATCCTAGAAATTTTTTAAATGAAGTTCGCATTTTTCAATTTGAAGCTTTATCTTATGAAGCACATACTAATAATTTAGATGGAATCGAAAAAATACTATATGGAACAGAATTTTATAATACAAAAGTTTCATATCTTGACAGTAATGGAAATACTATTAATATGAATGAAAGATATTCTGATTTAATTTTAAGAGGAGGACAAACATCAAGTGTTAGTCCTTATCACTTAGCATCTCGTATTAAACAAGAAGTAGGACCTTTTTTATCACATAGTTCAATTAGTGGAAATGTAGAAGGTTTTAAAGGATTATATAACTTTTATAATATAGGTGCTACAAGTTCCCCAGAGCCAATGGGAGCAATAAAAAATGGCCTTAGGTATGCACGAGATGGAAAAGGTGCAAGTGAGGAGGTAAAAAGTAAATATTTAATTCCATGGAATAATAAAGAAAAATCGATTACTGGTGGAGGTATTTTTATTGGCTCTAGCTATATTAATGTAGGACAAAATACAATTTATTTACAAAAATTTGATGTAAATGATGATAGAAATGGTAATTTATTTACACATCAATATATGACAAACGTATTAGCACCTTATAGTGAATCAAGGTCTACTTATAATGGTTATCAAAAAAGTGCATTGTTAGATACATCTATGACTTTTATTATTCCTGTTTATAACAATATGCCAAGCATTCCTATGCAAAGTCCAGATATTAATACCAATGATTTTACGCAAGATAATACTAAAGTTTATTGTAATGCTACTAATGTAAATATAAGAACAGGACCATCTACTTCTTATGAAATTATTACATCTGTAAATAAACAAGATAAAATGACTAGAATTGCAAAAGGAAAACAATCAGGAGAAAGATGGGATAAAGTAATATTAGAAAATGGAATTATAGGATATATTTTTAAAAACTATGTAACAGAAATGCCACCAGTTCAAATAGAAAGAATTGATGTTAATATAGATAATACCACTATTCAAAAAGGCGAGAGGAAAAAGTTACAAGTAACGATTTATCCACAAGAAGCAAATAGCCATAAAGTGCAATATATTTCAAGTAATCCAAATGTTGCAACTGTTGATAATGAAGGAAATATTACAGCAATCCGTTCTGGGAAAGCAACCATTACTGTTAAAGCAGAAGAAAATAACGTACAAAATCAAATTGAAATAACAGTATATAGTAAAGTAACAAATATTATATTAGACCAGAAAGAAATTTATATGCAAGTAGGAGATACTTTCCAAATTAATGCAGGGCTGGAGCCAGAAGATGCAAATGATAAATCTATTTTATATAGTAGTACTGATAGTGATGTAGCAGTTATTACAGAAAATGGAATTATTACAGCAAAAAAAGAAGGAAGCACAAACTTAATAGCAAGTTCAAGAGAAAATCCAAATATTCTGGCAGAATGTAAATTATATGTAGTAAGGAAAATGGATGATTCAGAAATTTCTTTTGAAACTCCACTAAAAGTAAATAGTTTGGAAATTAGTGGAATAGAATATGATAATAACAAAGTTTCAGATATAAAAGAAAAAATTAAAACAGATTTGGAAATCCAAATTGTAAATTATAAAAATGAAATATTGCAAGAAAAAGACCCTGTTGGTACAGGAAGCAAAATACTTGTTAAAGAAGATGGAAAATTATTAAGAAAATATCAAATAATTGTATATGGAGATGCAAATGGAGATGGAAAAATAAATAGTGTTGATTTACTAGTGATTCAAAGACACATTTTAGAGATAGAACCATTAGAAGAAATATTTAGAAAAGCAAGCAATATAAATAAAAATGGTAAAAAGCCAACGTCTATTGACTTGTTATTAATACAAAGACATATTTTGGATTTACAATTAATAGAGCAATGAACACCCCAGAGTGAACATGTGGGACAGAGATAAATGTTCGTTTATTAACAAAATAGTAGTATGTTACAATTATTTTATTTAGGAGATAATGTTACCGCCTAGCTAAGTGTTATATATATTTTTTAAACCAATCTTGAAGCGTGGCAGGCGAGTGGTAGGAATTACTTTTATACCACGCAGTTTTTGTAGAGGTGGGTTATAGTATATACCATCGGCGATTGGTTTAAAAAATATATATAACACTTAGCTAGGCTGGTATGAGCTTTATTAAGTAAATTATTTATAAAGGGTATATATATAAATAGAACATTGGGGACGGGGTTAAATGTTCATTTTAAAGAACATTTAAGAACGTTACAGAGCTAGTTATAAGATTTATTTATTGAACATTAGGGACAGGGAGTTGGATTAAATTGAAAAGGAAATTAATTTGTTTATTTATATTATTATTAATTGTTAGTTCTTATCTTAAGTTTAGTTATGCATCAGAAATAGGGAAAGTTTATATAGAAACTAACAAAGAAATAATAGAAAAAGGGGAAGAAATAGAAATTACTGTGAATTTAAAAGATGCTAGAACAACTGCATTTAGTTTTTCACTTTATTTTGATGATACAAAATTAGAATATATATCTAATTTAGAAAACACTAATGTAATAGATAATTGTATTATTTTTGTCTGGCATGATGTAAGTGGTGGAAGCGGAGCAAAAGATGGTGAACTTGCAAAATTTAAGTTTAGAGCAAAAGAAAGTGGAACTGCAAATTTTACTATAGAAGGAGAATTTTTTGACAATATTGGTAGTTTAATAGAGACTAGTTTTGAAGCAAAACAAATTCAAATAGGAAAAGAAGAAAATATTTTAAAGATGCAGTTACAAGAGGAACTAGGTACAGATTCTACAAGCAGTAATGTAAGTTTAAAAAGCTTAAGATTAGATACCCAAGGAATTACACCAAATTTCGAAAAAGACATTTATGAATATTATTTAACAATTCCAAATAATATCAGAGATATAGAAGTATTAGCTGTTTCCGAAAATCCTAATGCTGATGTAGAAATAGGAGGAAATACAGATTTAAAAGAAGGATTAAATGTTATAAATATTATAGTAACTTCAGAAGATAAAACTGCCCAGAAAATTTATACTATTCAAGTTACCAAAACTGCAAATATAGAACTTGCAAATAATAATTTAGAAATATTAGCCATAGAAAATACACTATTATATCCTCCTTTTGATATGGTAAATACAAATTATAAAGCAGAAATATCTAGCAAATTAGATAGTATTAATATACTTGCTATTCCGCAAAATGAGAGTGGAGTAGTTAAGATTAATGGAAATAGTAACTTAAAACAAGGAAATAATTTAATAACTATTGAAGTAACAGCTCCAAATCGGTTTTAGTAAAAAGACATATAATGTCCAAGTATATAAAAGAAATGAAGAAGAAGAGAATAAATTTGTAGAAGAACAAAGTAAATTACAGGAAAAATTAGAAGATGCATATGAGATAGAAAAATTAAATAATAATGAGAGTAGAAATGAAGAAAAGCCAAAACTAGAAGAAAACAAAGAGAATAAAAATTTTATTTGGATTTGTGTAATAGTAGCTAGTATAATAATTATATTAGGAATAAGTTTTTTGTATGTAAAATATAAAAAAATGTCTAACTAATGAAAATAGTAACTTAAAGTATGAAAAGTAAAAAAGATAAAGTTCTTTTATAGCAGATAATTGTTTAATAATTATCTGTTGCTTTTTAAACTAAATATATCGAAAAACAATAAAAATATATTGACAAACAAAAATAAAAAATATATACTAATTCGCAATAAAGGAGGAACTTAAGTTATGAAAGTTTTAGGAAAGAAGAGTCTTTCTTCAAAGGTAGAAAATGGATTAAAGGTTTTATTTGGAATAATTACATTATTGGATATTATTGTTTTAGCAACTTACATTATAACATTATTTTTTCATCATAATACATCTTTAATAATGGAAAATTATTTATTAAAAATAGTGCTAATTACAATAATTAGTGTAATTTTTTTATCTACAGGAATTGTTGCACTCTTTATTATTTATGAATTTATAAAGATCTTTAAAAATTTAAAAGAAAATCAGATATTTGAAAAAAATAATATAAAGTATCTAAATAAAGTTTCAATATTATCAATTGTTATGGGAATATTATATTTAATTTGTTTAATGGGAGTTAGTATTTGCTTAAGTAAATATTTATCATTTGATTTATTAAGTGATATTTTAATTAGAGTGTTAATTTTCGTTTTTTCAGTTGCATTCTTAATATTTGGAATAGGTATTAGAATTCTAAATGAAATATATAAAAGGGCTATTGAGTATAAAGAAGAAAATGATTTTACAATTTAAAATAAGAAAGGAAGAGTAAGAATGTCAATTATTGTTAATGTAGATGTAATGCTAGCTAAAAGAAAAATGTCTTCTGGAGAACTTGCGGAAAAAGTTGGAATTACTCCTGCTAATCTTTCTATATTAAAAACAAATAAAGCAAAAGCAATAAGATTTTCAACATTAGAAAAATTATGTGAAGTTTTAGATTGTAAGCCAGGAGACATATTAGACTATGAAAAATAATAAATATTATTTGAAAATATAAGTATAACTATTCTAATTTTCAAGATGAAGTAAGAAAGGAATAAAATTTATTATGGAGATTATAGGAAGTTTTATATTAGCTGTAATTCAATCTATTTTGTTTTATGGTAAGGAAATCGGAATTTCAATGGTATTATTTTTTAGTATTGGAAATGGAATAATATATTATATACTTAATAAAAAAAATAGAATAAAAAATAAAAATGGTTTTTGGTTACTTATTCCAATAATATTATTAAGTAGTACTTATTTTATATTTGCAAATAAAATCTTTTATATAACCAATATATTTGTTTTAATTATATTAGATATTATAATGATTGCAATAGTAACTAGTAAAAAGCAATATTTCAAAAGCAGTTTATATAATGCATTTAGAATATTAACAGATACAGTTAAGGATTATGAAGAAGGAATAGAATTTACAAAAGAAAAGTCAAAACAATATTTTAGAGCAAATAAAAAAATAGATAAAGAAAATGTAAAAAAAGTTGTTATTTCTTTATTGGTTGTATTTTTTATTGTAGGAATAGTTATAATCTTACTTAGTTCAGCAGATAGTGTATTTGCTAATATATTTTCTGGAATGAGAAATATATTTACCAATATAGATATGGTAAATACAATAAGTCTAATAGTAAGACTTACAATTATAGTAGTAACATTTTTTATATTTTTAAGTTTTATTTTACATATTCAGAAAGGATATGTAAATGAAGAAAATAAAATAAAAAATAATAACAATAAATATACTTTTGCAATAAAGTTACTTTTATTTACATTAAATATTGTATATTTAGTTTTTTGCTCTATTCAAGTAGAATCATTATTTTCTAAAGTAAATATAAATGGAACATTTGATTATGCAGACTATGCTAGGACAGGATTTTTTCAGCTTATGTTTGTTTCATTTATAAATTTTGCAATTATAATAATATCAAACAAATATAATGAAAATAAAGAAAAGATTATTAAAATTCTAAATATATTTTTAGTTATATTTACAATTATTATAGATATATCATCAATGTATAGAATGCATATGTATGAAACAGAATATGGTTTGACGTATTTAAGAACTTTTTCGTATATAATATTACTAACTGAAATATTAACTTTTATTCCTATCATAAAATATATTTTGAACGAAAAATTTGATTTTATAAAATGGATTTTTATAATATGTGTATGTGTTTATTGTATAATTAATTATATGAACATAGAAAAAGTTATAATAAATAAAAATATTAATGGAAATATAAGTACAATATCTATCGATTATGAATATATATCTAATATTGCAAGTGAAGACAGCTATAATGTATTAGAAGAAATGTTAAAAGAAGAAAAGACAAGTTCACTAGAAAAATTAGAAATAAATAAGATTTTATTAAAACTTACAGAGAATTCTAGAGACATGAAGTGGCAGGAATTTAATATATCAAAATGGAAGATGCAAGAAAAAAACGTTAATATACAAGAATTAAAAGATAAAATTTTAAATCTAGAAAATATAGTAAAAAAAGAAAACACTAGCGAAATGACAACAAACAGACAAAAGAGTTATGTATATAAAGAAACTATAAATGAAAATGAAGAATATTTTGTGGAGCTAGTTGATAGTGCTACTGGTATATCAAAATGGACTATAGGAAAATTAACTAATAAGGGAACAGAATATAGTGAAATAAATACAATGTTAGTACCAGCTCCAAGTAAAATAAAATTTTTTGAAAATGGTTTAGGATTTTTAGAAAGACCAAATAATGTATATTGCGGTAAATCAGAGTTATTAATAACATACGATTCTGGAAAAACATTTAACAAAATTGAATTTCCAGATGGAGTATTTACTTTATCAGATTCCAATGGAGAAGAATGGAGAAATTGCTATGATTATTTTTATTTACCAACAAAAGAAGATGATGGAACATTAACAGTACTTGCTTCTGGGGGTGAAGAAGGTGGATATAATCAAGGTAAAACAAGAGCTAAATATATTTCTAAGGATAATGGGCATACTTGGAAGTTTGTAGAAGAGATTTACACTAAAGATAGTTTAGTGTAACTATAGTTATTTTGAATAAACGAAATAACTAAGAATCTTACAGAAATGTAAGGTTCTTTTATGTGATTTATGTTATAATAATGATGGAGGAAACAAATATGCAAAAAATATTAATAGTAGAAGATGATGAAAAATTAAGATGTGAGTTAGAAATATTTTTAACTAATAATGGTTATCAAGTAACTACTTTAAAAACATTTGATAATACTATAAATGATATTTTAAATATAGCTCCTAATCTTATTTTATTAGATATAAACCTACCAGGAGTAGATGGAGAATATGTTTGCAGGGAAATTAGAAAACAGTCCAATATGGGAATTATTATTATTACAAGCAGAGATAATGAATTAGATGAATTGCTCTCAATAAATTATGGAGCAGATCATTATGTTACAAAACCTTTTAATATACAAATATTATTAGCGAAAATATCCTCTATTTTAAGAAGAACCAATAGTGAAATAGAAATTAAAGATAAAATAGATGCAAAAGATTTTATTTTAAATATACAAAACAGTACAATCGAAAAAGATAATAAAGTTATTGAACTTACTAAAAATGAATATAAAATTTTAAAATATTTAACTCGGGAATAGAGGAAAAATTGTATCAAGAGAAGATATAATGGACTCTTTATGGGAAAGTGAAAGTTTTATTGATGATAATACTCTTAGTGTAAATATTGCCAGGTTAAGAACAAAGCTAGAGGAATTAAACCTAAAAGATTTAATAGAAACAAGAAGAGGACAAGGGTATATATTAAAAGGAGAAAATTAATATATGAGTTTAAAAAATTTTATAAAAGATAAGATACTTCTAACTATTCTTTTAATATTTGCAATTATAACAATAGAAATATTTTTAATTCCATATCCATATGGGAATTTTATAAAAATATATATTCCAGTCATTATTTTTACTTTATATTTGATAGGAATTTTGATTGAATATTTTACTAAAAGAAGTTTTTATAAAAATTTATCAAATATTTTAAATGAGTTAGATGAAAAATATTTAATTACAGAAATCATAAAATCTCCTGATTTTACAGAGGGAAAAATATTAAAAGATGTACTAGAACAAGTAGATAAATCAATGGTTGAAAACGTAAATAAATATAAGTATATGCGGAGAAGACTATAAAGAATATATAGAATTATGGATTCATGAAATAAAATTGCCAATAGCTAGTCGGCAAAATGATAATAGAAAATAATAAAACTAATGTTACAAAAAGTATAGATGAGGAATTGCAAAGAATAGAGAATTATATTGAACAAGCTTTATTTTATGCAAGAAGCAATACTGTAGAAAAAGATTATTACATAAAAAAAGTTAAACTAAAAGATATTGTATATGAAAGTATTAAAAAGAATAAAAATGTTCTAATTCAGGAAAAAGTATCCATTAACCTTCATGACTTAGATTTAGAGGTAAATACAGATAGTAAATGGATAGGATTTATATTAAACCAAATTATTGCAAATAGTATAAAATACAAAAAAGTGGATTGTAGGTTAGAAATTGAAATATATGCAAAACAAGGAAAAGAGAATGTTATTTTATATATTAAAGATAATGGAATAGGAATAAAAGAAGGAGAAATTACAAGAGTATTTGAAAAAGGATTCACAGGAACAAATGGAAGATTAGTAGGTAAGAAATCTACAGGAATTGGATTATATTTATGTAAAAATTTGTGTAATAAATTAGGAATACAGATAGAATTAAACTCCATACTAGATGGAGGAACTAAAGTGCAATTAGTATTTCCAAAAAGTAGTTATATAGATATGAAGTAGAAATGTTTTAAGATTATCAAAGTAAAGTTGATAATCTTTTTATAATCTTACAAAAATGTAAGACTTTTGTAAGACAAATCGATAGGAAATATGAAGAAATGTAGTTATAATTAAGTTAGCCGTTAGCGAGAAATAGAGCTTACGGATAACTTATGCAAACTGACCAGAGGGAGGTTTGTATACAATTAAACAGCCGTTAGCGAGAAATGAGCTTACAAATAACGAAAGGAGTTTTATTATGGAAAAAGTTTTAGAAGTAAAAAACGCCGATAAATACTATCGGAAACAAATCAAATTTAACAAAAGCAATAGACAATATTAGTTTTAATGTAGAAAAAGGAGAATTTGTTGGAATTATGGGAGCAAGTGGTTCAGGAAAAAGTACACTTTTAAATATAATTTCTACAATAGATAAGGTAACAAGCGGAAATATTATTGTTAATGGAGAAGATATAACAAAATTAAAAGGAAATAAGTTAAACAAATTTAGAAGAGAAGAATTAGGATTTATTTTTCAAGATTTCAACTTATTAGATACATTAACTGCTTATGAAAATATTGCACTAGCATTAACTATTCAGAAAGTAAATAGCAGAGAAATCGACAAAAGAGTACAAGAAATTGCAGAAAAATTGGGAATTAAAGAAATTTTAAATAAATATCCATATCAAATATCAGGAGGACAAAAGCAAAGAGTAGCGTCCGCAAGAGCAATTATTACAAATCCTAAATTGATTCTAGCAGATGAACCAACACGGTGCTTTAGATTCAAAATCTAGCCGTAAATTACTAGAGAATTTCGAATTTTTAAATCAAAAATTACATGCAACTATTTTAATGGTTACACATGATGCTTTTACAGCTTCATATGCAAGTAGAATTTTATTTATTAAAGATGGAAAGATTTTTAATGAAATAGTTAAAGGAAGAGATACAAGAAAACAATTTTTTGAAAAGATAATTGAGGTGCAAACACTTCTTGGAGGTGATTTAAACGATGTTATTTAAGTTATCTTTTAATAATATGAAAAAAAGCATAAAAGATTATAGTATATATTTTTTAACATTAGTTATAGGTGTAGCAATTTTCTATATGTTCAATTCTATAGATAGTCAGCAAGCAATGCTCAGAGTATCTAGCTCACAAAGAGAAATTATAAAATTAATGATAACAATGCTTGGTTTTGTATCAGTATTTGTAGCAATAGTATTAGGTTTACTAATTGTATATGCAAATAATTTCTTAATTAACAGAAGAAAAAAAGAATTTGGTATTTATATGATACTTGGAATGGGAAAAAGGAAAATATCAAAAATAATTTTAATGGAAACCATCTTTGTAGGTATAATTTCACTTATAGTAGGACTTGTTGTTCGGTATTTTTGCTTCACAATTCATGTCAATATTAGTTGCTAAGATGTTTGAAGCAGATATGAGTGAGTTCCAATTTGTATTTTCTAGGGAAGCTTGTATAAAAACTTGTATTTATTTTGCAGTTATGTATTTGCTAGTTATGTTTTTTAATACATTTACTGTTTCAAGATACAAATTAATTAATTTATTAAATGCAACTAAGAGAAATGAAAAAGTAAAGATAAAAAATCCAGTTATTTCTGTTTTAGTATTTATAGTTGGAAGTTGTATATTAGGTTTTGCTTATTGGAAAGTAACTAAAGATGTTCATTCACTAGATACAGCAGATAAAATTATTAAGCCTATCATAATGGGAATTATAGGAACATTTTCTATATTCTGGTCTTTATCTGGATTTGTTTTGCAAGTAGTACAAATGAGGAAGAAAACGTACTTAAAAGATACAAATATGTTTGTATTAAGACAAATAAATAACAAAATCAACACAATGGTTATAAGTATGAGTGTTATTTGTTTACTATTATTTATGACTATTACAATTTTATCTTCTAGTTTAGCATTAAGAAATACAATGCAAAGAGAATTACTTGAAATGACACCAGTTGATTTAAATCTATATAAAACAGCAAATTTACCAGAAAGTTATATAAATAGAAGTGGAAAAACTATTAACTACACAGGGGAACAAATAGAAGATTCTAAAATATCAATAGTACAAACTATGACAAGTAATGGATTTGACATGAATAACTTAAAAGATGTAGTAGAAATACCAATATATGCTAGCAATGATTTGACATGGGGAGATTTCTTTGGAGATAAAATAGAAGAAGTAAAAAAAGTATTTCCAAGACTTGAATATGGTACAGCAGAAGAAATTGTAAAAATATCAGATTATAATAAAATAGCAGATTTGTATGGCATAGAGAAATATGAATTAAAAGATGATGAATATATTGTACTTTGCGATTTTGAAAGTATGAAGAATTTAAGAGAGAAAGTATTGCAAGATGGAAAACATACCATAGAAATAGCAGGAAAACAATATAAATCAAAATATAATGAATGTAAAAAAGGTTTTATCGTAATGTCAACTAGTCATACAAATACAGGAATTATATTGGTACCAGATAACTGTTTATTAACAGAAGAGATGAAAGAAAGAAAATTATTAGTTGCTAATTTTAATGCAAAAACAGATGAGGAAAAAGAAAAAATAGAAGCATTGTTTAGAAGTGATGATTCAGGATTTGTGCAAAATTTAGCAAGTAAAGGATTAGATATAGATGGATTAACTAAAATAAGTCTTATAGAAGCAAGTGTAGGAATAGCCACAATAGTTACATTTATAGCAATTTATCTAGGTATTATATTCTTAATCGCAAGTTCAGCAATTCTAGCACTAAAACAATTAACAGAGAGTTCTGATAATAAACAAAGATATACTATTTTAAGAAAAATTGGCTGTGATGAAAAAATGATAAATAGAGCACTATTTAGACAAATAGGGATATTCTTCGCAAGTCCACTTGTTGTAGCTATTATACATTCTATATTTGGAATACAGTTTGCATTATCTATATTAGAAGGAATAGCATCATCAAAAGATTTATTACCATCGATTATAGTGACAGTTATTGTTATGGGAGTAATATATGGCGCATATTTCTTGGCTACTTATTTGGGAAGTAAAAATATTATTAAGGAGGAATAAAAATGGAAAATGTAAAAGAAAAACTACCTATGATTATTGCAGCAATTGTTGCTGTAGTAATTGGTGCAATAGCATTCTATTTTTTAGAGAATTACGAATCAGTTTACTATACTAGAATAGATAACACTAAAATAGAAAAAATTTCTACATCAGATGAGATGAAATATGAATATACTTTAGACTGTTATAATGAAAAAGGAAAGAAAAAAGAAATAAAATTTAAGACGAGTAGAGAATTAAAAGAAGATGCCTTTCTAATGCTAGAAGTAAAAACTTTTGGAGTACATTCATGGAAAGAAGTGCAGTATAATGAACTTCCTGAAAAAGTGCAAGTAAATTATGAAGAGTAAAATTAAATTATAAAAATATGTGCTAATTGTAGCAGAGCAGTTAGCACATACATCCCCTTTTATTTTAGAGAGTTACAAAGACAAGTGACTCTCATTTATTTTTTTATCTTGAACTAGTTTTATTAATATTTAAATAACTAGTTATTAATAAGATTTGACTTCTAAAAAATCAAAATAATAAAGATAAAAACAATTAAAATTAAATGGTCAAGATATTTTTCGAAATATATACAAATTTTATTGTTAACAAATAAAGAAATAGTAACTAATTTTTATTGAGCTAGTAAAAAGGATATGCTATAATTAGAAAGACATAATTACAAGACTCTTAAGAAATTGAAAAATCACATTGATATTTTGATAAAAACAAGGAGGAATGAAAATGAATAGTAAACTTGAAAAATTAATTAATGCATACAAAAATGAAACTGAGAGAAAATGTTACCAAATTAATTTATTAGATGGTCGGGACATCTATATTAGATGACAAAATTGGAGGAATGCCATATTTACCTATTGGGGAAAGTTATCCCGTTGATAAAAACGGTCAAATGATGGGATTAGTTTTACAAGTAAAACTAAAAAATATTAAATTAGATGGTTGGCCAAATTCAGGATTTTTAGAAATATTTACAGATCGTTCACTTGATTATCCTTGCCAATATGAAATTAGATACTATGATGAAGGATTAGAATACCAAACAGAGCTTCCTAATGTTGAATTAGAAGAGTTTATAGTTGATGAACCAATCAAAATTGAACTTGAGGAAACTATATGTCACAAACCACTTTCAAATTTTGATGGAGAAGAGACTTTAATAAATATTGCAGAAGAATTATTTGGACAAAATTTTAATACATTTGAAGAATTAGATAGTTTTATAGATACAGACGATTTTTATGTTGAGTTTATGGATGCACTTTCTAATCCATATGGAACAATAGGTGGATATGCAGATTTTACTCAAAGTGATCCAAGAGAATATGAAGGAGAAGAACGCACAGAATGTATATTAAAATTAGATTCTTGTTTAGATAGCAAGAGATTATATATTGGTGATGCAGGAATTTTATTTGTATTAATTTCAAAAGAAGATATAGTAAATAAAAATTTTAAAAATGGATTAGTTGATTGGGATTGTTGTTAAATAATCAAAAAGAAGTAAAAAAATAAATATAGAAATGGGCAAGCAAGTATTCTTGCCCATTTTTAAAATTCTTGCTATTTAATTATTTTTTGATTATAATTTCTATAAACAAGAAAAGAAATCCCAAAGGAGATGGTGTCATGTTAAAAATAATTATTATAGGAAGTCCAGGATCAGGCAAAAGTACATTTGCATGAAAATTAAGAGATATTACAAATCTTCCATTATACTATTTAGATATGCTATGGCACAAAAAAGATAGAACCAATATTTCTAGAGAAGAATTTGATGAAAAGCTAGAAAAAATACTAAAAAAAGATAAATGGATTATAGATGGAAATTATCAGCGTACTATAGAAATGCGTCTAAAAGAGTGTGATACAGTATTTCTAATGGATTATCCTTTAGAAGTTTGTCTTTCAGGTGCAGAAGAGCGTGTTGGAAAGAAAAGAGAGGATTTACCTTGGATTGAAGAAAAAGTTGATGAGGAATTTAAGCAGATTATTGTTGACTTTTCAAAAAATAAATTGCCACAAATATATAAATTATTAGAGAAATATCAGAAAAATAAAAATATTGTCATTTTTAAATCGAGGGAAGAAGCAGACAATTATATAAAAAAGATGACAATTTGAGAATATTTATATTTTTTTTAGTATTTAATTGTTTTTATATTAAGAAGAGTATTAGTAAAGCAAGTGAGGGGGCTAAAATATGGAAATATTAGAAATAAAAGAAAATGTAGATAATCCTGAAGAATTTAATTATTTATATGATAAAGTAGAATGGGGAGCATATGATATTGAAACAACAAAGAAATTATTAAAATATACTTTGTATTCAGTGTCAGTATATGCCGAAAATAAAATTATTGGATATGGCAGAATAATTGGTGATGGTGTTGTTTTTATATTTATTAGAGATGTAATGGTAGTTCCAGAATATCAATCAAAAAAGATTGGAACAAAGATCATGAATAAATTGATGGATAAAATTAATCAAATATGTCAAGAAAATCCATATGCAAGAGTGTATCTAGGAGCTTCAAAAGGAAAAGAAGGTTTTTATAGAAAATTTGGGTTTATTACAAGAGCAGAAGCGGGATTAGGGGAAGAAATGATATTATTTAAAGAATAGTAACATAGTATACTGTATTACTATTTTGCTTGGAAAGAAGCAATTTCAAATAGATGAAGAAAGCACATTTTTTCAATCTAATTCATCATATCCTAATATTGAAATTGAATAAATGTTTTATAACAAGTAGCTATAAAAAATACTTGCAATTCCTACTTGTTTAGTAGTATAATCTATTAAACTTAAGCTAATTGGAGGTAAGTGTATGAAAATATCTACAAAAGGAAGATATGCTTTAAGAGTTATGGTGGATTTAGCAATAAATAGTAATGGAAAATTTATAACATCAAAAGAAATATCAATAAGACAAGAAATATCAAATAAATATTTAGAACAAATTATAGCAATGCTAAATAAAGTAGGATATTTGGAAACTGCAAGAGGAGCAGCAGGAGGATATAGACTAGCTAAAAATCCAAATGAATATGTAATAGGAGATATATTAAAGGCTACAGAAGGAGATTTAACTCCAGCAAATTGTTTGACAGAAGAAGGAAAATGCAAAAGACAAGATGATTGTAAAACATTTTCTTTTTGGAAAGGGTTAGATGATGTAATTAATGAATATGTAAATAGCAAAACTTTAGAAGATTTAATAAGATAGGAATCAAATAGTGATTTCTATTTTTTTTTATAATAATGTTACCGCCTAGCTAAGTGTTTAATATATATTTTTTAAACCAATCTTGAAGCGTGTCAGCAATTGATAAAGATAAGTTTTATACCACGCAGAAAATTTGGGAGACGTTAGCTAAATGTGTACCATCTGCGATTGGTTTAAAAAATATATATTAAACACTTAGCTAGGCTAGTATGTACTTTTAAACAAGTTGTGAATTGTAATATGAATTTGGATTGCTATTATTCTTTTTTAGAAATCCTATTGACTTAGTAGGAAATAGATGTTATAATTCCTACTATAATAATAGGAAAAAGAAAGGAAATAGAAAATGAATACTATATATTTAGATAATAATGCAACAACTAAAACAGATGAGGAAGTTGTAAAAGCAATGATGCCATATTTGTTAGACAACTATGGAAATCCATCATCTATATATAAAATAGGTAGAGAAAATAAAAAGGTAGTTGAAGATTCAAGAGAGAAGATAGCAAAGATTTTAAATTGTGAGCCAAATGAAATCTATTTTACTTCTGGGGGAAGTGAAAGTGATAATACAGCTATTAGAGGAATTGCATATAGTTATAAAAATAAAGGAAATCATATTATCACCTCTAAGATTGAACATCCAGCAGTATTAGAAACTTGCAAACAACTAGAAAAGGAAGGCTTTGAAGTAAGTTATATAGGTACAGACGAAAATGGAATAGTAGATTTAGAAGAATTGAAAAAAGAGATAAAGCAGGCAACTACATTAATTACAATAATGTTTGCTAATAATGAAATTGGAACTTTGCAACCAATAAAAGAAATAGGAGAAATTGCAAAAAAGAATAATATCATTTTTCATACAGATGCTGTACAAGCAGTTGGAAGTATTTTAATAGATGTAAAAGAATTAAATATTGATAGTCTTTCATTATCAGCACATAAGTTCTATGGACCAAAAGGAATAGGTGTTTTATATGTAAGAAAAGGAATAAAATTCGAAAAGTTTGTTAATGGAGGACATCAAGAAAGAAACAAAAGAGCAGGAACTGAAAATGTAGCTGGAATAGTGGGACTTGCAAAAGCAATAGAACTTGCTTATCGAGATTTAGAAGAGCATAATAAAAAAATTAAGGAATTAAGAGATTACTATGTAGAACAAGTAAAAGAAAAAATACCTTATATTAAAATAAATGGAGATATGGAAAAGAGATTACCTGGAAATAGTAATATTTCTTTTAGATTCATAGAGGGAGAAGGATTACTTTTAAACTTAGATTTAAAAGGGATTTGTGCTTCAAGTGGTAGTGCTTGTACTTCTGGCTCACTTGATCCATCACATGTATTACTTGCAATAGGATTACCACATGAGATAGCACATGGTTCTTTAAGAATTTCAATAGGAAAATATAATACAAAAGAAGAGATAGACTATCTTGTAGAAAATTTAGTAGAAATAGTAGGTAGATTAAGAGAGATGTCACCATTATGGGAAAAATTTATAGAGGAGGAAAATGATTAAATGGAATATTCAGAAAAAGTAGTAGAGCATTATACAAATCCAAGAAATGTTGGAAAAATAGAAAATGCTTCTGGAATAGGTGAAGTTGGAAATCCTGTTTGTGGAGATATTATGAAAATGTTTATAAAAGTAGAAAATAACGTTATAATAGATGTAAAATTTAAAACATTTGGATGTGGTGCTGCAATCGCAACAAGTAGTATTTCGACAGAAATGATAAAAGGAAAAACTTTAGAAGAAGCCTTAAAACTAAAAAATACAGACGTAGTAAATAATTTAGGAGGGCTTCCACCTGTAAAATTACATTGTTCTGTTTTAGCAGAAGAAGCAATACATGAAGCTATTGCAGATTATTATAGAAAGATGCGGAAAATTAACTGAAGAGGAAATAAAGCAAAAATGTAATTTAAAAGAGCTACCCTGTGAAAGCTGTGGTATGTAGATGAAAAAAAGAGTATTACTAGGTATGAGTGGTGGAGTTGATAGTAGTGTATCGGCTATTCTTTTAAAAGAACAAGGATATGATGTGATTGGAATTACAATGAAATTATTTGAAGGTGAGCTAGAGGGAAGCTGTTGCAGTCTTTCTTCTAGTTTAGATGCAAAAAGAGTATGTGATTATTTGCAAATACCACATTATACATTAAATTTTAAAGATGAATTTAATAAATATGTTATTCAAGATTTTATAAATAGTTATTCAAACTGTAGAACACCAAATCCTTGTATTGAATGTAATAGATATTTAAAATTTGGAAGTATGTATCAAAAAGCGCAAGAACTAGAATGTGATTATATTGCAACTGGTCACTATGCCAAAATAGAGTATAGTAAAAAATATAAAAAATACATATTAAAAAAAGCAAATGCACAATCTAAAGATCAGAGTTATGTTTTATATAATATACCACCATATCTATTAGATAAAACTATATTTCCACTAGGTAATTTTAGCAGTAAAGATGAAATAAGACAAATTGCTAAAAAACATAATTTACTAGTAGCAAACAAACCAGATAGTGAAGATATTTGTTTTGTGCCAGAAGGTAATTATAGAACTTTTTTTGAAAATAATTCAAAGTTAACATTTAAAGAAGGAAATATTGTAAATAAAGATGGCAAAATATTGGGAAAACATACAGGTTTATATAAATATACGATAGGTCAAAGAAGAGGACTTGGAATTTCAAGTAAAAATCCATTATATGTTATAGGATTTAATAAATATAAGAATGAATTAATTATAGGTGATGAAAAAGAACTGTACAGAAAAGAATTTTATGTAGATGATACAAATCTTTTACTATATGATAAAATTACTAAGCAAGTGTATGCTGAAGTAAAAACAAGATATTCTTGTAAAAGCCATAGAGCTAAGATAATACAAGAAGAAAATAGAATAAAAGTTATATATGATGAGCCACAAAAAGATATAGTGCCAGGACAATCAGCAGTATTTTATGAAGATGATGTTGTTATTGGTGGAGGAAAAATTCTAGAATTAGATTAGTTTTATAACTAATCTAATTTTTTATAAACAGATACAAACAATTGTTTACAAAAATAATCCCTTGTGTTATACTATGAGAAGTAAGTAGGAGGATTGAGATTATGGAAAGAATATATGCATCTATTGATTTAAAATCATTTTATGCTTCCGTAGAGTGTGTAGAAAGAAATTTAAATCCATTAACTACAAATCTTGTTGTAGCAGATAGTTCAAGAACAGAAAAAACAATATGTTTAGCAGTATCTCCATCATTAAAATCTTATGGCATACCAGGAAGAGCACGATTATTTGAAGTAATACAAAAAGTTAAAGATGTAAATTTACAAAGGAAAATGAAAATACATAACCATGTATTTAAAGGTAAATCTTATAATGATATAGAGTTAAAAAAAGATATAGCTTTAGAATTAGATTATATAATTGCTCCGCCAAGAATGAGTTACTACATGAAATATAGTACAGCTATATATAACATATATTTGAAATATATTGCTCCAGAAGATATATTTCCATATTCAATAGACGAGGTGTTTTGTGATATTACAAAATACTTAAAATTATACAATTTAACTGCCAAAGAATTAGTAACAAAAATGATTATGGATGTTTACAAAACAACTGGAATAACTGCAACAGCAGGAATAGGAACAAACTTATTTTTGTGCAAAGTTGCAATGGATATTGGAGCAAAACATATTAAACCAGATAAATATGGAGTAAGAATAGCTCAGTTAGATGAAATGAGCTTTAGAAAAAGACTATGGAATCATAGACCAATTACGGACTTTTGGAGAGTGGGAAAGGGATATGCTAAAAGACTTGAAGAGTATAATATGTATACTATGGGAGATGTTGCAAGATGTTCAGTAAATAATGAAGAATTACTATATAAACTATTTGGAGTTAATGCAGAATTATTAATAGATCATAGTTGGGGATGGGAATGTGTAACAATCGAGGATATAAAAAAATATAAACCAAAAGTTAAAAGTTTAAGTTCGGGGCAAGTATTACACTGCCCATACAACTTTGAAAAAGCAAGGTTAATTATAAAAGAAATGGTTGAATTACTAGTTTTAGATATGGTGCAAAAGAGGTATGTTACAGACCAATTAGTTTTAGATGTTATATATGATATAGAAAACTTAATAAACAAGAACTATAGTAAATCTTATGATGGAGAAATTACTATAGATCGTTATGGTAGAAATACTCCAAAACCAGCACATGGTACATTTAGATTAGAAAAGAAAACATCATCAACTAAGATAATTATGAATGGATTTTTAAAACTATATGATGAAATAGTAAATAATAAATTATTAATTAGGAAAATAAATATATGTGCTGGTAATCTTTCAGATGAATCAGAGATACAACATGAAAATGAATATGAACAGATTGATTTATTTACAAATTATAAAGAATTAGAAGAAAAAAGAGAAAAAGAAATTAAAGAGTTGCAAAGCGAAAGAAAGTTACAAGAGACTATTATTGATATAAAAAATAAATATGGTAAAAATGCAATTTTAAAAGGTATGAACTTACAAGAAGGAGCAACAACTGTTGAAAGAAATAGGCAGATAGGAGGTCATAAAGGATAGGAAAGAAAAGAGCCAATAGAAGGTTACAAAGAATAGGAGGCAAAATACAAAAATGAACTGCCAAAATGAATATGATGATATTATTAATTTAAAGCATCATGTATCAAAAGTGCATAAACAAATGAGTTTAGAAAGCAGAGCAACCCAGTTTGCACCTTTTTCAGCACTAACTCGGATATGATGATGCTATAAAAGAAACTGCAAGAATAACAGAAGAAAGAATAGAACTAGATGAAGAATTAAAAGATATCTTAAGTAAAAAACTTGATAGTATTCAAACCAAAATAGAAAGTAGACCTAGAGTTACAATTACATATTTTGTTCCTGATAGTAAAAAATCAGGAGGAAAATATCAAACCATAACTGGTAATATAAGAAAAATTGATGATTATAATAAAATAATAATTTTGATGAATGGAATGAAAATACCTATAATGGAAATTATTAATATAATAGTATAATTTTGATTACTATATTGAGTAATCAATTGCATATATCAATAAGTGAAGCTGAATATAATTTAGATAGCAACAATTGTCAGAAAAACTTATAGAATAGACAGTTTATAAAATTATATATTTTTCTAAAAATACTATTGACTTAGAGTTAAGTCTAAGGTATATAAAATAAATATAAATATTCAAAAGGTTGAAAGAGAAAAATAACAATAAATGAAATATCTAAAAAATTAAATCTTTTTATGAAGAAAAACTAGATTGAATATTTAGAAAGAAATAAATAAAGGAGGAAAAGTAAAATGGAAAAACAAACAGCGGGTAGAGAAAATTTGGGTGGATTAGCTCCAAAATTTGCTGAATTAAATGATGATGTATTATTTGGAGAAGTATGGAATAGAGAAGATAAATTATCTTTAAGAGATAGAAGTATGATTACAATATCAGCTTTAATGGCTGGGGGATTATTCCCACAATTAAAATCACATTTGGTTTTAGGAAAGAAACATGGGATAACAAAAGAGGAAGCTGTTGAAATTGTTACACAATTAGCATTTTATTCAGGATGGCCTAAAGCATGGAGTGCATTTGAATTAATTAGAGAAGTTTATGATGATGAAAATATAAAAGAAACTCATGGTGGAGTATTTGGAATGGGAGAGCCAAATACAGCATTCGCACAATATTTTAAGGGAAATTCATATTTAAACCCATTAACCCAAAAAGGAGATTCAGCAGTATTTTTAGCAAATGTTACATTTGAACCAAATTGTAGAAATAACTGGCATATTCATCATAGTACAAAAGATGGTGGTCAAATACTTATTTGCGTAGATGGAGAGGGATGGTATCAAGAAGAAGGAAAAGAAGTACAAAGTCTAAAGGTAGGAGATATAGTTGTTATTCCAGCAAATGTAAAACATTGGCATGGAGCTAAAAAGGATTCTTGGTTTAGTCATATTGCAGTAGAAGTACCAGGAGAAAATACTAAAACAGAATGGTGCGAAGAAGTTACAGATGAAGAATATTATAAACTTTAAAGTGAGGAGAAAAGAAAATGAAAAATACATTAGTTATTTATTATAGTTTTAGTGGTAACTCAAAAAAAGTTGCTGAATATGTAAAAAACAAACTAGATGCAGATTTATTAGAATTAGAGCCTAAAATACCATTTTCAGATGATTATGACCAAGTGGTTGAAGAATGGCAAAACAATGATATAAAAAGAGATGTTGAAATAAAACCAATAAATATAGATTTAGCAAATTATTCAAAAGTAGTTCTAATCACAGGTACATGGTGGTATGGAATAACACCATGTATGAAGAAATTTCTTAAAGAAAATGATTTAGCAGGAAAAGACGTAATTGTGGCAGCAGCTAATGCTGGTTGGATAGGACACTGTTTTAAAGATTATGAAACACTTGTAAAAGGAAATATAAAGGGAAAACTTGATTTGCTATTTTCAGCAAATCAAGGAGAAAGAGATAAAATGCTAACATCCACAAATGAATTAGATGATTGGATAGAACAATTATAGAATATTACACTATCACAATTTATATAGTAAATAAAATAGCAGTACACATGGTTCTGCTATTTTTGCTTTTCACGATATGCATTTCCCCATTCTACCATAGAATCTAATATAGGTTTTAAACTTAGGCCAGTATCAGATAAAGAATATTCAACTTTAGGTGGGACTTCTGCATATACTTTTCTTAAAATAAGTCCGTGATGCTTCCATTTGTCTCAGATTATTAGTTAATACTTTTTGAGTAATACCAGATAAAGATTTTTTTAATTCTCCAAATCTTTTAGTTCCAGTTAGTAAATCTCTAATAATTAAAACTTTCCATTTATCTCCAATTAATCCCATTGTTATTTCAACAGGGCAAGCAGGTAATTCTTGTTTCATAGTTATAACCTCCATATACAAAGTATATCAAAGCAATTAGAAAAAGTAAATAGATACAATCTTAGAAAACCAATAATGGTATAAAAAAGAATAGTAGTATCAAAAGAGAATATAAGTCTAAAAATATTAAATTTTTTTAATGCCTAAAATAAAGAAAAATATATAATAGTATCTTCAAAGAAACTAGATTACAAAAAAGTGCCTACTTTACAAAGTGAAAATATGAAAGTAAAATAATTACAGAAATTGAAAAATAGAGTAGCTACTAAATTTTAAAAGATTATAATAAAAATAATTGGAGGTATGAAGTATATGGAATCAAAAAGAATTGATTTAAAAAAAGGATTTATAGATGTATATGATTTTGGAGAAATAAAGTTACACAGTTATCAAACAAACGACTTAATGTATGATGAAAGTTATATTTTAGAAAATAGCGAAAATGTATTATTGATAGAGTTTCCAGCATTTTATGATAATTTAGGAGAATTTGAAGAATATGTAAAAGGATTAAACAAAAATATTGTAGGAAAAGTATTTTCAGATCATCCAAATGGTGGAACAATTTTAAAAGATATAAAAGGTTATGCTTCAGAGGGAACAATTAAATCAATGCAAGAAGGAACAATAAATGGATTAGTAACAAACTTTAAAACAGCATTTGGAGGAAACTTTGCTAGTGAGTATAATGAAATAACAGATATATTAAAAGAAAGACAAGTAAATATTGGTGGATTTGAATTAAATATAACATATCATGATGAAAATATTGAAATTGAATTTCCACAAATAGGGTGTGTATATACTCACATGTTAGGACATGATTGTCATTCAATAGTTGCAGGTAAAGCGCATGCAAATGCAATTATAGAACAATTAAAAGGATATAAAGAAAAAGGATATAATTTAGTTTTATCAAGCCATTATACACCAGAAACTTTAAAAGATGTTGATACAAAAATAGCATATCTTGAAGAATTAAAAGTAATAGCAAATGATAGTAAAGATATTAACGATTTTAAAGATAAAGTAAAACAAAAATATCCAGAATATAGTGGATTAAATTATTTAGATATGACAGCAGGATTCTTCTTTCCACAAAATTAATCTGTAGTGATATATAAGAGCATTGCAAAAACAACTGCAATGCTTTTATATAACAAGAATAGGAGATGTTTGTATTGGAAAAATTAGATTTTTTAATTAATTATTTATTAAAAGAAAATCAAGAGATAAGTGTTAATAAAATTTCAACGAATATAGATGACAAAAAGAATTTATATCGTAGTTTATGTAATATAAGAGATGCCAAAAAAATATCAAGTAAATTTTTAAAAGTAGAAGATGAATATTTACAAGAAGAATTAAAAACAAAAGGCATTGTAGAAAATATAGAAAATTCAAAAATAACAGATATAATATATTTATGGAAGGGCGATATTACAACATTAAAAGTAGAAGTAATTGTTAATGCTGCAAATTCAGCAGGACTTCGGTTGCTTTATACCTTGCCATAAGTGTATTGATAACTGCATTCATTCTGCAAGTGGAGTACAATTAAGATTAGAATGTAATGAAAAAATGAAACAAATTGGTAAATTAGAAACAGGAAAAGCATTTATTACTATGGGTTACAATTTGCCTTCAAAATACATTATTCATACAGCCCGGACCAATAATATATGAAGATGTTACAGAAAAAGAGATAGAGGCATTAAAAAATTGCTATATGAATTCACTAGAAATAGCCAAAGTAAACAATATAAGAGAAATTGCTTTTTGCTGTATATCAACAGGAGAATTCAGATTTCCAAAAGATGAGGCTTGTAGAATTGCAATAAAAACAGTAAAAAATTATTTAAAAGAAAATGCAGGCTATTTCGATAAAATAGTTTTTAATGTATTTACTGATGAAGACTATAATATTTATTTAAAGAATTTAGGTGAAGAATATAATTCAAGAATTTTGAAAACAAAACAAATGATTAAAAATGCAGATTATATCTTAATAGGTGCAGGAGCTGGACTTTCAACAGCAGCAGGATTAGAATATAGTGGAGAAAGTTTTAAAAAGAATTATAAAGAATTTATAGAAAGATATAATTTTAGTGATTTATATTCAGCAAGTTTCTATCCATTTAGAAAACAAGAAGAAAAGTGGGCTTTTTGGGCAAAATTAATAAAATTGAATAGATTTAATAGTCCATTAAAACTATACAAAGAATTATTGGAATTAGTAAAAGGAAAAGAATATTTTGTAATTACTACAAATGTAGATGGACAATTTGAAATAGCAGGATTTAAAAAAAAGAAAATATTTGCTACACAAGGGGATTATTCACTTTTACAATGTGAAGATGGATGTCATAATAGACTATATAATAACAAAGAAATGCTAGAAGAATGGCTAAAACTAACAGAAAATTGTGAGATACCAAAAGAGTTAGTTCCCAAATGTCCTGTTTGTGGTAAGAATATGGAAATGAATTTAAGAAAAGATGCAAATTTTGTGCAAGATGAAAATTGGTATAAGCAATCTAAAAATTATGAAGATTTTTTAGATAGAACAAAAAATAAAAATGTGGTACTATTAGAAATAGGAGTCCGGCTTTAATACTCCTGGAATTATAAGGTTTCCGTTTGAACAAATGGCATACAACGATTTAGAAACGACACTAATAAGAATAAATAAAGACTATCCACAAACAATGTTAGAAATAAAGAATAGAACTATCTCATTTGATGAAGATACAAACAAAATAATAGAAGATTTAAAGGAGAACTAAAAATGATAATAAATACAGGAATGAGAACAGATATACCAGCATTTTATTCAAAATGGTTAATGAATAGGATTAGAGAAGGGTATGTATTAGTTAGAAATCCATACTGTAAATCACAGGTAACAAAATATAGTTTATCTCCAGAAGTAGTGGACTGTTTAGCATTTTGTACTAAAAATCCAGAGCCAATGCTACAATATTTAAATGAATTAGACAAATATAAACAATACTGGTTTGTAACAATTACACCCTATGGAAAAGATGTAGAACCAATAGTTCCAGACAAAGAGAAAGTAATGGAAAGTTTTAAGAAATTGTCAGAACACATTGGAGTAGATTCAATCGGTTGGAGATATGATCCAATATTTATTGGAAATGGATTTAATGTAAATAAACATATTGAGTGTTTTGAGAAAATGGCTAAAAATTTAAAAGGATATACTCATAATTGTACCATTAGTTTTTTAGACTTATATGAAAAGGTCAAAAGAAATGCGAAAGATTTAAAGCCACCTACTAAAGAAGAACAAATCGAAATTGCAAAGGCTTTTAGTAAAATAGGAAAAGAAAATAATATGACAATACAGAGTTGCTGTGAAAGAACTTATTTATCAGAATATGGACTAAAATGTAATGGTTGTATGAGCCAAGAAATAGTTGAAAAATCTATAAATTGTTCATTAAATCCACCTAAAAGAAAAAATTTAAGAGAAGATTGTAATTGCCTAATGGGAAATGATATAGGAGCATATAATACTTGTGGACATTTATGTAAGTATTGTTATGCAAATGCAAATAAAGGTTTAGTCATTGAAAATATGAAAAAACATAATGAAAAATCGCCATTTTTAATTGGTGGTAATGAAGATGGAGATAAAATAACAGAGGCTAAACAAAAAAGTTGGATTACAAATAAAAATGAACAAATTAGTTTTATATAAGGCATTCTCGAGAAATTACAAATTATAGATTAATTGTGTAAACTCTTATAAAATTATAAAATGAGTAAAAATGAAAACTAATTTGATAACAATACCAAATGTTGGAGAAAAGACAATCATCAATGAATATAGGAACTACTTGTGTAGAAGACTTAAAAGGAAAAATGCTCATATAAATTACATGTATAAAAAATAGGAATATAATATATTTTATTATAAAATTAGGGATAGTGAAAATTAGCTATTCCTAATTTTTTAGAAAAATTTTTGTAAAAACTATTGACTTGAAGTTAACTCTAAGTGATATATAATATTAAGTAAAATCAAATAAGGAAGAAAATATGATTTTATTTGTATATAACAATAAAATGTTAGAAATAAAAGTAGTCTAGTAATATATTTTCTTATAATATATAGAATATATTTCAAATGAATAATATAAAAATTATAATGTAATATGATAGAAGGTGAAAAAATGTTAATAGCAGAAGTATGTAAAAAATATGATTTAACAGCAGATACAATAAGATATTATGAAAGAATAGGATTAATACCTACAATACCAAGAACGGAAAATGGAATAAGGAATTTTGATGAAGAATCTTGCAGATGGATAGAGTTTATAAAATGTATGAGAAATGCAGGAATGGAAATTGAAATTTTATTAGAATATGTTAATTTATTTAAAAAAGGAAAATCAACTGTACAAGCGAGAAAACAATTATTAGAAGAACAAAGAAAAAAGTTAGTAGAAAAACAAAAAAATATAAATTCTACAATTGAAAGATTAGATTATAAATTAGAATTATATGATGAAATTATTTTAGGAAAGAGAAAAGATTTTACAGAAACAATATAGAGGGAGGATAAAAATATGTATTTGGAAAAAATAAATGGTCCAGAAGATATTAAGAAATTAAAGGTAGAAGAATTAAATGAACTGGCAGATGAAACAAGAAAAGCCGTTATTAATAAAATAAGTAATAATGGAGGTCATAAAGGACCAAACCTTGGAATGGTTGAAGTTACTGTTGCAATGCACTATGTTTTTAATTCGCCAAAAGATAAATTTGTATTTGATGTATCACACCAATGTTATCCACATAAAATTTTAACAGGAAGAAAAGAAGCATACACAAATTCTGAGCACTTTGGAGATGTTACAGGATATACTAATCCACTTGAGAGCAAGCATGATATGTTTACAATAGGACACACATCAACATCTATATCATTAGCTTTAGGTTTAGCCAAAGGAAGAGATGTAAATAAAAAAGATGAAAACATAGTAGCAGTTATTGGAGATGGTTCACTTTCAGGAGGAGAAGCATTAGAAGGTTTAGATTATGCAGGAGAATATAATCATAATTTAATAATTATTGTTAATGATAATGACCAAAGTATTGCCGAAAATCATGGAGGAATTTATAAGAATTTAAAAGAATTAAGAGAAACAAATGGTAAGTCATCAAATAATATGTTTAAAGCATTTGGATTAGATTATAAATATTTAAAAGATGGACATGATATAAAAGCTTTAGTTAACTTATTTGAAAGTGTAAAAGATATAGATCATCCAATTGTTCTTCATATTCACACAATAAAGGGAAAAGGCTTGAAATATGCTGAAGAAAACAGAGAAGCATGGCATGCAGGTGGTCCGTTTAATGTAGAAGATGGAAGTCCAAAATTTGCTATGAATGAAGCGCCAGATACGACAGTTTTTGACAGTTTGAAAAATTTATTAGATTCTAATGAAAAAGCAGTTGTATTAAATGCAGGAACACCTATGGGACTTGGATTTGTTAAAGGCGTTCGTGAAAAATACGTAAAAAGTGGCCAATTTGTGGATGTAGGAATAGCAGAAGAAAATGCAGTTGCAATGAGTAGTGGAATTGCTAAAAATGGTGGTATAGCTGTATTCGGAACATTTGCGCCATTTTTTCAAAGAACATATGACCAAATGTCTCATGATTTATGCTTAAATGATAATCCAGCGACAATGCTTGTATTAAGTCCAGGTGTATATGGAATGAACTCAAATACTCATATTGCATTATGTGATATCCAAATGTTTGCACATATTCCAAACTTTATATATCTAGCACCAACAAGCAAAGAAGAATATAATCAAATGTTCAAATTTGCAGTAAATCAAAAGGAACATCCAGTAGGAATAAGAGTACCAGCCACATTTATTTCAACAGGAATAGAAGATGATACCGATTATTCAGTATATAACAAAAATAAAGTAGAATTAAGTGGAAATACAGTTGCAATTTTTGCAGTAGGACCAATGCTTTCTATGGCAATGGAAGTTGCTAAAAAAGTTAAAGAAGAAATGAGTTTAGATATTACAGTAATTAATCCAAGATTTTTAACTGGATTAGATGAAGAATTGTTGAATTTATTAAAAGAAAATCATAAATTAATTATCACTTTAGAAGATGGTGAACTAATAGGTGGATATGGCCAAAATATTGCTTCGTTTTATGGAACAAGCGATATACGTGTAAAGAATTACGGAATATCTAAAAAATTCCATACTGACTTTAAACCAGAAGAATTATTAAAGGATAATGGAATGTCAGTCCAAAATATAACCCATGAAATAAAAGAATATTTAGATGAAATTATTGAACATGTTTAAAAATATTAAGAGCAGGCGATTTGTTGAAAATTGTCTGCTTTCATGTTATTATTTACTTATTATAAAGTGGTTTATGAGATAAAAATATAACTTCAATAATATTTCAATGTTTAGTTTATATAATATAAAAAGGTGAAGAGAAAAATGAAAATATTAATAATCGAAGATGAATATAGTTTAGCTGATGCCATAGCAGAAACATTAAAAAAAGAAAACTTTAATCCAAATATAATAACAAATGGAGAAGAAGGAGAAAACGAAGCTCTAAGTAATGTTTATGATTTGATTTTGTTAGATGTAATGTTACCAGATAAAGATGGCTTTGAAATACTAAAGAATTTAAGAAATGAAAAAATAGAAACACCAATTATCATGTTAACAGCAAAATCAGAAATGTCTGATAAATTAAATGGTTTAGAAAATGGTGCAGATGATTATATTACAAAACCATTTCATATGCGAGAATTGATAGCAAGGGTAAAGGTTGTATTGAAAAGAAAGATAAATATAAAAGATATCAATATTTTAGAGTATAGTGATTTGAAACTAGATTTAGGAACTGGAAAAATGAGCACTAGTCATGCCGAAATTTCTATAAATGGAAAAGAATTAGACTTACTAGAAATACTATTATTAAATAAAAATCAAATTACAAGTAGAGAAATGTTAGCAAATAAAATATGGGGTTATAATAGTGATGCAGAATACAATAATGTAGAAGTTTATGTGTCATTTTTGAGAAAAAAGTTGAAACTTCTTAAGTCAAATGTAAAAATAAAGGCAGTACGAGGAATAGGATATAAAATGGAGGAAGAAAATGATTAAAAAGTTAAATCAAAGAATATTTTTACTGATCATGGTATCACTATCAATTATAATTTTAGGAATAATAATATTATTTGCTTTCTTTAATTATAATAATACAATCAGTATGGCTACTTCTATGATAGACAGATTTATAGGAGGAGAACAAAAAAGAAGTCCAAATGGAAAAATAGAGGATTATAAAATAAAACAAGAAGTAGGTATTGATGGATTATATAATATTTTAATAGAAGATTCTACGATTGTGCAAAGTTCTAATACAACAAATGAAACAATAAATGATTATGCTCTTAAAATAGCAAATAAAAATAAGGATAAAGGAATTATAGGAAAATATATTTATAAAACAAGAAAAATAAATAAAAGCACAATAAACATTATATTAATAGAGAACGAAAATACTATTTCACATATAAGAACAATGTTTTTATTTTCTGGAATTATATCAATTGTTTCAATTATTGTTATTTATATTATTGCAAAAAAAGTATCTAAAATTATTGTAAAGCCAGTAGAAGAAACTTTTGAAAAGCAAAAACAATTTATTTCAGATGCTTCACATGAGCTTAAAACACCACTAGCAGTAATAGAAGCCAATAGTGATGTATTGGAAAATGAAGTGGGAACAAATAAATGGATAAATTATATACAAAATGAAGCTGAAAGTATGAATAAATTAATTAATGAATTATTACTGCTTGCCAAAATAGAAAATATAGATAATGTAAAAGAGTACAAACAATTAAATCTATCAAAAGAAGTAGAGATTATACTTTCTATGTTTGAAAGTATGGCTTATGAAAAGCAAGTGAGTATAAAAAATGAAATTGCCGAAAACATTGTAATGAATGCAAATAAGGAAGATATAGAACATATTGTTTCTACTTTAACAGATAATGCTATTAAACATACTGAAGCAAAAAAAGAAGTAGTAGTAGTGCTAAAAAAAGAAAAAAATGAAATTATATTAGAAGTAAAAAATATGGGGGACCCAATTCCAAAAGAGGAAAGAGAAAAAATATTTGAAAGATTTTATCGTATTGATAAATCAAGAAATAGGAAAGAGAAAAGATATGGGTTAGGACTTGCAATTAGCAAATCTACTGTTCAAAAGTATAATGGAAATATTGAAGTATATTATAAAGAGCCATGGACTATTTTTAAAGTATATTATGAATATATTAGGAGGTAATAATAAGATGTATATTTTAAAAAATAGTTTAGTTTCAATTATTAGAAATAAGGGAAGGAATATTTTAATAGGAATTATTATATTGGCTATAGCATGTAGTTCTACTGTTACTTTAGCAATAAGAAACACAGCAGATAGACTTGTAAAAGATTATGAAGAATCACATGATATTATTGTTAGCATTTCATTTGATAGAAAGGAAGTTACTGGAAATTTTAAAGGTGGTGAAGATGCAAGAAAAGAAAATATTGAGGCTTTTAATAATATAGAATCATTCACAATTGATGATATAAAAAACTATGGAAATAGTGAATATTTAAAAGGATACTATTATGTTTATCGGAACATCATTAAATAGTGATAGTATAACAAAGGCAACTGATTCTTTTGAATACGAAGTTGAAGATAGACAAACTTCTACTACTTCAACAAGTACGGAGGCAGGTGGAAATAGCGGAATGGGAAAAGGACCAGGAGGAGAAAGACATACCACAATAAATAATAATACAACTACTGTAATAACAAAATCAAAAGAAGTATTTCAAAGTATGCGAAATCTAACAGGAGATTTTGAAATTGATGGATATTCTTCTTATGATGCAATGACTGATTTTGTAAATGGAACATATAAAGTAACTGAAGGAGAAATGATAACAGATTTTAATTCATATGAATGTGTCATAAGTTCAGAACTTGCAACATTAAATGAGGTTACTGTTGGAAGTAAAATAATATTTAAAAATCCAAATGATAATGAGAAAACTTATGAATTTACAGTAACAGGAATTTATACAGATAATTCTAATACAGATGATACAAAAAATATGTATTCTGGGTCTGCTAACAAAATTATAACAGGAAGTGGAGTAATTGATTTATTACTGCAAGATGATAGTACACTTGTAACTAATATAACACCATCATTTATAATCGAGAATAAGGAAGCTGTCGATTCATTTATAGAAGAAGTAAGGCAAAAAGGATTAAATGAATATTATACAATTAATACAAATTTAGAAAAACTAGAAACGGCAACAAAGTCTATTAAAAATGTGAAAACTTTTGCTACAACATTTTTGATTATTACATTGATTATATCTGGAGTTGTTTTATTTGTAATTAATATGATAAATATCAGAGAAAGAAAATATGAAATAGGAGTATTTAGAACAATAGGAGTAAGTAAATTCAAATTAACGATACAATTTGTTTTAGAATTATTAATTGTGAGTATTATTATGTTAATGATTGGAGCTGTTTGTGGAGGTTACTTATCAAAACCAATAGGAAACATACTACTTCAAAATGAAATAGAAGATAGTAAAGTAGAAGAACAAGAAATTTCAAATAATTTTGGAAAAGGACCAATGGATATGAAGTTTAATGGTAATATACAAGTGCAAGAAATTGATACAATTGATGCTGTAGTAGATACTAATGTTGTAATGGAATTACTTGGAATAGGAGTGCTTTTAACATTGGTAAGTAGTTTAGCGGCAATGATAAGTATTCAAAGGTTTAGTCCACTTACTATATTGAAAGAGAGGTCTTAAAGTATGGGAATATTAAAATTAGAAAATGTAGGATATAGATATAAAGATGCACCAAAAGATACTTATGTTTTTGAAAACATAAATTATGAATTTGAGCAAGGAAAGATGTATGCAATCAGGGGGAAAAGTGGAAGCGGAAAAACAACTCTATTATCACTTATAACAGGACTTGAAAAATGCACTAAACGGAAGAGTGTTATATGATGAAAAAGATTTAAAAAAGATGAATCTAGATAAATATAGAAATACAGATATAGGAATTGTATTTCAAAGTTATAATTTACTACCAAGATTAACGGCAATAGAAAATATTATATTATCTATGGATGTGAGTAAAGTAAAAATAAAAGATAAAAAGAAAAAAGCACTAGAACTTATGCAAAGTGTAGGACTTACAAAAGAACATAGTAAAAGAAAGATATTAAAGTTATCAGGTGGAGAGCAACAAAGAATTGCTATTGCAAGAAGTTTATCATATAATCCAAAAATCATCATTGCAGATGAACCAACAGGAAACCTAGATAAAGATACAGAAAATGAAATCTTAAAAATATTTAAGACTTTAGCAAAAGAACAAAATAAGTGCATTATTATAGTAACTCATTCACAAAATGTTTGTGATTCTGTAGATATTGTATATGAGTTGGGAAAGAAAAGTTAAATTTATATAACTACTAATACAAAGAGACATAGAGATATAGGTTTTAATAAATATAGGTTGTATGTAATGGAGTAGTAATTAATAATTATATAAAATTATTTTAAAATGATTAAAAATAGCAGAGTATATATTTTTATACTCTGCTATTTTTTTTATTGTTACATTTTTTTATTTATCATAAGCATTAATTAAATAACTAAAATATAATGTGAAATGTATGTGAACTTTCTGAAAAAACTTTGTGAGTTGATTGACAAAAGATTAAAAGATGTTATAATTATAATTTGTAAGGTGCTTGACAAAAAGAGGTGCGAAGAATGGAAAGAGAGAATTTACTAAAATATATTAAAGAAATAGATATATTATTATTTAGAAAATTACCTAATGATAATAATGAATTTATTAAACCATCACAAAGTCAAATGAGAATTATGGAGTACATATTAAAGCATAAGGAAGAAGAAATATATCAAAAAGATTTAGAAGAAGTTCTTAATTTAAGTAGAGCAAGTGTTTCAGGTATTTTGCAAACAATGGAAAAACATAAATTAATAAAAAGAGTAGTAGATGAAGCAGATACAAGAACTAAAAGAATAATTTTAAATAATGAAGCAATAAGATTATTTAATAAAAGAAAAGAAGATTTTCGAAAATTAAACGAACAGATGACAGAAGGTATTACAGATGAAGAATTAAAAAGATTTGTAGAAACATTAGACAAAATGAAAAGAAATTTAATGAAATAAAAAGAAAGGAATGAAATTAAAAATGTTTAAACTTTTAAAAAACTTAAGAACAAAACAATGGTTAATGATATTAATAGCATTTATATTAATTGTTGGGCAAGTATGGCTTGAATTAAAAATGCCAGATTATATGTCACAAATAACAGTATTAGTTCAAACAGAAGGAAGCCAAATGAGTGAAATTGTAAAAAATGGAGCATACATGCTTTCCTGTGCATTAGGAAGCTTAATTTTTGCAATTTTTACAGGTTATATGACAGCAAGTGTAGCAGCAGAATTTTCTAAATCTGTTAGAAAAAAGATATTTACAAAAGTAGAAAGATTAGCTATGCATGAAATAAAACAATTTTCAACAAGTAGCTTAATTACAAGATCTACAAATGATGTTACACAAATTCAAATGTTTGTAGCTATGGGAATTCAGTTATTAATTAAAGCTCCGTTAACAGCTATTTGGGCAATAACAAAAATTCTAAATAAAAGTTGGCAATGGAGTGCAATGACAGCTGTAGCAGTAGGAATATTGCTTACAGTTATAGGAATTTTAATAGCTATTGTAATGCCAAAATTTAAAAAGGTTCAAAAATTAATTGATAAAGTAAATGGAGTTATTCGTGAAAATTTAACTGGAATAAGAGTTGTAAGAGCATTTAATGCTGAAAGATATCAAGAAGATAAATTTGAAGATGTGAATACAAAACTTACAAATCAACAATTGTTTAATCAGAAATCTTTTGCTATTATGCAACCTGTAATGTATATTGTAATGTATTTTTTAACACTTGGTATTTATTTTATGGGAGCATATTTAATAAAAGATGCAAGTATGGTAGACAAAATAGGAATATTTGGAGATATGGTAGTATTTAGTTCTTATGCAATGCAAGTAATAATGTCATTTTTAATGCTTGCTATGATTTTTATGATGTTACCAAGAGCTCAAGTTTCAGCAAATCGTATTAATGAAATATTAGATACAGAAGAAACAATAAAAGATGGAAAAATGAAACAGGATGAGTCAAAAGAAAAAGGAACTGTAGAATTTAAAAATGTTTCATTTAAATACCCAGATGCAGATGAATATATATTAGAAAATGTTTCATTTAAAGCAAATAAAGGAGAAACAGTTGCTTTTATCGGTTCAACAGGTAGTGGAAAATCAACATTAATTAATCTAGTACCAAGATTTTATGATGCAACAGAAGGAGAAGTACTAGTAGATGGAATTAATGTAAAAGAATATACAAAAGAATTGTTAAATAATAAAATAAGTTATGTATCACAAAAAGCAGTTATGTTTAATGATACAGTAAAAAATAATATTGCCTATGGAAATAATGGAAAAGGTGAAATAACAGATAAAAAAGTAAAAGAAGCTGTAAAAGTAGCACAAGCAACACAGTTCGTAGAAAACATGGAAGAAACCTATGATACTATGATTGCACAAGGTGGAACTAATGTATCAGGAGGACAGAAACAAAGACTTTCGATTGCAAGAGCTATTGCAAGAGATCCAGAAATATATATATTTGATGATAGTTTTTCTGCTCTAGATTATAAAACAGATTCTATTTTAAGAAAAGAGTTAAAACAATATACTAAAGACGCTACAAGTTTAATAGTAGGTCAAAGAATTGGAACAATTATAAACAGTGATAAAATAATAGTTTTAGATGGAGGAAAAGTTGTAGGCGAAGGTACTCACAAAGAATTATTAAAAAATTGTGATGTATATAAAGAAATTGCTTTATCTCAATTATCAAAGGAGGAGTTAGAAAATGAGTAATAATGAAAAAACAGTACATCCTCCAAGAAGAGGACCAATGGGAGGACCAAGAGTAGCAGAAAAATCAAAAGATTTTAAAGGAGCAGTTAAAAGACTATTTAGCGAATTAGGTCATTTTAAAATATTAATTGTTATTGCATTAATTTTAGCAATTCTATCATCTATTTTATCTATACTTGCTCCTAACCAATTATCAAAAATAACAGATACTATATCAGAAGGTTTAGTTATAAACAAAGAAAACATGCAAGAATTAACAACTAAAGTTTCAGCAAATATGCAAACAGGAAATATGCAAGATATAGAAATAGATGGAAAAATAATTTCACTTGAAGATCAGCAAAAAGCAATGAAAATATTAAGTTCGATGACAGAAGATATGAATCCAGAGCAATTATATGAAAAAATAGATGAAATGCCAGAAAGCGTTAAAGATGTTGTAAAACCATTTATGGATATAGATAAAATTAAAAATATTACAATTATATTGGTTACAATTTATGTATGTAGTGCTATTTTTAATTTTATCCAATCTATCTGTATGACAGATGTTGCAAATAAATTTGCAAAAGAACTAAGAAGTAGAATATCTGTAAAAATAAATAAATTACCTTTAAAATACTTTGATAAACATCAAGCAGGAGATACTTTATCAAGAGTAACAAATGATGTAGATACAATTGCACAATCTATGAATCAATCTTTAGGAAGTTTAGTAAGTAATGTAGCTTTATTTTTAGGAACAATCGTTATGATGTTCTATACAAACTGGATAATGGCATTGACAGCTATAATTTCAAGTTTAATTGGATTTGCAGGAATGAGTGTAATTTTGAAAAAATCACAAAAATATTTCGTAGCAAGACAAGTAGAACTTGGAAAATTAAATGGACATATTGAAGAAATTTATTCTAGTATTAATGTTGTAAAAGCATATAATGGAGAAGAAGAAGCAAATAATAAATTTGATGAGTTTAATCAAAGTGTATGCAATAGCAACAAAAAGAGTCAATTTTTATCAGGCTTAATGCAACCAATTATGGGATTTATAGGAAATTTTGGATATGTTGCTGTATGTATTGTTGGAGCTCTTTTAACAATGAATAATATAATTTCTTTTGGTGTTATTGTGGCTTTTATTACTTATGTGAGATTATTTACAAATCCATTATCACAAATAGCACAAGCAATTACATCACTTCAATCAACTGCAGCAGCAAGTGAAAGAGTATTTGAATTTTTAGACGAAAAAGAAATGAATAGTGAGGAGCATTTAACAAAAAAATTAGATGTTTCAAAAGTTAAAGGAAATATAGAATTTGAAAATGTTGTATTTCAATATGATGATAATAATAAACCAACAATAGAGAATTTCACAGCAAAGGCAAAACCAGGACAAAAAATTGCTATTGTAGGACCAACAGGAGCAGGTAAAACAACAATGGTAAATTTACTTATGAAATTCTATGATATAAACTCTGGTGATATAAAAATTGATGGAATTTCAAGCAAAGAGTTAACAAGAGAAAATATACATGACTTGTTTACTATGGTATTACAAGATACTTGGCAATTTGAAGGAACAGTTAAAGAAAACATCGTTTATAACAGAGAAAATGTAAGTGATGAAAAAGTAATAGAAGTATGTAAAGAAGTTGGAATACATCACTTTATAAAAACTTTACCACATGGATATGACTCAGTAATAACAGAAAGTGATAGTATATCTGTAGGACAAAGACAATTATTAACAATTGCAAGAGGAATGATAAAAGATGCACCATTTTTAATTTTAGATGAAGCAACATCAAATGTAGATACAAGAACAGAAGAGCTAGTACAAAAAGCAATGGATAAATTAACTAAAAATAGAACATCATTTATTATAGCACATAGATTGTCAACTATAAAAAATGCAGATTTAATATTAGTAATGAATCAAGGTAACATAATAGAACAAGGAACACATGAAGAATTACTAGAAAAAAACGGATTTTATGCCGAATTATATAATAGTCAATTTGAAATGTAAAATTACTTAATAAAAGCTTATTTATGTTAAAAGATATATATGAATAATAGCTATTTATAAAATAACTATTACAAAACAGGTAATTGATGACACAATAGAAAAATCAGATAAAAAAACTAAAATGAAAAAATTGTCATATCCAGTAGAAAAAATCGATTATTATGATTTAGAAAATTATAAAGTAAAAGAAGATTTACTTTATATCTTAGAAGTAAAGAAAGATAATGTAAAATACGAATATTTAATTAACCATTTTTAGAAAAAATAGAAACAATGAAAAATGTTACTGAGTATAATAATATTGAAATTATTTTACATTATGAAGAGAAAAAAGGTCATGATGGATTAAGCCAAGATGAGGCAATAAAATTCTTATATGAAGTACTAGAAAGATAATCAAATAATTGTAGGACAGGTAATTAAAAAAATAATTATCTGCCCCTTTTATTTATATACTATGAGAATTTTCTTGATTTTTTATAAATTCAAATAAAGCCTCAAATTTCTTTTGATTTTCCTTTAAAATCACAGAATAATAGTTGGCAGTTGCCTCTTTATCTAATACTTCAATCGTAACTTTATAATTAGTTTGTTTTCTTCTGTATAGATTAATAGATTTATTTGTTACAAAAGATGGGAAAGAGGTAGTGTTAAGTAATGTATTAAAAGTATTATTATCATGTTGAATTAAAAAATTTGCATTTGGAGCTTTCTCTTTTAAAAGTTCATACCAAAAACCTATTTCAGAATATAAAAGAATATCTTGATCATTTAATTCAGATAAATATATGCTAGTTCTTTTTGCTAAAGGGTGGCTTTTATCTAATGTCAAATATAACTTCTCACTACAAGTTTTAAAACTGATTAATTCTTCGTCTTTTATTTCTTGATTAAAAATGCAAATGTCATAAATACCAGATTTTAAATTATTAAGTAATATTTCTCTTTCATCAATTTTAGAAGAAATAGTAAAATCTTTATATAAAGTAGATACAGCTTCTGTAAGTTCAGAAAGTGGAATAGGAGCACACGAACCTATTGATATTGTATGATTCCTACTATCGAAAGCCCTAATAGCATTTATAGCATTTTCTTCATATCTAATAATTTCTCTAGCATATTCAGCTGCCAGTTTCCCATTATCATTTAATGTTAATTTGTTTTTACTTCTAGTGAAAATTGTAATTCCAAGTTCTTCTTCTAATCTATTCATGGAACGACTTAAAGCAGGTTGACTAATAAATAATTTTTCTGATGCTTTTGACAAAGTACCACATTCTTCAAAAACAGCTAATTCTCTCCATAAATTAGAATCTATCATAATATCACTCCTTTTTCAGTATGCATGAAAGTTATACTGCTATAAGTTATTTTTATTGTACATTTTTTTGAAAATATTGTAAAGTATATATAGTGAAAAAATTTTAGGAGGTATTATTTTATGAATTGGGTAAAATTAAATAATGGAATAGAGATGCCAGTACTAGGTATAGGAACATTTATGCTAAATCCAGATCAAGCAGAAGAAGCAGTATATAACGCTTTAAAAAATGGATATAGACTAATCGATACGGCAAATGCCTATGTTAATGAAAAAGGTGTAGGCAGAGGAATAAAAAAATCAGGAATTAAAAGAGAAGAAATATTTTTAGAAACAAAATTATGGCCAGCTCTTTATGAAGATGAAAATCAAGTTGAAAAAACGTTAGAAAGATTAGATACAGATTATATTGATTTACTATTATTACATCAACCATGTGGAAATTACATTAAAGGATACAAGATAATGGAAAAAGCAGTTAAAGAGGGAAAAGTAAAGGGAATAGGACTATCTAATTTTAGTGAAGAACAAATACAAGAAATATTAGATATGTGTGAGATAAAACCAACAGTATTGCAAGTAGAAGCACATCCATATTATCCAGAAACTGAATTAAAAGAATTTTTAGCAAAACATGATATTAAAATTCAGGGTTGGTATCCACTAGGACATGGAGATAAAAATTTAATTAATGAGAAGGTATTTAAGGAATTGGCAGAAAAATATGGAAAGAGTAATGTTCAAATTATATTAAGATGGCATATTCAATCAGGAAATATAGTTATTCCAGGAGCTACTAATCCAGAACACATAAAAGCTAATATAAATATATTTGACTTTGAATTATCAGAAGAAGATATGAAAGAAATTGCTAAAATAAATAAAAATGTTAGATATTATGAAGCCAGTTCAGAAAAGTTAGCAAGTTATGCTTCATATAGACCAAATTTAGATGCTCAAAAATAATGTAAGTAAAGAAAGAAGGAATGATTATGAACAAAATTTTATTTATGAATTGTAGTCCAAATAGAAAAGGAAACACATATCGTATTGGAGAAAAAATATTGGAAGGTAGAAAGTACAATATATTACAAATGGCAGATTACAAAATATCTCAATATGGACAAGTATATGAAGATGATCAAATAGGAGAAGTTTTTAAGGAAATTGAAAAAGCAGATACATTACTAATTGGAGCACCTGTTTATTGGTACACAGTTGGTGGAATATTAAAGACATTTATTGATAGACTATACATGTTACCAGAAGCAGAAGTTTTAAAAGGTAAAAAATTCTATTTATTTGCTCAAGGTTCAGCTCCAGATGAGGGGACTAAAAATGCAATAGATTTTTTAGCAAACAGAGTTGGAACACTTATGGGAATGGAATTAAAAGGTGTTGTAACAGATACTTCAGATGGTAATGAAATAATTAGTAAATTAAATATTAGAAATTAGGGGGAAAATTTAAAATGGAATATGTAACTTTAAGTAATGGTGTAAAAATGCCAAAGAATGGATTTGGAGTATACCAAATATCAAAAGAGGATTGTGCTAGATGTGTATATAATGCAATAAAAATAGGATACAGATTAATTGATACGGCTCAAAGTTATTTTAATGAAGAAGAAGTAGGAGAGGGAATACAAAAAGCAATTACAGATGGATTAGTAAAAAGAGAAGAGATATTTATTACCTCTAAAGTATGGATAGATAATTATGGATATGAAAAATGTAAAGAATCTGTATTAGAATCAATGAGAAAATTGAAAGTAGATTATATAGACTTAATGTTATTACATCAACCTTTTGCAGATTATTATGGAGCATATAGAGCACTAGAAGATTTATATGAAGAAGGAAAATTAAAAGCAATAGGTGTTAGCAATTTCTATCCAGATAGATTAGCAGATATATGCCTATTTGAAAGAAAAATAGCACCACATGTAAACCAAGTGGAAACAAATGTATTTAATAGCCAATATGAAGCTCAAGAGAATATGAAAAACTTTAATGTTCAAATTGAAGCATGGGCTCCATTTGCTGAAGGAAAAAATAATATGTTTTCAAATGAGGTATTAACAGAAATAGGTAAAAAATATAACAAATCAGTAGCACAAGTTATATTAAGATGGTTAATACAAAGAGATGTAGTAGCTATTTCAAAATCAACACAAATAGAGAGAGTAAAAGAAAACTTTAACATTTTTGATTTTAAATTATCAGAAGAAGATATGGAAAAAATAAAAGAATTAGACACAAAAACAAGTTTATTTTTTTCACATACAGATCCCAATATGGTAAAGTGGTTTGATGAAACAGTAAAATCAAGAAGAACAAATCATGACCATACAAAAGATAAAAAGAATTGGTAATTAAGTTAGTCGTTTGAACGAAGTGAATTACGAATAACTTATGCAATTGAGCAAATCCGAAATTGCAAACCTATAAAAAAGTTAAAAATGAAAGGAGAGATTAAAAAATGAATAAAAAAGGAATTATAGGTCTAATTGTAGCCGTATTTATTATCATAATTGCAATTGTATGTTTTGCAATATATAACAAAAATAATAATGCAGAAAAAAACAATTCAAATATAGGAAATGAAGAAAATGAGAACACAGAATTAGTAAATAATACAAACAATACTAACGGAATAAATGAAGATAATGAAGAAGGTAAAAATACAAACAATCCAAGTAGTAAAAGTAAAACATTAATAATATATTATTCAGCTCAAAATCATACAAAAGAAGTTGCAGAAAAAATTGCAAAGAATTTAGATGCTGACATTTTTGAAATAGTACCAGAAGAAGTATATGCAGCGGAAGATTTAAACTGGACAAACAATAATTCAAGAGTTTCAAAAGAATATAATGATGAATCTTTAAGAGATGTTAAGTTAAAAGAGACAAAAGTAGAAAACTTCGAAGATTATGATACAGTTTTAATTGGTTATCCAATATGGTGGGGAATTGCAGCATGGCCAGTAGATAGTTTTGTAAAAGCAAATGACTTTAGCGGAAAAACAGTAATTCCATTTTGTACATCAGCATCATCAGAGATAGGACAAAGTGGAAAATTGCTTGAAAGAGAAGCAAACAGTGGAAACTGGAAAGAGGGACATCGTTTTAGTTCTAATCCATCAGATTCTGAAATTAAAAATTGGACTGATAGCTTAAAATAATTAAAATGTTTTATAGGAAGTAATTTTCAAATTACTTCCTATTTGTGCTATTATGAATCCATACAAATAGTAAGTTTGATTAATTATGAATTTATTTTTTTAATAATTTTTGAAAAAAGTATTACATAAAAATATAAAATATGATAAAATATATTAGTCGAGCAGTAAAAACGTAAGTCCAGATAAAGGGACTTGCGTTATTTTTTTTGCTAAATAGAAGGAGGAAAGATATGGAAAGAGACGAAAAAAATAAAATGGCTACAACACCCATGAAAAAACTTTTCTGGAAAATGGGGTTACCAATGATTGTATCAATGATCTTACAAGCATTGTATAATGTGGTAGACAGTATTTTTGTAACTAATATGGGAGAAAGTGGTGTTCTAGCAAATCAAGCGCTTACACTAGCTTTTCCAATTCAAATTCTAATTATTGCAATAGGCGTTGGAACAGGTGTGGGATTAAATGCTTTATTGTCAAAAAGCTTAGGAGAAAATAATCAAGAAAAAGTAAATAAAGTGGCTGGTAATGGTATATTTTTAAGTGGATGTATATTCTTAGTATTTTTCTTGTTTGGTTTATTGGGCTCAAAGTGGTTTATATCACTATTTGCTAATGGAAATGAAGAAGTAATCATGATGGGAACAACCTACCTTAAAATTTGTTCTTGCCTGTCATTAGGTGCAATAGCTTATGCTGTATATGAAAGATTTTTGCAGGCAACTGGTAGAACAATGCTTTCAACAATTGCCCAAATTTCAGGAGCGCTTGCAAACATTATATTAGATTATATATTTATTTATCCAATGAAAATGGGAGTTGCAGGAGCAGCATTAGCAACAGTAATAGGACAATTTATATCTCTTGCTATTGCTATAATTTTCCATTATACCAAAAACAAAGAGATTAATGGCAATTTAAAATATATTAAACCAGAAGCAGGATTGATCAAGGGAATTTATACAATTGGGCTTTCTGCAACAATTATGCAGGGATTACTTGCTGTTATGATGGCAGGAATGAATGCTATCTTAGGTTTATCGAAAGCTGATACAAGTATATTAGTAGGCTCTTTTGGTATTTATTACAAAATACAACAAATCCCACTATTTGCAGCATTTGGATTATCTAATACGATCATTTCTATTTTATCTTTTAACTATGGTATGAAAGATAAGAAAAGAATTGACGAATGTATCAAATATGGAATAATTGATACTTTAATAGTTACCTTTGTTTTAACAATTGCTTTTGAAATATTAGCAAGACCAATATCAAATTTATTTGGACTAACTGGTGGCACATCATTAGAAATGATTGAAGTATGTGTAGTGGCACTTAGAATTGCAAGCATTAGCTATATCTTTATGGGAATTTCAGTAGCAATTCAAGGTGTATTGCAATCAGTAAGATATGCACTAAGACCGCTTGTCATTTCATTATTTAGACTAACAATATTTGTGTTTCCAATTGCATATTTATTCACATTATCAAGTGATGTTATTAACCTTGTTTGGTGGACATTCCCAATTGCAGAAATCTTAACAGCTTGTATATCTTTAGGAATATTAAAAAATTCTTATAATGCAAAAATAAAAATGTTAGAAACAACTTCTGAAGTAGAGAAGAAGGAAAACAACTTAATTATTAGTATTTCAAGAGAACATGGAACGAATGGTAAAAGAATTGCAAAAGAGATTGCAAAAAAATTTAACATTGCTTTTTATGATAAAGAAGAAATTAAGAATTTTGCAACAAGTCATAATTTAGTAGAAAATTTAGGAGAAAAAGATTTATATGATAATTTCTTATCATTAGATGCCAATAAAGATGCAATGATTTATCAATCAAGAATTATCAAAGAAATTGCTCAACAAGGAGAATGTGTTATTGTTGGTAGAGCAGCAGATTATATATTAAAAGATAATTCAAATCTTATTAAAATCTTCCTATATGCAGGGAAAGAATATAAAATACAAAATATAAAAAATAATTATCATGATACAGAGAAAGATGCCGAAAAAAATATGATACAATCTACAAAGTCAAGAGCAATGTATTATGAAGTAATTTCAAACCAAAAATGGGGAGAAAAAGAAAACTACGATTTATGCTTAAATTGTGAACTTGGAAATGATAAAATAATTGAAATAATATGCGAATACATTAAAAAGAGAAAAAAATAAAGAAGAGGGAGTTATCATGATTAAAAAGTTAAGTAAATCAATAAGAGAGTATAAAAAAGCTACTCTTTTAACGCCTATTTGTATGGTGTTAGAAGTATGTATGGAAATTACTATTCCATTTTTACTAGCAAAGTTAATTGATGATGGAATTTCACAAGGTGATACAGGTGTTATTTTGAAGCTGGCTGTGTTACTGTTAGGTACAGCATTTTTATCTTTGTTTTTTGGAGTAATGTCTGGAAGATTTGCTGCAACTGCATCAGCTGGGTTTGCGAAAAATCTAAGACAAGATATGTATGAAAAGGTACAAAAATATTCATTTTTAAACATTGATAAATTTAGTACGTCTAGTATTGTTACAAGACTAACAACAGATGTTACTAATGTACAACAAGCATTTATGATGATTATTAAAGGCGCAGTAAGAGCACCAATTACCATTATTTTAGCTATGGTTATGTCATTTATGATTAATGGGAAAATAGCAATTATCTTTTTAATAAGCTCTTTGGTACTTGGCGTATTATTGATACTAATCTCTAAACTGGCCCATCCTATTTTTAAAAGGGTATTTAATAACTATGATAAATTAAACAATGTTGTGCAAGAAAATGTAAAGGGAATTAGAGTTGTAAAATCTTTTGTAAAAGAAGAAACAGAAGTGAGAAAATTCGAAGAAGTTTCCAATATTATTTATAAAGATTTCACAAAAGCAGAAGCAATCATTGCTTTTAACAACCCATTAATGCAATTGACAGTGTATACTTGTATTACTCTAATTTCTTGGTTTGGAGCAAAATATATTGTTGGAGGATTTTTAACAGAAGGAGAATTAACAAGCTTAATTGCTTATGCAATGCAAATTCTATCAAGTCTTATGTTAGTATCTATGATATTTGTAACTGTTACTATGGCAATTGAGTCAGGAAGGAGAATTATAGAAATATTAGAAGAAGAGCCAGATTTAAAAAATCCAGAATCACCAATTATGGAAGTAAAAGATGGAAAGATAGAATTTAATAATGTAAGTTTTAGTTACATCAAAGATAAAAACAAATTAGCTTTAAAGAATATCAATTTAAAAATAGAGTCAGGTCAAACAATAGGAATTATTGGTGGAACAGGGAGTGCCAAATCCAGTATCGTACAGTTAATTCCAAGATTGTATGATGTCACAGAAGGTGTACTTAAAGTTAGTGGAGTTAATGTAAAAGAATATAATATCAAAACCCTAAGAGATGAAGTTTCTGTGGTACTTCAAAAAAACGAATTATTTTCAGGTACTATAAAAGAGAATTTAAGATGGGGTAATAAAGACGCAACTGATGAAGAAATAATAAAAGCTTGCAAATTAGCACAAGCTGATGAATTTATAGAAAACTTTCCCAACAAATATGACACATATATTGAACAAGGAGGAACGAACGTATCAGGAGGACAAAAACAAAGACTTTGTATTGCTAGAGCACTTTTGAAAAGCCAAAGATATTGATTTTAGATGATTCAACATCAGCAGTAGACACAAAAACAGATAGTCTGATTAGAAAAGCATTTATGGAGGAAATACCAAATACAACTAAAATTATTATTGCACAAAGAGTATCTTCTGTTCAAGATAGTGACCAAATCATTGTATTAGATAATGGAGAAATCAACGGAATCGGTACACATGAAGAATTATTAAAATCAAATGCAATCTACCAAGAGGTTTATTACTCACAAGTAAAAGGAGAGGAGGCAGTTAATGAATAAAGGAAAAAAGTTTGATAAAGGAACAATTAAGAGATTATTAGGTTATGTACTTAGAAATTTTAAAATACAAATTATAGTTGTTATGATATTCATTATTCTAAGTTCATTAACTAGTGTAGCAAGCTCAATTTTTATACAAAAACTAATAGATAATTACATTTCACCAATGTTAGTACAGGAAAATCCTATATTCACTCCACTATTAAAAGCTCTTACTGGTATGTCATGTATTTATTTAATAGGAATAATTGCCACTTATTTATATAATAGAATGATGTCAAAAGTAGCACAGGGAACTTTAAAAGTAATTCGTGATGAGATGTTTAAAAAAATGCAAAAATTACCAATTCGATATTTTGATACTCATACACATGGAGAAATCATGAGCTATTATACAAATGATGCAGATACATTAAGAGAGTTAATTTCTAGGGGAATACCAGAAATCGTTTCTATGATTATAACAATTATTTCTACCTTTATTGTCATGATTTATACTAGTCCATATTTAACAATAGTTGTACTATTTATCTTGTTTGCTATGTTAAAATTGACAAAAACTGTTGGTGGAAAGAGCAGTACCCACTTTATGAAACAACAAGAAGCACTAGCAAAAGTAGATGGATATATTGAAGAAATGATTAATGGACAAAAAGTAATAAAAGTATTTTCCCATGAAGAAGAAGCAATTGAAGAGTTTAGAGAACTAAATGAAAAACTTTGTAATGATACAACCACTGCAAATAGATATGCTAATATTTTAATGCCAGCTTTAGCAAATTTAGGAAATATACAATTTGTATTAATAGGTGTAGTCGGAGGTTTGCTTGCTATTCATGGAATAGGAGGCTTAACTATAGGATCTATTGCGTCTTTCTTGAATTTAAGTAAAAGCTTTGCAATGCCGATTGCTAAATTGTCAAATCAAATTAATATAGTAGTTATGGCACTAGCAGGAGCAAGAAGAATATTTGAAATGATAGATGAAGAACCAGAATTTGATGATGGATATGTTACTTTAGTAAATGCTAAAAAGGAAAACGGAGAAATTATAGAAGCAGATGAATATACAGGAATGTGGGCTTGGAAACATAAACATCATGATGGCAAATTAGAATACATTGAGTTAAAAGGACATATTGAATTTGAAAATGTAGATTTTGGCTATGAGGAAAACAAGATTGTTTTGAAAAATATCAGTTTATATGCAAAGCCTGGGCAGAAAATTGCTTTTGTTGGAGCAACAGGAGCAGGAAAAACAACTATTACAAACTTGATTAATCGCTTTTATGATATTGAAAATGGAAAAATTAGATATGATGGCATTAATATTAAAAAAATTAAGAAAGAAGACTTAAGAAAATCGCTCGGAATGGTATTGCAAGATGTAAATTTGTTCACAGGGACAATTAAAGAAAACATTAGATATGGTAGTGAAAAAGCATCAGATGAAGAAGTAATAGAAGCAGCAAAACTTGCAAATGCACATAATTTTATTATGAATTTACCAAATGGATACGATACGACGATAGATGGAAATGGAGGAAGTTTATCACAAGGGCAAAAACAATTGATTTCTATTGCAAGAGCTGCAATTAATAATCCACCAGTCATGATATTAGATGAAGCAACTTCAAGTATTGATACTAGAACAGAAAAAATTGTACAAGATGGAATGGATAAATTGATGAGTGGAAGAACTGTATTTGTAATTGCACATAGGCTCTCAACAGTAAGAAATTCAAAAGCAATTATGGTATTAGATCATGGACAGATTATAGAAAGAGGAAAACACGAAGACTTGATAAATGAGAAAGGAATGTATTATAGACTATATACTGGTAGCTTTGAATTAGAGTGAAAGTATTGTTAAAATTGTCTAAAGGCATTCACAATATTTCATGTATCTACTTCAACAGCAGTTCCGTAGAGGAGAGCAAAATAAAAGAGAATGTTTTTCATGAAGAATGCAATGAACAAGATAAAACCTAAATATGATGTTAATATTAATACTAATAAAGAATATTTAAGGAGTAGTTACCAAATTTCGAATGACTATGAAATAGCAGCAAGATATAATGTTAAAATGTATTCAAAAATCCAGAAGACTATAAAAAGATTGATAATGAAAATACTATAGTGAAGTTTGGATTCCAATTAAGAAAAATAAAATATAAATTATAGGACAGAGAGTTTGAAAATTATCTGTCCTTTATGTTATAATCATAGTAAAAAAGTAATTTGTAGGGAGATTAAAAATGATAATTATGGGAGAAACATTAGCACTAGTTATTTGTGCTATTCCTGGAGTTATTATACAATTTGCTTTATAAATTATAGGAGAAATATATGATAAGAAAATTTGAAAAAACGACATAAATGATGTAATGCAAATATAGAAAAATGATTTTATAATTGCAAGTAAAGATATAGATAAAGATACAGGTGAAATATAATACACAATGACTTGGAAAAGGTAATTTATCGAATGGATTGGAGGTTAGACCAATTACCGATTTAATATATAGATTTAAAATAAGCAAATTGTAGTGGAAATTTATGAGAGAAAAATTTGAAACTTATTACTCAACAAATGCAAAATCTAAAAATCACTGCATAAGGACTACACAAAAAGAAAAAAATGTGATAATATATATAAGGCAATTCGATAAAAATACAAACAATAAGACAGCAAACATATATAGCTGTAATAAAAAATAAAGGAGGAATTAACCATGTCAGGACATTCAAAATGGCATAACATTCAAGCAAAAAAAGGTAAAGCAGATGCTGCAAGAGGAAAAATATTTACTAAATTAGGAAGAGAATTATTAGTAGCAGTAAAACAAGGAGGACCAGATCCTGCTGGTAATTCTAAATTAAAAGATGTAATAGCAAAATGTAAAGCTGCCAATATGCCAAATGATACTATAAATAATGCAATAAAAAAAGCAGCAGGTTCAGCAGATTCAGCAAATTATGAAGAAGTAATATATGAAGGATATGGACCAAATGGAGTAGCTGTAATAGTAGAAGGAAGTACAGATAACAAAAATAGAACAGCAGCAGATGTTAGACATGCATTTGATAAATCTGGTGGAAATTTAGGAACAACAGGATGTGTATCTTATTTATTTAACAAAAAAGGTGTAATTGTTATCGATAAAACAACAACTGATATGACAGAAGATGATTTAATGTTACTTGCAATAGATAGTGGTGCAGAAGATTTCGAAGCAGAAGAAGAAGTATATCAAATTACAACAGCTCCAGAAGATTTTTCTACTGTTCGTGAAAAACTAGAATCAGAAGGACTAGAATTCTTAGAAGCAGAAGTACAAATGGTTCCAACAACATATGTAGCATTAGATGAAAAAGGTGAAGCAAGAATGCAAAGATTATTAGATATGTTAGATGATTTAGATGATGTTACAAATGTTTATCATAACTGGGAAGAATAAAATTGTAAATATTAAAATACAAAAAAGAGGCTTGATAATATTAAATTATTAGCTTCTTTTTTGTTATATAAAAACTATATAAATATAACTAACATGATAAATAAAAGTTAGATAGAAAATATATAATTTTTGTAGTTCGAAATAAATAAATGGAGTCAAATATTTTTCGTAGTTGTTTTGCAAAATAAATAATGTAAGGAAAAATGCTTTTACAAGTTATTTTAAAAACATAATAAGTTTACGTACATGGAAATTATTTTAGACTTTATGTAAAATTAGTGCTAATGTCCATATTTCTTTTAAATCAATTAAGCAAATAGTAATAATATTAAATACATATGAATATATATAATAATAGTAATATTTAGTTAATTCTAAAGGAGGACAAGCTAGAAAATGTTAGATGTATTAAAATATTTTCCATTAAATATTTCTAATAAGATTAATAATGTAATAAATGGAGAGGCAGATAAAGTACAAGAAATTAGAATTAGAGTAAATGGTCCAATTATAATAAAAATAAATGAGAAGGAAGATTATATAGTAAGTCATTTTACAAATAGAGATGAAATTTTGCAGATTATGCAAAGTATTTGTGATAATTCTATATATAGTTATCAAAATGAAATTATAAACGGATACATTACAATTAATGGTGGGCATAGAGTAGGAATAACAGGTGATGTTGTTTTAGAAGATAATAAAGTTATAAATATTAAATACATATCATCATTAAATTTCAGAATAGCAAGACAGGTTTTTGATTGTAGTAATAATATATTAAAATATGTAATAGATTTAGAAAACAATACTATTTTTCATACATTAATTGTATCACCACCAGGTGCAGGAAAAACTACTTTGTTAAAAGACTTAGTAAGAAAAGTAAGTGATGGAATTCCAGAGATTGGATTTAAAGGAATAGATGTTAGTTTAATAGATGAAAGAGGAGAAATTTCAGCAATGTACAAAGGCATGCCACAAAACAATATAGGAATAAGAACAGATGTATTAGAAAACATTACAAAACCATTAGGAATAAAGATGGCAATAAGATCTATGGCTCCAAAAGTAATAGTTGCAGATGAAATAGGAAGCTCAGCTGATATAGATGCAATTAATTATGCAGTTTGCTCTGGCGTAAAAGGAATTTTTACAGCACATAGTTTCGATTTTGAAAGTATGAAACTAAATAAAGAGCTTAATGATTTAATAAATATGAAGTTAATAGAGAAGATTATCTTTTTAGATAGTAAAGTAAAAGGAAAAATAAAGTCTGTATATGAATTATCTTCAAATTGTTCATTGGGAATGAATCTAAATGAGCAATTATATAATGAGATTGCGTGATGTGTTTAAATTTTATGAGATTAAAAATGTTAAAACGTGAAATTGGATTTATGAGTTTATAAGCAAAATAGACTAACTATATGAAAGTCAAGTATTTTTTATAAAAAATTATAAATATTTTTTTGAATACCAATAAAAACAAAAGAGCATAACAAATAAGCATTCGGAAGAATGCTTTTTAAAACATATGTGGCCATGTTATTAAGCTATTTTAGTAGAATCATAAGTAGTATTGTTCTGTAAAAGATAGTAAATAACTCTCACTAATTTTTTTGCAACGTGGCTCATTGCAACAGTATAATGCTTTTCTTCGGAAAGTTTCTTATCTCTAAAAGCCTTAAATGACGAATCATTCAGGCAAACAGTTCTAGCTGCCAAAATAAGAGCATAACGTAAATATTTTGAGCCTCTCTTTATCATTACTTGATGAGATGAGGTGAATTTGCCAGATTGATACGTTGAAGGATCTAATCCGGCAAATGCAAGTAGTTTAGCAGGATTCTCAAATCTGTTTATGTCATTAATTTCTGCTTGTATTATGGCAGCTAAAGTATAAGAAACTCCAGGGATAGATAATATAGGACTATCTATTAATTTCATAGATTCCTTAATTTTATTTTCAGTAGCTTTTAATTGTAATTCAATAAATTTTATAATAGAAATAACCTGCTGTAGTTCCATAGAAATAGCTTGACTTTTTGTACCAATACTATTTTTCGCTAAATCACGTATTTCAATTGCTTTATCTCTTCCATACTTTGAATGTGAATTTTTTAGAAGAATATTAGTTAAGTGTTTTAGATTACATTTTGAAATTTCTTCGGTATTAGGTAGCTCTGAAAGCATAGCTAACATAGAAGCTGAAGAGATTGAAGAAACAACAGCTGGAAGTTCAGGAAATACGATTGTCACAAGCCTAGAAAGAGAAATTTTAAATCT
>USRT01000009.1 GCA_900557195.1 uncultured Clostridium sp.
ATAACATACTAACATATACAAGTTTTTCTAAGTCATCTTTTATTTCTTCTTGTTTGATATCTTCTAAGTTTACTAATTTTTCATCATAAAATACTTTTTTTACAGTCATCTTATTTTGTGTTAATGTTCCTGTTTTATCTGAACAAATTACTGTAGCGCTTCCCAAAGTTTCTACTGCTGGAAGTTTTTTTACAATGGCATGTTTCTTAACCATTCTTTGTACACCAATTGCAAGAACTATTGTAGATACAGCAGCCAATCCCTCTGGAATTGCTGCAACTGCTAAACTAACAGCTGTCATAAACATATCTATTGGTTCTTTTCCATAAAGTAATCCTATTCCGAATATAACTGCACAGATTACAAGTGCTGCTAATCCTAAAGTTTTACCTAATTTATTAAGCTTAGTTTGAAGTGGTGTTTCAGATTTTACAGTATCATTTATAATTCCTGCAATCTTTCCAACTTCAGTATTCATACCAGTTTCTACTACTATTCCTTTTCCTCTACCATAAGTAATAAGACTTGAAGAAAATAGCATATTTACTCTATCTCCAATTCCAACTTTTTCATCAGTTATTATTTTTTCATTCTTCTCTACTGGTACAGATTCACCAGTTAATGATGCTTCTTGTGATTTTAAATTAGCTGATTCTATAATTCTTAAATCTGCTGGTACAAAATCTCCTGTATCTAATATTACAATATCTCCTGGTACTAATTCTTTAGAAGGTACAACTGCTAAATTACCATTTCTCATAACTTTTGCTGAATGACTACTTAATTTTTGAAGTGCTTCTAATGATTTTTCTGCTTTTGCTTCTTGTGCTACACCTATAATTGCATTAACTATAACTACAATCAAGATGATTATAGAATCTGTAATACCTTCTCCTTCCATATACCCAACAACACCTGAAACAACTGCTGCTATAATTAATACTATTATCATAAAATCTTTAAATTGTTCTAAAAATTTTACAAATAAACTCTTCTTTTTTTGAGCTTTTAATTCATTTGTTCCATATTTTTCTCTTTGTTTTTTTACTATCTCATCTGTAAGTCCTTTTTCTAAATCTGTTGCAAGTTCATTTTTTACTTCCTCTACACTTTTACTAAACCAATTTTTTTCCAATATTTTCTCATCCTTTCTAAAAAATTACTTTTTATATGGTTAGTCTATATAATATATTTTCTATAAAGATTCTATTATATAAAAATAAGACTCTTAAAGAACTTATTATATTTTTTACTCCATATAATACTTTCTTTAAAAGTCTTGCTTCCTTAGTTTATAAGGTTACTAACCAGATAATAATTCGAGATTGTTGATTAGTATTTTTTAAGCTACTCCCTTTTAAAAGTGCTTTTATTTTATCACTACTACATTTCTTTTGCAAGAACTTTTTTTAGTTTTTATATAATAGTTACAAGTTAATGTTACTAGTACCAGCTTATTTAAAAGTACATACTAGCCTAGCTAAGTGTTTTATATATTTTTTTAAACCAATCGCAGATGGTACGCATTTAGCTAATGTTTCCTAAATTTTCTGCGTGGTATAAAACTTATTTTTAGCAATTACTGACACGCTTCAAGATTGGTTTAAAAAAATATATAAAACACTTAGCTAGGCGGTAACTATTTTCTCCTAAATAAAATAGCTGTGAATTGTAACAAGTTAATTTTTCTAAAGTTGTTATTTAAAGTATAGCGCCAATAGTCCGGCTTTAGCTAGTCTTATATATTATAATAACTATACAACATATAAATAAATACATAAAAAATGTAATATACTACCACCCAATACAAAAAAGTGCCACAACGAATGCATATATTTAACTTTTTTTCCTAATCCATATATCACTGCACCAATAGTATACACAATTCCTCCTGTAACTAATAAAACTATTCCATTTAAATCTAACATTCTACACATTGGCTTAAAAGCAAACACAATCATCCATCCCATAATTATATAACAAGCCATTGATATCTTTTTATATTTTTCTAAATTTATGGAATTTAATACTATACCAAGTACAGCTGTAGCCAATATTATAGAAAAAATTACCCATCCGAACTGTCCCATTTAGTGTAACTAATGTAAATGGTGCATATGTCCCAAATATAAGTAAAAATATACTACAATGATCAAATATTCTAAATACTCTTTTAGCTCCAATACTTGGTTTAAAACTATGATATAATGTTGAAATTAAATACAAAATAATTAAAGTACTTCCATATAAGCATGAACTTACAACAGCATATGGATTATGATGCATTGCAGACTTTACAGTGCAAAGAACAAGTGCAGCAATTCCAAGTCCTGCACCAATCCCATGTGATATTGCACTAATTAACTCTTCTCCTAATGTATACTTCGGAATTTTTATAAGTCCTTTTTCCATTCTTATACTTTCTCCTTGCATATGTATTATTCACCTCTTTTAGTTTCATTATCCCCTTTTATTTTCCAATTTATACATAACTACATTAACTTATTTAATCTTACTTCTACAAAATATCTATTACTATTTACAACCTGCTTAAAAGCACATACTAGCCTAGCAAGAGTTAGATATATATTTTTAAAAACCAATCGCAGATGGCACTAAATTTTAACCTTCCTCTGTAATATACTGCGTGGTATAAAACTAATTCCTACTACTCGCCCGCCACGCTTCAAGATTGATTTTTAAAAATATATATCTAACTCTTGCTAAGCGGTAACTTTATCTCTCAGGTTCCAAAGCCATGAAAAAATATTTGTTTTGCTAATGTTTTGCACTAAGCTTTATTATCAAATCCATATCATCATCTTTTGCTGCTTTATTCTTTCTAATCATACCACATTTTTTGCATTTAAAAATAATTACATATCCTTTTTTAGAATCAATCTCTAGTCCTATTGGTTCTAATGTTCCATGACAACTTTCTGCTCTATCACCTGGATTAACATCTACATGTTTAGAATGCAAACAATATGGACAGTGGTTTCTACATGTATACCCTAATTTCGAAACATGTTTGCCACAATTTTCACATATAAATTCTTCATCAATTTTTGTAAAATTACTTAACATTTTATTTACCTTTCTAGTAATAATTTTTTACAATTATTTGGACACTTTTTAAAAGCACATCTCTCTTCTCTTATCAATATGCATACAATGTGTCCAATCTTCTTACCTCGTGTTAAATGTATAAATTTTGAACTTTTTACAAACTAGTCTTCAAAAATACTTCCACCAATAAATTCTCTAAGTAACGAATTTTGTGGTACATATTCTCCTGGTATCGATTCAAAATATCCTAGCATTCTATACAATCTTTTAGCTTCTGAAAACTCCGGATGTGATTTATCTATCTTTTCTAATAATGGCATAGCATAATCTTTTAATACCGCAAGTTCATATATTAAAGAAGAATTAAACATACTATCTGCCTCTTCTTGGTATGGAAAAATATTTTTTTCTTCTCCACGATTTACAGAATCCCACATTTTAAGAGTATGAAGTGCAGAATAACTTCTAAACTGATTATCCCTTACAATTCTTCTTATTAATCTCGTATCTGTTGTAGAGATTCTATTGTAATAATCAATGTTCAAAACAGTTAAAGCACTAATATATACTTTATACTTTTGCTCTTTTGGTATTAAAGGTGTAAGTTTATCATTTAAACAATGTATTCCCTCTATTACTAGAATTTGGTCATCATTTAACTTCATAGTATTTCCTTTGTACACCTTTGTTCCATGTTCAAAGTCAAATGTTGGAACTTCTATTTCTTCTCCGTTTAATAACTTAAGTATATGATCATTAAATAAATCTATATCTATTGCTTCTAGACACTCAAAATCATAATTTCCATATTCATCTTTAGGATTTAATGTTCTTTCTACAAAATAGTTATCTACAGATATTGTAACTGGTTTTAATCCGTTTAATCTTAATTGAAGTCCTAATCTTTTAGCAAAAGTTGTTTTTCCTGAAGATGATGGTCCTGCAATTAATACTACTTTTACTTTTTCTCTTTTAACAATATCATCTGCTATTTGTGCCATTTTCTTTTCGTGAAGAGCTTCATCTAATAAAATGTAATCTTTTATTTTATTTTCTTTTACAATTTTATTTAACTTGTATAATGTATGTACATTTAATGTTTTATGTACTTCTTCATAATCATCTAGTGTTGCAAGTAGCTTTTTATTTTCTTTAAATTCTGGTAATCTATCTGGTGCTTTTTTACTTGGATAACGAACTAAAAATCTACCATCATATTCTAGAATTTCATATATATTAGTAACTCCTGTAGATATTGGCATAACACCATAGAAGTAATTATAGTAGTCTTCACAATAATATAACATAATTTCTTTTTTGTTTTTTACATCTAATTGTAATCTACCTTTTAATGTATTTTCTTTTTCATAAAATGCTTCTGCTTCTTCTTTAGTCATTGCTAGCTTTGTAATAGGAACATCTCTTTTTATAATTTCTTTTACTTTTTCATCTACTTTTGCAATCATCTCTTTTGTAACTTGCATATTTGCTACTTCACAAAGCATGCTATTTGATAATTGAAAATTAATTGTAAGTAGCGCTTCTGGATATGTTTCATAAAAAGCTTTTCCTATTATATAAATTAGTCCTCTTCTATAAATTCTCATTCCATCTTTATTAGTAAGGTCTATAAGTTCTATTTTTCCATCTGAATTTATTTCATAATTAAGTGACTTAACTTCATTATTAAAACGACAAGCTATCACTTTATTTCTAGATTTTGCTATTTCATCTTTTAATAAGTCTATTACTTTTGTTCCTTTTTTTACATCAATTATATGTTCTTCGTATATAATTTGCATAAGATTTTCCTCCTCATTTGTCTTGAAAATCATTTTATATCTTTCTGAATCTTAAGTCAAGTATTCTTTGTTCTATTTATTTTGCCTCTCTAGATGCATATTTTTCTTATGCTTGTATATACTATTATTAATATGTCAATTATTGGAGGTATATTATATGAATAGTGAAAGAATTTCTGAAATTTTAAAGAATAAAGAATTACATGATGTTTATTACAATGAACGCCCTGTTTGGATTCAAGAAGTGGATAATAATGTTGCCAAAGTAGGTTTTGTAGATAATAATGAAGAAAAAAATGTTTATATAGAAGATCTATATGAAAACAATTTGTAGAAATAATTTTACAACCTACCAATATTTTTTATTTACATTTGGTAGGTTGTAATTTCTAATAACTCCTATAATATTATTACTATTTAAATTTATTTTTTATCTAAATGGTATAATACAATACTTTATTTAATTATCTCTTTATATGTAGACTCTATATTTGACTCTGAGATTCCAATATCCTTTAATATTTTTATTGCATCTTCCTTGCTCATTTTATTAAAGCATTTTTCAGTTTTTAATATTTCTTGAATTATTCTATGTTTTAATAGTTTCTTTTCATTTCGAGGTTCATAATCTTTATAATAATTAATTAATGTATCATTCATAAGTCTTAAATCTTTTATAGTAATCATATTTCTATATTCTCCTCTCCTTGTTTTATTGTTTCTTCTTCAGAAATTGGTAACTCTTCTTTTAATGCTTCTATAGTATAGTCTGGATCTTTATATCTGTACTCTCCACCTCTAAACTTTTCTAATAACTCTTCTTTTCTCATTTGTATCACTTTCATATCTGTACAATCTAGTATACAAAATTGATTATTCTCTCCTTGACTAACAATAATACCACTATTATATTTTATTCCCTCTTCTCTGCTTTGTGTTTTCTTTCTAATCCATGCTTCCTCAGTATTATCTCCAAAAAATCCTAATTTAGAAAATTTTATTATTCCCATTATTGATTCTGTACCACTTACATTATTTTCTTTCATTGTCTTTGCTAGAGAATTAAGCTTATTATATAATTCAGTTTCTTCTGTTTTAGTATCTCTTGCTGTTTCTTCTGACCTTATTACATTAAGCATATGTATATAACTTTTAATTGTATGTACATCTTTATAAATAAGCGGTGTAAATCTTTCTATCGAATTTTGTATAATACCTCTTGGGTCATATGATGCATGTATCCCTTCTATTGGCAATCCCATTTTAACTTTAAAAAATTCATTTGTATTTGAAATAGCATTTGTAGCCTCTGCTGTCATAATAATATCTTTACTAACTAAATTCACTAAAAAATGTCCCTCTCTACCTACTATCTTAGCTTCAATATCACTATCTGGCATAGAATTTACTAATTTAGCATATACTCTAGCAAAATCAAAACATATCAACTTAGAATTTGGTCTTATACTTTCTAATAAGCTAATATTAATTTTATTGCTCACATCTTCCCAAAGTCTACTATCATCATAATTTAGTGTTTTGCATAATTTCATATATATCCATATTGCTTTTTCCTCCGAAGCTAAGCCTTCTGGCATATCTCTATATACATATTCTTTTAATTCATCATTAATTTTCCAATCTGGTTCATCTTCTCTTCCTATTACAATTGGATAGCTTTTCATTTGCGCTTCAGCATCAAGTCTATTTTTAATTAATCTAAAATTATTTATATATCCTTGTTGTTCATTTGAAAAAAACTGAACAGAATAATCTCCATTACATACTCTATTCATAATCTCATAGTAATGTTTTTCTCTAGTTTTTTCTCCTTCTGGTAACCCTTTATTCTTTCCTAACTTCAAAAAAGAAAATATACTTTTCGATTTTATTTTTTGTTTACTTTCTATTTTTTTTCTATTAGTAAATTCTGAAAAAGATTCACGTCCCTCTAATACTCCAAATATCTCTTCTACTTCTCTTTTATTTAATTTATGTTCGTCTCTAATTAGTTTTTTTAAAGCCTTATCAGTTCTACATTGTTGTAATTTATGTATTCGTTTTTTTTGCTGGCTGCTAATTTGATTTGTTTCAATTTTTGATAATTCTCTTAGAAAAAAAGCAACTTCAAACATCTCCTGTGTCATATCTGGATTATCTATTTCTTCTTGATATAGCACATCTAAAATTCCTTTTGGATCTCTTAGAGTTTCAAGTATTTCATCAAATTCTTTTTTATCTGCATTTAATATTTGCTTTATACTATCTGCTATTTTTCCATTTTCTCTTTTGTAAAGAACTATTTGCATTTTGTCCTCCTTAATTCACATCTATTAATGTAACTAAAATACATTTAATATACACTTCTTCTATTTATCATAAAATTGTTTCTTACTACTTTACAAAACAATATTTGTAATTACATTTTTATATTACCATAAAGTTATTACATTTAAAAGTAGTATTCATAAATATTAACTTTTTTGTCGATAAATAAACTTTAAAATTTTTAAATCTTGAATTTAATATGGACAAAAGAATGGTTCTCTTATCCATATTCTTTTTGTCTAGCTGATTTTTTTCATACTTTACTAATACTCTTACTTACACATCTAATTGTTTTTGAGCTACTTTTTGTTAGAAGTTGTTACAATTTAGTTAATTTTACTCTGCATGTAACTTTCCTATTGTAAATGTAAAAAAAAAGCAAAAGCACAAAATCTTAGTTTTGTGCTTTTGCTTTTTTTACAATTGTAATTTTTTAGAGATTTCCTTTAACTAATCAAAAAAATAACAAAAATCCCAAATCGTCTGGATCACTTATTTCTATTACAATAGGTTTTCCACTGTTGTTTGATTGTTCCATCTCTTCATAACGCTTAATTCCTTCAATTGCCAATTCTATATGTTCGTCAGAAGGTTTTGCTGTAACAAATACTTGTAAGAAACGCAACCATCCATTCTTATCTGCAAATATTCCAGTTATTAGAATCAAGACACACAATAAAAAGTAAAGATAAATATTCCAATCTGCAACAAATGCCATTGATAAACTCACTAACAAATACATAACAACTTTATTAATAAGCAGTCTGCTTCCACACATCTTACTGAAACGTGAAGCTTTTTTTACTTCTTCAAATGTTGGTATTCGTTTTAGTTTCTCATAACTGTTTATCACCATATGTTCTGCAGCGTGATATTTTGCAACAGATTGCATTGTTCCCTTTTTTGATTTCATTTGATAAATGTAATTTATAAGTTCAAAAAAATCAAATGATATAGTTACCGAAAAATAAGCTGCTGCTAACAAGAACCAGATGTTTCCTGTTAACATACAAACAGTAACTAACAGTACATCGAAAATAAGTACAGCTTTCTTATCAAGAAACTTACCTTTTTCTCTTATCATTCCTATATTGTCCTTAAATTCGCAAAAAGGAAGATACACTGCTCTTGTTCTGATTTCTCCAGATTCATCTCGAATTGTCTCTGATCCGATTAAAGGGTTTGTGTTAGAATAGAATACTATTCCATTCTTTTTAGACCGTGCATTAACATTGTAGTTTTTTTCCATTGTCTACATCTCCTTAAAAAATAATTTATAACCATATTGTAACACAGTTTTACATAATTTACAATATATACCATATGACTTAACTAAATTTCGTCTATATAATGGTAAAAAAGTTACATATAACCAAAAGTGGACAAGAAAACCATCTCTTTGTCCACCTTTGGTTAACCTATTCTAACTCATCTTCTCTTTTATTCTCATTAATGTATTTAATGCTTCTATTGGTGTTAATCCGATTTAAATCTATTTTATCTATTTCATGAGCAATTTCGGCTATTTTATAATTAAACATATCAAACTGACCTGTAACTTGTTTTTTATCTTCTTTTTCTTTAGCCTTATCTCTCATTATGCTTTTTCTTTCTAAACTTCTTAATATTTCATTTGCTCTTTTTGTTACATTTTGTGGAACTCCTGCTAAACGTGCTACATGAACACCATAGCTCTCGTCTGTTCCTCCTTCTACTATTTTTCTTAAGAAAATAATATCTTCACCTTTTTCTTTTACAGCAATAGAATAATTTTTAACACCATCTAATTTGTCTTCCAATTCTGTTAATTCATGATAATGTGTAGCAAATAATGTTTTTGCACCACATTTTTCTTTATCTGCTATATATTCTGCCACTGCCCAAGCAATTGAAAGTCCATCATATGTAGATGTTCCTCTTCCTATTTCATCTAAAATCACTAAACTATTTTTGCTTGCTTCTTTTAAAATAGATGCTACTTCCATCATTTCTACCATAAATGTACTTTGTCCCATACTTAAATCATCTGATGCACCAACTCTTGTAAATATTTTATCTACAACACCAATTTTAGCAGAACTTGCAGGTACAAAACTTCCAATTTGAGCCATTAATACTATTAGCGCAACTTGTCTCATATATGTAGATTTACCAGCCATATTTGGACCTGTTATAATTGCTAAACGATTTTCTTTTTCATTTAAAAATGTATCATTTTGTACAAAGCTTCCTGTAGGTAGCATTTTTTCTATAACAGGATGACGTCCATCTTTTATATCTATAATTCCATCTTCAGAAACCTCTGGCATGCAATAATTAAATTCTTCTGCCACTGTTGCAAAAGAACTTAAAACATCTAGTGTAGATATAGCAGCAGCCGATTTTTGAAGTCTTTGAATTTGATTTTCTATTTTTTCTCTTATTTCAGAAAAAGCATTGTATTCTAATTGTACTACCTTTTCTTCTGCTCCTAGTATCTGATTTTCTAAATTCTTTAATTCTTCTGTTATATATCTTTCACAATTTGCTAAAGTCTGTTTTCTTATATATCTATCTGGTACTCCGAGATAAATTTGATTTTGTAACTTCTATAAAATATCCAAAAACTTTATTAAATCCTACTTTTAAACCTTTAATTCCTGTTTTTTCTCTTTCTTCTGCTTCTAATGCTATAATCCAGTTTTTTCCTTCGGTTGTAGCAGTTTTTAATTTATCTATTTCTTCATTATATCCTAATTTAATTAAATCTCCCTCTTTTACAGAAATTGGTGGTTCATCTACTATTGCTATTTCTATAAGTTCATAGATATCTTCTAATGTATCTAACTCTTCTTGTATTTCTTTTAATAATTTAGAATTTACGTTCATTAAAATATTTTTTATATTTGGTAATTGTTTTGCTGAATTCTTTAAAGATATTAAATCTCTTCCATTTGCATTTCCATATGCAATTTTTGCTGATAGTCTTTCAATGTCATATACCTTTTTTAGAGATTCTATAATATCACCTTTCAAAATGATATTTTCTTTTAATTCTTTTACCGCTTCTAACCTTTTATTAATTTCATTAACATCTACTAAAGGATCATTAATCCATCTTCTTAAAAGCCTTCCTCCCATAGAGGTTGAAGTTTTATCTAATACCCAAAGAAGAGTACCTTTTTTGGATTTATCTCTCATTTTTTCTGTTAATTCTAAATTCCTTCTTGCATTTATATCAAGTGCCATATATTTCGTTGTTTTATATATAATAATTTTATTTATATGGTCAAGTTTTGTTTTTTGTGTATCTTTTAAATATGTAAGTAATGCATTTGTAGGTAATATAGATAAGTTTTCTTTTAAATTTTCTATTTTAGAACCATTATCATCTAAAATCTCATATTCCATTTTCAAGCTTTCTATATCTTCTGAAAAAGATTCTTCATTTGTTCTTGAAATATAACTATCGAATCTTTCTTTTATTTTATTAATCTCATCTGTAGATGAATACATCATTTCATTTACAACAATTTCAGCTGGTGAATATCTTGAAATTTCGTCTAACAATTTAGCAAAATTATTAGTAGATTTAATTTCTGATGCATAAAAGTCTCCTGTAGATATATCACATACTGCTATTCCAAAAAATATTCCAGTTTTATATATAGACATTATATAATTATTTTTCTTTTCTTCTAGTAAATTAGATTCTATTACAGTACCAGGTGTTACAACTCTTATAACATCTCTCTTCACAATTCCTTTTGCTTGTTTTGGATCTTCTAATTGCTCACATATAGCTACTTTATATCCTTTGCCTATAAGTTTTGCAATATAGTTTTCTGCAGCATGAAAAGGAATTCCGCACATTGGCGCTCTTTCTTCCTTACCACAATCCTTACCTGTTAAAGTAAGCTCTAATTCTCTGGATGTTGTAATTGCATCTTCAAAAAACATTTCATAAAAATCGCCTAAACGATAAAATAAAATACAATCTTTATATTTATTTTTTGTATCTAAATAATGTTGCATCATTGGTGAATATTCTGCCAATATTGTCACTCCTTTTTATCTCTTCTTTATTATTCAGCTATTGTAACATTCCTCATATCTTGTAAATTCTTTTTTGACGTTACTTCAAGCATTCGTCTTCTTATGGTACTAACACCTACTCCTAACTCATTCGCTATTTGTACATTAGTCATACCCTTTGCTCTTAATTCTTGTACTTTTAATTTAAAATCTTGTAATTCTTTATTTCTCTTTTCTTCATTTGATTCCATATTAATTGCTGTAAACTTAGTATCTTGTTTAAGTTCTTCTATAATACTTTCATATAGACGTTGTTCATAATCACTTAGTTTTTCATGTCTAATCATTTTCTCAGCATATATCTTAGCAATATCAAACAATTTTATATCTCTTTTATCATCACTTTTTTCTAATTTTTGTAATTCTCTTGACATTGTTCTAACAGGAATTCCATATTCTTTAGCAATTGCTGTTTGTGATATACCATTTTCTATCATTTCAATAATTAATCTTCTAAAATTTATTCCTGAGTAATCTCCTCTTTTAGATTTGTATTGTATATAATATTTTATATATTCTGGTGAAGCATTAGCTAACTCTTCTGTTTTTCTCATTAAAGTTTCTCTATCTATATTATAGTCTTTACTTGCTTGTTTTATAGATATTTCTCCTTTTAATATTCTTATAACAGCTTCCTTCACATTTCCTTCTAAATCTATAGTACTGCTATTATCCTTATTGTCTTTCAGAATAATCCTTAATTGTTCTAATTCTTCATCACTACATTCTTTTATAATCTTATCTTTTAATACATCTCTATCTATTCCAGTTTGACTACTTAATTTTCTCAAACTTGTTTTCCCTGATAATATCTGTTTTTTTAATTCAATTATCGAACTCATTTCTGCCCCATCCTTCTCATATTTTTTTATTCACCTATTTTTTATACTATTTTACCTTTCAAATACCACATATGCTCTGAAATAATTTGAACATCCACTATATTTCCAATCAGGTTTTCATTCCCATCAATATTAACCACTTTATTAGTATCTGTTCTTCCTGTTAATACTTTATCATTTGTCTTACTTTTTCCCTCTATTAATACTTTTTGAATTGTTCCAACATATTCTTTATTATTTTCTTCAATTTGACTTTCTACTAAAGCTTTTAGTCTATCAAATCTTTTATGTTTTATTTCTTCTGGTATTTGGTTTTCCATTTTATCTCCTGGAGTGCCTACTCTTCTTGAATATATGAACATAAATACTTGCTCAAAACAAACTTTTTTCACAATATCTAAAGTATCTTCAAAATCCTCTTCTGTCTCACCTGGAAAACCTACAATAATATCTGTTGAAAGCTTAAGTCCTGGTATTTTATTTTTCATTTTTTCTACTAAACTTAAGTATTGTTCTTTTGTATATTTTCTATTCATTACTTTTAAAACTTTAGTACTTCCAGATTGTAATGGTAAATGTATTATTTTACATACTTTATCACTAAGAGCAATTGCTTCTATTACATCATCTGTAAAATCCTTTGGATGTGGTGAAACAAACCTAATTCTTTCTATTCCCTGTATCTTATTTACTGCTTTTAATAATTCGGAAAATTTATATATACCTAAGTTTCCATTGCCTTTATATGAATTTACATTTTGACCTAAAAGAGTTATTTCTTTATAGCCAGCTTTGGCTAAAGCTTCTATCTCATTAATAATGTCTTCTGGGTTTCTGCTTCTTTCTCTACCTCGTACATATGGAACTATGCAATAACTACAAAAATTGTTACATCCATTCATAATAGTAACAGATGCTTTTATATTATCATTTCTCTTTATAGGAAGTCCTTCTATTACTTCTCCATCTATATCTAGAATATCTTGAATTTGTTTTTCACTTTGCATTATTCTATATACATCTTCTGGAAATTTATGAATAGTATGTGTCCCAAAAATAATATCGAAAAATGGATAACTCTTTTTTAGTTTTTCCTGTATATGCTTTTCTTGCATCATACAACCGCCAATTGCAACAATAGTACCTCTTTTTTCTTTAACCTTTTTTACTTCTCCTAATTTTCCAAAAAGCTTATCTTCAGCATTTTCTCTAACACAACACGTATTAAAAAGAACTAAGTCTGCCTCATTTAAATCTTCTGTTTTAGAATATCCCATATTTTCTATCATTCCACAAAGTTTTTCAGAGTCATTTTCATTTAACTGACATCCCATTGTTAATATGTAATAGTTAAGCACTTTTCCTGCATTTATTTTATTTACTTTTTCTATATATTCCATTTGTTTTTGTATTTCTTCTTTCACTTTAATTCCTCCAAAATCCGGACTTGGACAAAGGGATAGTTCCTCTCTTGTCCATTCTTCACTCAATTCATAGTATAATATATCATCACATTTTTGTGGACAACTGGACAAGAGTACCGTCCCTTTGTCCAAGTTTCACAACTTCAAACTCCTCGCAATCTATTTTCTCATCAAAAAATAGATTTATATTTTCTGGATTTTTCAATAGATTTTCCTTTTGTGCTTTATTTAAATCTTTTTTTATGTGATATTCTAATTTAGAAGCTAGCGCTTTTGTATTTGTTTTCCAAGCAGTTTCTAATTTATATGCCGAATGATAGCGTGTATATTTTGCACATTTATCTGTTTTTCCAAAATGCTCTTTCATTCTACGATTTAAGTCTGTTGTAATACCTGTATATAAAGAATTATCTGTACACCTTAACATATAAATATAATACATTTTTTAAAAACCTATCCTTTTTCTCGAATCTTTCTTAGCTACTAAATTCTCTTTATTAATATCTGAAACTGTAATTGTATACAATTTTTCTTCATCCTCTGTTCCACTTGTATTTTTCGCATGTTCTATTAGGATGTTTTGGAATAAATTATTTACATATCTACCATTACCAAAGTTCTCTATTTTGGTAGATTCGTATATAACTTCTCTTACTAATTCTTTTGCATCGTCTTCTATTTTTAAATTATTGTTATTTAACAATATATCGAAGATTTCCATTAATTCATCAACATTATAATCTTTAAATTTAATTTCATATCCAATTCTAGATTTTAATCCAGGATTTGATTTAACAAACTCTTCCATTTCTTTTTCATATCCTGCAAATATTATTATTAATTCATCTTTATGGTCTTCCATCATTTTTATAATTGTAGCTATACATTCAGATCCAAAAGATGAACTACCTGATGATAAAATTGAATATGCCTCATCTATAAATAATACTCCTCCAAATGCAGATTTTAGTATTCTAAATGTTTTTCCAGCTGTTTGTCCCACATAGTCTGCTACTAAGTCTTTAGCAGATACCTCTACAAGTTTATTTTGTTTTATATAACCCAAATTATATAATATATCACTTATTATTCTAGCAACTGTTGTTTTTCCTGTTCCTGGATTACCTGTAAATACCATGTGCAAATTATTTTTTGACATATCTATATTTACTTTCTTGTTAAATTTTAATAGATGTATTAAATTATCTATTTGTCTTTTTATATCATGAAGTCCTACTAATGAGTTTAGTTCTTTTAGTACTTCACTTAAATTTCTTGTATTATATACATCTGGTATATTTTCATCTATTATTACCTTAGATTTATCTGTATTTATTATTCTATTTTTATTTAATATTATATGGTTATATAATTTATTTATATAGTCCATTTCTTTTACTTCACTTCTATTATATGAAGATTTTATATAATTATATATTTTTGCTTTTGCTTTTTCATCAACAACTTGTGTTTTATTTAACTTTTCTAATATAACTTTATATAAAGCTTCAATATCTAATTCATCAACTTCTAACTTTATATTAAATAAATTATAATTAAGTTTAGGATATTTTTCTATTATTGAACTAATATTTTCTTTGTTTCCATATATTACAGTACAAATTCCTTTACATTTTTCAATTTGGTCTGTTAATAAGTTAATAATCATATTGCTTTTTAAGTCTTCTGTATATAGTAAGTTTTCAAAATTATCAATTATTAAAGTACCTTTCTTTTGCCTTTTTGTTTCTGCATCATAATATATTTTTCCAATTATATATCTATCTAAAATCATATTATTCATAGATTCTTTATAAAATCCTCTATTCTCTGGTAGATAGTTAAAATACCACATAAAATCAGAGATAATTCTTGTAATATTTTCAGCACCTTCTTTATCTTCAGTATACATTATTATATTAATAGGTATATATGGTGTATTTCCATTAAAATTATAATTTATTATATAATTAAATAATTCTATTATTTTTTGTTTAACTTTTTGACTATATGGTAGTTCTAGTATCTTATTTTTATATCTTTCTGCAAAATATACAGATCTAGTAGATGATATTAAACCAAATCCTGGTTTTAAATATTCATCTAAAGCCTTTAATATATCCAATTTTTCATATTGTAAAATGTATGTAAACCATGCAGAAATTCTAGTTAAATATTCTCTTTTTGATTCAGATTCATTCTTTTTTAAGCTAAATTTATCTAATTCTATTTTTACTTGTGTATAAGCTTCTTTTTTGTAAAAATCTAATAGTTTGTTTGCATAAAATATATAATCTTCTCTATCATCTAGCTTTATATATCTAAATTCTAAAATTTTATTAGATTCGTCAAATTCTGATATATATACAAGTTCTGAATCAACTATTGCTTGTATATATATTAAATCATAATAGTCAATTTCATTAAATTTAGATATATCTTTAAATTCCTCTAACTTTGGCTCTTCAAAACCTAAAATATTATTTATTACATCAATATATCTAATTTTAGTTTTATTTTTTTCATTATATACATTTATTTCATTTATAAAATTAAACATTATTGATTTGATGCATTCTTGTAATTTACAGTCTCTACATCTAGTTAAAAACTCTCCTATTTTTCCATCTCTTGATGTTCTTGCAATACCTGTATCTACTCTTTGTCTGCAATTTACTATATATGTTAAATAGTCATAATTTTCATCAGCACAAGATTTAATACTATTATAAGTTATGTTATTGCTTGTTTTTTGTGCCTCTGTTTGGTTATTTAGTGAAAACAAGTTGTTTTTTATGTATAATTTAATTATTTTATGATGTTCTTCTGACAAATTTGCTATTTTCTTTAAGACTTCGCTTTGTTCTATTAGATTATTTATTTCATCATTTTTATTTTCAATTTTATCTTTCTTTTCATTATCAGATTCCAAAATCTTATCTAATTCTTCTAAATTTTCCATAATTATTACTCCTTTGTTTTGTCACTATATTATTAAATTATTATTGATTAATATCAAATTTAACTATAATTCTGTAAACTGAGTGTTTTTTTAGCCAAATACTATAATTTTTATTATATTGAATTTAATAATCTATTTTGTAATCATGTTCAAAAACAAACTTTATATTTAATTATTTTAACCTTTTATTCATTATTACTTTTGAAATCATTAAAATTTTTACAAATTTCTTTAATTTCTTTTAAACATTCTTCATCCCTTTTATAAAATGCATCTTTAAAAGATAGCTTTTCACCTTTTTGATCATAATTACATTTATATATTGGAAACATATTATATTTTTGTTCTAAAACTTCTGATTGTTTTATTTTCTTATTTCCCTCTATTAAAAATGGTTTTTGAAGTACTACTAACAAATTTATTTTCTTAACTTTTATAAAGTCTTTTAGTAAATTTTCTAACATATCATAATTATTGCTATTGTTTATATAAAGTATTGCTTTTTTGTTTCTAAAAGCTCTACTAAATGCTGCAATTAGTGCTATATGGTCTTTTACTCTTACACCTACCCCTGATTTTACAAGCAGTGGTCTTATGTCTATATTATTTATATTATCTACCTTGCTTTCTGAATATACCTCTATACAATTTAATTCTAATATGTCATCATTTGCATACTTTCTAACCAGTTCTTCGTTAAAGCTATTGTCAAAATATACAACACTAACTTTGTCTTTGTCACTTTTACTCCATTCCATTATATATTCTTTTTCTTGAGTTGCCTCATCTATTTGTACTCTTATTTTCCTAAATCCCATAGCCTTATAAAACATTGTTGCTCCAACATTTTTTTCATAAACATTTAGGTACAATCTTTCATATAAATTTTTACAATGATTTATTAACATTGTTCCAATTCCATCTCTTTGTATTTCTGGAATTACAAAAAGTGCTCCTATATAGCCATCTTGCATTATACTAATAAATGCTTGCACCTCTTCATTTTCAGTATATACCCATGTATCTGACTTCCTTAAATATTCATTTTGAACTTTTATGTAATTATCTGACCAATATTTATTTGGTATAAAATTATGTGCTTTAAAGTTTCCATCTCTCCAAATTTTCATTATTTTATCAATATCAGATTCTCTAAATTCTCTTAACATACTTTTTATCCTTCCTTTATCTTTTGCATTATAACATATATTTTTTATTAAATCTATCTAATTCGAAATAAAAAAACAAAATTTTTGTTCTATTTATTATAATTTATAACATACTTAAAAGCACACACTAGCATAGAAAAGATTTATATATGTATAATTTTAAAACAATCGCCGATGGTACGTATTTAGCTAACGTCTCCCAAATTTTCTGCGTGGTATAAAACTTATCTTTAGCAGTTGCTGACACGCTTCAAGATTATTTTAAAATTATACATATATAAATCTTTTCTATGCGGTAACACTATTCATAAATAAAAAATACAAAATTATATTATTTAGCAAAAAAAAAAAAATGATTAATGTTATTATATCTGAACATATAATCATTTTTTATTTATATAATATACTTAGAAAATAATTAAAAACTTTCTATTTACTGTATATTAAAATTAAATTTCTTCTTCAATTTCTTTAAGCATATTTCTTAAAACATTACAGCTATTATCTAATTTTGCTTTTTCATCATCTGCTAAATTTAATTGTAATATTTCTTTTACACCTTGATGATTAATAATTGCTGGTACTCCTATATATATTTCTTTTTGATTATATTCACCATCTAAATAAGTTGATACTGTTAATATTTCATTTTCATTATTTAAAATAGCTTTTATAATTTTAGTTAATCCAAGTCCTATTCCATAATATGTTGCTTTTTTTCTATTAATAATTTCATAAGCTGCTTGCTGAACGTCTGTATAAATCTTATCTAAAACACTTACATCTTCGTTTCTTTGTTCTAATATATGTGTTAAACTTTTACATCCTACATAACTATGTGACCATGGAACAAATGAAGAATCTCCATGTTCTCCCATTATATATGCATGAACATTTTTACTACATACTTCTAGATGTTCTCCTAATAAATATCTAAGTCTTGCTGTATCTAAAACTGTTCCAGAACCAATTACTTTATTTTTTGGAAATCCTGATACTTTTTGTACTACATATGTCATTAAATCTACTGGATTACTTGCAATTACAAATATTCCATCAAATCCACTTTTAACAACATTTTCAGTAATATCTTTCATAATTTTAGCATTTGCTTTTGCTAAATCTAATCTAGTTTGACCTGGTTTTTGAGCAAGACCTGCTGTAATTACCACAATATCAGCATCTTTGCATTCATCATATTCTCCTGCTTTTATATCTATTCTTGCTGGGGCACAAGGAATACCATGAGCTAAATCCATTGCTTCTCCTACAGCCTTTTCTTTCATTACATCTATTAATACAAGTTCATTAATTCCTCCTTGATTTAATAAAGAGTATGCCATACTCATACCTACAAATCCTGTACCTACTAATACTACTTTTCTTTTTTCTATCATAATTATAAAAACCTCCATTCATTATTTTCGCATCGATTATTATACCATGATATATCATTTTTTTAAATAGTTTTTCCTAAAAATAGTAAATTTATTCTTTCTGTTATTATCATTAACATCTTATTTTTATTTGCTATGCTAGTATGTGATTTTAAATGAAAAAAGGAAATGCAAAAAGGAATCTAAAAATTCCTTTTTGCATTTCTTTTTTTAGTCATCTAAGTCGTCAAGTTCATCTAGAGCCAAATCGTCTCCTTCATCTAGACCATCAAGGCCAGTCATGTCATACAAGACTTCATCGCAAGAATTAGAAAACTCAGGCTGATACTGTAGAACTTTAACATATTGTTCTTTCAGTCCTCTTTCGAGCCCTTTTCTCATTTCTTTCATGCAAGACGGCTTGATATACTTCTTTGCATAGCAGTCAACCTGTTCAGTCGAAAGCCCAGATTCGATTCCTTTTCGAATCTCTTTAAGCTGAGCCTTAGAGAATCCTCGATTCAGATACTTGCGCATCCGGTTCTTGACTTGTTTGTTTTTCATTAGTACATACCTCCAAAATTGCGATGTATTTAACTTCAACTTAGCATATTGCTTTTACTCAAATATTATAGCATTTCGTATTATTATATGTCAATCAGATTATATTCCTACTTCATATATATTACAATTTCGTTTTTATCTCCCTAAATATTTCCTCATGAATGTCTTCTATAGTTCTTATCTTTCCATCTTTAACACATTCAATAGTATACCAATTGTAACTGGCCGCCACACTACATGCCGCATTAAATGAATCAATTATATGATTTTTATCTCTTTCATGAATATCTTTTTTAGATTCATGAGTAAATTTATTTTCTCTATCTTTCATTAGTTCTAGACTTACTTCTGGAGGCATTTTTAATAAAAATACTTCTGTTGGTATAGGTAATCCATATAAATTAAATTCAAAATCCCAAATCCAATCTAAGAACTGCTTTCTTTCTTCTATATTATCTATTTTACCAGCTTGATGTATCATACTTGCAGTTGTGTATCTATCTGCTAATATAATGCCTCCATTATTATAATATTCTTCAAAATCCTTTTTAAATGTGGCATATCTATCTGCCGCATAAAAGCTAGATGCAATATATGGACTTATTTGTTTTGCTATTTCTCCAAATTCTCCAGATAAATACATTTTTACAAGTGAAGATGATGGACTATCATAATTTGGAAAACTTACAGTTCTATAACTAATTCCTTCTTTTGTTAATCTTTCTTGCAATTTTTTAAACTGAGTTTGCTTACCACTACCATCTGTTCCATCAATAACAAATAACTTTCCCATATCTCTTATGGTACAATATATTTATACATATATTGTACTCTCCTTTCTTTATCTATTTTATTGTTTCTTATTTAAATTCATTTTGTTTTTTATTTCTATTTTTTCATTTCGTTTCTTATATATTCTATTTCTTCATCTTTATCTAATCTTAAGAATAAAGGTTCACCTTTTTCTATAACCTTCACATTATTTGGCAATTTTTTATAATTTTCTAAACTTTCCCAAGTCATAAATTCTTCATTTTTTATTCCTAATTGATTAAGCATTTTGTTTGATGTTTCTTGCATAAAAGGTTTAATTAAAACAGCAATTATTCTTAGGTTTTGTACTAAATGATACATAACAGATGAAAGCTTTTCTTTATTATCTTCTTTTGCAAGTATCCATGGTGCTGTTTCATCAATATATTTATTTGTTCTTGAAATTATATTCCAAATCTCTGAAATTGCATTACTTACATGATATGTATCCATACATTCTTCAAAGCTTTTTATTTTCTCATATACAAAGCTTTCTAATTCATCATCAAAGTCTGTTTTGGTACTACTTAAAGTTGGTACTATTCCATCAAAGTATTTATTCATCATTCCAATAGTACGATTTAGTAAATTTCCTAGGTCATTACACAAATCAGAATTAAATCTTTCTATAAATCCTTCTGGAGTAAACATAGCATCTTGTGCAAAAGGCATTAATCTTAATAAATAGTATTTTGTTGCATCTAAGCCATACCTTTCTATTAATGTTTCTGGATATATAACGTTTCCTACAGATTTGGACATTTTTCCGTCTTTCATCACAATCCAACTATGTGCATATATTTGTTTTGGCAATTCTAATCCCAAAGCATGTAAAAATATAGGCCAATAAATGCCATGAAATCTTATAATTTCTTTTCCAACAATATGTAAATCTGCTGGCCAGTATTTTTTAAATAGTGAATCATCATCAGATAAATAACCTAAAGCTGTAATATAGTTTGTAAGTGCATCTAACCATACATATAAAACATGTTTTGGGTCATTTGGCATCTGTATACCCCAATCAAATGTAGCACGACTTATACATAAATCTTCTAACCCTGGATTTATAAAATTATTAAATATTTCATTTTTTCTTGATTCTGGCTCAATAAAATGTGGATTTTCTTCATAAAACTTTACCAACCAATCTTGGTATTTTTTCATATTAAAGAAATAACTTTCTTCTTGCATTTTCTTTACTTCTCTACCACAATCAGGACATTTACCATCTACAATTTGAGTATCTGTAAAGTAGTTTTCACACGGCATACAATACCAGCCCTCATATTTTCCTTTATAAATATCTCCATTTTTTAAGAATATTTCTACTATTTTTTGTACAGCTTTTATATGTCTAGTTTCTGTTGTTCTTATAAAATCATTATAACCAATACCCATTAACTTCCATAATTCTTTTGCTTTTCCAGCCATTTCGTCTACATGTTCTTGTGGCGATATTCCTTTTTTTTCTGCAACATTTTGTATTTTTTGACCATGTTCATCTAGTCCTGTTAACATATATGTATCGAATCCTCTTAATTCTTTATATCTTCTTATGCAATCTGTTAAAGTAGTTGCATATGCTGTTCCTATATGAAATTTTCCACTTGGGTAATAAATTGGTGTTGTTATATAAAATGTTTTTTTCATTACTCAAACTCCCCCTTTATACACTCTTTATTCACGACAAATATTTCTACATAAATCCTATTTTAAAGGAAAAAAATTGTAACCAATAATTCAGTTATACCAAAAAAGATACCTCCAAATTTATTTTAATTTCTCTTCAATTAATTTAGCCAAATGTTCAGCTTTTTGTTTAATATATTCTTGATTTTCTCCTTCTATCATGACTCTAACTAATGGTTCTGTTCCAGAAGTTCTAATTAATACTCTTCCATTTCCTGAAAATTCTTCTTCTAATTTTTCTATTTCTGCTTTTATTTCTTCATTTTTATCAAAATCATATTTTTTATCATTATTCACTTTAGCATTAACCAAAACTTGTGGATATAATTTTATAATATCACATAGTTCAGATGCTTTTTTACTTGATTCAAGTAAAGTCTGAATAAACATTAAAGATGTTAATATTCCATCACCTGTTGGATTATAGTCTAGTAAAATAACGTGTCCTGATTGTTCTCCTCCTAGGTTGTATCCATTTTTCATCATTTCTTCTAAAACATATCTATCTCCAACTTTGGTTTGTATCAATTTTAATCCATTATTCTCAGCATATTTATTTAGTCCTAAATTACTCATTACTGTTGCAACTACTGCATCGTTTTTTAATTTACCTTTTTTCTTTAAATAATTTGAAATAACGGCTAGAATTTTATCTCCATCTATTTCATTTCCGTTTTCATCTACTAATAAACATCTGTCACCATCACCATCATATGCTACACCTAAAGAACAACCATTTTCTACTACAAATTTCTTTAATCCTTCTAGATGTGTAGATCCACAATTATGATTAATATTAATTCCATCAGGTAGATTATTTATAATATGATGTTTTATTCCAAGTTTTTTAAATACTTTTTCTGCTACTACAGATGTAGCACCATTTGCAGTATCTACTGCTATAACAAAATTCTCTTTATTTAAATTTTCCAACTCTTCTTCAAAATTCTTTCTAAAGAAATATACATATTCATCTAATAAATCTGTTCTAATTTCTGATACACCTATTTTATCATTAACAGCTGTTAATTCATCTATTTTCCCAGAATCCATTACCTCTTCTATTTCTTCTTCTAATTCATCTGGAATTTTCATTCCTTTATTACTAAAGTATTTTACTCCATTAAATTCGTAAGTATTATGTGATGCAGATATAACAACACTTGCATCTGCTTTAAATCTTCTTGTTAAATATGCAACTGCTGGTGTTGGCATTACTCCTAATATTTTTACATTTGCACCATAACTTAAAAAGCCGGCTACCATTGCACTTTCAATTAAAGAGCCAGAAATTCTTGTATCTCTGCCTATTAATATTGTAGGTGTATGGTCGGTATGTTTAGATAATACATACGCACCAGCTTTTGCTACTCTATAAACTAATTCTGGAGAAAGTTCTGTATTTGCTATTCTCCTAATTCCATCTGTTCCAAAATATTTTCTCATTTTTACCTCCTGCTATACACTACCTAAAGAAGAAAAATTTCTTTGCTTTTACTTCTGTTGGTACTGGTATTTGAAATTCTTCATCTTGTATTATACATTTTGGATTTGCATTAGTCAATCTTTTTATTGTTTGTTTACTAGTATATTTACTAAGTTCCTTTAATATAAATGACATATTTTCGTATACAAATCCCCTTTTATGTGTGTCTGAGGCTAATAAATGAACCATATTGTTTTCTAATAATTTACCAAGTGTTTTTTCTGCATCCTTTCCATAACGACCTATAATACTTCCGCAAGTTTGATTGTACCAATACTCCTGCACGTATATATTCTATAAGTTCATTTGGATTTTCTTGTATATAAGAATATCTTTCTGGATGTGCTAAAATTGGTTTATAACCATTTTGTTTTAATTTTCTTATTATATCTGTTACATTAAAAACTTTATTGGTTAATGGTAATTCAAATAAGACATACTTACTACTAGCAAGCGTAGATGGAACACCCTCTAGTAGTAAATCACATATATCATCACATATATATATTTCGTTTCCTTGATGCAAATTTACTAAAATATTATTTTTAAACACTTCTTGTTTTAATTCTTTTATTTTATCTTTTGTGTTTTCTATGCTATTATCATAATAATCTTTTATATAATGAGGTGTTAATATTATATCTGTAAACCCTGCTTCTTCTGCAAGCTTTAGAGCATCTAATGAACTATCTAGGTCATCTGATCCATCATCTACTCCATGTAATAAATGACAATGTATATCAATCATTTGTTTCTTCACTCCAAACCTTTATTTTTTTTCTTCTGATAAATATTTTGTTAATTGCTTTAGTACTAAATTAATGTCTATATCTTCTTCTTCCTTTTTTATAGACTCTATATCTTGTTTCTTTCTTCTTGTTGCTTTTGTTTTTTCAGCCTTTACAGTCTCCTTTTTTGGTACTGATTTTAATTTTTCTACTTCTTTTTTCATTTTTATATCTTCTTGTTTTTTGTCTGTTTTATGTATAGAATTAAATATATTATCTAACCACTTTTTCTTGTTATTTACAATAATCGAACTTTCATAATAATAACCACCACCATATATTTTTTGTGAACGTGGTACTTTATTTACTACTACACCTGCTATTTTTCCACCTACATTTTCTATATTTTTCTTTATTTGTTTTAAATCTTCCATTTTTGTTTGTTTATGAGAAGTAACAATTAAAGTAGAACCAATACTTCTAGATATTATAAGTGCATCTGTAACAATAGTACTTGGTGTACCATCAAAAATAACTATATCTGCACTTTTTTCTAACGCTTTTATTAAACCAGACATCTTCTGACTTGTCAATAGTTCTGCCGGATTTGGTGGTACAATTCCAGCAGTCATAACATATAAATTCTCTACTATAGTAGGTTTAATATAATCACCTAAATCGATTTTATCGTTTTCTACTGCTGATATTAAATAGTTAGATAATCCATTTTCATTTGATAATTCAAAAACTTCATGTTGTCTACCTTTTCTCATATCTGCATCTACTAAAATAACTCTTTTACCTGCTTGCGCAAAAGTAATTGCTAGATTAGCAGATACATAGCTTTTTCCTTCTCCAGGAACTGTACTTGTTACTAAAATTGATTTTAATTTATTACTAGCATTAATAAATTGCACATTAGTTCTTAATGTTCTAAACACTTCTGATACAGATGATTTAGGAGATGTAAATGTTATTAATTCATTTCTCATTATAAAACTCCTCCCTTCATTTTTCTTGTATCATCTTTTAATACTGGTATAGATGCTAAAACAGTAACATTTATTTGTTTTTCTACATCTTCTGCTGTTTTTATTGTTGTATCTAATAAATTTGCAATTAAAACATAAGCAATAGAAACCCCAAAGCCAACTACCATAAAAATAATTATATCTTTAACATGGTTGATATTATATGGAATATATGAGCTTTCTGCTTCGTCTACAATATACACATTATTAATATGATATATTTCTCCTACCTTTTTAGTAAACACTTTTGCAATTTCATTTGCTATATCACTTGCTCTATCTGGATAGTAATTTGTAACTGTTATTTGAATAAGTTCTGTGTCTTTTACTGCACTTACTGTGATATTTCCTTTTAAACTTTCTTCATCCTCATTTATATTTAAGTTTTTAATTACCTCACGTAATACATTTTTACTTTTAATTAACTCACTATATGTTGATACTAATTTTTGATTTAATGTTATATCTGTTTGAGTTATAGTACTTGTATCATTAGCATCTTCTGATACATTATCTGATTTAGCAAGTACTAATGATGTATATGATTTATATTTAGGAGTAATAAACATAAAAGTATATATAATTCCTATAATTAAGAAAATAAGTACTATACTTATAATTTGTAATCTTTTGTTAAAAAAAATATTAACTAATTGTTTTAAATCTAGTTCTTCCATATTCCCCTCCATTATTAACAATACATTTTCTATTATACATAATATGTTTAATTTTTACAAGTTTTTTCGTAAAATTACTGTAAAATTATTGTAAAATTATCGAAATATTTGTCATAATTTAAAGTTTTATATTTAAAGAAGGTATAGGTCTCTTTTCATTACAATTTAAACTTTATATTAATTTTAATGCTAGTTTTATATAGAATAGTACATTTATATGCATTTTAGACAAAGCTACTTTGTTCTATATTTTTTATAAATACTCTTTTTCATTTGGTAGCAATAAAAAGTCCTAATTGTAATTTTTTCTTCTAAATAGTAATTAATTATATTACAATTTTCAAAAATCAAAAAAGAAAATATATATTTAATTCATATATTTTCTCTTTTGTGAAATTAATATTAACTATTTTTTTATATTTACATTTAAAATCTTTTAGATAAATATAGTAAAAATTTACACCTTTTTTATATAACACATACTAAAACAAAATTCTATACTTATCTATATTTGGGTGTAAATACCCTAAAATAATATGGTTTTATATCTTTTAGGATATCACTTACATATATAATGGTTCCATCTTTTGATGTTAATTTTATATTTGGAAATGTTGTTAGCATTTTTTTATCTGAAAAATATTTATCTGTAAAATCTCTTATTTTAGGATTCTCATAAGCCTCAGTACATTCTAATATTATACTATCCATATTGGCAAGTTCTAAATTATACTCTTTTACTAATCTTGTAAAAAACATTTTCAATGCAAAACTGGTTATTAAAAAATCTAAAAGCATAAAAATTATACCTATTATTACTATTATTTTTAATACTTTAGGTGAAACTTTTTCTAATAATTTATCTATTTTAGGATGTAAATGACTCATTAAATAGATTGCTAAAATCCCCCAGAAAAAAGAGAATGCAATACATACTCTACCATTTATGTTAAATGCCATAGAAGAATAATCCCACCATTTTATATTAAAAACAAGTTCTCCTATAAGACTAATTAAATATTCAACTATAGATCCAATTAAAAAACCTCCAAAAAATAAAGTATAATTATTTTTATTAAAATGCTTTAGACCTAATATCATAATCACTGCGCCAACACCATATATTGCACAGAATGGACCATATAAAAAACTTTGTCTACTTTCTATTACACCTTTTGTAACTAGTCCAAATAAAGTTTCAACTATATAACCTAATATACTATATATAATAAAATACGCCATAATTTTTGTTAAAGTAAAACCAAATATTGTAAAATCTCTTTTTTCTTTTGTTTTCACATCATTCATCTTATTTTCCTCCATATCTATCTGATTTCATATAATAATCTATTTGTCGAATATTGTCAATATAACAACTTTTATATTCTTATAAGTGGCATTTCATTTGATTATTTTAGTTATAAAACATTGAGATTGAATTAATGCTTCTTACAAAAAATGTCTTTGTCATGTTATTTGTAACTACTTGCAATTTATTACTTAATTAAGATAACTTTTCCATTATATCAAAATAGAGATAATAAGTGTTTAACTTATTATCTCTATTTTTGATATAATTGTTATCTATGGTTGATTCTTTAATATCATTTATTTTCAACCTTCAATATATTTTTAGCGTCTACTTCTTGTTCTTCTCTTTCTTACATCTTCCTCGTTCATATAATAATAATTACCTTTAGAACTTTTATCATCTTGTACTTTATTAATAACAATACCAGCTACATTTCCTCCAACATCTTCAATTTGAGATTTTATTTTAGCTATATCATCAATTTGTGTTTTTTCATGTTCTGTAACAATAAAGCTTGTATCTACTAATCTTGATAGAACGACAGCGTCAGTTACTAAATTACTAGGAGTAGCATCAAATATAACAATATCACAATTTCTTTTTAATGTTTCAACTGTTTTTATTATTCTATTAGATAATAGTAGTTCTGAAGAATCATATGTAATACTTCCGCAAGGTAATACACATAAATTATCTAGTTCTGTAGGTTGAACATATTTTGGTAATTCTCCTTCATAATCTTCTATACTACTATTAAGAAAATCAGAAAGTCCTGGAACTTGTTTTAATCTAAATTTCTTATGTTGTACACCTTTTCTCATATCTGCATCTACTAATATTGTTCTGTAACCACCACGAGCAAATGTTATTGCTAGATTAGTTGCAACCCAGCTCTTTCCTTCTCCTGGTAATGAACTAGTAATTAATACACTTTTTAAATCTCCATCTGAACCTTTCATAAACTGCAAATTAGTTCTTAATGATTTAAATCCTTCTGCTATTTGAGATTTTGGATCTAAGTCTATTACTCCTGGTCTAGCATTTTGATTTTTAGCAAAGCTTGCAAGTGTTTTTATATTTAAAGTTTTTTCTATATCTTTATCATTTTTTACTGTGCTATCAAATAAGTTTAATACTAAAATTACTCCTACTGATATAACAAATCCAACTACTGCAAATATTCCTGCATATTTTACAGGATTAATATTACTAGGTGATGATGGAGCTACTGCTTTATCAACAACACGAATATTTTCCATATGATAATATTCTTTTACTTGTTCTGAGAAAACTTCTGCAATACTATTTGCTATAGTTGCTGCATCATCTTTATTTGAATCTAATACTGATATTTTAAGAATCTCAGTATTTTTAACAGCTTCTATTGTTACATTTTTTCTTAGCTGCCCTACTGATTTATTTAGCTCAATTCTATTAGCTACTTCACTTAATACAGTATCACTTTTTACAAGCTCAGTATATGTATATACTAATTTTTGATTTAATGTAACATCAGCTTGTGTAACAGATGATGTACCTTCAGATGATTTTACTAATAATAATGTAGTTGCTGCTTTATATTCTGGTGTAGTTATAAAAGCATTATAAATATATCCCACAAACAAAAATGCCATAGTTGTTAAAATAATTAATACTTTTTTCTTCCAAAATAATTTTAAAAGCTCTTTTAAATCGATTTCTTCCATTCGTTTATACCTCTTCCTTTGCCTCTTTTAATTTTACTATTGTATTATATACTAACACTATATAAGTTTCAAGATGTTTATATATTTTTTAATAATATTGTAACAAAGATGATATATTTATGTTAAAAGTGAGTATTTTCTACATTATACTCACTTTTTTATTCATCATTAATAATTCTCTTTACTATATCCAATTTTTTATTAGATGCATTTTTATTAGATTATAATTCATTTTTTAACCTTCTATTTCTATTAGTATCCAATCATATTCTTCTAATTTAAAAATAGATCCGCAATATTCACATTTACCATTCATAGCAATATCCATATTAGCACCACAACCAGGACATTTTCTTGCTAGCTCTAAAGTCTTAGCATTTTTTCTTTTTGAAAATATTAATCTCATATTTTTTATTATTCTTACTTCATCATTTCCAGAAACAAGTTTTTTTGTTTGGTTGTCTAGCTTGTAATCTAAATATTTAGTAAGTAATCTTACTTCTATTTCATAGCTTTCATCATTTTCTATAATTCTCACTATTTCTGTATCTGAAACATTTAATTCTCCATAAACTTGAATTAGTCCTTCATTATCTAACATTTGTATTTTCTGTTCAAATTTTTTATATAAGTCTTCTGAAAGAAAATGTTTTACTCTTGTTAAATCTTTTTTCATTACTGCAGTATAAACTTGAATAAAAATATTATCTGCTTTTGCTTTAAATTTTGATTCTGAAAAATCTTTATCTTCTCTTAATATTTTATCTATCAAATCTTGCATTATTATTTTTATAAGCTATATTTATATCATTTATATGGAAAGTGCATTATTATAATGCACTTTCCAATTTTTTATAAAGTAAATTTCTATTTATATAGCTTACTTTTCCTCCTTTTTTATTTTTTAACTATTTTATAAGTTTTGTTGATATAATGAAACCTTTTTAGACATTACCCATTCTGTATTATCATCAACTATTTTAGAGTTACAATATTCACAAATTCCTGATGAATTCACATCAACTTTCGCTCCACAATTTGGGCATTTATCTAATTTTGTCTTTTCTAATTTTTCAATAAATGTCATTTCATATACCATTCTTATCTTTCTATTACTATTTCCTCTAACAACTTGTTTTGTATCTTTTTTAATAATATAGTCATAGAATTCTATAACATATCTTGTAGTTACTTGAAGCATATTATTTTGAAGACTAGCATTAGTTATTGCCGAATTTAATAACTTAAAGTCTTTCATAATATTTTGTTCACCTTTCATTTCCATGCTAGTTAATTGTGATTCATACATATTAAACATTTCATCTGTTATTATATCTCTTACTTTATCTAATTCAAAATTCATCCAAGCATCTTCTATTCTCATATAAATATTAAATCCATTTGATAAGAATTTGTTCACATCGAAATCTGGTAAGTGTTTCTTAATTTCATTAATTGCTTGCTCATTATTTGTAACAGGAATTCTATTTGAATTATTTAATGTACCTTTATTTTTATTTGCACTACTAATTGCCGTAAAAATTACTATCATAAATATAACAAAAAAGATCATTGAAATAAGAGCTGAAATCCCATTACCACTGCTACTGCTACTACCACTACTACTTCTGCTACCATAACTCCTACTGCTATAACTACTGCTACTATGACTACTGCTACTATGACTACTGCTACTACTACTTCCTCCACTATAACTAGAATGATATCCTGCATCAGCATGGCTCTTATCTTGATAAGAAATAAATGCTGCAGCAAAAATTAGCATCAATGTTACTACAATTTTTAATATACTTTTTAGCCTTTTTCTTCTCATTTTTTACTTTTCCCCCTTGATTTTTATTTTTATTCAGATTAATATATTTCCACCATTACAATAAAAATACTTCTTTCTTTATTATGTGTATGCAATATCTTTTGTATATTTACTAATAATATTATGGTTTTATTTTTTATATCATCTATAATAAAATTTGTTCTATAAAAATTATACAATAATGAGTTTTTTTGTCAATAAGAAATTTTTTCCTTATAATACTCTGTTTACTGTTTTTAAATAGAAAGCCCTGGTAGTAAAAAATTTTCTACCAGGTTAATGAGCTTTTTATGAATGTTCAAAGCAGGTCTTTATCTTTTTTTCTAACTCCTTTGATATTTTTTCTTTGCCAAGATAAACTTTATAAAGAGTTTCTAAAGAATCATCTAGCTTTTCAATCTTAGGAGCAGGACCATAGTTGCATTTGTTGTAGATTTCATAATTATATTCACAACATACTTTTTCAGTTAGGTTATATACAATGTACTCTGTTAAAGTTACATTATCCTTTTCATCTAGGCCTTTTATTTTCATGCCATTCTGTCTTTGATAGTGTAACTGTTCATGTACCAATGTGGTTACCATATCCATATCATCTTGTTCAAAATTTAGATTTAGGTAAATCACACCATTCATTTGCATTCCTCTTGGAAAACTACCTCCATCATACATTTCACAAATGCTTATTGGAATTACTTCTGCCTCTTTAAAATCCTCTCCCAAATAAGAAGTCATTATTTTATTACATTCTTCCAAATTTTCTTTGTAATATTCCTGTTCTTCTTCTGGGTTAAGATATTTTATAGACATATATCCATACCTAGGATCCTTCAGATATTCTATCCGTTCGCTTGAAACCTGTTCACCTCCATTGCTGCATCCGAAAAGGGATACGATAAATAATGTTAATAATCCCATAAGTGTAATTTTTTTGCTCATTACATACACTCCTTTCTAACAATATTATACCACTTTTCATATTTTATGTAAATTTAATTTTATGTATTTACTTTCCAATTGTATTATAACTATTAAATAATTCTTCACATGCAAAAGCCCCCATAAAGGGGGCCTTTTTTGAAAGGATTTTTTGTAGATTTTCTATTTTTTATTTATACGTCTTAAAAAATCCACTATTGTTATTGTAATCGATAGTTCCTTCATCAGTGCTATCCACAATAGCAACACTGATGCTCTCATTAGTCTCTTTGCCAGTTACTATAACCTTATCTCCATATTGTAGATATCTAATGCCATTACTGGTTTTTACCTCTACAATTTGGTCATAGAAAACTAGTATATCTCCAAATTCTACCAGATCAAAAGATACAACCTTTTTTAGTTCTGGCTGTACGTATCCAACCTCTTTAAATAACCATGGGCTTTCTATATTAATATAGCCAATTCCATTATCTATTTGAATAATATACCATTGGTTTTCAGCCCGTGAGACAATTCGAACTTTCTCTCCTGTCTCGATGGTTCCAATCACATATCCACCAACTCCAGAACGCACATTCCATGAAATTCCTGAAAACTGTAGAACATCTCCACTTTCATAGTGTGTCACATTATTTGTGTTAGCACTTGTAGTTGTTGTCTGGTTTGTCGTTATTGGTTCTGTTGTATTAGTTGTTTGAGTTGTCGTCATTATGCTTCCGTTTACAGGTGGCCATATAACGTCTTTCCTTCCAACTGAAACATACGAATTGTAGAGCAACGTCAAGTAAGCATCCATTATGTCCAACCTACCATTAAAATCCACATCATAAATGCTCAAATCGGCATCTACTTGCATCCCTACAGAACGTTTAGAATCTGCAAGTAAGATGTAATATGCATCTACTATAGTGATTTTGCCATCACTGTCCGCATCTCCCACGGTCACATTTGTTTCCTCTGCGTATGCATGCACAACAGACGGCATCACAAATTTTAACATCATAGCCAAAATAGCCATAATTGTTAATACTGCAATCCACCGTCGTTTGGTTCCTTTATTTACCATAAAAAGGAACCTCCTTTCATATATTATTTGATTTCACCTTTTGGCGAATCATAGTATATTATAATATGAATTTACATAAAGTTCAATATTTATTATTTATTTCTTAAATATAATTAATAAATATTTCATAAACTTTATATAATGTTTTAATTAAAAATTCTATTCTTCTACACTTTCTTGCAATTCTTCCCATTTTTCCATATTACTATCTATTTTTTTCTTTAATTCATCAATTTCATTTTGTATTCCTTGTACTTTTGCATAATCTGTATATATATCTTCTTTCAATAATTCTTCATTTAGCATCTTTACTTCTTCCTCATATGCTTCTATATCTCTTTCTAACTTCTTAATTTTGGTTAATATTTTATTTTTCTCTTTTTGCATTAAATATGTATTATTAACTACTTTTTCTTTCTTTATCTCTATAACCTTTTCTTGTACTTCTTCTATTTTCTTTTCTTCATATTCATTATATTTCCCATCAAAATATGTAACTTTGTCTTTTTCAAAAATCAATAAGCAATCTGCAATTTTATTAACAAAAAATCTATCGTGAGATACAAAAATAACTGTTCCATTATATGCTTTTAATAAATTTTCCAAACTTTCTTTTCCTATAATATCCATATGATTGGTTGGTTCATCTAAAATCAATAAATTTGGACATTTTTTTAAAATCTTACATAATTGTAATCTAACTTTTTCTCCTCCTGAAAGCATATTTACTTCTTTAAAAACATCTTCTCCAAAAAACATAAATGATGCAAGTGAATTTCTAATTTCAGTAGTTGTTAAATTTGGAAACTCACTACTAAATTCATCTATTACTGTTTTATTTGAATCTAAGAGTGCCATTTGTTGGTCGAAATATCCTATTTCGACATTATATCCAAAATTGAACTCTCCATTTATTTTATCTATTCTATTAACTAAAGTTTTAAGTAATGTAGATTTTCCTATTCCATTTTCTCCAATAATTCCCAGTTTCTGCCCTTTATATAGGCTAAAGGATATATTTTGCAACTCTTTATTATAGCCTATCCCTAATTTTCGTACATTCAAAACCTCATTACCACTTTGTTTTTTCACTTCAAAATTTGTCTTAAATGTTGTTAAATCATATTTGTTTGGTTCTTCTATTTTTACCATTCTTTCAATTTGTTTTAATTTAGACATAGCCATTTTGGCTTTTGTAGGTTTATACTTAAATCTGTTTACAATATCATTTAGCCTTTTTATCTCTTTTTGCTGGTATTCATAATCTTTTAATTGTTTTAAATAATTTTCTTTCTTTTTGTTTTCAAAATATGTATAATCTCCAGAATATTTAGTAATCGTTCCATATTCTATTTCATAAACTTTATTCACAATTCTATCTAAAAACATTCTATCATGTGAAACTATAACTACTGCTTTAGGATAATTTTTTAAATATTTTTCTAACCATTCCACAGCTTTTATATCTAAATGGTTTGTTGGCTCATCTAATAAAAGTATATCTGGTTTACTAAGTAATAACTTTATAAAAGCAATTTTAGTTCTTTGTCCTCCAGAAAACTCACCTATTTTCTTACATTCATCTTCCTTAGAGAACCCAAACTTATTTATAGCTGTTTCATATTCTTTTTTATATGTATATCCATCTAAAATTTCATATCTTTCATTTGCTTTAGAATACTCCTTTACTAATTCTTCTGAAGAATCATTTTGCATTTTTTCTACTAATTTATTTATTTTTTCTTCTAAATCTATAATTGGTTTATATACCTTTAAAATTTCATCTAACATTGTAATATTATCATCATCAAACTCTATCTGTTTTAAATATCCAATAACTGGACTCCCTTCTTTATATATGCTAAATTTTTCTTCTCCTGTTCCTTCTTCTAGTAATTCATTGTTTATAATAGACTTTAACAATGTAGATTTTCCGCTTCCATTTCTACCTACTATAGCTACTTTTTCATTTCCCTTTACTTCAAAATTTATTTCTTCTAATATTGTTTCAGCTCCATAAGATACAGATCCGTTTGTTATTCTATAATTCATGTTTATCATCCTTACTTTTTTGTTAGTTTATAACTTGCTCCTATTTTAGCATAATTTTTTGTAAGTTTCAAAAAAAGTTTACTATATTAGTAAATTGCTCTAATTTTAATAATTAGTACAATTAGTAAGTATAGTAAACTTTTAATATCAATAATTATCTATTATATATCTATTGTTTCATCATCTCTAACACTATCTACAATAGCAGAAATTATACCACATTTGTTTGCACCGTGAATATCATTAATAATATTATCTCCTATAACTAAAACATTTTCTGGCTCTAATCCCATTCTATCACATGCATCTAAAAAATATTTCTTTAATGGCTTTTTTGCAAATCCAATATATTCAATTCCATTTTCATTTGCAAACTCTTTTACAGAATTATCGTATCCATTTGATAATATTAATACCTTAAATTCCTGTTTCATATATTTTATCCATTCTTTATTACAATCTGGAATTTTCATCATATCTTGTCTTATTGTTTCATCAACATCTAAAATTATTCCGCCTATTCCATAAGTTGATTTTAATTTTTTTAGTAATTCTAAATCTATATCGTTTACTTCTTTTAGTTCTAAATTTGGTTTTATATATTTTCTTAATCTATTATTTATTATATTGTATATTTTTTGTTCTATTAATTGTAATATTAGTTTTTCAGATTTCATTTTTACATTCCTTTTATAACTGCTATTTTTTTAAATTTTCTATTTCTTCTTTTGTTAATCCTGTACATTCAATAATTAGTTCTATATCTTTTCCTTTTTCTAACATATTTTTTGCTACTGATTTTTTTCCTTCTCTTCTTCCTTCTTTTCTTCCTTCAATCATACCAGCAGCCTTTCCATACTCATAACCTTCGTTTACTCTTGAATTCCAATCTCTTATATACTTATCTCTTAAATATGCCTTTTCTCTTTCCTTTTCGTCTTTACTTATTTGTTCTAGAACTCTTTTTGCAGCTTTTATATCTTCACTCATATTTATTTCCTCCATTTCCTCTGGATTCAAGATAAATTTTAACCAATTCTCTAATTCCTTATGTTTGCCTCTTTGGTTATTATTTACCTCTAACTTCTTTAATTCTATTATATGAATTTCCAATTTATCTGTCAATATAATTTCAGAAAATTCATCTTCTCTTATATGCCAAGCTGTATGATACTTATGTATCTTTGCTAAATTTTTCAAATTAAAATCTGCAATTAATATAGCTATAGTCTTTTTAGTTTTTTTGTATTCTTGTCCTTTATTTATACTATTATAATATAAATTAGACCAATACCAAAGAATTCTATCTGCCATATAATCACAACTTGCTACTTGCATTTCAATATCAAAATTTATATTGGTATCTGCTGTTACTTTAAGATCTAAAATTCCTACTTTATCATCTTGTAATTCTTTTAAAGTTGGTACAGAACTTGCTATTTTTAACGACTGGTATTTGTCTTCTGTTATAGCCTCTAATAAACTTTGTGTTATAAACTCATTTCCTTTATATCCAAATATTCTTCCAAATACATAATCATTTGTTGGTTTTAATAATTTTTGTTTTGACATAAAATCACTCCTTTGAAATTTTGGCAAGAATTCGCCTTTAGAATTAAATATTTTGAAATAAAAATATAGAGGTAGCTATACTTATTATTTGTATAACCGCCCCTATCTTAAAGTTATTATATACTTAGACCATTTTATTTGCAATTATTATCGTATTACAAATTTTTACATTTCATTTAAAATTATCTTAAATTAAGATTTATTTCTTCAGCAACTTTATCTAAATTTGTTAATTCATCATTCCATAAGCCACATTCTTTCATCATATCTTTCAGTGTTTTATAATCTTCATCTCCAATTATAACCGTTGATATTGTAGCACTATATTCTTGTGTATTTTGAGCCAATCTCAGCAAATCTCTCACACCATTTACAATTTTATTTCTTTGTTGTATCTTTCTTTCAGATGCATCTTTATATTCTTGCATTTTATCTAATAATTGCTCAATTTTTTCTTCCACTTTGTTTCCAATTCTAACTCTAGGCATTATTAATCCATCTAAATCATTTAAACTTAAAACATCTATTGTATCTTTTGCCTTTTTTCTATCTTTTTCACTAGTGTTTTTACATTTATACCAATAATTACTCATATACAAATAATCTTTTGGATTATCTTCGCAAGGGTTTATTATTTCTTCTTTATAAGTGTCATGTGTTGATTTACTTCCATTACATCTTTTACAAGCTGGTAATAAGTTCTCCCATTTTACTACTTCATCTGGATATTTACTTTTAGGATGAAAATGTTCTACATGCATATCTTTTCCTTCTTCTGCAAGCTTAACTTCACAATAGCAACACTTACCATTAGACATTTTAAATAATGCATTTCTTATATATTGTTTATTCCATACCGCTTTCTTATTATCCTTTTTAAAATCGTCTGTTAATTCTTTTTGAATTTCTTCAGTTAATTCCTTAGGCTTTTCTGTTCTATTTATTTTTATCATTTTCATCCCCCATCCCTACCATTTGTATTTCTAATATTTTTCTTAAGTAATTTTGAGGATGTAACATTTTGTTTAATATTTTATAACATTCTTTTGCAGTTTTAATATCTTCTTCATTTATTGCTTTTTCAAATTTTTTTGAAGTTTTTTCATATAGACTAGACATGGTTTCTTCCATCCCCATTACATCTTTTAAAATCTCTTCTATCGTCCATCCTTGATAGCCAAATTCTTTTTGTTCTAGGTCTTTTATACAAATATCGTTGTTTTCATCAAAATACAAAGCTATTATTTCGTTAGTCTTTGCAGTTTGAATAATACTTGGACTATGTGTAGTTGCAATTATTTGAGCATTTGGTAATAATTCTTTTAGTGCATTTACTAAACGTGCTTGCCACTCTGGGTGTAGATGTACATCTATTTCATCGATTAGAATGATACCATTAAAATCTTGGATTTTTATATATGGCTCCTTGTATCTATATTCAATTTCTTTTATTATTCCTAATAAAATATATACACATGATTTATAGCCTGATGATAAGTATTCGAAAAACACTTCTCCTTGTCTTGTATTTAATAATATATCAAATGTATCTGGTTTTACTTTAGAAAAAGTTACTTTCTCATCTAATATAGAAAAGGCCTCTTTTGAACATTTTAAATTATAAATTTGCTCTTTATTTAAAGAATCTTTATGTGCTGACCACATATATCTCTGTATAAACCAATTCTTTATGTCTACCGCATCAACACCAGAATACGCTATATTTCCTGTTTTATATCCTTCTCTTTCTGGATCTCTCGATATTGATTCTAACCTTATATAACCAAAACTTCTTATTGAATTAAAAACAATAATATCCTTACTTTTTTCTATTTCAACTGCTGAAACATAATCATCTTTTTCTGGCTTAAAATCATTTATTTCATAATTATAACTTCTATTTTGCCCATCTATTTCTAATTCTGCTTTTACACTTCCTTTATCACAGTTAACATTTCTCTTTAATTGTGATGTATTACTTGAAATAAATAAATGTGATATACATTCTAATATAGTTGTTTTTCCTATCCCATTTGTTCCACATATTAAATTCATTTCTTTATTAAAGTTTAATTCTAGATGTTTTATTCCTCCAACACCATTTATACATATTTTTTGTATTTTCATACTTTCACCTCTTTTATATAAATGCTATCACAAGACATTTGCATTTATTGTCGAATTTTGTTGTATAAGCAAAAAAAATTAGATTTTATACAATCTAATTTTTTACTTATATTATTAATTGTTTTTCTTATATATGTGGTAAAAATTAACTACAAGTACTTTTACTAATCCAATAAATTTTTCTTACTCTAAATATATAATATTAATTACATTTTAATATATCTTTAACAATTCTCCTAACGGCTTATTTTCATGTATTCTTAATATTGCATCAGCAAATGTTGGTGCAATAGATAATACCTTAATTTTATCAATTTGCTTTTCCTTAGTTAATGGAACAGTATTAGTTATTACCAATTCTTTAATTGGTGAATTTTTAATTCTTTCAATTGCAGGTCCCGATAAAATTCCATGTGTACATCCTGCATAAATATTTTTAGCTTCAAATTTTTCTAGTATCTTAGCTGTTTCAATCATTGAACCTGCTGTATCTACTTCATCATCAAATATAATTGCATTTTTATTTTTTACATCACCTATAACAGTAGTTGCAATTGCTCTATCATCATTTCCATCTCTTCTTTTATCAATTAATGCAATAGGACATCCAAAATATGTTGAATATTTATATGCTTTTTTTGAGCAACCTGCATCTGTTGCTACAATAACCATATCTTCTAAATTTTTTTCTTTAAAATATGACTGTAATAAATTTTGTGCTGACAATCTATCACAATTAATATTAAAATATGCTTGAATTGCTGGATTGTGTAAGTCACATGTTATTACTCTATCAGCTCCAGCAGCTTCTATTAATTGAGCAATTAATTTAGCAGTGACAGGAACTCTTGGTTGATCTTTTTTATCAGACCTTGAATATAGATAATATGGTAAAACAACATTAATTTTCCCTGCCGATGCTCTTTTTAGTGCATCTACTGTTATTAGAAGTTCCATTATTCTTTCATTTACTGGTGGCTCAGTTGTTTGTATTACATATACATCTTGTCCTCTTACTGTTTCTAAAACTTGTACAAAATTGTTGTCATTTGAAAACTTCTGATATTTTATTTTTCCAATTTCTAAATTTAAGTGATTACATATTTCTTGTGTAAATTGTTCTGCGGTTGGACATGCGAATATTTTTATATTTTCCATATTTACTCCAATCTTATTTATAATTTAAATTCTAGATTATTTATATCATAACCCTAAATAATGTACAAGTAAATATTAAATAAAATTACTTTTACAAATTATATATATAATAAAAAGTTAGACTTTTGAATTAAAACCTCCTTGTTAAACTTTTTTGTCTAAAAACTTTAGTTCACTTCATTTTAAATCTAACTTTTATTATTTTCATTAATTTGTTATATTTCTTATTTTATCGATTCTGTATGTTTCTAGTATTCCTCTCTAGGCTCTGCTAAATATCCTATTCATTAATACTTAAATCTTGCAATCTTTGTTTTAGTGTAATCTTTCTATTTTATATTTTTATTTTACAAGTCTTACTGATTACCAAAATATAATATGTTCCGATAAATTTATATGAAATATTTTTTTAATATTATCTTCCGACTTTTTGACAATACTTTTGAATCATAGCTGCTGCTTCTGCCCTTGTAGCTGTTCCTCTTGGATTCAATGTTAAACTGGCGCTACTACTAACATTTCCAGTTATGACACCAGTTCCCACTGCCCACTGCATTGATAAATTGGCATAATTACTTATTTTTTTGTAATCTGAGAATTTAGATAAATTACTACTTATATTTGTATTCTTATTCTTATATTTTGCATAATTTCTTAAGATCCCGGCTAAATCCTGTCTTAATATATTATCATTTGGTCCAAACTTTGTTGTTCCAGTATAACCATGTACTATACCATTATCAGATGCCCATTTTATAGCTTGTGAATACCATTCTGTTGAATTTACATCTGTGAATTTTGATTTTCCATTGTTGCTTGGACTACCTTCCATTCTATATAAAATTGTTACTATCATTCCTCTTGTTAATTTATCATTTGGAGCAAATGTTGTTGAATTATATCCAGATATCATTTTATTATTATATGTATATTTTACAGCTTCATAATACCAATCATTAGATTTCACATCCTTAAAAGGTAAATCTGTATCTTTTACTGTTATTGTACACTTTTTAGTCAAGTTACTACCATCATTTGTCTTTGCTATTATAACTGTTGTGCCTGCTTTTTTAGCTGTTACTACACCAGAAGAATTTACTGTAGCAACTGTAGTATTGCTAGAAGTCCATGTAACGGTTTTATTATAAGCATCTGATGGTGTTATTGTTGCTATTATTGTCTTTGTGCTTCCTTTATTTAATGTAGCACTAGTTGTATTTAAAGTTATTCCCGTTGCAATTTTTTCAAATTTCCATGTCTGAGCATTTTGAGTTGCACTATTAGTTTCCCAAAGTTGAATTTTATTATTATTTGACATAGTTCCATTATCTATATCAATAGCTTTTACTTGTTTAGTTGATTTTGGTACGATTCTATATCCATCATTGTAATTCATAATGTAAAATCTCTGAGCTGCAGAACCATTGTCATTGTATAGCTGAATTTTAGTACCATTATCATCATATCCCCCATAAACATCTAACGATTTACCTGTAGCAATATTTATTATTTTATATGTATTATCAGATTGCTTTGTAAATTCCCATAATTGACTATTATCTGTACTTGATTTTGATTTTAAAACAACTGCTGCACCATCCACACTTGTTCCATCAGTTCCCATTACATAATTTGTATTTTTTTTAGGTACAATTCTTGCAGTAAAATTACCTAAATTCTTTTCAACATTAGTTCCCATTGTAATAGCATTATATGCATAGCCTACCTGATTACCTTCATTATCTGTTGCATACAGATGTACAGTATATAATCCTTTTTCATTATTATGATCTTTAGAATAAACAGTATATTCATAATAATCATCTTTTTTAGTCATTAATCTCCATTTAATATCATCTTGACCATTATTATTTGTCCAAACATTAACACCAACTTCCTTAATTCCAGATTCATCAGCTACTTTGGCTCTAATTTTGAAACTATTTTCTGTCATTGAGCTTACAACTACTTCTTGATCACTAATTTGTGGTGGTGTTGTATCAAATTTTTTTACATTACTACCTTTGTGATGCCAAACTGCCTGAATTCCATAACCTGCTTTAGTTAAGTCATAATGATTAGTCCATCCTTTATGCCAGCGATTTTTATAATCTCCGTAAACCATTAGAATCTGTTACCTCAATATTAGTACCATCTAGATTTGTAACAATAAAACAATGTGTTCCACTGCTTGAAGCTGGCTCATAGTATTCAATAACATCACCAATACATAGATTATCTAAATTACCATACCATTGCCAATCATTTGGACTAGTATAATGTGAACTACCAAAAACTTCATCTGCTACTGCATTAGCAAATCCATAACAAGACAATGCATATCCTTTATAGCTTCCTGTAAAATATTGACCATTTTTAAGTCCATCTACATTATTTTCTACATACTCAAGCTTTGTCTTCATTTCTGCCCCAGTCATCGCTTGTACATTATTAGAGATTGAAAAAACAATCATACTTAAAAAAAGTACCATTAGAATTATTAAACTTCTTTTTATTAATTTCATAAAACAACCCCCATTCTGCCATTTCATCTAGGCAAAAAATATATAATTTATTTGTTGTTATTGCCAAATAAATTAATATATTTGGCAATAACAATTTATTTTTAACATTTTGTCATAATAAATAAAAAAAACAATATATATAAATAATTTTACATTAATTTTTATTAATCTTTCGTTTTAAAACATTAACTATAATTCCCATAGTATTTCTATTAATTAATATAGCATACAAAACTGTTATAATAAGAGAAATTATAGATAACCAAGTGATTCTCATATAATATGTTGTAAATATTATGATTGAAATAAGTACAGTATACAAAACTAATTTAAAATCAACCTTTATCTTTATATATTTTTGCACATCTATATATCTATAAATAGCCATTGCTAAATAAGCAACAAGTGTTGAAATTGAAGCTGCATATAATCCAATAAATTTAACTAGCCCTAAATTAACACTAATATTTATTACAGCTGCAAATATAGATGTCTTAGCAATTTCTTTACTATTTTTTTGTGCTACATATACTGAACCAAGTAGTGAAACCATTATATTACATAATGTAGATATCATTAATATTGGAATTTGATAATATGCTTCATTAAACTTTTCATTTACTAATATAGGAAATACAAAAGGCATAATTGCTATTATTCCTATACAAATTGCTGAAAATATTCTTAATGCTGTATTCATAATATTAGTAAAATATATCGAACTATCTTTATCCTTAATATACATAGAAGCTGATTCTGACCAAGTCATATTGAAAATATTAAAAAAAGTTATACACACACTTGAAAATTTATTTGCAGCTGAATATATACCATTTGCACTAATACTAATTATATTTGAAACTATAGTTCTATCTGAAGCATTAACAATCCACCAAGATAACATATTAGGAACTAGTGGAATAGAATATTTCCAAATACTTTTTAATTTAACTTTACTAAATGCCTTTTTCGAAACATATGCATATATTTTTTTCTTTATAAAAACAAATAATGCACATAAGCAATTTGCAATTAGAGAAGCAAGTAGCATACCATATGCTCCCCATTTAAATATAACTATAAATATAACATTAAGAATAACAGTTCCAGATGCAGAAATTAAACTTCCCATAGAATATACTTTATTATCACCTAAACCTCTAGAAATCTGTAGCATAATAGAAGAAAATATACTAGCTACAACATTTGTTGCTAAAAAATATTTGTATTCATTATTAATAAATTGTCCTACTATAGCATATATGATTAAATAGGCTATAGACTGTAATGTTACAATTATCACAGTTGTACTTATTAAAGATTTCTTTTCTTCTTCGCTTTCTCTAGCATCTATCAAAAATCTAAATATTCCTTGATCTATCTGTAATATTATTAATGGTAATAATAAAGAAATATATGTATTAAGTAAATCAACTGTTCCATATTCTTCAGTTGAAAGCATTGCTGTATATAATGGTAATAAAAAGAAGCTTATAAATTGTGTACATATTTTTCCAACTGCAACTATTACTGTATTTTTTACCAATTGTTTTTCTCTTGACATTACTTCCTCCATTAATCATCTTTATTTAATAATTCATCTAATTTTTCAAATTGTTTCTGTGCATCTTTTATTTGAAATGATATATCATGTTTATAATTTAAATCTTCTTCAGTCAGTGAATTTACGTCAAATTTATCTATATCCTGAACTTTCAAAACTCTTCCATTAAAATTCATATCTTTTAACACATTAATTGTTTTATCACTATAGGCTATAGGAATTATAGTTTTACCTAATAATAAACCTATAATATTAGCATGAAATCTAGTTCCAACAACAATTTGACAATCTCCCATCACATTTAAAGCTTCTTCTATATTTCCTCTATAATAATATGTATTAATTTTTTCTTTTAGTTTACTATCACACTTTGCTAATATAGATTCAATTGCTTCTTCATCTTTTTCAGCCTTGCAATATGACATTAAAGTCACTTCATATCCATTTTTTATAAAATATCTAGACATTTCTATTATTTTATTTTCATATAATTCTTTATATTCTTGCTTTGCTTTTCTTCCACAATCTACTACTGACATTATAACTTTTTTACTATTAATTATTTTTATATCTGATGTATTTAATGTAAACACTATATCTGATGCATAACGAACATTCGGTAAATTCTTAAATAAATTATATGAATATTCTTCACGAAAGCAAACATCCTCTGCTTTTGAAAAAAATTCATTCATTAATGTTACAAATTCGTCATTTTTATAAGGCCCAAAGTTCGAACCTAATATGTAATACTTCAAATTACATTTATAGTATTCTAATTCTAAAGTGTTTCTCCAATATTTCATATTATTTTTCTCACAAAACAAAGAACCACCTATATGTATTAATATATCTTTATCTCTTTTATACAGATTTTCTGGTACTATATAATTGTTAAAGTTTAACTCTCTAATTAATTTATTTATTAATCTAATAAACAATCTTATTCTTGGATTAGATTTTATTATTAGATTATCACTTAATTTGCCATATTCTTCATATGAAAAAGCTGTAAATTCGGTTTTATTATATCTATTAGCTATAATATATACAAATAAATCATCACCTAAGTTTTTTTCTAAGTACGCTTTCAAAAAAACTTTCATATTTCTACTCCTTATTTTCTTACTCTCTTATAAAATTTCACAAAAAGTTTTACATTAATTATTGCAAGCAAAAAAGAAACCTTATGATGTATTTTTTCATTGTTGCTAGATAAAAAAGTAAATATATATGGTTTTATGTTATTTCGTATATCTTTCACTTCATTAATATTATTAATATTTATACATTTATACATACATTTTATACTAATTCTAACATATCTTTGAATAGCATATTTTTTTATTTTATGATATTCCTTATCAAAAAAATGTACTATTTCTTCTGTAATTTGTATTTCTTTCTTCCAATTATCATTATATTCACTTTTTGTAACACTATCTGACCTATTAGTCCAAAAGTATAATCCTTTTGTTGTATCTAATACTATTTTGTTACATATCGGAAAAATTTTATATAATAATTCTAAATCCTCTGCTATGACAGTATTCACACAAAATTTATAATCATTAAATAGTTCCTTTTTATATAATTTTCCCCATGATACACAGTTAAAATTTTTTTCAATCATTAGTTCTTTTAAAGCTTGTTCCGAATTCATTACACTTTTTTTATTATTCTTTTGAAAAATGATATGACCATCGCTTTCATTTACAATATTTCTTCCACCTATTACAATTTCTGCATTGTTCTCTATCATGTCATTATACATTATTTCAAGCATATCACTACTAATATAATCATCCGAATCAATAAAAGTTAAATATTCTCCTTTAGCCTGTTCAATTCCAATATTTCTACTATCTGATACCCCTGTATTTTCTTTATGAATAACTTTTACTCTACTATCTCTTAATGCATATTCATCACAAATGTTGCCGCTATTATCTGGTGAACCATCATCTATTAAAATCAATTCAAAATTATTATATGTCTGTCCTAAAATTGAATTGATACATCTTTTTAAATACTTTTCCACATTATATACTGGAACAATTACACTTATTAAATTATTTATTTGAATCACCTATTTCTTCCCAAGATTGAAACTATTAATTTGTATAAGTTTCTATTTAAATATAATACACATAATTCTATTTTCTTTCTAAAACTTATTTGTGTATTAATTACTTCAAGTTTATATTTTTTCATATATTCTTTTAATTTCTTATAATCTTCAATATATTTTGTTGAATTATATAACTCTTCTAAGTTTCCTAAAATTATGTAGTCATAGCACATTTTTATTCTTTTTACTTCTGATATTTCTGCATATTTACTATTCTGAGTTATATATTTTTTTATATACTCTTCTCTTGCTATCGACATCTCTCTTAGGTCATTTACTAAACTTTCATTTACATTTTTCATAATACTATTATTTCTTTTTATATAATAATATCCAATTTCATCCTTATACACAATTTTCTTTGCTTTTTCAAATATTAGATGCATAACTGCAATATCTTCAAACTTTCTACCTATAGGAAATTCTGTATTTTCCCATAACTCTTTTTTATATAATTTATTCCAACAATGACTTGTTATCAATTTTGATATTAGTAATTCTCGTATAGCTTCTATACTATCAAAGCTATATATTTCTCCACTTTTATTTGCTTTTGGATTTTCATCCTCATCTAATAATTCATATGCACAAATTGAAATATCTGCATTATTTTCCTTTAACAAATTATATAAATCTTGTATCATATTTTGTTTTATGTAATCATCACTATCGATAAATCCAATATATTTACCGTTTGCAATTTTTAATCCAACATTTCTTGCATCAGATAGTCCACCATTTTTTTTATGAATAACCTTAACTCTATAGTCTTTTTGAGCATATTCGTCACATATTGTCCCACAATTATCTGGTGACTCATCGTCAACTAATATTATCTCTAAATTCTTATATGTTTGATGTAATATTGAATCTATACATTTTTTTATATATTTTTCTACATTATATACTGGCACTATTATAGTTATTAAATCTTCCATTTCTTTCTCTCCTATATATTTAATATATCAGAACTATATGGGTATGTTTCACCTGTATTGAAATACACAAATGTAAAATACCAATAGAATAGCAATAAACTAATCGAAATAAGATTCACTATTACCTTGTTAAATCTATTATCTTTAAATCCTTTATCTAACTGTGCAATAATATAGATAAGAGGTGCTAATCCATAATAATATGCAATTCTATCTGCATAACTTGAAAGAGCTCCAACCTGATTTAATACTAAATCAATTATTATGAAAAAAATATATATTTCATTTTTCTCGTCTAAACTTTTTAGATTCTTATAACAACATAAAGCAATTACTATCCAGAATAATCTAAAGAATATTCCTGCATAATTAAAATCAAGTTCATCTCTTGAAAAAATCGTAATATAATTAGCATATTTGGCTGACAATACTCCGCAAGTATACTAAAAATTGTATAATATTTTGATAATTTAACACTGCTATTGTAATTACTAAAAGAATCACAGTTTTATAAAAATTCTTATATTTTTTATTTATAATATTAAAAATCACATAAATCGGTAATGTAAATATAGCCGTAGAATGTAGCAATGTTGCTATAATTACACATGTATAAAATTTAATTGGCTTTCGGCTTTCAATATATCTGATTGAAAATAATATAACGCTAATTGCTAGACTTTGCCTAATTAAATTCAAAGAAATATTATAAAACATCAATAAGTATGCTGCCATCGCTAACCACATATGAATTGATTTTCTTTTGTTATATATAAACATATATACTAAAACCATATTTATTAATTCAATTACAAACATAAGAATATTTATACTATTAGATATTCTTGATATTATATAGTTTATTACTACATATAAAAAATCTGTATTACAATTTTCCAAACATTCTTTAAAAGATTGACTTTGTAAAGCCGTCTTAAAGTTTTGTTCTACATAGACTTGTACATCAATACCAATATCTAAAGTTCTTAACCCAGCTAATATTGATGGTATAATAATTGCTAATATTGAAAAAAGTCTTCCAATAGCTTTATTCTTTTTTTCAAAATTTTTTTCTGCAATATATGTAAATAATATTGTTACTATAAACGTTATTATATAAATCATATTTCTTTTAATGATATATTTTTATCATTATCTCCTTTTTTAAATTTTTTTATAGAACTCTTTTCTTCTTTTATCCAATATTTCATTATCAAACTCTTTTGCTTTTTCGTAATTTCTAATTGCTTGATTTTTTAATTCATCTATTTTTACATTATCTAATATTTTGCTTAATCTATTTACTTTCTTCTTTTTAAATATACAATTTTCATCTAATAATTCTGGTATTCCACCTGTTGAAGAACCGACTGCTGGGCAGGCTCTACTCATTGCTTCTATTAAAGCTCTTGGCAATCCTTCTTGCAAACTTGGTTGTATATATATATCAATATTATCAACTAAGTTAAATACTTCAATATGTGGTAATGAACCTAAAAAATGCACTTCATTTTCTAATCCAAGCTTTTTTGCAATATTTCTTAGCCTTATGTCATCTCCACTACCAGCTAGATAATACTCAAATTTTTTACCATTTTTTTTCAAGTCAGCCATAGATTGCATTACAAATTCTTGACCTTTATATTTTAGCCCCACTGAAGCTACAGTTGCTAGCTTTATAACATCTCCATCTTTCATATTTTCTATTTTATCTAGTCTTTTTTGTAAAACTGTATTATCCAATTCATGTAATACAACATCAGAACATGCAATAGCTTCACCTTTTGTTGGATATCTTCTTTGTAAGAATTCATTTGTAACATATAGAACTTTAGGTGCATTTTTTAAATATTTTTTATTTAAATACCACATTATTGGTGCCATCAATTTTCCGGCCCAATGTGTATGATTTTTATATCCATCCCATGGACATGCCACCATTTCTATCATGTATGGTTTATTGTTTTCTCTTGCACTATCACATGCAAACATTCCTATAATACTTGGCATTCTTACAATTACTTTATCCACATTTTTTACTATTTCATTTACTTCAGCTTTTATTCTCTTTTTATTTTTTATAGCATCTGGTATATTTTTATATGTAGTAATTGGTTGCACTTCTACATTTTTGCCATTTGTTTTTCTATATCCCGATACATTACCTTTTTCCTTAATTTTATCTTTAACTCTTGTCGAAACTACTATATTTTCAAAATTTTCTACATATCTACTTTTAAAAAAATCATATGTTAAAGTCATCCCATAAAAATCATTATTTTTATCTTTTAAAAGTATTGTATCAAAGAAAAATCCAACTTTCATATTTTCCTCCATATATTATAGTTTTTTCATAACTTGTTCCATTTTATTCATAATTTCATGTCTTAGATTTGGAATTGTCTTTCTTAGTTTTATTCTTAAAAGTTCACTGTTCTTTATACTTTTTTCAATTTTATTTATAAGCTCTTCAAATGTTATTTTATCTATCTCAACTACATAATCTTGTAACCCCACAGTTTCCATTATTCCATTTGTTTTTTTCTCATATGCAATTGCAACTGTTGGCACTTTCATACTTGTAGCAAAAATATTTGAATGCATTCTTGTTCCTATAAAATAATCTAAATTTCCTATTAAAGTTTTTATTTCTACTGGTGATAAATCATTATCCAAGATCAAAAAATTTTCTTTATATTCTTTTGGTAACCTTTCTCTTATATTTTTAGCTACATCTGTATCATCTGCATGTGCAACTATCACTTGTGGAACAAACACAAATCCAGCATTATCTTCTCTTGCTAATTTTATCATTACAGCTGAAATAGCATTCATATATTTTTCCATCGCATCTTCACTAGACATATTTAAGTTTGGAAAATTCCATTTTCTTACAGTTATTCCAAATGTTACATCATACTTTTTCTTAAATTCACTAATCAGTTTACTTTCTGCATCAATATCCTCTAACATGAAAGCCATATCTGGAATTAATGTATATTTTTCCTTTGGCAAAAATGTTGATAAATACTTATATGTTATTGTTTCCCTAGCATATATATAATTAACTCTTGACAAAACACTCTCTGTATAATGTTTTATTATCTTATTATTTATAGGCTCTATAGATGTTCCCATTATAATTACAGGCTTACCAATTTTTGTATTAGCAAAAATTTGAAATAAATGCATTAAACTATCAAATTTTTTTCCTCCTAAAAATCCACCACCACAAACAACTATAATATCGCTTTCAAACATCAATTTAAAACTTCTATCTTTTTCCACTAATTTTTTCATTGAAAAATTCATCATTATAGTCAGATATATCATTCTAACTATTAACTTTATTATTGCTAATAATTTTCCTAGTTTTGAATGTTTAAATGGAAATGGATTTAATATACTGCTTTCAACATTTTTAATACATTTATCCTTACAATATCTTTTTCTATCTTCTTCTGGTGTAAACGATAGAACATCTATTTCTAAATCATTTCCATATATATTTTTTAAAGTATTTACTATTCCTAATAAAATACCTGCATCTCCTTTATTATACCATGTATACGCATTTGTTATAATAATCTTTTTCATACTAGTTCTCCTATTTATATAATACTTTATATTTCTTACACATTTCCTCTATATTATAGTATTTTACAATATCATTTTTTACTTGTCTTATTATCATTTTATAATTTGTATCTTTACTCTTAATTTTGTTAATAACACTCTCATAGTCTTCTCTTTTATTGCAAACAAATCCATTTACCTCATTTTGTATTACATCTCTATTACCAATTACATTACTTACTATACATATTTTTCCTAGATACATTGCCTCTAGTAGAGCAATTGGTAAACCTTCCCATAAAGATGGCAAAATAAAAATATCATTTTCTACTACTCTTTTTATTACATCTTCTCTTTTGCCCCATCCAGTAATCTTTATATTTTTACTTGTTAATTTATCCTTTAATTCTCCATCACCAATCCAAGTAAATTGTAAATCTGGAAAACTTTCTGCTATTTTATTAAATAACTCTGGATTTTTTTGAAACCCAATTCTTCCTACTGTACAAATTTTTAAATTATTTATATCGATTTCTTTTGTTTTAACATCTTTTATAATTTCATCTATTTCTTTAATATTTACACCATTATTCACATATGTACTATTTTTAGTAAGTTTTAAAGATTCATTATATTCTCCTTCTGAACAAGCAACAATTGTACATTTTCTCCTATACGTTGCTACTATCTTTTCTATTGATTTATATATAATTCTTTTTAATTTTGAATCGTCTTGTTTTAAAAAAGAATATCCATGTGGTGTATAAAATAACTTTTTGTTTTTACCACTAATTACTAATCGTCCTATTATTCCTGCCTTTGATGAATGCATATGTACTATATCAGGATTTTCTTCTTTAATTATTTTTCTTACTTCTATACAAGCTTTTAAATCTTTAATACTTATATTTCTTGTAAAATTTTTCACTTCAATAAACTTTATATTTTCATTAAAATAGCCTTTGAAATTATCTGGAGTTTGATTTCTTTTTGAATATGCTATTACAATATCATATTCATCACTTATGCTATTGCAAAGCTCTACTAAAAAGGTAAACACTCCACCTCCAAAGGCTTCTACTAGATGTAATATTTTTTTCTTTTCTGCCATATTTTCTATGCAGCTCCTTCACGTTTAATTGTTTTTATAACTGTTTTTGCTACTAATCCAACATCCTGAATTACATTTGTATTTTCATAATATTCCAAATCAAGCTCTAATCTATCATCAAAAGAAACCTCACTTCTTCCAGAAACCTGCCATAAACCAGTTATTCCTGGTTTACATTTTATTATGTAATAATAGTAATACCCCATATCTTCCTGTTCTCTTGGTAAATATGGACGTGGTCCTACTAAACTCATATCACCTTTTAATACATTAATAAATTGTGGAAATTCATCTAAGCTTGTTTTTCTTAAAAATTTACCTATTTTTGTAACTCTTGGATCATTTTTTAATTTTTTATTCTTTTTATATTCCTTTGCAGCTTCTTTGTCTTCTTTTAGAATTCTTTCTAATTCTTTATCTGCTCCTACTATCATTGTTCTAAATTTATACATCTTAAATAATTTGCCATTTTTACCAATTCTTTCTTGTGTAAAGAATATTGGTCCTTTATCTTTTTCAAAAAAGTTTGCAATTGCTATAAGTATTGTTATTGGTATAAGCATTATTGTTCCTACTATTCCTGCTAATAAGTCTAATACTCTTTTTCCTGTTTTATTAAATAAGTTCAAAGCTCTTTTTTCTAATACACTTTTACTCTTTCTTGATTGTGATAATATTAAATCATCTTCCTTTAACATGGTAATATCATCTTCAGCAAGATTCACCTTCAACCATCCCCCATATAAAATATTAACATCCTGTTACATTTCAATAACATTCTTTAAATTAAGTTCATTATAACATCCAATATTAATATTATACAATCATTTAACAGAAATTTCAAGATTCTGTAACATATTTGTAAAACTTTCGTCACTTTTCGTTAACTTTTTATGTTTATTTTATTTGAATCTATGGGAATGATCTAAAAATTAATTATTCTTTCTATTTTTTCGTATTATATTTTGTCCTAATAAAACTATGCATATTCCAAATAACACACCCATCGTATCTATTAAAACATCAGTCATTTGTCCGCTTCTCCCAGGAACAAAAAGTTGATGTATCTCATCCGAAATTGCATATAACATACCACTAATCAAACTACAGCCTATTCTCTTATACCTAACTATTGAATATGTAGACATATGACACATAGTTGTAATTCCTAATACTGTATAAATAGAGAAATGTGCAAGTTTCCTTATTGGCATTTTTATATTCTCTTTAATATTTTCTTTTTCTGCACTATCTAAATCCTTAGTAAAGGGATTACTATTTATTATACATTCTATAACAAAATCACTTGTACCAGTAGATTTTCCCGAATCTTCAGAAGAAAATTTAAATATAGTTATGCATACAGCAATTGTTGACATAAATGTAATTGTTCTAATTATTATGTTTCTCCTTTTAATATCAGTTTGTAACATATTCTTATAATCTCCTTATACAATTTTATCCTTCTTCTACTTGTTTAGAAATAACAATATTTTCCCCTAAAATTTCTTTTAAGAAACTCTCTATTTCAATACTTTCTTCATTTTCTATATCTCTATTCAAAACTAAATTCACCAAAGTTATAATATTTTTATCTGTACCAGTAGTTGTTGTATTATTTGTTATTGTACAATCTTTAACCACTTCAAATTTTTCTTTTACCTTATCTCTTGCATCTTCTGTATTTGCAATAGATTTATCTTTTATCTCAGAAATTTTGTCTGTTATCTCTGTTACTCCATCATTTACATCTTTTTTGTCATTTACATACATAGATGTATCTAACTTTCCTACTTGACTTTGTATCAATTTTTCTACTTCTTCTTTTGTTATTCCTTCTTCAACTTCTGTTTGTGTTATTTTTAAATTCATATCTTGAAGATTATATCTTTTCAAAGCATTACTTAAATTAATAATCTCTTCATGCTCTAAAACTTTACCAATTAAAGCTAAATTTATTTTTTTATTCTTTATATCTACACTCGATTTAACAATCTGTGTACCTTCATATCTAAATTCTGCATTTAAATATTTTTGAAAGTTAGCATTTATAATGCTTTCTTTTACTATTTGATGTGCTAAAAATACGCTTGGAATAATTGTAATAATAGCAATTATTACAAGATTTCTTTTTATCTTCCAATCTTCTTTTGCATTTGCCCCTTTCTTTCTTGGCATTTTCATTATTTTAAAAACAATAATAGAAGAAAGGCATATAAAAAAGGCATTAATAAAGAAAAGATAAAAAGCTCCTCCTACATAGCTTAAATTTCTCATTGAGATACCATACCCTACTGTACAAAGTGGTGGCATTAATCCAGTAGCAATTGCAACGCCAGGAATTACATTTGATTTTTCTTTTCTTGTCATTCCAATAGCTCCAGCTAACCCTCCAACTATCGCAATTAATACATCCCAAATTGTTGGCATTGTTCTAGATAATAATTCTGATGAAGTATTTGATATTGGTGAAACCATAAAATATATACTAGAAGTAATTACACTAATTGCAATTTGTATAATTAATGAAACGGCCGCTCTTTTTGCAAATTTAAAATCATTTGTAGCAATAGCATATCCTACTCCTATAATTGCTCCCATCATTGGTGATATTAACATTGCACCTATTATTACTGCTACAGAATTCATATTTAGTCCTATTGAAGCTATAATTATTGCACAAATTAAAATACACATATTGGTACCTTTTAATTTAGCACCAGAAACAACACTTGCTTTTATATCTCCATTACTTGCTTTATTTTCTGAAATACTAAATACATCTCTAAAAAAATTTTTTATTCTTTCTTTTAATTCCATTTGTACTCTTCTCCTTTTTTCATTTGTCTTATAGATGTAAAAAAATTATATACCAATTTTTTCCTTCATACAACTTTTAATTCTATTTTCTTTACTTTTTTTTTATTTGTTGTATAATGTATTTATATTATTTTAGAAAGAGGTTGATAAATTTGTCTAAACATGAAGAATTAAAAGAAAAGAAAAAAATGGGACTATTGCCTAAAATTCTATTATTTATACTCATAGCTATTATTATTGTAGTTTTAGTAGCATTTGGTTCTGGATATTTCTTTATAAAAAGTAAATGGGATCAAATGGAATATGTTAATTTAACAAAAAGTGATATTGAAGTAAACCCTGGTGTAGAAGAATCTTTAAAAGGCTATCGTAATATAGTTTTACTAGGACTTGATTCTAGAGAAGATAGTTTTGAAAAAGGAAATCGCAGTGACTGTATTATGATTATTAGCTTAAACCAAGATACTAATGAAGTTAAGATATCTTCTGTTTATAGAGATAGTTATTTAAATATTGATGGTTATGGTTTAGATAAAGTTACACATGCTTATTCTTATGGTGGTCCAAAACTTGCTTTAAGTACTTTAAATAAAAATCTAGATTTAAATATTACAGATTTTGTTGCAATAAATTTTGATACTGTTCATACTGTTGTTGATACTGTTGGTGGTGTGAATATAAAAATTGAACAAGACGAATTAAAATACATTAATAATTATATTGCTGGTAATGATAAGCAATTTGGTACAAATACAGAAAGAATTACAACTACAGGCTGGCATAACTTAAATGGAGTTCAAGCATTAGCATATTCTAGAATTCGTTACACAGATGGTGGAGATTATAAAAGAGCTGAACGTATGAGAGATGTTTTAATTGCAGTATTTGAAAAAGCTAAAACAATGAGCGTTTCACAATTAAACTCTTTATCTAATACTATTTTACCTCATGTTTCAACTAATATCGATGTTAACGAAGCAATTAGTATGCTTCCACAATTAACAAGTATTAAAGTTAACGAAAGTTTTGGATGGCCTTATGAAGTAAAAGGTATTACTTTAGATAGATGGTACCGGAGTTCCTGTCACACTAGAAGAAAATGTTTCTAAGTTACATGAACAATTATTTAACGAAAAAAATTATGTACCAAGTGATACAGTTAAAAATATTAGCAATAGTATAATAAATAAAACAGGTTATAGATAAAAATAAATTTTAGAAAAAAGCACTCCCTTAATATAAGGAAGTGCCTTTTTAGATAAAATCATAAAATCTCAAATCTTCGACAGCACATAACTGTCAATACCATCAAAGATGCTACTATTTAAACCAGCAATCTCTGATATGCTTTTTCTCTCCGGAAATTTTTGATTAATTAGTTCTAATACATCAACCTTTAAGCAATTACGCTTTACTTCCACAGATAGGACAAGTGACTTCTTGAAAAAAATCTTTCCATCATAATGTTCTACAACATAGAGGATATCATCTTTTCTTGGTATAAAGGCACCTTCTTCCAAAACCTGATTCAGTGTTGAAGGATCAATAAAAATTCCCTTCGTACGTTTTCCATTAAGACCTAACATTGTGTTTGTCGAAAAGTTCAAAGTCTTATAATTTTTAAGTTCCTTTGCCCTTTGACTTAAGACTTTCAGACGAGATTTTATTCTCTCTGATGTTTCATCTTCCATGCAGTCAAAAGTATATCTCAACTGCTTCTTTGTAAGATTCAGCTTTTCAGCTAAATCTCCAAACGACAAAACATCTCCCGAAACCCTCTCCGTACATTCCTGCACAGTTATGGCATCTCTTTTGATTTCGTCTTTTGTTCTTCTAGCCATATTTATACCTCCTCAAGGTGTATAGAATAATAAATGTTTCTTGGCGTACGACTAGTTAAATTTCACATTTAAGGCGCTTAATTGTACACCTAATAGCAAAATGTAACTTTTTTTATTATACATCTTTTTCTAAATTATGTCAATTAGTATGTATCTAATTCCATCTCCCCTATTTAGGAAATTGCTATTTATAACTAATTTAAAAGCACATACTAGCATAGTAATAGTTAATATATTTATAAATGGATTGATTTAAATTTATAAATATATTAACTATTACTATGCGGTAACATTATTTTTAAAATAAAAAACTACTATCTTACATTTTATATTATTTTCTTACAAAGATTTCAAATTTTAAATTCAAACAAAAAAAAGAAATTTAGGCTAAATATAAATTCACTATTAAGCTTAAACTTCTTTTATATTGTAATATATTTTTTATAACACTACATTCTATCTGGCATCTCTATTCCAAGCAAACCTGCCCCTACTTTTAAAACATTATTTACAACATATGTTAAATAAACTCTCGCATCTTTAACTTCTTTATCCTCTACCATAATTTGATTTTCTGTATAAAAACTACTATATGCTTTAGCTAAATCTATTAAAAATCTAGCAATTATAGAAGGCTCATTTTTCTTCATTGCAAGTTCTACATTTTCATTAAAATTATATACTAATTTTAATACATCTATAGAATATTTATCTAATAAATTACTTAAATTTATATTTTTAAATTCTGGTATATACTCCGTTTTTTCTAATACACTTTTTGTTCTTACATAAATATATTGTACATATGGACCTGTTTCACCATTAAAGTTTAACATAACATCCCAATCAAAAATCTCGTCTTTTATTCTACTATTTGATAAATCATTAAATATTACTGCACCTATACCAACTTTTTTAGCAATTTGACTTTTATCTTCTAACTTTGGATTCTTCTCTTCTATTATTTTTTCTACTCTAGAAACCGCTTCATTTAATAAATCTTCTAACTTTATAATATTTCCTTCTCTCGTAGACATTTTACCTTCTTTTAGCCTAACCATTCCAAAAGGAACATGAACTAGATTTTCTTTATATTTATCATCCATATCTAGTAATTTTGCTACCTCAAAGATTTGCTGAAAATGTAATATTTGCTCATAAGAAGTTACATATATTGACTTAGCGAAATCATACTCTCTTGCTCTATATAAAATTGCTGCTAAATCACGAGTTTCATATGTTGTTGATTTATTTGACTTTATTATTATACATGGTGGCATATTTTTTTCTTCTAAATCTACAACCTTTGCTCCTTGTGACTCTACTAAATTTCCTGATTTTTCTAACATTTCTACTATTTCTGGCATTTTGTCTGTATAAAAAGATTCACCACATACAGATTCAAATTTCGTTCCAAGTATATCATAGATTCTTTGAAATTCTTTTAAACTGACCTCACTAAACTTCTTCCATAAATCTACACATAACTTATCTCCATCTTCTAACTTCTTAAAGTTATTTCTGCATTCTTCTAATACACTTTCATCTTCTTTGCATAAATCATTAATTCTTACATATAACTTTGTTAATTCATCTATTGGGTTTTCATCAATATTATATTCTTCTCCCCATCTTTTATATCCTTCTATTAGTTTACCAAATTGAGTTCCCCAATCTCCTAAATGATTGATTCCTATTGCATTATATCCTAAAAATTTATATATATTATATAATGATTTCCCAATTACTGTAGACCTTAAATGTCCTATATGAAAAGGTTTTGCAATATTTGGAGATGAATAATCTATAACTACATTTTGATTATTTCCTTCATTTGATGAACCATACATTTCTTTTTTTACATCAAATTCATTTAATACTTCTTTTACTAAAGTTTCTTTATTAATATAAAAATTTAAATATCCACCTACAATTTCTACTTTTTCTATTATATCTTCATCAATTACTATATTTTCTTTTAAATCTTGTGCAATTAAAGCTGGAGCCTTCTTTAGCTCTTTTGCAAGTTTAAAACATGGAAATGCATAATCTCCCATTTCACTATTTTTTGGCTTTTCTATAAAATTCTTCAAATCATCTTTTGAAACATTTGTAACATTTGATATCATTTCTGCTATCCTACACCTAAAATCAACCATTATAAATTCCTCTTTCCTAAATTTTTTTCTATTATTTACTATTTTCATTTTTTTCTTGTTGTTGTAATTCAAACATTGTCTTTTGATTTTCAATTTCAGCCTTAAGTTGCTCTTCTGTTGGCAAATATGTTTTATACTTAGTCGCAAATAATTGCTCGTTTCCATGTAAAACGGAATATCTCGCCACATCTGCGTCTGTATCAGTACAAAGTAGAATACCTATCGTTGGGTTATCATCCTTAGCTTTTTTTAATTCATCATACATTCTTACATACATATCCATTTGTCCTATATCTTGATGTGTTACTTTACTTGTTTTTAAATCAATTAATACAAAACATTTTAAAATATAATTATAAAATACCAAATCTATATAATAGTCATCTTTCTCTGTACGAATATGTTGTTGTCTTTCCACAAAAGCATAACCTTTTCCGAAGTTCCATTAAAAATTTCTGTAAGTTGTTTATAATACTTGTCTCTAATTCTGTTTCTGTGTAGGAGTCTTCTATCGAAAAGCCTAAAAATTCTGCTATTACTGGATTTTTTACAAATTCTAGCTTATTCATTAAGTAATAATCTTTTGTCTTTTCTTTCATTTCTTTAATTACAGGTTCCTTAACTTGCGATTTTAATATTCTATAATAATATTGTGAAGAAATGTTGCGCTGTAATGTTCTTACACTCCATGTTTGTTCAAAAGCTTCTTTTGTATACCATTCTCTTGCTCTTTCATCTTCTATCTGTAATAAGGTTCTGTAATGTGTCCATGAAAGTAGCATATTAGATTTTGAACTCGCTGAGTTCAAAATTTTAGGAAACATTTTATAAAATTTTAAAAAATAATATAAATTTCTAGAGTCAAACCCCTTTCCATATTCTTCCTTTAATTTTTTAGATAAATTCTTAATTATTTCCACTCCATAATCAGCTCTATTATTGCCTTTCATTTCTTCTTCTGAAATTCTATATCCTATAAACCAGTTTCTTTCAACTAAAGCGATATTTACTGATTGATAAGCAAAATCTTTAGCAGAATCTATAATAGAACATATATCTTGTAATACATCATCTGTATTTTGATATTTAATAATCATTGAATTATTATTTGTTTTTTCTAAATCTTTCATAAACAAACTCCTAATTTGAAAATAAATATTCCATATATTTATTTATTTTAGAAATGATATCATAATCTATTTGATTTTTCAACTAAAATTCCATACATAATATTCACTTTTTTGGAAAAACTAAACTTAAAAATAAATAAAATGGAGAATTTATATGAGCAATTTTACAAATAAATTTAAAACCGTATTTTCAAGTTTATTTTCATATCATCCAAAAGATGACTACAATTTTACAATAGCAGAATCCCCTGATGATGATAATCTAACACTTTCTTCTCAAGAAAATTTAAGCCAAACAATTTTTAACACTATAGATAAAAACTTAGAATTTATGAAAATAAGATACAATTCTATGATTAACAGTGATATAGTCATTCGAGAATTCACATTAAATGCAAGAAACAAACAATTTTCGGCCTTTATATTTTATATAGATGGCATGGTAGACCAACAACTAGTAAACGACTTCGTTCTAAATCCACTAATGCTAAAAAACATTGCAAATAGCTATGATGGTGAAGAAAACAAAATAATCTCTGAAATGAGCACAAATAATGTAAGAATTCGAAAAGTAAAAAAATTTAATATTACAGATTATATAGATAATTGTTTAATACCTCAAAATAGTGTAAAAAAAGAAACTGAATTTTCTAATATTATATCCCGGAATTAACTCTGGTAACTGCGCGCTTTTTGTAGATACAATTAATATTGCTTTTGACATTGATGTAAAAGGTTTTAAACAAAGAAGTATAGATAGTCCAAATAATGAAATTGTAATTAGAGGTCCACATGAGGCTTTTGTAGAAAATTTAAGAACAAACACCTCTCTACTTAGACGAACTGTAAATAATGAAAATCTTGTAATAGAAAACATCGAAGTTGGTGATATAAGTAAAACAAAATGTGCTGTTTGCTATATGAAAAACATAGCAAATAACGACTTAGTAGCAGAAGTAAAATTTAGATTAAATAATTTAGATATAGATTCTTTATTATCGAGTGGAGAATTAGAACAATTAATTCGGTGAAGAAACAGACTATGGAATACCTGTAATTATAGCTACAGAAAGGCCAGATAAAGCAACAAAACACTTATTTGAAGGCAGAGTAGTTGTTATAGTAAACGGAAATCCATATATACTAATTATGCCAGCCACTTTCATTGATTTTATGTCTTCACCAGAAGATACAAATCTAAAACCAGTATTTGCAAATTTTTTAAGAATAATAAGAGGAATATCATTATTTTTAACATTATTACTTCCTGGAATTTGGGTTAGTGTTACAAACTTTCATCAAGAACTTATACCCACAGAACTACTATTTTCAATTGTAGCATCAAGGCAAAACGTTCCTTTTCCTATGATATTCGAACTGTTACTTATGGAAATTTCCTTCGAGCTCATTCGTGAAGCTGGACTTAGAGTTCCCTCCCCAATCGGTCCCACTATAGGAATTGTCGGTGCACTAGTTCTTGGTCAAGCTGCAGTAAGTGCAAGTATAGTAAGCCCCATTTTAATAATAATAATTGCAATTACGGGAATCGCCTCTTTCGCAATCCCAGACTTCTCATTTGGCTTTCATTTAAGAATATCAAGATTCTTATTTATAGTTTTAGCGTATATGTCTGGATTTTTAGGACTAGGATTAGGACTATTAGTATATATATCCACACTATGTAATATCAAATCATTCGGAGTACCATACATGGTTCCATATGCTCCACTCACAACAAAAACAAGTAGCAGATATTTAGTTGCTCCAACATGGAAACAAGAACAAAGGCCTGATTATTTAAATCCCAAAAAGAGGACTTCTCAAAATCATATAAGTATGAAATGGAAATACTGGAAAAACTAATGTAACGACTCAAAACACTATATTATACAACTTTTTCAAATTTTAAAAATTAAACAGAAAGGAACAGAAAATAACTTATGGATAATACAAAAATCGGCAACGTTTCAGCCATCTTTTTAATCATAACAATCATGATAAACAACATAATCCTAAACATACCAAAAAGCATATTAAGAACTTCAGAGTCTTCAGCTCCATTAAACATACTATATGTAAGTATTCTATCAATACTTATAACATTACTAATATGCAAATTATTTCAAAAATTTCCAGGCTCCGACATATTAGATGTATCAAACTTCTTATTTGGCAAATGGTTTAAATTCATAATTGGACTACTATTTATTATATATCTACTATCTACTAGCAGTGTACTTCTTAGGGACTTTAGTGAAGGATTAAAAATAATATATTTCAGAAGAACTCAAATATATTTCATAATTGCTTTATTTATAATAGTAGCAATGTTTACAAATAAACTTGGTGAAAAATCTATTATTAGAAGTAATTTATTAATACTCCCAATTGTTTTAATAGGTATTATATTCATATTTGTAGCCAACATTAAAAATTTCGTACCTCAAAGAATATTTCCTATATTAGGAGATGGAGTAAACTCAACATTTATTACAGGAACAAGTAATCTATACGCTTTTAGCTGTTTATTCCTTATTTACTTCATACCTCCATATTTGAAAAACACTGCAAGTTTTAAAAAAGTTGCTATTACATCTATAGTAATCTCAGCTATATATTTATTTGTTTGCATATTCTCATTAATTTGTATGTTCTCTTTTATAATTAGAGAAAATGAAATTATGCCAATATATTTAGTTAGTAGATATATCGAATTTGGAACGTTTTTTCAAAGAGTTGATGCAATTTTCTTCTTCATTTGGATCTTAGAAGTTAGCTTATATCTAAATGTTGTTATTATGCTAACTATAAGAATATTTAAGAAGATAACTAATATAGAAAGTTCTTCTAATATGATATATCCAATATGTATGTTACTATTTTGTTTTACATTAATTCCAAGAAATTTAGCAGATATTAATACTTTTAATGAAACTTTTTACAAAAATATAACTCTATATTTCGTAATAGTTACTAGTTTAGTTATTTTAATTTTAGCTAACATAAAAAATAAAATAAAAAACAACAATAAGGAGGAGATTTTAACTTGAACAAAAAACTTCTTACTACTCTAAAAATAACTACCATTATAGTTATTCTAACAGTTTTTATCATGGGGTTTAATCATGATCAGGATATCGATGATTTTGCTTATGTTGTAGCAATTGGTATTGATTCAGGTAGTAACAATAAATTAAAAGTAAATTTTCAATTCACTAAACCAAGCCGGTAGCGGTGAAAGTGGCAGTTCTGCATCTGCTCCTTCTTTTATATATACTGTAGAAGCATCATCTATTTCTTCTGCTATAAATGTAGTTAATAACTCCATTAGTAAACAAGTAAATTTATCTCATTGCAAAGTAGTAGTATTTTCAGAAGAATTAGCACAAAAAGGAATAGAAAAAGAAGTATACACTTTAATTAATGACGTAGAACTTCGTCCAGATACAGGAATAATAATTAGCAAATGTAATAGCAAATATTTTATTGAAAATTCTAAACCAGATTTTGAAACATTAGTATCAAAATATTATGAAATATTACCCGCTAATACACAGATTACTGGATATACTGCTTATGCTAAAATTGCAGACTTTTTTAATCAATTACAATGTACAACTTGCCAAGCAATAGCAATCTTGCGGGGGTGTAAGTTCTGATACATCACTTGATGAAAGAAATGTTGATTATTCAAATACCGAAAAAGATACTAATATAAAAGCTGGAAGTTCTGGACTCATTTCGAAAACAAAATCTGAAACCATTGGTCTTGCTGTATTTAAGGAAGATAAATTAGTTGGTGAATTATCTGGTATAGAATCTGCATGTTATTTAATATTAACTAATAGATTAGATAATTGTAATATATCCATAAAAAATCCATTGAATACTGGCTCTTCTATAGAATTATATGTTTATAAACTAAAAAATACTAAAAACAATATAAATTTTATTAATAATTCTCCTTTTATAGATGTAAATGTCTTTATAAAAGCTCGCGTATTATCTACTAATAAAAATTCTTTAGAATTAACTAATGATAATATAAAAAAAGTGGAAGAAGCTGTTAATAAATATTTAGAAAATGAAATATCAGAATTTTTATATAAAACTTCTCTTACGTATGATTCAGACATATGTGGGCTTGGTAGATATGCTATAACTAAATTTTATAAAAATTCCGATTGGGAAAATTATAACTGGTTAGAAAATTACAAAAATTCTATATTTAATGTTACTGTAAATTCTGAAGTAGTATCTAGTTTATTATTTACAGAAATTTAAATAGAACAATAGCAGACATTAGTAACATTTTTTCTGTTTATAATATTTTAATTTGAAAGGAATAAATTATGATTGTTCTTGTTTTTCTATTTTCTTTATTTATATTTTTTAAAACTGTTTCATATGGATTGTATGAAATAAAAACTAATAATAATAAATTCGGAGGAATTATTATTATAATAATCTCTATAGTAATACTTTTTTTACCTAGCTATATGCTTTATATTAGATATAATTATCCCCCAGTATAACTGGGGGATTTTCATATCGGCCTATAAGGCCTTAATACTAGCAAACGCTAAAGCGTCCCAGTTTGACAGCTTACGCCACTTTCGCTTGCGTTCTTTTTACTTACTACCCTTTAAAAGGGTCTTTATATTCTTTTATTGTAATTTGGTCTGACATCATATCTTCCTTTAATTGATTTTCTACATTAATGTACTTTTTCCTTTTGGATATCCCATGAATGATGATATTGCTAACTTTGGTGGTATACTCACATACATATGTATATGGTCTG
>USRT01000010.1 GCA_900557195.1 uncultured Clostridium sp.
AATTTTATGTGTCTATTTTTATTTCAAAGTGCGTCACTTAATTTTACCATTTATATAAGTTAACCTTTAGAAGCACTTTTACACATAGCAAAATAGAATAGTCCTATATTAGCACCAATAATTAAACCGAATAAATAATCCAAGATAAAACATATCTTTTCCTCCTAATCCTAATATATACTATTCTATTTTTTATAAAAAGTTAATAATATAAATTTTTAATATATCTTCCTATCATTATCTTTATACTTTTTAAATAAATCTATACATTCTTCTCTATCGATTTGTTGTAAGCTTATTAAATCTTCATTTTTACCTTCTAAATACTTGTAAATTATATCATCTCTAAAACCAATACTTGATGCATCTTCTTTTGTACAAGCATAATAGACATTTTTTATATTGGCCCATATTATTGCAGATAAACACATTGGGCACGGTTCACAGGAAGTGTACAAAATATAATTTGATAAATCATATGTTTTTAATTTTTCACAAGCATTCCTTATTGCTACAATTTCTGCATGTGCTGTTGGATCATTATTTTTTAGAACTTTATTATTACCTGTAGATATTACATTTCCCTCTTTATCTGTAATAACTGCACCAAACGGACCTCCTTCATTATTATTTAGTCCATTTTCTGCACTCTCTTTAGCAAGTTTAATATATTTATTCATTGTATTCTCTCCTATCTTATGAATTTTTTACTATAAATCATAGAAATAACTTGCTTCTAAATCTGCTTCATTTACTAATAACGCAAGTGGATATTTCTTATAAGCAAGCCCAAGTGTTGTATAGCTTTCTTTTGGCTCTGAAAATCCCATATGCCAACGTATACAATATTTTTCCTCTGGAGTTAATTTTATATATTCTGTTAGCATCATCACAGACTTTTCTCCATGACCATATGGTATTGTATCTTCAACTGTATAATATGGAACTTTTTCCCATTCACCTCTTGCATTTTTAGCATTTCTATAATCTACTTTATAAAAATTTGCTTTACATATATCATGTAATAAACTAACTATAATTATAGTATCTTCTGGAGCATATAAATCTATTACATTATTTTTTATTTTATAATCTAATATTTCATATACTTTCATGCTATGCTCAAGTAATCCACCTTCATGACTTCCATGAAACCTAGTACTTGCAGGTGCTATAAAAAAATCGGTTTTTTCTTCTATAAATTTTATTAATTCTTCCATTCCTTCTCTATTTGTACTTTTTAGTAATTCTATAAATTTGTCTTTCATCTTTTTCTCCTTCCATAACTTTAACTGTTATTATTAATTTTATCAATCTGAATCTCCTTTAGTTTAAACACTATAACTTTTTAATATTAAAATTTATATCACAAATATATTATAAATACAATAGACTCTTTTTTAAGCATGTGAATTTGAATATTATGTAAATATATGTTATAATACACTTAATCGCATAAGCGTGAATATTTTATTAGGAGGATTTTTATTATGTGTAAACGGTTAGAACTATCGTTAGCTGATGTTATTTCAGGAAAAATCAAAAATAAGGAAAACTTCTCCATTTCTGCCCAAAGTAGATTTGGAACTAATACAAATGAGGTTTTCCGTTTCGACTTTGTTCGAAAAATCATCTATCTGGATTACGCCAGAAAAAATAATTGTGACCAAACTGTTTGGTTTCATGAAACCAGAGAATTTAAAAGGTTTAGTATGGTCACAGACATTCAAAACAATATAAAATTGAATGTTATGCTCGTACCAGAGAACCTCCCTGATAAAGGGCAAACAGCATCAGCTTTACACTTTGACTTTTTCGCCACTGGCATTGTAGAAAAAGTTGTTTAACCTCAAAACCGTGGGCAGTTATTGCCCACTATTTTTTATATTATATACTATTTCATACCAAATTATAAATTTGAAATCGTTTCAATATAAGATTTTTTAGATCCTTCATACTACTTGTTTAAATTCATTCATTCTGAAAACTGCTCCAATTAATTTAGTATGAATAGTTACTTTTCTCATTACTAGTTAACTATAATTAATATCAAATTACTTTCTTCATAAAAAATATATGTACAACTTTTTTTATTCTGCTATAGTTGATTTAAAACTTAAAAGTTCTATTAAAAGTAACTATCAACCACTTCTTCCCTTCCATCTTTAAAATTAAAATTATTTATATTGCATTTTAATTCATTCTATGATACAATGTTTTACAATATTAAGCGTTTTACAAGAGATTAGTACTAAGCTAAATTTTATATAGAGAGACTATGTGTGGTGGAAATAGTTTAAAATGGTTTAAGAATCTCCTCTTGAAGCTTTTAGCGAAAGCTAAACCAGGTTATGCTAGGTTATAAGCATTATTAAGTTATACATATATTTCATTATATGTATAAATTAAGGTGGCACCACGAAACTCTTCGTCCTTATGTTTTCATAAGGACGTTTTTGTTTTATAAAGTTTTATAGTATTTATATATTTTTAGGAGGTAATTATTATGGACAATGAAGTTAAAATTGGCAGAGTGTACAGACACTTTAAAGGAAATTACTATTTCGTAGAAGATGTTGCCTATGATAGTGAAACAAAAGAAAGAATGGTAGTATATAAAACATTATACGAAAGAGAAGATCATATAAGGACTTGGGTTAGACCAGAGAAAATGTTCTTATCCCCTATTCCAGAAAGACCCGATAATATAACAGGTCAAACACATAGATTTGAACTTGTAGAAGAATTAGAAAAAAACTACTTATAATAAAGAGGAGGAAAGATTATGATAGATATTAAATTTTTAAGAGAAAATCCAGATATTGTAAAAGAAAATATTAAGAAAAAATTTCAAAACCATAAATTAGTATTAGTAGACGAAGTTATAGAGTTAGACTCTAAAAACCGTGAAGTAAAACTAAATGGTGATGAATTAAGAAGCAAAAGAAATTCATTAAGCAGTCAAATTGGTGCTCTAATGAAAGAAGGAAAAAAAGATGAAGCAGAAAAAATCAAACTAGAAGTTCAAAAAATAAACGAAGAACTTGTAGAAAATGAAAAATTAGAAGCTAAATTTTCTGAAGAAATAAAAGCTAGAATGATGAAAATTCCTAACATAATGCATGAGTCTGTTCCTATAGGAGAAAATGATAGTAAAAATGTAGAAGTAAAAAAATATGGTGACCCTATAGTCCCTGATTATGAAATTCCATATCACGCTGAAATTATGGAAAAATTATCTGGACTTGATTTAGACTCTGCAAGACGTGTAGCTGGAAATGGCTTTTACTATTTAATGGGTAATATTGCAAGACTTCATTCTAGTATATTATCATATGCAAGAGACTTTATGATTAATAAAGGTTTCACTTACTGTATTCCTCCATACATGATTCGTTCTGATATAGTCACAGGTGTTATGAGTTTTGAAGAAATGGATGCAATGATGTATAAAATTGAAGGTGAAGACCTATACCTAATTGGAACAAGTGAACATTCAATGATTGGTAAATTTAAAGATCAAATATTAAAAAAATCTGACTTGCCTTATACTATGACATCATATTCTCCATGTTTTAGAAAAGAAAAAGGCGCTCATGGTATTGAAGAACGTGGTGTTTATCGTATACATCAATTTGAAAAACAAGAAATGATTGTTGTTTGCGAACCAGAAGAAAGCTATGATTGGTATGATAAAATGTGGTCTTATACTGTAGAATTATTTAGAAGTCTAGATATTCCAGTTCGTACATTAGAATGTTGTAGTGGAGATTTAGCAGATTTAAAAGCAAAAAGTGTAGATGTAGAAGCTTGGAGTCCAAGACAGAAAAAATATTTTGAAGTTGGAAGTTGTTCTAACTTAACAGATGCTCAAAGTAGACGTCTTGGTATTCGTATTAAAGGAGAAAAAGGAAACTATTATGCACATACATTAAATAATACTGTAGTTGCTCCACCTCGTATGTTAATTGCTTTCCTTGAAAATAATTATAATGCTGATGGAAGTATTAATATTCCAGAAGTTTTAAGACCTTATATGGGTGGTTTAGAAAAGATTACACCTGAAAATTAATTTATATTAAGATTTAGTAGTATAACAGTTCTTCTTAGATTTAATTATGTAGGACTGTTATCTCTAAATTCACCATAAAATATATTATAGGAGAAAAATTATGCAAATTAAAGAACCAAAATTCGAAATATCGGCTGTAAGTCCAAAGCAATATCCAGCAAATCGGATTACCTGAAATAGTATTAGTTGGAAAATCTAATGTTGGTAAATCTTCATTTATTAATACTATGATTAACAGAAAAAAACTGGCAAGAACAAGTAGTGAGCCAGGAAAAACAAGACAAATAAATTTTTATAATATGGATAATAAATTCTATTTTGTAGATTTACCAGGTTATGGATATAGTAAAATGTCTAAACAGGAACAATCCAAGGTTAATGGTTTTATTGATGAATATTTACATATTAGAAAAAATATTGCTTTAATTGTATTATTAATCGATATAAGACATACACCAGGTAGTAATGATAGATTAATGTATGATTATATAATTCGTTCTGAACTTCCTTTTATAGTAGTTGCAAATAAGGCTGATAAAATTGCTGTTACCAAGGTAGATAATGCAGTAAAAGAACTCCAACAAGAATTAAATCCTATTGGAGACTTTACATTTTTACCATTTTCTAGCGAAAGAAAAATATATACAGAAAATGTATGGAATTGCTTAAATAATTATATTATTTAGTCTTCAAATGGTATAGCAAAATTGTCAAAACATCTATTTCCTTTTGACAGTTTTGCTACTCCTTTTTCTTCTTCTATTTGTTGCATGATATCTTTCATCATTTTTATTCTTTCCATTACAAACCTTCTAGCAGATTCCCTATCAAATCCCGGTTCATCATATTTTTCCAAAATCTCATCAAGTTTACCGCTTTCTAACTGTTCTACTCCTTGTATACAACTTGCCACTTCTTCAGACCTATATTCTAATAAATACCTAATCATACACTCTGGTGATATATTCACTCCATGTAAATGTATATAATTTTTTCCAAATAACTCTGTATTATCAAAGCAAGGAGCTGGTTTTATCCTTTTATTAGTGTTATTTACTATAATTCCCCAATTCTTTGCACTTCTGTCTCTATTTCCTAAAAGATAATCTTGAAACCATATTTTATATTGTTCACCCATTATTTTATTAACATTTCCCATATATTGAAGTCTTACTTTTTCTCTTTCAATAGCTTCTCTCATGCTTAAGTCATAAAATCTCAAATCTTCTATATTGTGTGAAATAATATATTTATATTCTCTTCCTTGATAACCTGAACTCATTATTGTATATAAATTGTTACTTTGCATATCGCCAATTACTTCTTCTCTATTTAATCTATACTGAGGAAAGAAAGAATGTGCTTCTCTATATTCTTCTCCTGGTTGAACAAAAGATCTTGTAAAAGATGTCTTTTGTTCAAGCTCTTCAAATTTATCAATTCCTAATCTTACTTCTACATTACTTACATTCAAAACACCTGCTATTTCTGATGCAAATAATTCTCTCATATCACCACCATCATAGAAATATGGCTGTTTTTCTAATTTTTGATACCAAAGGTCATCATCTGTTCCATCTATGAATTTCATTTTATATATTTGTGTTGCAGTTCCAGTTGATAATCTTTGTTTTTTAACATTTTTATAATTTAATTTCGTTCTATGCATGAATAATTTCTCCTTCTCTTTCTCTTTGTATTTTTCTTATCTCATTATTTAAATTTGCCATTATTTCTATATCAGATACATTTAGATTATCGTCTAATCCAGAAACAACTTCTACACTACTCTCTCTATGATAATCTGATCCCACAGTATATATCATTCCTTTTTCTTGCGCAATTTTCTTATACCTAATCATCTGTTCATTTGTATGTGAACTATGCATTGCTTCTATTCCTACTAATCCTATATCTTTTAATCTAGTAATAATACTCTCTTCTAATTCATTTCCATACCTTGCAATAGTCTTTCCCGGATGTGCCATAATAGGTACTCCTCCACAACTTCTTATTAAATTTATTGCTTCTTCTACACTTAGACAATAAGTTATATTTTTATAGTCAAAATATTCAAATATTTGCGCTTTTGTAACACCTTGTTCATATAAAAATCTCATAATACTACTATCATTTATAAACTTATGACCTATATGTCTCTCTATATCAGAAATACTAGCATCTAAACCAGATGCTTTTACTTTATCTAATAGTCTATTTATACTATCATCTTTTAGTCTTTTTACAAAAGCTAATTCTTCTGCCATTCTCTTTTTATCATTAAATCCATAACCTAAAATATGAACTCTTTTATATTGTTTACCTGAATTTTTCAAAAAGGTATCTATTTGTGTTTCTATTTCAACTCCATTTGTAACATTTATACCTTCTCTTAATGCTATTTTGTTAAATTCTTCTAAATTAGAAATAGTATCATGGTCTGTTAAAGAAATATATTTAGCTCTTTTCTCTTTAGCAATTTTTATTAATTCTTCTGGTGTATGATTTCCATCTGATGCATTACTATGCATATGTAAATCAATAAATCCCATAATTTATTACTCCTTTTCAATTTTCTTAGTTATAGACTTAAGCGCTTTTTGTCTCTCTAATACAATAACATGTCCACAACCTAAACACTTTAATTTAAAGTCCACTCCAACTCTAGTAATTTCCCACAATTTACTTCCACAAGGATGTTGTTTTTTAGTTCTTACAATATCTCCAATATTATATTCCATTCTCTCCTCCTATAACTAGCAATATATCATGCTATTAACAAATTTACAATATAAATTTCATATAAATAACAATTAATAATTCCATAAAAGCACTTACTAGCCTAGTCAAGGTGTATATATTTATAAATTTAAACCAATCGCCGATGGTACACATTTAGCCATTTCTTCCCAAATTACCTGCGTGGTATAAAATTTATTATTGTCACTTACTGACACGCTTCAAGATTGGTTTAATTTTATAAATATATACACCTTGACTAGGCGGTAACATCATTTTTAACAAAAAAAAACATGAATAATACAAAAAAATTGAAAAATATAAACATCAAGCATCTTTATTATTGCACAAATACTTTAACCTTTATATTTTTCAATATTCTAAAACTATTTTAATAATCTTATTTTACTAATTTATTAAATCTCTCTACAACTCTATCTTTTCCTAAAACTTTCATTATTTCATATAAATCTGGAGTATTTTGTCTTTTGGTTAAACAAACTCTAAGTACAGTACTAATATCACCTACATGACCTGGCCACTTTTCTGGTTCTTGCTTATATTCTTTTACTTCTCTTGCATAACCTAATTCTTCTGCTAAGTCTTTAATTTTATTAAACCATGTTTGTTTATCATCTGATTCATCATAATATTTTTCTACATATAATTTTACTATTTTAGAAATTTCATTTTCATCTGAAATTGTTCCAAATAAATATTCTGAAATTTCATCAAATTTATCATCATACATATAAATAATATTATCTTTTAAATCTGACCATTTTGAAATATCTTTTCTTGGTTTACTATTTCCTCTTTCAATTCCTAGAACCTTTAGAGCATAATCTTTGTCTTCAAGCATTCTAGTTAGTTCACTATCATACTTTTCAGCCCATTTTAATGCTTCATTATAAACTCTTTCTGCAGAATATTTTGATATTACATTTTTAGATACATCTAATAATTTTACCATATCAAATAAAGCTCCACTAACACTCATCTTGTTTAACTGAAAATCAAATTCATTAATAGGTTTATCTGGATTTTGTTTTCTCCAATTTTCAAATGTTGAATTTGCTATATTCATTAAATATTCATCTACAGATTGTGAAGGAATTCCTTCTTCATGGTAATATCCGAACAGCTGCTTCTGGATCTTTTCTTTTACTTATTTTTCTCTTCTTTCCATTATCTTCTTTCATGATTGGCGCATAATGAGCATATTTTGGAGCCTTAAACCCTAATTCATAAAATAATTGTAAATGAATTGGAATAGAAGACACCCATTCATCACAACGAATTACATGTGTTGTTCTCATTAGATGATCATCTACTACATGTGCAAAATGATATGTTGGAAGTCCATCTCCCTTTATTATAACTATATCTAAATCATTTTCTGGAAACTCTATGTTTCCTTTTATAACATCTTTATGCTTTATTTTTTTGTCTTCTCTTCCAGGAGATTTAAAACGAATTACGAATTTTTCTCCATTTTTTATTTTTTCTGCAGCATCTTCTACTGATAAGTTTCTATATTTAGCCCAAACACCATAATATCCTGGTCTAATTTTAGCATCTTCTTGTTTCTTTCTTAATTCTTCTAATTCTTCTGAACTTGCAAAACAAGGATATGCTTTTCCTTGTGCTAATAAGTATTTTGCATATGCTTTATAAATTTCTCCTCTTTCGCTTTGTTTATATGGACCATAATTTCCTTTTTCATCAGTATCAGAAATCATTCCTTCATCAAATTCTATATCACAATTTTTTAAAGACTCTACTATTTCTATAACGCCATTTTCTATTTCTCTTTTTTGATCTGTATCTTCTACTCTTAGGTATAATACACCATTACTTTTCTTAGTTAATACACTTTCTAATACACATTGATACAATCCACCAATATGAACATATCCTGTTGGGCTTGGAGCATATCTTGTAACAACTGCTCCTTCTGGCAAATTTCTCATTGGATATTTTTCTTCATAATATGAAATATCCTTTACATCTGGATATATCAAATTTGCTAAATCTTTATAATCCATATAGTATCCCCTCTCTATTTATCTATTTTTTATTATTTTATTAGATACTATACCTCCATTATAATCGGAAGAATCATCGGATTCCTCTTTGTTTTTTGGAAAATATAATCTCTTAAATTATCTTTTAATGTTGATTTTATTGTTGACCAGTCTGTAATTTTATTTTCTTCACATCTTTGTACTTCTTCTCTAATAACTCTTTTTACATCATCCATTAAGTTTTCAGATTCTCTTACATATACAAATCCTCTTGATATAACATCTGGCCCTGAAACAATTTCTCCTGAACCTGAATCCATTGTCATTACTATAATTATTAATCCATCTTGTGATAAATGTTGTCTGTCACGAAGAACTATATTTCCAACATCTCCAACACCAAGTCCATCTACTAATATTTTTCCACAAGGAACTGAAGTTGTTAATTTTGCTTCATTTTCGTTTAATTCAAGTACTCTACCATTTTTCATCATAAATATATTTTCTGATGGAATTCCCATTTTTTTAGCAGTTTCTGAATGAGCTATTAATTGTCTATATTCACCATGAACAGGTATAAAATATTTTGGTCTTACAAGTGAAAAAATTAATTTTTGTTCTTCTTGACATGCATGTCCTGAAACATGTATTGCCTCAAGCGAACTATATACAACTTCTGCACCAATTTTCATTAAATCATCTATTACTTTTGAAACTAATTTTTCATTTCCTGGTATTGGTGTTGCAGAAATTATAATTTTATCATTTGGAGTAATTACAACTTTTCTGTGATCACCAGAAGCCATTCTTGTTAATGCAGACATAGCTTCCCCTTGGCTACCTGTTGTTAAAATAACTAATTGGTCATCAGTATAATTTTTAATCATATCAATATCTATAAAAACATTTTCTGGTACCTTTATATATCCTAATCCTCTTGCTGTTTCTATCATATTAATCATGCTTCTACCACATACTGCAACTTTTCTTTTATATTTAACAGCAGAATTTACTATTTGTTGAACCCTATGCACATTTGATGCAAATGTTGCAACAACAATTCTCTTTGGACAGTTTAAAAACAACTTATCAAACACTTCTCCTACTGAACTTTCAGACATTGTATATCCTTTTCTTTCTGCATTTGTACTGTCTGACATAAGTGCAAGAACTCCTTGATTTCCAATTTCAGCAATTCTACCAAAATCCATTAATTGGTCATCAATTGGTGTATAATCTATTTTAAAATCTCCTGTATGAAGTACTGTTCCTACTGGTGTATATATTGCAAGCATTACAGAGTCTGGAATACTATGTGAACTTCTAATAAATTCTACTTTAATTTTTCCAAAGTCAATAGTTTGTCCTTGTTCTACCACTTTTAATTTTGTTTTTCTTAATAATTTATGTTCTTCTAATTTGTTTTTTATCAATCCTACTGTTAATTTTGTTGCATATATTGGCATATCAACTTGTTTTAAAACATATGGAATAGAACCTATATGATCTTCATGACCATGAGTAATTACTAAACCTTTAATTTTATCTTTATTTCTCTCTAAATATGTTACATCTGGTATTACTAAATCAACACCAAGCATATTATCTTCTGGGAATTCAAGTCCGCAGTCTACTAAAACTATTTCATTATCATATTCAAAAACAGTAATATTTTTTCCTATTTCTTCTAATCCACCTAAAGGAATAATTTTTAGATTTGGTTTCTTAAATTCAAATGTAGTATCTTTATTTTCAGTTTTTGCTCTTTTAGTTCTTGGTCTTCTCTCTGCTTTTTGTCCTCCTCTGTTTGATTGTTTTGAATCTACTTGCTTTTGTTCTACTTGTTCCCCTCTAACTTGTTCTTGATTTGCTTCCACAATATTTCTTTGTTCACTTCTAACTGTTCTTCTCTTTTCTAATTTTTTCTTTTCTATTTCGCCTTTTTCTAAATCTCTTCTTGGTTTATTATTTCTATTATTTTTGTACCCTCTTTCTCTTTTTGGTACCTGTATTCTTGCGCTTTCCTTTTCTTCTTTAAGAATCTCACTATTTTTTAAATTTTCTGTCATTTTTGTTTATATCTCCTTCTTCTTTAAATCTGTTTAAATTTATATATTTCTTAATCATTTTTTAAAATAGAAATTCTTTATTGTTTAAATTTTACTCTAACTTTAGAGAATTCTCCTATTATATAAACACATCCTATATTATAAACTCTTATTTGGTTATTATTTAAAGAATTATTGCATCACAAACTAAAATTAGAATATGGCCTTGCACATAAAAATCCCGCTTGCTGCATTACCCTATACTAACTAGATTAGCTTATTTTACTAAAACTTAATTTCTAAATATTCCGAACTCTTTTTTACAATATTATTCTATTTATTTATACACACCTTTTTATATAAATAGAAATATATAAATTTAAATCTCATCTTTACCATTATTGGTAATCAATGGTATTATTATACAATTAATTTTCATTTATGTCAATGCTTGCTCCAATTATTCCGTGCATCATTACCTAGCTTTGCTAAATTTAATACTGGTATATTTTCTTTATTAAATAAATAGTCAGCTCTATTAAATTCTAATAATAGCTTTTCCCATAAAACATCTCTAAAATGTATAAAACCTCCACCGAATAGTTATACATTCTGGTTCTAATAAATTTGTTATGTTTGATAAACCAATAACTAAATCATCAATATATTCTTTAATTATTTCCTGTATTTTTTCATTTTCTATGTTTTCTTTTACATATTTTAATAAATCTCCAGATTCCATATTATCTAATATAATTTCTTTTTTTATTTTTTCTTTTAATCTTTTCATTGAACAATAAGTTTCAAAACACCCTCTGTTTCCACATTTGCATAAATTACCATTTTTTTCTATAATCATATGACCAAACTCAAATCCTGAGCGTTTTTTAGGTTTTAACAATTTATTATTAAGAAATGCAGCTCCTCCTATACCTGTTCCTAAACATAAAAATACAGAGTCTTCATATGGCTTCATACTTCCATATAATTTTTCTGCAACCCCCGCACATTTTCCATCATTTCTTATAATTATATTATCAAATTGTAGTCCCTTTTTTAATTCTTCTACAATATTAAAATCTCTAATTCCTAAATTTACTATTCTTTTAATAATACCATCTTGTGGTTCTCCTGGTGTTCCTATACCTATTAACTTTATATTTTCTAAAATTATTTCATTTTCATCTAATAGACTATTAATACTATTCATTATAGTCTGTATTATAAATTTTTTAATATCTTCTACTTCTTCGATATATATGTCTATATCTTTTTTACTAATTATATTCCCTTCATTATTTACAATACCCACACCTATATGGCTTCCACCTAAATCTATTCCTATATTCATTTGTTCCTCCTATTATATATTCAATTTTATATAAATAAAGATTACCTAAAATTATATACATATTATAGGTAATCTTAACATATTTATGCTTAATATATAGCATCATTTGAATACATTATATTATTATTTGATTCTTTTTTTATAAAACCTGCATTTGGATCTAGTACTAAAGCAACAGTGATAGCACCTAATATAAGTAATACTACTAATCCAATTAATAGTTTAATTAAATTTTCCTTCTTAAACATAACTTTTCCTCCTTATTTTATAAAAGTTAAAGCTATAATAATTATTCCGTGCTATTACTCTATAAATAGCAAATCCCTTAAAGCTACCTTTTTGTAAATACTTTAGTAAAAATTTAATAACTAATATACCAACTAAAAAGCTTGCTATTACTCCAATAAAAAATGGTACATTAAATACAAAATCTTTTATTTTAAATATAGTTGCAGCAAGTACTATAGGAGCAGATAACATAAATGAATATTTCGCAGCAGATGTTCTATCTACTTTTAATAATCTTGAAACTGTCATAGTTACACCAGATCTAGAAACACCTGGTATAAAAGCTAAACTTTGTGCTAAACCAATTAAGAAAGTTTGCTTTAATGTCATATGTTCATAGTCTGTAGTAGCTTTTGCATTTTTATCTACAAAGTATAAAATTATACCCATAATTATTAGTGCTATTGCTATTATTAATGGAGTAGTTAACTTATCTCCAACAAAATGATCTAGTAAAAATCCTATTATCCCACCAGGAATTGTAGCAAGTACTATATACCAAAACATTCTTCCTTCTGGTGAATTTTCTTTTTTAACTACCTTGTTAAAACCACCTTTTATTAAATCTATCCAATCTTTAAAGAAAAATATTCCTATTGCGAGTAACGTTCCAAAATGTAATGCCACATCAAAAGCTTCTGGCACATCCCAATTAAATATCCATGGTATTATTGCCAAATGGGCTGAACTTGATATTGGTAAAAGTTCTGTAAGCCCTTGTACTATTCCTAATATTAATGCTTGTATTTCATTCATTATATAAACTCCTCTTTTCTTATCTAATTTATGAGATTAAATATCTTTTCTTCACTTTAATTATTATTTTATATCCTAAGCAATTCAAATTACTATTTTATTCTAAACTAATCTGATGTTGCACTTCACATCTTATCTAAAAGCACACACTAGCATCTCAAGAATTTAATATATATTTCTATTTTTTATCTCATTATATATAGTTTGTTTAATACATTTAGCAGCACTATATGGTGCAACTTTTCCTGGAAGAGCCAGTAGCCATATTACTTTTATTCCTAAATCTACCGCTGATTTTGTATCGACTCCTCCTGGTTTAGATGCTAAATCTATAATCAAACTATCTTTTTTTATCAATTTTAATCTATTTTCATCTAATATCATACTTGGTATCGTATTTATTATAATATCCTTATCTTTTAAATTCTCGTCTAATTTCGAAAGTGAAACTTTTTTATATCCATAGGTTTCTATCCATGCTAAATCCTCATTTTTTCTAGCCTCACAATATACATTTGCTCCCACCCCTTGAAGCATTTTAGAAAGTACCTTTCCAATTCTCCCAAAGCCTAGTATTAATATGTTACTTCCATGCAATGTAAATTCTGTTTCTTCCATAGCTATTTGAATAGCTCCTTCTGCTGTAGATATACTATTTAAAATTGCAAGTTCTTCACATTTAATTAAATCTATAATTTCAAATTTAATTTTTTCTTGCATGTTATATAAGTTTTTAGGTATACTTCCAGCTATAAAAACTTTCCCCTCTAACCATTTTGTAACATCTTTTATTAAAATATCTTTGATTGAAAATGGTGCGTTTATAAATCTTTCTTCTTTGCAAAGAGGAATAGAACTGATAATCAATTTGCTTTTTTTTATACACTCTTCTTCATTTTTGCACATAAATATATTATTTATATTTTTCAGATTCTCTGCTTTTTCTAATCCATATGTATATACAGTAAATTCATCTTTTATTAACATTTGTATAAGATAAACAATTCTTAAATCTCCACCTATAATAGATACACTTTTTTCCAATATTAACACATTCCTTTCATATTAAACTTAATATGAATATATTCTGCTTTTCCAAATTTATCACATTTATTTCTCGTCTTTTTCTATTTGTTTTTCTTCTTCAATCTCAACATTTTTCTTAATATTCTTTATCATTTTCATATCATTATTATTCAATTTATTTACTAAATAATAGGTTTCTTTTAAATGTTTTTGTGTCAATTTTTCTTTTTTACTTAATTTTTTTAATATTGGTTTATTTAATGTAGTATTAAAATCTGGTGGCTTTATATGTTTAATTATTGGTGCAAAAATAGATTGACCTTCTATTTCTTTATATACCTTACTATCAAGTTCTATTGCCACATTAATGTAATTAACAGCTTTTGCTTTATCTCCTCTTAACATACTAATTTGTGCTAAATAATAATAAGACCCTGCTTCAACTTCTTCTGCAGATAAACATTCCATAAAATAGCTTTCTGCTTCTCCGCATGTCACCATATAACATAGATATTTGTGCTAAATTGAATTTAGCATTATAAAGCATGCCATTAATTTCTGCTGCTGTTTGATAATATTCTTTTGCTTTTTGGAAATCATTTAATCTTGTATAAACCATTCCAAGATTATAATAAATATCATAGTTTGCAGGATTATATTTTAATGCTTCTGTATACACTATTGTAGCTTCTTTAAATCTTTCCTCATCATATAAAATATCGCCTAATAACATGGTAGCTTGCAAATAATCTGGCTTCTTTCTTAATAGATCATTAAGCATATCTATAGCAGCTTCATTATTATTTAACTTTTGAAGTAACACTGATATTTTATAATACGAATTGTAATCTTTTGTATTAATTTCTATTGCCCTTACATATTCATCTATTGCAGTCTCATGTTTACCTTCTAGCTCATAAATTTCAGCAATCATTTTATGTCCTAAATAACTATTTGGATACTTATCTATTAATTTTAACATATATCTTTTAGCTTCTTCTGGATTATTCTGTTTTAAGTAAATTTTCGCTATAATGACATTTAATAATTCTGGAAATAATATATTTTTCTTTTCTAAAACTAAAACAATCCCTGGAATAATTACACATAAAATATATAATATTATTTTTATTATTATAGGAAGTCTTATATCCGAAATTAATTCTATAAAGTTAACTCCTATTCCTACAAATTGTAATACTAATATATCTATATATGTAGTATCATTCTTTTTTATCATCTTAAAAAATACAATGATAAATAAAGTAAAAGCTAACAAATTGAATATTATTTTTTGAGTTATCATATACATCCTCTTTATTTATTAAATTTTTCTTTATAGTTTTCAATTGATTCTTCTATTATTTTTTCTGCCTCTTCTTTTCCATACATCTTATCTACTGTTGTTCTTTTACCTTCTAATTGCTTATATACTTCAAAAAAATGCATTAGTTCATCTGATATTTGCTTTGGTAATTCTTTAATATCTTTATAACAATTTAAATATGGATCATTTTTTGCTATTGCTATAATTTTTTCATCTTGTTCATCACTATCTATCATTTTTAGTACTCCAATTGGATAACATTCTATTAGAGTAAGTGGATATACAGATTCTTGACATATTACTAAAACATCTAGTGGATCATTATCACCTGCATATGTTCTAGGAATGAATCCATAATTTGCTGGATAATGTGTTGCTGTATATAATACTCGATCTAATTTAAGCATTCCTGTTTCTTTATCTAATTCATATTTGTCTCCGCATCCTTTTGGTATTTCTATTACTGCGACAAAATTATCTTTTTTTACTCTTTCTTTTGAAATATCATGCCAAATATTCATAATTACTTCATTTCCTTCCTTATCTGTAGTATGTTTATATTTTAAGCTAAAAATGTTAAAATGTCTAGTAATATGGCAAAAAAAGTAATAAAAATAGGCCAGTATAACATACTGACCAACATTTTCCTATATCATAATTCCCAAATTATTATTGGTACTGCAACTGCCATAAATAACATTGCTAAACATACAAAAATGCATAATACTACATTAACAATTATTTGTTTTTTTCTCCGTTTCATATATAAAACTCCTTTTTGTGTATTATTTTTCCATATAATTGCAATCATTTATTAGTAGCAATTATTAAAGGAAAACGTGCAAAGATTACACTTTGGCTGTATTTTTTATAATATCACCTTTACATATCTGTGTCAATCCATTTCATACTCTTCTTCTTTTCTATTTTCTTTAGCCTGTTTTAAATTTTCATTTACTTCTCTATTAAGAGTTTCCTTAACAACTTCATATTTCAGGCTCTCTCTAAAAGATTTCTTCTCATTATTTTGAGATACTTTTGGAGTTTCCTCTGGTACTTTTGGTGCTGGTAAAGCTTGTCTACTTTTTCCTTCATACCAGTTTTTAAATCTTTGCACTAATGTTTGATACCATTTAGGCTTATTGGGTGTTAATATTGAATTGCTACCTTTTGTTGGTGATTGTTCTTCCTTATCTATACTTTCTAGAGCTATTTGATGATTTTTTATCGATTTATCATATCCCTTTACTTGCCTATTTAAAGTACCTATATTTTTATCCATTGTTGTATTAAGATCAATTTTTCCTTTACTATCTATAGATAGGCCTCTTTTGGCTAATTCCTCAATATCTTTTTCAGTAATATAAAGTTTATTCTTAGAAATATATGCCATTAATGACGTTTTATTGGTTGTCATTTTGCTTTTTGCTTGTGGTAAAAGTGTATTTATTATCTCATTTGCTCTACTAGGATTTTTATAAGAAACCAAACCTGTACCAACTTTAACCTTCATATCATCTAATTCTTTTTTTAAATTTGTAATTTCATTTTGAGCCACTAAAACTCCTTTTAAATTATTTCCTAAACTTGGATGGTCTATAACTAATTGCTTTAGATTTTTTAATCTCTCTCTTTTTTATTGTTTCATCTTTTTCCTTTTCTAGTTTAGATATCTTTCTACTATATTTCTTCTGCATAACTTGATTTAAGTGTTGTTTCATTTCTGGATTTTCTTTAATTTCGTCCATTCTAATGTTTAATTTTATTTGCAGTCTTTTCATATTTTCCTTTTTCTTCATAGTTTCATCTTGAATTACCTTTAATTCGTCATCTATTCTTTTTAATTCTGCTTGTGCTATTTTTTCATTAGCTACATTTCCTATTTTCTTTGATTCTGCCAATTTTCCATTCCATATTATTTTATCTGTTGCTAAATTATTTGCTTTTGTTTCAAGTGTTATAATATCCTTACTAACAGTATCTAATTCAGTTTTTAATTGTACATATTCTTTATTTAAACTTTCTAAATCCATATCCATTTCTCCTTTCTTATGAATTAAGTGCTATATAACAAGTTTCTAATATATTGTCTAATTGATTTATTAGGTCGTCTATTTCAACCTTTAATTCTGCTATTTCATCTATTGATAAATTTTCTAGTAACTTATCTGACTTTTTTGTTATCTTTTTTTCATAGATATTCTTCTCTGTAGTTTTCCTCTTTTTTCCAAACATCTCCATCCCAATTCCTCCTTACAATCCTAATATAATTATACCTCTTTTAGCTTACTGTGTCTGCTTTACAGCCATTTTAAGTTATCATATTGTAATGATTCAGGAGCATATCTAATAGTATTTTTCAACATTTTCTCTCAACAAAAAAGTAGTTATCTTAAATCATATAAGATAACTACTTTCCATATTTTTCTATTTTATTTTTCTAAACTTTTCATATCTATTATTTACTAAACTTTCTTTATCTATCTTTTCTAATCTCTTAATATTATCTAGAATATATTTTTTTATTTCTGAGCTTACAGCTTGTATATCTTCTCCTGCTCCACCTTCTGGCTCTTCTATAATTTCATCTATAACTTCTAAGTCTTTCAAATCCTTTGCTGTTATTTTCATATGTTCTGCTGCTTCTTTATTTTTACTTGCATCTTTATATAAAATACTTGCAAAACCTTCAGGTGATAATATAGAATATACAGCATTTTCTAGCATGATAATTTTATCTGCTACACATATTCCTAAAGCTCCTCCACTAGACCCCTCTCCTATAACAATAGAAATAATAGGAGTTTTTAATCTAGACATTTCTAACAAATTTTTGGCAATCGCTTCTCCTTGACCTCTTTCTTCTGCCCCAATCCCTGGATATGCACCTGGTGTATCAACAAAAGTTATTACGGGTCTTTTAAACTTTTCTGCTTGTTTCATTATCCTTAAAGCTTTTCTATATCCTTCTGGATTTGTCATTCCAAAATTTCTTTCCATATTTTCTTTAGTCGTTTTCCCCTTTTGCTGACCTACTATTGTAACCGCATATTCGTCAATCTTTCCAATACCTGTTATAATTGATTTATCATCAGAAAATAACCTATCTCCATGTAACTCTATAAATTCGTCACATATTAAATTTATGTAGTCTAATGATTTAGGTCTATCTGCTTTTCTTGCAATCATTACTCTATCCCATGCAGTAAGTTTATTAGATTCCATTTTGCTCCTCCTTTTTTTTACAACATAATAGCTACCACATTATTGACTATAGAAATTTATAGATTTTTTATAATTAATAATGTGATTAGATACTATTCACAGCTCATTCAAAAGCACATACTAGCATACCAAAGGTTAATATATATAAATTTAAATAAATCGCAGATGGTACTAAAATTTAACATTCTTGCACATAAACTGCGTGGTATAAAAGTAATTATTAGCAGTCACCCGCCACGCTTCAAGATTGGTTTAAATTTATATATATTAACCTTTGGTATGCGGTAACATTGTAACATATAAAAAATAAGCCGTGAATTGTAACAAGAGTTTAATATATTTTCCATTTTTTTAATATATCTATTTATGTAATTGCAAAATTTTATATAATGTATCTTTCATATCTTTTCTTTCAACAATCTTATCAATAAAACCATGTTCTAATAAAAACTCTGATTTCTGAAATCCGTCTGGAAGTTTTTGTTTAATTGTTTGTTCTATTACTCTAGGTCCTGCAAATCCTATTAGAGCATTTGGTTCTGCTAAAATTATATCTCCTAAAGATGCAAAACTTGCTGTAACACCTCCTGTTGTAGGGTCTGTAAAAACAGATATGTATAGAAGTCCGGCTTCATCGAGTTTCGCCAAAGCTGCTGATGTTTTAGCCATTTGCATTAAAGAAATAATTCCTTCTTGCATTCTCGCTCCTCCAGAAACGCAAAACATTATAAGAGGTAATTTATTTTGTATTGCATCTTCTACAGCAAGTGTTATTTTCTCTCCAACAACACTTCCCATACTTCCCATCATAAAATTACCATCCATAACAGCTATAACTACTTTTTCACCATTTATTTCGCCAAATCCAGTGGTAACTGCTTCTTTTATATTAGTTTTTTCTTGCAAGGTTTCTATTTTTTTATTATACCCTTCAAAATTCAATGGATTTCTAGTTTCCATATCTTTATTAGTTTCTTTAAAAGTTCCTTCATCTATAATTTGAGAAATTCTACGTCTAGCAGATAATCTAAAGTGTTTTCCACAATTAGGACACACACTGTAGTTTTTATGTACTTCATCTTTGTATAAAATTTCTTTACAAGCATCACACTTAACCCATTTTCCAACTAACATATCAGATGCTTTTACATTTTTTTTGTTTTTCTCTTCTGTTTGATTAATTTTTTTAATTTTATCTATTATCATAATTTGTTATACTTCCTTTATAATTTATTTGTAAATAAATATCTGTTATTTAGATAAATATTAATTAATTATAAATATTTTTTATTTCTATTATTTGAGGCAATTCTTTTGCTTGTGGTTTTCCCATATGCTTTATATTAGGAATAAATACTTTTTCTACCTCAATATTCTTCTCCTTTAGACACCAAATTCTTTTTTTATAAAAGATGTATCATAGTTATTTTTAATAAAATTCTCATTTTCCAAAATACTATATAAAAAGTCTATATTAGTATCTATTCCTTCCACAATAAATTCTCCAAGTGCACTCTTCATTTTTGCAATTGACTCATTTCTATCATTTCCATGAACTATAATTTTAGCAATCATTGAATCATAAACTCTTGGTACTTCATAATCTGCATAAATTGCTGTATCTACTCTAATACCATTTCCACCTGGAATATGAAGTCCTGTTATTTTACCAGGACAAGGCATAAAATTCTTACTTGGATTTTCTGCATTAATCCTACATTCCATACTATGCCCTTTAAAACTAATATCTTTTTGTTTCAAATTCATCTTTTCACCAGATGCTATTTTTATTTGTTCTTTAACAATATCTATTCCTGTAACCATTTCTGTTACTGGATGTTCTACTTGAACTCTTGTATTCATCTCCATAAAATAGAAATTTTTATTTTTATCCACTAAAAACTCTATAGTACCAGCATTTGAATATCCTATTTCTTTACAAGCCTTTACTGCCACTTCTCCCATTTTCTTCCTTAACACATCAGAAATAACTGCTGATGGTGTTTCTTCTAAAACTTTTTGATTTCTTCTTTGAACAGAACAATCTCTTTCTCCCAAATGCACTACATTTCCATATTCATCTGCTAATATTTGCATCTCCACATGTCTTGGATTTTCTATAAATTTCTCGATATAAATACTATCATCATTAAAAGATACTCTAGATTCTTGTTTTACAACTTCAAAAAATTTAACTAGTTCTTCTTCAGAATAAGCTACTCTTATTCCTTTACCTCCACCGACCGGCTAGATGCTTTTATAATAATTGGATATCCAATTTTTTCACCTATGCTTTTTGCTTCATCTATATCTTTTACTAATCCATCTGATCCAGGTACTACTGGTACACCAGCCTTTTGCATTGTTTCTTTTGCCATTGACTTATTTCCCATTAGTTCTATTAATTTATAAGATGGTCCTATAAACTTTATTCCAATCTCATCACACATTTTAGCAAAAGTGCTACTTTCAGATAAAAAACCAAATCCTGGATGAATACTATCTGCACCTGTTAAACAAGCTGCTTCTAGTATATTTTTTACATTTAAGTAACTTACTGCTGATTTAGCAGGTCCAATACAAACAGACTCATCAGCCATTTTTCTATGTAATGAATCTTTATCTATCTCTGAATATACTGCAACTGTTCTAATTCCCATTTCTCTACAAGCTCTTATTATCCTTACCGCAATTTCTCCACGATTAGCGATTAGTACTTTCTTTAACATCTTTTTTCCTTTCATTTGTGCCAATGGGGACGGGGCATTTTGGCACATTTTATATAAATATTTAAAAATAATATTATTACATTTTTTGTGCCAAAATGCCCCGTCCCCATTGGCACCCATTGGCACAAATTTCTTAAACAATAGCAAAAGTTAATTCTCCCTTAGCTGCAAGCTTTCCATCCACTGTTGCTAAGGCCTCTCCTACACCTATAGGCCCTTTTCTTTTTATAATTTTAACTTCTAACTTTAAAACATCTCCTGGTACAACCTGTTTTTTAAATCTTAATTTATCAATTCCACCAAATAAAGCATTTCTTCCTTTATTTTCTTCTAATGATAAAATTGCAACTGCACCAGTTTGAGCCATTGCTTCTACAATTAGAACCCCTGGCATAATTGGCATACCTGGAAAATGTCCTTCAAAATAAGGTTCATTTATACAAACATTTTTATAGGCAACAGCACTTTCTCCCGGAACATAATCTTCTACTCTATCTATCATTAAAAATGGACTTCTTTGTGGTATTATCTCCATAATTTGATTAATATCTAGCATATTTTTCTTCCTTTCTTATTTAATTTTAATTAACACCTGTCCATATTCTACCATTTCTTCATCTTTAACCAAAATTTCTGCAACTTCTCCATCAAATTCTGATTCTATTTCATTCATTAACTTCATAGCTTCTACTATACAAAGTATATCACCTTTTTTTACTTTATCTCCTACTTTAACAAAAGCTTCTTGTTTTGGAGATGGTCTTCCGTAAAAAGTACCTACCATTGGGGATTTTACTAATTTATAGTCTTCTTCTTTGTCACAATCATTTTGAATATTTTTAGCATCATCACCTACTGCTGTATTTATATTAATGTTAGGAGCACTTTGATTTAAGTCCTTAACAACTTCTTTTACTACAGTTTCATTTTTCTTCATACTAATTTTTAATCCATCAGGAAATTCAATATTTATCTCATCTATTTTGGCTTCTCCCATGTCATCCATCAATTTTTTTATCTCATCATAATTCATATAAAATAACCTCCATCTATCTACATAATCATTCCACCGTCAACATTTAAAACTTGACCTGTTATATATGTATTTTCTTCTGATCCTAAGAAATATACAGCATTTGCTACTTCTTCTGCTTTTCCCATTTTCCTTAATGGTATTTGAGAATGAATAGATTCTTTTACTGTATCTGATAACACATCTGTCATATCTGTTTCTATAAATCCTGGTGCTACTGCATTTGCTAAAATATTTCTACTTGCTAATTCTTTAGCTATACTTTTTGTAAATCCTATAATTCCTGCTTTTGATGCTGCATAATTTGCTTGACCAGCGTTACCACTAACTCCAACAACAGATGAAATATTTACAATTCTTCCATTTCTTTGTTTCATCATATAACTAATAACATTTTTTGTCATATTAAATGTTCCTTTTAAATTAACATTTATAACTTCATCAAAATCTTCTTCTTTCATTCTCATTAATAAATTATCTTTAGTAATTCCTGCATTATTTACTAAAACATCTATCTTTCCAAATTTTTCTATTGCATTTTTTACTATTTCTTCACATGCAGCCAAATCTGTTACATCACCTTTTACACATAAAACTTCTACATTTCCATTTTGATTTAATTCATTTTCTAACTTTGTTACATCTGTCTTATCCGAAACATAATTTACAACTATGTTATATCCATTTTTAGCAAATTTCCTAGCAATTTCCTTTCCAATCCCTCTTGAGCCACCTGTAATAAAAGCTACTTTTTTATCCATATCTCTTTCAATCCCTTCATCATAGATTATTTATTTAAAGTTATACACGTTATATCACATTTAAAACTGAATTTGCAAATTGTATAAAAATTATCCAAACAATTATATTTAAAATATTTCATGTTATAATTCTTATATAAATTATTGTTAAGTAAAATTTAATATGTATCAATCAACAAACACATAGATTCAATATATATACCAACTTAAAAATTCGTTTTCCAAACCCTGTCTGATATATATGATATATTTACTTAATTAACAGCCTCTAAAAAATCCTCTAAAGACTTTACATCACTTACAGAAAACACTCTTATTTCTTCACCTTTAAGCTCTTTTTTCACGAATCCAGATAAAGCCTTTCCAGGTCCAATTTCTACAAATGTATCTATTCCTTCATCCTTCATTCTTTTAATTGCCTTATCAAATCTAACAGAACTTACAATATGATTTGCTAAAATATCTTTAATATTATCATCTTTTTTGTAAAAATCCCCATCTATATTTTTTATTACTTTATTTTCATTTATGTTAAAACTTGCCTTTTCTAATTCTTTAGAAAATAATTCTCTTGCTTTATTTAACTTCTCTGTGTGAAAAGGACCACTTGTTTTTAATTTAATAACTCTTTTGGCATTTAAATTATTAAGTTCCATTATTGCTTCTTCTATTCCTTCAGATTCTCCAGAAATTACAGTTTGATCTGAATAATTATAATTTGCAGGAACAACAAATTTACCATTTGCTCTTATTTTCTCACAAACATCTTCTATAATAGAACTATCTAAACCAATAACTGCAGCCATTTCAAAATCACCCTCTGGAACGAAATTCGCCATATAATATCCTCTTTTTTCTAAAAGTTTCATTCCCTCTTCAAAACTAATATATCCTGAATATATTAATGCAACATATTCACCTAAACTTAATCCAACTGAAATGTCTGCTTTGACTCCATTAGACTTCAAAACTTCTAGTAAAGCTAAACTTGTAACAGCTATTCCAATTTGTGTATTTTGTGTTTTATTAAGTTCTTCTTCTGTTCCTTCGAAACACATTTTCTTAACATCGATCCCTAAAATATTACTTGCTTGTTCATACACTTTATTTGCTTCTTCATACTTTTCACATATATCTTTCCCCATTCCTATCGTTTGAGCACCTTGTCCTGGGAATAAAAAGGCTGTTTTCATTATTTTCTACCTCCATAACTTATTTATTTTTATCTTTATGAAAAATCTATTGTATTATTATAATTTTTATTATTCATATATCACATTTATCCATTATAAATCAAGTTATATTTTATCTTAAATGGTATATTTTATCTATTAGTCTGACTGGTCAGATTTGATACATTTAGTTATAAAAAATAAAAACACAATGATAAGGCATGCCTTTTTATACCACTGTGTTTTACTTTTTTATAACATTTATACACTCCCAGTTTATTAGTAGCAGATGCTTAATATCTGCATAAGTAGTTTTAATATACTTTGTATTTAGCTTTATATTATATATTAAAAATAGTAATATTTATAATTATTGTACCTTTTCCTTTAAACTATTAAAGCTATATACATCTAAATGTGCCTCTAAAGTCATTGAGCTAAAAAAATAATTATCATGAGCATACTTGTCCCATTCCTCTTTTGTCATTTCACTATTTTCTTTTAATTTCCTTTTAAATTCTTTTAAACTTCTTAGATAGTAATTCATATACTCACCTCTCTATAATAATTATATTATTATTATATACACTTATGTTTACTTTGTATCGCGAAATTTGTCGAATACATGATAAAAAAGCATTAAATATTTATTACTTATTTAATGCTTTTTAATAATTCTTCTACATAACTTGTTAAAACCAATTCCACAGATATAGCCTATCGACTCACTAGATAAATATCCATTTTGTACAGCAAATCTATTCCAAGTCTTTTCGTTAGGCCTAGTTCTAGTTGTTTTTATATACCTTTCCAACTCTTTAAGTGATATTTCATAATAAAATTGTACTACATATTTATTACTATCCATGATAATTACCATGTTACTTTATATAATTCTGTTATCTCAATGTCTAAAGCCTTAGCTAGTTTTACACTTACTAATAAACTTGGCATTTTATAATTATTCTCTATATCACTTATATGAGAAACCGAAACTCCACTTCTATCTGATAGTTTAGTTAAAGTTACTTTCTTTTCCTGTCGTATTTGTTTTAATAAAATTTCTATCTGCATCTTCACCACCGACTTTTAGTATGTTCATATTTTGTTTTATTTAACCACATATTCTTTTCGCTATGGCGGAATTGTTAAAAATAATGTCAGTTTTATTAAATATATTTTAAATATTTTCCAATTTCATTTTAATCTATTTTTATTTTCGCAACTAATTTTAGTTAAATTTAACCTATTTGTTAGTATGTATTCCAAATTTTTGTTTGTATTTTATCATAAATATAATTTTTGTAAATAGTATTAATATTATAATTTAGTTTTTTTAAAATTTTAGTCCATCTATTTTATATACTAGAAAGTTTCTATATGTGTGCTCTTACCTAGCAAAAAAATGATACAAATGAAGAGTACCCTGTTTAGTAGACCATACTGTCTTTTTCATTATTATCTACTAAACAGGGTACTCTCCATTTGTGTCATTTTCCTTTAATATATTTTATAGATTTACGATTTTATAATTCTTATTTTTTATTAAATTATTAATCTTATATTTCTTTCAAATATCTCTAAAAATCTTTTTATTATTTCTTCTCTAGAAAATTCTTTATTATATTCTCTTTTTAATGAAGTAGCTATATTCACTGTATCTGTATTAAAATTATCTTCATTAACATTAAATCCTATTCCTATTAATATATGATTTACTTTATCTTTACTTGTACTAGTCTCTGTTAATATACCTGCTATCTTTTTACCATTTAAAAACACATCATTTGGGTATTTTATTGTTAATTTATAGTTGTATAACTCACTAATTGTATTTACTATACATTCAGCAATTAACTTAGTAAGTCCATCTAGCACTTGTATATTACATTTAGGAAAAATAATTAAAGTCATTGCTATATTTTTTCCAATACCTGTATACCATATGTTTTCCTTAGTACCTCTTCCTTTATTTTGACTATCAGCCAAAATAATTGTACCATTATCTATTTTTGTATTTATTAATTTTTTTGCTTCATCTTGAGTAGAACCAATTTCTTTATAATATATAACATTTTTTCCTAAAATATTAGTTCTGGATTTCTTTATTTCTTCTATATTCATATATTCTCCTATTTAGTAAGCGCATATTGAATTTTTCATTAGGTCATTTACAATATCTTCAAAGTTGCACATTACTCCATTACTAACTAATTTATCTAATATACTATCAATTTCATTTTCATCTTCTGTTATTTGTGCAATATCGCTTATTTCTTTGCATGGTAAACTATTTTCTTTTACAACTTCTATTCCATATAATTCATCTTTTGTTTTGTAATACTCAATTTTCTCTGTTACTCTATCTCCTGTTTCATTAATATTTTTGTTTATTTCTATACATGCATATAAACTTTTCATTGGTCCTTTTTCTCCTTTCTTCTTCATATTGTGTTGCTATTTTACAACATAATATTTCATATTACAACAAGTTTTCATCGTCTTATTCTTTGATATTTTGACATTTTTCGTCATGTTTTTATATTTTCCGATATCTATTCACATAATTTGTATACCAAAAAACGGCAAAAAATTACATTTTTTAATGTTGTAACATTTCTCGAAAGTTATTTATTTAATTTTGCTCTAAAATCTGCTATTTTTTTATTTATTTCCTCAAGACTTTCATCATAATAATTATCTATTACTCGTAACTGTTTTATAGATAAATTTTCTAATAATTCTGGATTATCTTCTGTAATATCTATTATCTCTTTTGCTTTTTGTCTATTTTCACTTTCTTTTCTTAATTTTTCTATATTAGTTAATTCAGAAGCATTTTTAGTTTTCTCTTCAGTTTTAGGCTCTTCTAACATCAAATTTTTCTTTTTAAATATACTAGCAAAAAACTCTTTTATATTAATATATATCTTTTGTATAGTATTTATCATATATTAATCATCATCCCCTATATTATAATCTCCATCCATAGAATTATTTAATTCTTCTAATCTTCTTAATTCATCTTGTAATAAAAATAATTCCCTCTTCTTTAATTCTATTTGTTCTTTTTTTGTTTGTATAGAATCTATTAAAGCTTGTTTTATAAGTTCTTCTTTCGTTTTTTTCTTGTCTTCGCTTTTATCTTCTTCATCACGAAAAGCTTGTTGTTTCTTTTTATTTTTACCACTTAAACCTTTAGCAGTTCCTTTTTTACCTTTAAAATCTTTTTTATCTTTACTTGATCCATTCTTTAAATTAGGAGATGTTTCTTTTTTTACATAATCCCTTAGCCCCTCAACTGGTACTCCTTCTTGTATCGCCTTAGCTATACTATTGAATTTATCCCCATATTCTTTATATACTTCTTCTAAAATTACTGTTCTTTTATCATTATATGATAAATTTCAAAATCCCTTTCCACATAACTTCATATATACATACATCTTATTTGCTTCATCTGTTAGTTCTTCATCAGAAAAAGCTTTTCCACTTTCCGACAATTTAATTTGCAAAAAGTTTCTCATATAATTATACATAAAAGAAAATTTCATTTTTTGTGTCTTTGATTTATACATTAAACTCGTTTTACTATCTGGGCTATTTTTATAATCTTCTGGTATATGTATCCCTAAACGAGCCTCTATATTCTCACATAATTGATCTGTAAAAGGCTGGTCTTCCATTAAAGATTTTCTTCTAGTTTTTGTTTGTTCATCATTTTCTTTCTTTTGCACTTTTCCATCACCTTGCTTACTTTTTTCTCTTTTTATTTTTTCTTTTTCAATCTCATATTCTTGTTTTTTTATAATACTACCTTTCATGTATTGTATAATATTTCTTGTTATTGGAACTATATCTAGTTCTTGCCATCGCAATTTTTTTATATATTCAATTTGCTCTTCAGTCAGTTTATGAGAAAAGTATGTATGTCCCAAATGTCTTTCTCTAGTTGGTTCAATATTAAGAGGTGCAGTCTCTGGTCTTCCTAATATACTATTTAATCTATCTAATTTGAAATGAAATATATATGGCTTACTGTATCCTGGAAGTTCTGTACTTAATAGAATTGTATTTTGTCTTTCTTCTTCATTTTTAATGCTTTTCTTATCAAATCGAGTAGAATCAGTTATTTTTATTCCAATTTCTCCTTGTTCCTGCATAGTTATAAGCTCTGCCATATTCTCATGTTTCATTTGATAAAAATAACTTTCACAATACTTTAATTTAGAATACATATAAAAGTCTCTAAGCATGCAATGAAAAGATTTTCGACTGCTTAATTTATCTGTTTGACTTCTAAACCATTGTACGAACTCAGAATATTCTTGCGCATTATTATTTTTAACATAAAAAAATCCTGGTCTTGATGGATTATTTCTAATAGTTACTCCTTCCATAAATAACCATTGCTCTGAATTATTGAGGTATTCATTATATAATTCTGCTAATTTAGAAACATAAAATTTTGTCCAATGTCTTGTGCCATTTCGAATTACATTTCCATTTTCATCCCTTTGTATAATATTTCTTGTTATTAATTGTCCTGGAACTTTTGAAAGCCTATTTCCAAGTTCCATTCCAGCAGCTGCAATCTCTCTTCTATCACTTAAATTTTCATAATGATTATCTAAAAATTCTTTATCAATTGTAAATAATCCTACACCACCTAATGGCGAATACAATCCATTTAGTTTTTCAATGATTTTATCATACATACCAAATGTATAAATATTGTTATAAAGACTTATAATCTGTTGTTTACTCCAAAAAGGACCTGATGCCCCTTGTTCTTCATAAAGACTTTGCGCTTCTTGTACAAAACGAAATAATTCGTTTACAGTATCTATATCTGTTATCAAATCTTCATTTAAGAAAAATCTTTTTTCTTGATCTTCACTTCTTTTATGTATATGTCCATAAAGATCTTCTTTCATTTTTTATCCTTTCCATTATAATTTATGTTGACTTATTTTTATTTTTTTTATATAATTTTAGTATCAATTTTTTAAGGAGTGATATCATGAAAACAAAAATGAAAACCAAACTCCAAATGTTGACAGAGAATAATTCTGACAGTTTGTCTATATTATTCCATTCCTTTGAGAAAAAATTCCCAGAGGAAAAGGGTTGTATAGCCCTATTACGCGAATTTATTTATAATACCAACGCTTCAATATCTATAGAAAAAGTGTTGGAAGCTTTAAGCAGAATTCAAAAATAGGAAGGCTATGCCTTTCTATTTTATTTTATCACAATATTATTATTTTTTAACTTCAGTTACACAAATGTAATATAATTGTAAATTCAATGTAAAAAATTAACATATTATTATTTTTAAACTCTTATAAATAAAACTATTTATTTCTCTTAATTTTATCAAAATATTACTATTTTCAAACACTATAGAATATAACTTTTTACTATTTTAATTAGACTTATTCATAAAGTCATGTTAGAATTATACAAAATACCTAAAGAAGGTGAGGTAAAATATGCTTAAAAAAATTATTTTGGTATTTACAATAGTAATGTTTAGTTTGATTGTATCAACTATTCGGCCTAGTTTAAACACTTCGGTTTTAGAAAGCTATTGTGTAAATTATTCTTTAGAACATGAAAACTTCTATTCGATTCCTGGGCTTAATACTACATATGTACCCCAAGGTTTATGTGTATTAAAAAATGAAAACTATACATATAGACTAATTACTGCTTATGATAGTAGTAATCACCAAAACAGCTGCTTATATGTTATTAGTACTAATGGAGAACATATAAAAACACTATTTTTTGATGACTCTATTGGCTTACATGTAGGTGGAATAACTTCCAACAGTTCTGGTTCATATGTATATGTATGTGATAGTCTAAATAATCTCATCCGAATTTATAGTGCAGATTTAATTCACAGTTCTTTTGATGGAAAAATTATTAAAGAATTAATTAGTTATCCTGTTGAATATATTCCATCTTTTATTAGTTATGACAATTCTAATAATTGTTTATTAATTGGATCTTTTTCTAAAAATAATTCTAGCAAATTGGTACAGTATTCACTTGATTTAAAAAAAATTGATGAAATACTAATACCCAAAAGAATTCAAGGAGTAACAAAATTATCAACAGGACAATTGGTACTTTCTCAATCTTATGGATGTAATAATGATTCATCTTTATTAATAGGACATATTGAGAATAAAAAATTTTATGCTGATTCTGAAATTACACTTCCTCCAGGACTAGAAGAAATATATTGTACAGAAAATAATAATATATTCTTACTATTCGAATCTTCTGCAAAAAAATTTAAGTCTATGAAGCCAATAAGTAATGTTATCTTGCTTCTACTGGATAAAGAAAAAGTCAACATCCATTAGTCCTAAGGATGTTGGCTTTAAATTATCTAATCTAACCTATAACTATTACATTACTATTTAATTTTATTTTTACCAGTAGATAGTCCAATATAATTACAAAATAAACTTTTAGTAATTAACTCTGCCTTGAATAGAAACTTTATTTTATAAATTATATAAAACTATTATGGAAATATTAGTACTAAATTAATATTCTTAGCAGTAACACTATTATAAAAAAATATAAAAAGCATTCATAAATCTTGACAAATCCGCACATACTATGTAAAATAGTTATATTATGTATAAAAAAATTAGGAATTTAAAAATTTTAAATCATCCAAATATACCATTCCTAATTTTTATATTTGCAATGAAAATGACGACTTGCTAAAAGTTACTAAAAGAGATTAAAGGTCATAGCTGAAAGCCTTTATTAGAAGAACATAGCAAACCAACACATTGGAGCAAATTTTATAAAGTGGAAAAGCCTAAAATATATAGGTTTCTCAAGCCGGGTGGCACCGCGGAAAAGTTATTTCGTCCCAGCATTATTTTATTAATGCTTGTGGGCTTTTTTTGTTTTTATTTTTAATTTTATATAAAGGAGATGTTTAATTATGAACGAATACAGAACTCATAATTGTAATGAGATTAGCTTGGCGGATGTTGGAAAAGAAGTAAAAATTTCAGGATTTGTTCAAACTATCAGAGATTTAGGAGGTGTTGTTTTTCTAGATATACGAGATATGTATGGAGTAACACAAGTTGTTACATCTGGAGAAGCAAAAGATGTAGATTTTGCATCACACATTCCAATTGAGTCTACAGTTTGTGTAGAAGGAACTGTAAGAAAAAGAGATGAAGAAACTTTCAACCCAAATATAAAAACTGGTGAAGTAGAAATATTTATAAAAAATATAACAATACTTGGAAAAAGAACTAAAAACTTACCTTTCGAAATAAATTCAAATCAAGATGTAAGAGAAGACTTACGTTTAAAATACCGTTTTTTAGATTTAAGAGGAGATAAATTAAAAAACAACTTAATTTTAAGAGCTGAAGTTCTTCAATATTTAAGAAGTCAAATGATAGAGCAAGGATTTTTAGAAATTCAAACACCAATACTTACAAGTTCATCACCAGAGGGTGCTAGAGATTACCTTGTTCCAAGTAGAGTTCATCCTGGTAAATTTTATGCACTTCCACAAGCACCACAACAATTCAAACAATTGCTTATGGTTTCTGGAATAGATAAATATTTTCAAATAGCTCCATGTTTCAGAGATGAAGATGCAAGAGCAGATAGAGCTCCTGGAGAGTTTTATCAACTAGATATGGAAATGGCATTTGCCACACAAGAAGATGTATTTTCAGTTATGGAACCAGTTATATATAATACATTTAAAAAATTCTCTAATAAAGAAATTGCAGAATATCCATTTCCAAGAATTCCTTATAAAGAAGCAATGCTTAAATATGGATGTGATAAACCAGATTTAAGAAATCCTTTAATTATAGTAGATGTAACAGAATTTTTCCAAAAATGTACTTTCAAACCATTCCACGGTTTAACAGTTCGTGCTATAAAAGTTAAAGGTCATATGTCTAAAGGATTCCACGAGAAAATGCTTGACTTTGCTAAATCTATTGGTATGGGTGGACTTGGATATTTAGAAGTACAAGAAGATTTAAGTTACAAAGGACCAATTGATAAATTTATACCAGATGAAATGAAAAAAGATTTAATGGAACTTGCCAAATTAGAAAAAGAAGATACAATATTCTTTATTGCAGATAATGAAACAAATGCTAATAATTATGCATGTCAAATTAGAACAGAACTTGGAAAACGCTTAGATTTAATAGATGAAAGCAAGTTTAAATTCTGTTGGATAGTTGATTTTCCAATGTATGAATTAGATGATAATGGAAAAGTAGCATTTAGCCACAACCCATTCTCTATGCCGAAAGGTGGATTAGAATCATTAAATACTATGAAACCTCTAGATATAGTTGCATATCAATACGACATAGTTTGTAATGGAATAGAACTTTCTTCTGGTGCTGTTAGAAATCATGATCCAGAAATTATGATGAAAGCTTTTGAAATTGCAGGATATGGAAAAGAAACTATAGAAGAAAAATTCTCAGCTTTATTTAATGCTTTTCAATATGGTGCACCACCACATGCTGGAATTGCACCAGGTGTTGATAGAATGATTATGCTTCTTACAGATAGCGAAGTAATTCGTGACGTAATTGCCTTCCCTATGAATAGTAAGGCAGAAGATTTATTAATGGGAGCACCTGGAAATGTTACAAAAGAACAATTACAAGATGTTCATATTAAGTTAGACTTAAAGGACTAAAAAAAAATCGATATAGTTTAAACTATATCGATTTTTTATTTAGCATATTTCAATTTCATCCTTATTTTTTATTCTATCAATTTTATTTCGTATACATTTACTTACAAATCATTTTACTCTTCATAATGTGTTAGTTTTTAATTAATTCTTCTAAATCTTCTTTTGAAAAATGATATTCTTTATTACAAAAATGACAAACTGTATCTGCTTTTCCGTCTGTATTTATTATATCTTCTAACTCTTCTTTTCCAATAGCAATAAGTCCTCTTTCTATTTTTTCTCTAGAACAATCACATTTATATTCAGGAGATATATTTTTATCAATAACTTTAATATTCTCATCCCCTGTAACTTTTTTTGCAATTTCTTCTAAAGATAATTTATCATCTAACATTTTACTAATACTATCTGAATTCTTTACTGCTTCTTCTATTTTACTAATCTCTTCTTCAGTCGCATCTGGCATAAGTGAAATTTGATATCCACCAGCTGTCTTCACACCATTTTTATCTACTAAAACACCTAATGCAACTACACTTGGTGTTTGTTCAGATTTTGCAAAATATTCTGTAAAATCTTCTGCAATTTCCCCTGAAACAATTGGTGTCATACCTACGTATGGATCTTTTAAGCCTATATCCTTTATTATATACATCATTCCATTTTTTCCAACTGCTCCTCCAACATCTATTTTTCCAATATCGTTTAAAGGCAAGTCTACTCTTGGATTTGTAACATAACCTTTTACATTACCTTTAGAGTCTGTAACAGCTGTTAATATACCTAATTTACCATCACCCTTTATTTGAACAGTTATAGAATCTTCTTCTTCCTTTAAATCTGATCCCATTAAGCTTGTCATGGTTAATAATCTTCCAAGTGCAGCTGTGGCAGTTGGACTTAAATCATGTATCTTTCTTGCATCCTCTACTATTTTTGTAGAATCTATACATTTAACTGATACTTTTCCATTATGAGCTAAAAATTTAATTATCTTGTTTTCCATCATCTTCTCCTTTTATTTACATCTTCTATGTTTATTATTGGTATATACTATATCATAAAAACTAAAAAAAGTCTAACCAATAGATAAAGTTGAAAATATTTACTTCAATAAATATATGTTTGATTATACATTTATTTGGTATAATAAACATATATAATAATTAACAATATTATAAATTTACTTTTATTATCAAAAATAAAAAAGCAACAAGCGCTCTAATTTTAATAATTCGAGCGCTTTTACTGTACACTTATAATAAACAAGGATAATCCTTATCTTTAAAATAGTGCACAAGTTCTGAAAGAACCTTTTGATAGGGTTTCCACTCCATACAACAATCTTCTATTGTATAAGCAGAATGACAATCAGTAACTCTTTGCCCTAGTAGATTAGAGTATACCACTGGTATTAGCAACTTTCCACCCATAGGGCGTTTATCGTAACTTAATTTGCACCCATTTTCTGTATGCAGAACACATGGGGATCTTACATATGTAAGATCGACGATTTTTGCATCACGGTTTCTAATTCTCAAAATATAGAAAAAACCGTCTCTATTAATCATCTCCCCATCAATTAAATCTATGGATATATATCCTTTTTCTAGCTCTTTTTTTAAACCTTCAAAAGAAATATCCACAAAGTCGTCTGGACTAAAATGACAACCACAACTCTTACAACATACACCACCGCATTTAGCACATAATTCTGGATTAGTAGTTTCCTCTACTGTATAATCCTTTTTTATGTTTCGTGATTCTGTTCCTATTGCTTGTAGCAATTCAATAATCCGTCCAAAATCCACTTCTTTCATTTAAAGATTCCTCCATCTTTTTCAAAAATTTGCATATACATGCTTATTAATATTATATCATATTGACATAATTATGCAATATATTGTTTTTACATAAAAATACATACCTAAGCATTTAGCTAAAGTATGTATCTCAGTTTACAATTTTATATTAATTGTACTTAAATCTCTTTTCCATAATAAGCATCCATTAAAATTTCTTTTAACTCTGTTACTAATGGCACTCTTGGATTTGCTGATGTACATTGATCTTCAAATGCTCTATCAGCAAGCATATCTATTTTTGATAAAAACTCTTCTTCATTAATACCGGCCTCTTTAAATGATTTCTCTATTCCTAAATCATCATTTAACTTTTTAACTTCTGATATTAAAGAATTTACACCTTCTTCATTTGTATAAGCTGGGAATCCCATTCTTCTTGAAATATCTGCATATTTTTGATCTGCAATAAAATATTCATATTTAGGGAATGATACAAATTTTGTAGGTTTTGAAGCATTATATCTTATAACATATGGTAATAAAATTGCATTTAATCTACCATGCGCCATATGGAATTCTGCGCCCAATTTATGTGCTAGTGAATGGTTAATTCCTAAAAAAGCATTAGTAAATGCCATACCAGCTATTGTACTTGCATTATGCATTTTTTCTCTTGCGAATTTATTACTTCCGTTGTTATACGCCTCTCTTAAATTTTTAAATACAAGCTCAATTGCTTTTTCAGCTAAGCCATCTGTATAATCAGATGCCATATTAGAAACATATGCTTCTATTGCATGTGTTAAAACATCCATACCTGTGTCTGCTGTTATTTTTTGTGGTAATGTCATAACTAAATCTGGGTCTACAATTGCTACATCTGGTGTTAATTCATAATCAGCAAGTGGATATTTTTTATTATTTTGTTTATCTGTAATAACTGCAAAAGATGTTACTTCTGAACCAGTACCTGAAGTAGTTGGTATTGCTACCAATTTTGCTTTTTCTCCAAGTTTTGGGAATTTATAAGTACGTTTTCTAATATCCATAAATTTAAGTTTCATTCCTTCTGCATCTGCTTCTGGATGTTCATAGAAAAGCCACATACCTTTTGCTGCATCAATAGGGCTACCTCCACCTACTGCAATAACAACATCTGGTTTAAAATCATTCATCATTTTTACACCTTTATTTATAGTATCAAATGACGGATCTGACTCTACTTCTGAAAATATTTCTGAATGTACATATTCATTTCTTTTTCTTAAATGATACAAAATTTTATCAATATATCCAAGTTTAACCATAGATGGGTCTGTTACAATAAATGCTCTTGTAATATCAGGCATTTTTTCTAAGTATTGAATAGAACCTGCTTCAAAATAAATTTTCTCTGGGACTTTAAACCATTGCATATTAACTCTCCTTTTTGCTACTTTTTTTACATTAATTAAATTTACAGAAGAAACATTCGCTGTTGTTGAATTTCCACCAAAAGTACCACATCCAAGTGTTAATGATGGCATATTAGTATTATAAATATCTCCAATTGCACCATGAGTTGATGGAGAATTAACAATAATTCTTCCAGCCTTTACAGTTTTAGAGAATTTTAAAATTGTTTCATCATCTTCAGAATGAATAACTGCTGAATGTCCCATTCCTCCAAATTCAATTAGTTTTTCTGCTAAAGCAATTCCTTCATCTGGTCCTTCTACTACATAATATGCTAAAACTGGACTTAATTTTTCTTTTGAAAATGGATACTCAATTCCAACTCCATTTTCTTTTAGAACTAATACTTTTGTTTCCTTTGGAACTTCTATTCCTGCCATTTTTGCAATATTGTATGGACTTTTTCCTACAATATCTGCATTTAAAGCACAGCCTTTTTCTTCAATAAACATACTACCTTTAAGTTTACTTGTGTCTTCTGCACTTAAGAAGTAACATCCCGCATCACACATTAATTTTTCAAATTCATCTTGTATTTCTTTATCAACAATAACAGACTGTTCAGATGCACAAATCATTCCATTATCAAATGATTTTGAAAGAACTAAATCATTAACAGATGTTTTTAATTTTGCTGTTTTATCAATATAACATGGAACATTTCCTGGTCCTACACCTAAAGCTGGTTTTCCACATGAATAAGCAGCTTTTACCATTCCTGTTCCACCAGTTGCGAGTATTAAATTTACATCTGGATGATGCATTAAGAAGTTTGTTGCAGTAATAGATGGTTCCTCTATCCATAAAACACAATTTTCTGGAGCTCCAGCTTTGATAGCTGCATCTCTTACAATTTTTGCAGCTTCTACACTACATTTTTGTGCAGATGGATGAAAACCAAAAATAATAACATTTCTTGTTTTTGCTGCAATAATAGATTTAAACATAGTTGTTGAAGTAGGATTTGTTACTGGTGTTACACCAGCTATAATTCCTACTGGTTCTGCAATCTCTACATAACCTTCTTCTTCATTCTCTGAAATTACTCCTACTGTTTTATCATATTTTATACTGTGATAAATATATTCTGTTGCAAACATATTTTTAGTTATCTTATCTTCATAAATTCCACGTCCAGTTTCTTCTACAGCCATTTTAGCTAAATCCATATGATGTTCTAACCCTGCCATTGCCATAGCTCTTATAATATCATTTACCTGATTTTGGTCTAACTTTAAATACTCTTGTGATGCAATTTTGGCTTTTTCCACTAAATTATCAACCATTGATTTTATTCTGTTTTTTTCTTCTTCACTAATTTCTGTTGCCATAAAAACCTCCTTTTTAACCTTGTCCTAATTTTATCTATTAAATATGATATTTGTCAATAGAAATCGGACGACAAATATTTATATATTTCTTCTTTTTTGAGAATAGTTTTTTTATATTTATTTTTTCAAGCATACTGATCTATTTTAGCTTATTACCCTCAAAACGAAAAGAGACTATATAAAGTTTTTGCTGATTTTACATAATCTTTTTATTATTTTATCTTATTTGAACAATAATTAATGTTATAATTCTTTTGATAATAATTGTTCGCGAACATATTTTTTCTCGTAAAAATTATAAGTTATTACGAAAAAGAGAGAGTTTAAAAATCAGACTCTCCCTTTCTTACGTTGGAATTAACTTTCATCAAACATATCGACAATCAATTTTGCATTATTTTTAATGCTTTCATCTATTATCGTAACTTCACCAGTTCCGGATTCATTTGCCTGCAAACTAGCAAATTTATTTGAAAAAGTTTCTTTTCCAAATTTCTTCACAACGGAAGCACCGTTATTGAAATTAATCTTTTCTTCATTAGCCATTCTATATCCCTCCATAATAATTATTTTTGGATTCTACAATCGGTCTGACTACCTCCGACTTTATCTTACTAATAAAGATTTCTACTGGCATAATATCATATTTTAGCTGTTTTTCAAGCATTACATTCTTTTGAAAAATTATTATTTGTCCAAATATTGTAGTTAATTATGTCTTTCTCTAAATTTATAAAAATATCAGTAGTTTAAAATAAATTTTTACTATCCTAAACCACTGATATTTGAATTAATCTTTTTTTAAGATAAATGAAATTATTTCATCCTCATAATCTATGCACAATACATAAAGATTTAAATTAGCCTCAACTATATCTTTTATTATTCTTAAAGGATTATCTAAGGCTTTAGAATAAGTTAGAATGCGCCTTATAAGACTTTTATCCACTAAAAAAGGAATCTTTAATATATCCTTAGATAGCTGATTATGTTCAATAAATTTAGACACATTTCTTCCCTTAGACATTACACAAATTTCCAAATTCTCTGTCTTTTCAGGAATAAAATTACAACTACATAATTTCTGTTCCAACGTCTTGATTTCTGCAACTAAATTATATGTAGCTGAAGCTAAATCCCGACTATTATCTTCGTTTGTTCTTTTTCTGTACATAATGCAATCCTTTCTGTCAAATCTGACATCTTGATTTTTTATCCTACCTATCATTTTTTAAATGATCATTTATATTATATTCAACTTTTTCCAAATTATTCCCTCTGCACTTTTCAATTCCAAAAATATTGAATTATTTAATGAATAAATCTAAATTGTAAAATCAACATCTACACTTATAAAACGCTGAATTTACTTTAATAAATTGAATTTTTCTCTTTCCTTTTTTCTCTAATTGTAGTATAATTATGGAAATTTATAACATATATAATTTTAAGTAAAAAAGGAGATGCTTTAATGGACTACAATTTTCAAGAAATAGAAAAAAAATGGCAAGAATATTGGGACAAAAACGAAACATTTAAAACTGATGTATGGGATTTTTCAAAACCTAAATTCTACGCATTGGACATGTTTCCATATCCATCTGGACAAGGCTTGCACGTTGGTCATCCAGAAGGATATACAGCAACAGATATAGTCTCTAGAATGAAAAGAATGCAAGGATATAATGTACTTCACCCTATGGGATGGGATGCGTTTGGTCTTCCTGCAGAACAATATGCAATAAAAACAGGAAATCACCCTGATGGATTTACAAAACAAAACATAGACACATTTAAAAAACAATTAAAAATGCTAGGTCTTTCTTTTGATTGGGATAAAGAAATTTCTACATGTGATCCAAATTACTATAAATGGACACAATGGATTTTTAAAGAGTTATATAAAGACGGTTTAGCAAAACTAGTAGATATGCCTGTTAACTGGTGTGAAGAATTAGGAACAGTTTTAGCAAACGATGAAATAATTGATGGAAAAAGTGAACGTGGAGGATTTCCAGTTGTTCGTAAAAACATGAAACAATGGGTATTAGATATCCCTGCTTATGCAGAAACATTACTAAAAAATCTAGATGAATTAGACTGGCCAGAATCAACAAAAGAAATCCAAAGAAACTGGATTGGTAAGTCTGTTGGTGCTACAGTAAACTTTAAAGTCGCAGGTTTTGAAGATTTAAGCTTTACTGTATTTACTACAAGATGCGATACTCTATTTGGTGCTACTTACTGTGTTTTAGCACCTGAAAGTGAATTAGTTAAAAAAATTACAACTGAAGATAAAAAATCTGAAGTTGATGAATATATTAAAACTTGTAGTTCTAAATCAGACTTAGAAAGAACAGAATTAAACAAAGAAAAAACTGGTGTATTTACAGGTAGTTACGCTATAAATCCTGTAAATGGAAGAGAAATTCCAATTTGGATTTCAGACTATGTTTTAGCTTCTTATGGAACAGGCGCAATTATGGCAGTTCCTGCACATGATACTAGAGATTATGAATTTGCAAAAAAATTCGGATTAGAAATTATACCTGTATTAGAAGGTGGCGACATTTCAAAAGAAGCATATACAGATGATGGACTTCATATTAATTCTGATTTCTTAAATGGTTTAAATAAAGAAGATGCAATAGAAAAAATGCTTAAATGGTTAGAAGAAAATAAAGTAGGAACTAAAAAAGTAAATTATAAACTACGTGAATGGATATTTGCACGTCAACGTTATTGGGGAGAACCTATTCCAATTGTTCATACAGATGATGGTGAAATGATTGCTTTAAGAGATGAAGATTTACCTTTAATTTTACCAGAACTTGAAGATTACAAGCCTTCTAAAGCAGGTAACTCTCCGCTAGAAAAAGCAACCGATTGGTTAAATGTTACAATAGACGGTAAACATGGAAAAAGAGAAACTAGTACAATGCCTGGTTCTGCTGGTTCTAGTTGGTACTTCTTACGTTATATAGACCCAAGAAACGATAAAGAATTAGCAGATAAAAAATTACTTGAATACTGGCTTCCTGTAGACTTATATATGGGTGGACCAGAACATGCTGTAGGTCATTTATTATATTCAAGATTTTGGAATAATTACTTATATAACAAAGGTATAGTTCCTGTAGCAGAGCCATTTAAAAAACTTCGTCATCAAGGTATGATTCTTGGTTCAAATGGTGAAAAAATGAGTAAATCTAAAGGTAATGTTGTTAATCCAGATGATATGGTAAAAGAATTTGGTGCAGATAGCTTAAGACTTTATGAAATGTTCATGGGGCCAATAGATGCTGCTAAACCTTGGGACCCAAAAGGAATTGATGGTTCTAAGAAATTCTTAGATAGAGTTTGGAGACTATATACAGAATCTGATAAAATAAAAGATGAAGAAAATGCTAGCCTAGAAAAAGTCTACCACTTTACAGTAAAAAAAGTTACAAACGATTATGAAACAATGAACTTCAATACAGCAATTAGCCAATTAATGATTTTTATAAATGCAGTATATAAAACTAACTGTTTTCCAAAAGAATATGCAGAAGGATTTTTAAAACTATTAAACCCTATTGCACCACATATTACAGAAGAACTTTGGAATGTAGTTTTAGGTAATAATTCATCAATAGCTTATTCAAACTGGCCAGAATTCGATGAAGCCAAAACAATTGACGATGAAATAGAATTACCTGTTCAAGTAAATGGAAAAGTAAAGGCTACTGTTATGATTCCTCTAAATAGCGAAGAATCTATAGTTAAAGAAATTGTTCATGGAAATGAAAATGTACAAACTGCAATATTGGATAAAAATGTTGTTAAAGAAATTTATGTAAAAAATAAAATTTATAATATTGTTGTCAAATAGTTTTAATTTTATAAAAAATAAGAAGCAAAAAATTTATTTTCCTGCTTCTTATTTTTTCTGTTTTTACAAGATACAGAAAAACTGCTTTTATACACTGTTTTTAACTCTGGATACAGGAAACCAGTATAATAACATCTAATTTAATTATAGTTATTATAGTATGTAATTATATTTTGTATTTAATATGTTTGTCAATACAAAATAATGCATTATGATATATTATATGTATTTTAAAGTAAAATATACACATGATTTTATTTTTAAATATATTTAATCAAGGTAAATTAAATCTTGCTAAGAACAAACCCAAAACTTTATTCTAGTTTTTATTGCTTATCAAAAAAAGTTATATTATAATATATATTAGAATTTACTAAGGAGAAAAGTCTTAATATGGGGATTGAAGAAGAACTAAAATCAAATGGTATAGAAGTAATAGAAAGACTTGATTTAGATACTGCTGGATCTATTGCAGAATTTGTAGCTTCTGGAATTTGTAATACATTTCCTAAACTACGTTTTAATTTTCATGATTTATTTGATGAAATTCGTGATTTACCAATGTATATAGCAAACATGCCAGCTCGGGCTTGCTGAAGCTAGTTACTTTTATAAAAACTCATCTATTTACTTTAGAGATGGAATGGGTTTATTAGATTTAAAAAAGTTTGCTGTACATGAAATAATACATCATCTACAAGAAGTAATAGATGATGACAATACATTAATTAGACTAGGCTTATTAGAGTTTAACAAATCTAAAGCCTTTGGAATGGGATTAAATGAGGCAGCAGTACAAATTATAAGTTCATATATATTACGGAGAGTCTTTAGATTCTGTAAAATATTATGGAATAGAACTTTCAACTATAAGTCCTAATTACTATCCATTAATTTGTAACTTGATGAGTCAAATCTGCTATTTAGTTGGAGAAAATACATTATATGATAGTACTTTCTATAGTAACGATAATTTTAAAAATCGACTAATCGATTTAATAGGAAAGAAAAATTTTGATAAAATATCTATAAGCTTTGATAAACTCTTGCAATTTGAAGAACAAATAGCTTTGATTTCAAATAAATTATATGACAATAATTGTTCAAATACTAAATCAAAAAAATATGCTAATATAATTAATAAATATAAACAAAAAATAAAATATACATTCTTAAAAACGCAAAATCTGTTATTTATTTCATATTTTAATAATCAATTTAAAATACTAAATTCTGATAGTGATATTGAAATATTTAAAAATAAATTGTTAATCTATAAAGACTTAATAGGAAAATCAGATGACTATTTTACATTTACAAATTATAATAATAAAATAATAGATAAAATTAATAATGAATATACTTCTATTATTAATAACTCTCTAATTGAACACAAACAAAATAAACTTATGGAATTCTTCAAAAGAATATTTAATAAAAATTAACATGTAACTATGTCAAAAAGTGTCAAAAGGGACGGGGCATATTGGCAATTTTTAATAAAAAAGACTTTAGTGTTATTAAAAATTGCCAATATGCCCCGTCCCCTTTGACACCTTTTGACACTTTGAAAACTTTTGATTCTATTTTTTTAAATACTCAATTATACTTTCTGCAGCGTCCCTACCTGCTCTTGCTGCATAGGCTACAGTTGCTTTTTGTCCAATTATATCTCCACCTGCAAAAACTTTTCTATTTGATGTTCTATATTCTTCATTTACTTTAATATATCCTCTTTTAGTTCTTTCTAAATTAAGCTTACTTACAATACTTTCTTCTGGGCTAGAGCCTATTGCCATTACTACATAATCCATTAAAATTTGATAATTACTTCCTTCAATATCAATAGGAACTTCTCTTGATTCTCCTTCTTTCTTTACAAGTTCTGTTTTTATACATTCAATCTTGTCTAACTTATCTTGTCCTAAAATCTTAATAACATTATTTTGAAATAAAAATTCTACTCCTTCATTCTTTGCATCTTCTATTTCTTTTCTTTCTGCTGGCATTTGCTTTTCACTTCTTCTATATATAACTGTCACATTCTCTGCGCCTAATCTCTTTATAGTTCTTGCACAATCCATAGCAACATTACCACCACCAATTATTGCTACTTTCTTTCCTGTATAATCTGGGTGATTTTGTTTTTCTAATAATATATTTCCTCCATATACTCCTTGCAAATCTTCGCCTTCTATTCCCATTTTCCATGGAATATTAGCTCCTATCCCAATAAAAACGGCATCATATCTACTAGTTAATTCTTCTAAAGAAACATTTTTTCCAATTTCTTTATTATATTCTACATTAATTCCTAATTCTAATATTTTTTTAATTGTACTATCTAATATATCTTTACTTAATCTAAACTCTGGAATTCCATGTCTTAAAATACCACCTAAGCTAGAATATCTTTCGTATATTGTAACTATAGCTCCTCTTCTTGCTAAAAAAGCAGCACAAGTAAGTCCGTGCAGGCCCACTTCCAATAACAGCAACCTTTTTGCCACTACAGTCTTTTTCTAATTCTTCCATAGAAAATCCATTTTCTATAGCTAAATCTCCTAATTTATACTCTAATTCTCCAATACTTACTGGATTTGACTTTATACCTCTTACGCAACTTCCCATACATTGACTCATATGAGGACAAATTCTTCCACATATAGATTGCATAACAGTTGTCCTACTTAATATCTTATATGCTTCTTCATATTTTTCTTGTTTTATATTGAAAATAAACTCTGGAATATCATTATTTAACGGACATCCTTTTTGACATGGCTTTACTTTACAATTTAAACAATAATCTACTTTTTCTTTTATTTCTTCATTATTATACATTTTTCTTCTCCATAAAAAAATTAAGATGAAAATTCACCTGTTCATCTTAATTTTATTATTCTTTAAATTTATTGTCAATATATTTGACCATATGTTCATAGATTGTTCTTTGTTGACATTTTTGCCAAAATAGAAATTTAATAAACTTTGTTTTTTTTAATTGTAGTTGCAAACAAATTCTCTTTAATGATATTGTAATTTTTTGTTATTTTTCAATTTTTTTATAAGCATTATTTTCAACGTATATCATCATTTGATTATAGAGTATAACATAAAACAACATTGCTAACATTACTGATATTGTTCCAATAATATAACCTCCAATATTTTGAAATTTAAGTACAATAATTAATACTACCCATGATATACAACACAAAATAATTTTAGATATATGGTCTTTTCTCCATTTCTTTTTATAAAATTCTATTTTTTCCTTTAAAGAAAATGAACTGTTTTCTAAAGCATTTAATAGGTTATTATCTGCTACTTCTTTATATTGCTCATCTAATATCTTTTCACCAATAAAAAGCTCGTTTAAAGTAATATTTAGTATTTTACACAAGTATTGCATAATTGAAACATCGGGAAGATTTAACCCTCTTTCCCATTTACTTACTGCATTTTTACTTATATTTAATTTTTCTGCTAATTGCTCCTGTGTTAATTTTTTTTCTTTTCTCTTTTCTGCAATAAACTTTCCTATTTTTTCTTGATTCATAATATCCCTCTTTTCAAGAATAATAGTATCATTTTATATTATAAAAATACACACACCTTAGGTTTACTTCCCTTTAAAATTGTAATTTTACAGTTACTTTTGATATTTAGCAGGCATTATTTTTATATCTCTAATCATATCTCCATTTACAAGTCTACTTGTATCTTTTTCCTCAACTTTTATCCAATTACCTTCTATTGATATAATTTTTCCAGTAATTCCAAATGATTCATTAAATAGAGTAATTGCACATACTTTTCCTATAAATTCTTTCATTAATTCTGTTGGCATTTTTCTATTTTCTCCTTTCTTTTTTCTTTTTAATATTCCTAAATATAATTTATTCCCTCTCGGTATTATAATACAAAAAGTCAATATCAACAACCATATCCACCAATATTCTATAATTACCACCTCCATCAATCTAAACGAAAAATTACTATTTTATTTATCAAATTCATAATACAATAACAAATAAAATCCATGTATATATCATATAACATTTTAATGAATTATCAAAACTTTAAGCTCTCATAATTTTGAGCTTCTTCTCTACAATCTTCACATCAGACTCATATGGTACATCCTTATTTTTTATTCTTTGGTATCTATCTGTACCTTTTGAAAGAAGTACAATAACATCTCCGCTTCTAGAGTTTGTTATTGCTTTATTAATAGCCCTTTTTCTATCCTTTATAATCTCAAATTTAGACTTATCATCTATATATTTTCCAATATCTCTGCAGATATCTTCTGTTTTCTCAAACTGAGGGTCATCAGCAGTTAAATATATATAGTCTGAAGCTTGTCCAACAATTTTTCCAAATTCTTCTCTTCTATTATATGCTTTTCCTCCTACAGTTCCACCTACAGATATAATTCTTCTATTCGGATAATCTGTTTTTAAAGATTCATATAATTTCTCAAAACTAAGTTTATTATGAGCATAATCTATAATAACAGTTATACCTGATTTCTCATAAATAGTCATTCTTCCTGGTACTTTAGTTTTTAATAATCCTTTTTGTATTATTTCATCATCAATATTTAACATCTTGCACACACTAATTGCTGCTAATGCATTTTCTATATTAAATCTCCCCTGCATTTTTATATTAAATCTCTTTGAATATCTTAACCTATCATTTTTTACTATAAAAGAAAATCCATTTTCTTCTTTTATTATTTCTGTAACATAATAATCTGCATCATTATTACTACCAAAAAAGACTACATTTTTTCCCTTAACAGCTTTAAGTACTTCTTCTAAATGCTTTGTATCCTTATTTATCAAGACATTCTTACAATGTTTTAAGAATTCTAACTTACAATTCAAATAATCTTCAAAATTTGGATGTTCTAACTTGCTAATATGATCTTTATCTATATTCAAAAAAAGGCCATATTCGAATTCTACTCCCTCCAATCTTGACCTTTTATAACTTTGAGAAGAAACTTCCATTGTTACATTTTTTATATTTGACCTTACCATCTCATAAAAACTCTTTTCAATTTCCATTGCTTCTGGAGTAGTTATATGAGATTCTTCATCCTTAGCCCCAGTATATGTCCATATAGAAGATATTAATCCTGGTCTTGAATTTGTATATTCTTCTAAAATATTATTTAAAAAATATGTAACTGTAGTCTTTCCCTTAGTTCCTGTAACTCCAATTTTTTCTAAATTTCTATCTGGATAATTAAAAAATTCTAGTGAGATTATTCCCATAGCCTTTAATACATTAGATACTATAAAATATGATGTATCTTCTGTTTTATATTTTTGCTCTGATACATAAGCTATAGAACCTTTTTCTATTGCCTCTTTTAAATATTCTTCCTTAAAATACATTCCCTTACAGAAAAATAAAGTATTTCTTTCTATGTTTCTTGAATCATATGAAATATAGTTAATATCTTCATCTATAATATTGCACTCTATTAATAAATTACTTTTTATCAATATCTCCTTTATCTTATTTAAACCTAATACTAGTCCACATTTTGCTTCATCATCATTCATAACCTTATCCCCTTTTTTTATATAAAACTATCTTATCACAAATATAAAATAGGTACAATAATATATTGTTACATTATATATACCTACTTATTATTTAAATTACTTGTGTCTTCATCTTAACTACATATCAAAAAAATAAAAAGTTGCATCTTATTTCTTTCTATTAAATAAAAAAATAATCTAAAATAACTTGGCACATTTTCCTTATTTAACTATTAATTTTGTTCCACTTTCTGACTAAAATAAATTTTACAATAAAAAATTAGAATTATGATTTTATAAAATACAGTAAAAAATCTTAATTCTAATTAATATATTATCTACTAATTATTCTTCACATATAAAATATAATGCATTAGAGCAATTGTTGTACTTGCAGTAATTATTTCATTCTTATCTAACATATCTTTTAATTCTTCCATAGAAACTTCAACTACATTTATATCTTCTGTTTCATCTAAATGCCTTTCCGTTTCTTTTAAATCTGTAGCCAAGAATATTGTTATTTTTTCATCTGTATATCCGAACAGAAGGATAATATTCTCTTAATTTTGTTATTTTTTTTGCATAATATCCTGTTTCTTCTTCTAACTCTCTTCTTGCTCCTTCTTCTGCACTTTCACCTTTTTCTATTTGACCGTGCAGGTAATGCAAGAATAACCTTATTTATTGGTGTTCTTGGCTCTTGTATCATAATAACATTACCATTATCTTTAATCGCTAAAATAACTGCTGCATCTCCTGCAATAACATGTTCACGATAAATTTCTTGTGTACCATTTAAATACTTTAACTCTTCTACTCTTAATCTCTTTCCTTGATATGCTATTTTTTTATCAACTAACTTATATTCAATTGTTTTAAAATATTTATTACTCATACTTCATACCTCTTTATATTGTTTTTCACATTATAAATAATTTAATACTTCATTCTAGCATTTAATAAGTAAACTAAATAAAGCTCTTTAAATTGTTAATTTAATTTCTTCTGCCTTTTCCTTTACCTTTTTTAAATCTTGCCAAAATTCTATTTTTTTATTTTCATCTCTTAATAAAGCTGCTGGATGCCAAGTGGGCATATATAAAATTCCCTTTTGCTCCATCCAATTACCTCTTGCAGAAGTTATTCCATATTCTTTTCCTAATATATTTTTTAATGCTGTACTTCCAAGTAAAACAATAATTTTGGGTTTTATTAATATAACTTGATTACGCAAGTAATTTAAGCAAGCATCTGCTTCATCTTGTTCTGGTACACGATTTGCTGGTGGTCTGCACTTTACAATATTTGCAATATATATTTTGTCTCTATTAATCTCCAAGCCTTCAAAAGCCTTATTCATTAACTGTCCAGCCTTACCAACAAAAGGAATCCCCTGTCTATCTTCATCTGCTCCGTGGTCCTTCTCCTACAAACATAATATCTGCTTCTCTGTTACCTTCTCCTAAAACAATATTAGTCCTATTATTACACAATTTACACTTATTACAATCTATAATTGATTCTTCTAATTTCTCCCAATTGTCATACATCTGCTTTTCCTCCTAAAAGTTATTATTTTATTGCAATTATTGCAGTATTTCTACCAGCTAGATTTTTATCTACTCTATAAGAATGCATTTTATCTGAATTACATACTGTACAAATTTTACTATCTATAATATTTTCGTCCTTTAAGCCTAATCTTTTCATCATATTTATATTAGCAAGCACTGTATTTATATAATATTTTTGTTTCCCATCTTTTATTTGTCCAAGACTAATGATATTACTATCCTTAAAAGCTTCATAAAACATATCTTTCACATCTTCATCTACTTCAAAATGACATTTTCTAATTGTAGGTCCTATTGCACAAATAATATCTTCAGGATTAGAACCATAATCTTTAATCATTTTTTCTACTGCTAACTTTCCTATTTTATTTAATGTTCCTTTCCATCCAGAATGTATATTTCCAATTATGTTTTTCTTTTTATCATATAAATATATAGGCATGCAATCTGCAAAAGTTAAAGATAAAACTTCATCTTTTCTATCTGTTAATAGTCCATCTATATCCTTTAGTTCTTCTATAAAAATCCCCTTTTCGGTTGTGACATTTTTAACAAAATTAGTATGTGTTTGAAATGGTCTAACAATATTTTTACTATCTAAATTTAATTCATTTGTAATTTTATTATAGTTTTCTAAAACATTTTTCTTTATATCATAAAAATTTGAATTATCACCAAAGGTTAAGTCTTTTAATGTAAAGCAATGGGATATTTTATCTTTATACTGTAATAATTTTCTAAACTGTAAATATTCCACACCATTTTTGTTTACATGAATTACATTTTCATTTGACAAATCTTTCATATTTCCTCCTCAAACATTTTAATATAAAAGGCATTATTACTACAAAAATTAAACTATTCACTTTTTATAATGAAATTGCTATTATATATGCTTTTTATCTTTATATTTTTAACTTAATTTTTATGAATCTAGTTTTTCATATATTTTCTTGGTATTCTCTTAGAAATATCACATAAAATTTCATAGTTGATTGTATTACATTTGTCTGCAATCTCTTCTACTGTTATATGTTCATTATCCCATAAAATCACTTCATCACCAACTTTAATATTTTTTATTTCTGTAACATCTACCATAAAGTTATCCATGCAAATATTTCCAATAATATTTGCATATTTCCCATTTATATACACTCTTCCTATATTAGACAAACTCCTCCTTATTCCATCTGCATATCCAATTGGAATAGTTGCTATTTTAGTCTTTTTATCTGTTATATAGTTCCTAGAATAACTAATAGATGTTCCTTTAGGAACTTCTTTTAGAAAGACCACACTTGACTTCATTTTTGTAGCTTGTTTTAAATACAGTTTCTCCTTCATATTAATATTAGGATAATATCCATATATTATTAATCCAGGTCTTACCATATTATAATGTGAATTTTTAAATTCTATAATTCCGCTACTTGCTGCTGCATGCTTATATTTTATATTATATCCGTTTTCTTTCAGATTAAATACTACTTTATCAAACAATTCTATTTGTTTATTTGTATATTCTATACTACTATCAGCTGATGAAAAGTGAGTATATATTCCTTCTATATAGATATTTTTTAGTTTTGATACTTTATATGCAAACTCTAAAACATCTTCTGGTTTTAAACCTACTCTTCCCATACCAGTATCTACTTCTATATGAACATTTATTATTTTTCCTGCTTCTTTAGCTAAAGAATTAATTTCTTTTGCTATTTCATATACAGATATTCCTGGAGTTAAATTATATTCTACAATTTGTTTCGCTTCATCTAATAATAATTCATTTAATATAATTATATCTTGATTAAATCCATTTTCTCTTAAAGTTATAGCTTCATCAACAATGGCCACAGCTACTTTCTTAATTTCGTTTTCTTCTATAGCACGTTTTAAACTAAAAGCTCCAAGTCCATAACCATCAGCCTTAATTACTGGCATTACTTCTACTTCTTTACCTACAAAATCTTTTATTTGTGCAATATTGTATGATACTGCATTTACATCAACTTCTAAAAAACTATTTCTCATACACATTTATCCTTCTTTCTATTCCAATTATATTATCAAAAACAAATAAAAAATACAAGAATGATTTAATAATTCAGAATGTGTAAAATATTAATTGGCAAAAAGTATAAAGAACATAGAAAAAACATAAATAATTCGATAGAATATTAGTACCAAAAAAATCAATATTCAAAGGAGAATTATTTATGTTTGATAGTATTATAACAAAGGAACAGATAGATTTCAATGAAATAGAAAATAAAGTATACGATTTTGTATGTGAAATAGGCCGCCAAATAGTGAAAGAGATATTAGAGAGCATTGATGATAAAATAAAGTCAACCAGACCAATTGAAATGAGAAATAAAGGAAAAAGAAAAAATTGTGTAAAGACAATAATGGGTGTTGTAGAATATGAAAGACGAGTATATATAAATAACAATAAAAAGGGAAAGAAATATAGATATTTATTAGACGAGAATGTAAAAATATTTGAAAATGGTAGAATTTCAAAAAATGTAGTAGAGAAGGTATTAGATGCAGTAGTTCAAACAACATCGTACAGAAAAGCGGCGAATGAGATTGAACAAATGACACAAGTGCAATTAAGCCATGAAACAATGAGAAAATTGACAATGCATGTAGGAGAAAAAATTGATAAAAAAGAGAAAGAAATGGTAAAGTTGTATAAAGCAAATAAATTGGAAAAAGGAAAAAAAGAGATTCCAATATTGTTTGAAGAAGCCGATGGATTATGGATAAATTTACAAGGAAAAGATAGAAAAGAGCAAATAGAACGAAATAAAATAGCATATGAGAAGAAAGGAAAAGAATATGTTATTCCAAAGAGAGTGAAAGCAGAATTAAAATTACATGAGAGTTATGAAGGATGGAAAAAGGATAGTAGTAGACATGAAATAGTAAATAAAACATATATAGCAGGATTTATGAGTACAAAGGAAATAAGAGAAGTTAGGGAAGCAAAAATATATAGTAATTATAAAGAAGAAGCCATAAAATACAGAGTTGTAAATGGTGATGGAGCACAATGGATAAATAAATTAGCAGATAAAAATATGATAAGGCAAAAAGACAAATTTCATATATATCAAGAGATAGTGAAAAGTATAGAAGGAGAAAAAAATAGGAATGAAATAATAAGGATGTTTGAGAATAAAGAGTATAAGAAAATATGTGCATATATAGAAAATTTAAAATATGAAGTTGGAGGAGAAGAAAAACAGGTAAAAAGATTAGAGCAATTAAAAGTATATTTAAGTAAAGATTTGGAGAGATATACAGATTTAATAGAATTACCAAAAGCACCGAAGGAAATTGAATATAGGAATATGGGGACGATGGAGAGCCAAATATTCACCATATTTAGTAAAAGGTTTAAAGGAAGAAAAGCCTTTAGTAGAAAGGGAGCAACATATTTAGCGAAAGTGAGTGCTTTATTTAAGGAACATAAAAATAGTGTAAGAATAGAAGAAATAGATGAGATGGCAAAAAGAGAACAATATGAAGATTATGCAGATGAATATATAAAAACACTTGAAAAAAGATATAAAAAGAATTATGATGCATATATAACAACAAGAGGAAAAACAAAAGAAGGAATAGAAGAGGAACATACTTTAAAGAATTATAATGTGAATGAACAATTTGAGCCAAATAGTGTGAGAGCAATAAAGGAATTAATAAGATTTGAGAATAGCAGTGAAATTACATGTTGGCCAACATTTTTCGGAGCACATAAAACATATAAAAATAGAAAACATAGTTAACCAAATTATGTTTTTCACAAATAGTAATATTCTATCTGAAAAAAATGCCAACGATTACTTGACTCAAACAATAATTCATCTACATACATTTATTACATTGACATATGTATACAAACTGTATATAATATTGTCACAATTTAAAAGCTCATATATTTTGAGAACGAAAGCTTATTTAAAGCGAGTAGGGAAAGGTGCTCTTTGTTATGAATAGTAAACGGTTAATTATTCACATTCGTAATCATAGTTTCAGGTCATGCCAGGGCTTCTCGCCTATAAAAATGACAGGTAATTACGTAATTGCAAGTGATTGGAAGTGCAAGATTACAAAAGAGATTATTCTTTGCACAGCAGTACGTATTATAGGTAACGAAACTCACAAAATGAAAGTACGAATATTCCCTAATGGGCATACAGAAGTTTTTGTAACCTATCCTCTTGGTAATGGTAGGAATAAATCAAATCATTTTACAAGAGACTTCGATATTGTCGACTTATCTAATATAACAATTGCACTTGACACTAATGCTAACTTTTCTACTCGGCAAGTAGAGATTTTATCATAAGTAAAAATAGGCTGCCTAGTTATTAGGCAGCCTTTATCATTTAATTTAACTTTCTTCTTTTATCATCTCAAGTACAACTTGCTTATCCATTTTTCCTATATATCTATAATCATTTTTTAGTCCACTTTTGTTAAAATTACATATTGCCTTATACTCACAATATTCACAAGGAGTTTTCTTATTCTTTATATTATAGTAAGGTTTTAAGTCAATTTGACCCTTTAGAATCTCTTCTGATATCTGTTTAATTATTGTATTCATATATTTTTGCAAATATTCAAACTGAGACCTTGTAACTGTGTTAGACCTTGAATTACTTAAATTTCCCTCTTTGTCTAAATATGCAGGAACAATATTAGATGCCCCTTTTTCTAAACGTTTATCCATCATTTTTACAACTTCTACATCTGCAAGAATAAGTCCTTGCATTTTAAATTTTTTTCTTATTTCATCTTCGATTTCCTCTTTACTTAAATTTTTATCTGATTTAATGATAGGATTTATTAAATTAAAATATAATACTCCTGCAGGCAATACATTTTCTTCCTTGCAAACCGCATCAAGATATGTAAGTAATTGGATCTGAAGCCCTGCATAAACTTCATTTAAATCAATATGTTTTACAGAAGATTTATAATCTATAATACGAATATATTTATCTTTACCTAATTTTCCAATATCTATTCTATCTATCTTTCCTGTTACTTGTACTTTTTTTCCATTATCTAAAGAAACAGTTATTGGCTCATATTCTTTTCCTTCTTTAAATTCAATTTCATTTCCCAGCACATCAAAATCACTATATTTTAAACTTTCTATAATATATTTCATAGATTTTAAAACAACTCTTTTTAATCTTTGCGCAAGTACCTTATACTTAGGTGTACTAGAAAAAATATAATTTTTATTCAAATTTAATTTGTCATTTACAATTTCTTCGATTATTTTTTCTATTTCTTCATCTGTAATATCTTTTATACTTATAGACCTACCGCTTCACTTCATCAAAAAAGCTATCTATAACATCATGCATAAATGAACCAGTATCTATAGAGCTCACATTTAAAGTATTCTTTTCTGAAATCTTTAATCCATATTTTAGATAGTATGAAAAAGGACAAGCTCTATATTGTTCTAATCTTGATATACTTGTTTTTAATACATTTCCATACAGCTTTTGAACAGCTTCTTTACTAATATTAGAAGGTATATTTGTAAAATATATTCCCTTTATACTATTTTCTAATTTAAGCTTCCATTTCTCATTATTATAAAAATAAGCAAATACTGTATACCAACGATTTTCTATTTCCTCACCATCTTTTAATCTACTTAAATTATTTAATAAACTTTCAAAAGCTATATTTTCATTTGCTATTTCAAATGATTTTTCTACAATATCACTTTTCTCTTTTATATTAGGAAATAATCTCTTAATCTTAGATATAAGTATAGAGCTTCTTAGAGATTTTCCTTCTGAATCTGATGAAGCATACGATAAATAAAGTTTTTCTTCAGCAGTAGTAAAAGCTTTATATATGTTAAAGTTATCTTCAAATAATCTATCTAAAGTTCCCTTTGCAAGTTCTATACCATCATTTTTCAAAAGTTCTCTATCTTTATCATTAAAATATCCCTCGTTTCTATTAATACTTGGAAACATACCATCATTTAAACCTATAATAAAAATAGCCTTTACTTTATGACTTCTGGATCTATCTACATCACCTATAATTACTTGATCCGAAGAAGCAGGTATTTTCCCAAGTCCACTATTACCGAAGTCCTATTTTTAGAACTTGCATATACTTGTCAAAAGTAATTTTATCATCACCAAACACAAGTACAATTTCATCCAATACATCAAGCAAAACTTTAAAACTTGTTTTATATTCTGTAGCTAATTCGTTAGACCCCTCTTCTAATTTTTCTTTAATTTTATTTTCTAATTTTTCATCTATTTTATTTTTTATTAAAAATTCATATAAACATCTTGTTATTGTCCTAACATCTTTAGATGAATTTGTTTGATTTTTAAGCTCTAATAGAGGCTTTACAATTATTTTTCTTAAAGCTTCCATTCTTTGCATTTTATCTTTATTTTTATCATTATCATCATAAAAGTTCCATTCTGATTTATACCATTTACTTTGCTTTATTCCCCACTTTAAACAATAATTTTCTAATTCATAAATCTCTTCAGGCTCTATTTCTATAAATCCACTTTTAATATAATTAAAAATCGATTCATGTGACCAATTTTTTGAAAATATATCTAATAAAGATAAAATATATTTAACTAAAATATTATCACTTAAATCTTTTTTCTCGTCTATAAATATAGGTATATCATATTTATTAAAAATAGCTTTGCACAAATTAGAATAGTTATCTAAATTCTTAGTTATAATTGATATATCTTTATATCTATATCCCTCTTCTCTTACTAATTTTACAATTTTAGAAGCAACATATTCTATTTCTGAATACTGATTATTTGCTAAAAAAATAGATATATCTTTTGGCTCTAAATCGAATTTTTTTTGCTTAATACTATATAAATTTTGTTCTAAATGTAATAATTCTTTAGATTTAAATCTAGGATATTTATTTTCTATATACTTTGGATTTTCTAAGTTTATATCTTCGTCTTTTGCTATATCCATAAGTCTTCCGAGCTGTTTGTTTATTAGAATAAAATATATCTACTTCTGGATTTTTGTCTAAAATTAAGCTATCAGTACATACAGTAATATTAATTTGTTTAGTAAGTTTAAGCAGTTTTCTTATAACATCATATTCTTGTTTTGTAAATCCTACGAATTCATCTATATAAATAACAGTATCATTAAAAAAGTTAGTTTCTTCTATTCTATCAGAAAGGATAGTTAAAACATCATTCTCATCTATATATTTATCTTTCAAATTATTTTGAAATTTCTCATATACAAGTAGCATATCTTGCATTTTGCATTTTAGATATTTATCATCAGTATTATCTATTTCTTCTTTAAACATCTCTACACTTATACCATGCTTCTTAAATTCTGTAATTTGTGTACCTATTAACTCTATATTTTCATCAGATTTACCTAAAAATTTTAAACTTCTTTTTTCATTCATCAAAATATTATATATAAGCATAGCTTTACCACATTTTGATAAATTTGTTTTATGTGCTCCTCCACCAGTCTCACCGAATTACTCTATATGCCATACGCCCAAAAGTAAGAACTTCTGCATTTATAACAGAACCTGATCCTATACTATCCATAAGTTTTCTTTCTGCAGTAAAAGAGAATTGTTCTGGTGTAATAATATATATTTTCTTTTCTTTATTAATTCTATTTTTTATTTCCTGGTACATATAACTACTTTTTCCTGTACCAGATCTTCCATAAATTAATCTTAAACTCATATGTACTCCTTTTTTGTCTTCATATATTAAGAAAAAATCTGATATTTTTTAGTATTTCATCATTTATGCTTCTCTTTTCCAATAAAATAGATATTGTTGTGCAAGCCCAGCTAAATCTCCATACTTTTCTTTAGCAAGTTTTTCTATTAATTTTTTACTCACTTTATTCTCATCTTCATTTTTTATATATAGTTCATTCATAACTCTTCTAACCCATACATCTATTGGAAAAACTTCTAATCTTTTTAATGTAGAAAAAAGCAAAATACAATCTGCAACTTTAGGTCCCACACCAGAAAGATTAAGTAATTGTTCACGAACTTTCATACTATCTTGTTCTTTATGTAAGTCTTCTAAACTTACCTTTTTATCTAATATCATTTTAGTTGTTTCATACACTCTTACATCCCTAAAGCCAAGCCCAAGTTTTCTTAAATCTTCTACACTTGCTTTTGAAAGTTCTTCTGGGCTCGGAAAGCAATAATATTTCTCTCCATTCCAAATTATTTCATTCCCATATTTTTCAGAAATTCTTTTTATAATCCCCTTAATCCTAGGAATATTATTATTTGCAGATATAATAAAAGAAATAATTGTTTCCCATAAGTCTTGATTTAATAATCTAATTCCTTCTCCATATTTTATGCTATTTTTAAGTGGTTCATCTATTTTAGATAACTCTAATTTTATATTATTATAATCTCTATCTAAATCAAAATAGTTATGTACTTTTTCTTCTAAATTATCATCACTAATCCCTCTAATAATTATGTTATTATCTTCTTTTTTCACATTTGCTACACAATTTCCAAAAACTCCAGTATAACTTCCATCAATATTTCTATCCCATCTAAAACATTGACCACATTCAAATATATGTACTGGGTTAAATGCATCTATATTTTTTAAAACTACTTCTTGTTCTCTCATTTTTTCCTCTCTTCATAATAAAGATTTCTTAATTATTAATTAAATTTTAACATATTCAAATATAAAAAACAATGCATTTAACCCTGCCCAGCGTTCTCAACATTTAAACTAAAGTTTATATTAATATTTATTGATACAACTATACATAAAACAAAATAATTTTTTTTGAAAATTCAGCTAATTTCTTTATTTTTCTTTGCATAGTACTCACCTCTCTTTTCCCGCTGCATTCTACAGGCATAAATTGTCGTGTTAAAGAAATTAAGATTGGTGAAATATTAATATATAATTTAAACATTGTACCTTTTAGCACGGTTAAATACATTGCATATTTATTCTATAATATATTGATTATATTGTCAAACCCCAAATTTATATTTTTATTTTAAGTTTATTTCCTTTTAAACCCTTTTCCCCAAGTTTCTCTCGCATTACTAATAACAATAAAAGCTTTCTTATCTATCCCGAGTAACTATCTCCTTTATTCTTATAATTTCACTTCTTGAACCAACACAAAATAACATCATCTTTTCATCCTGTTTAAACATTCCTTTGGCATAAATTCCAGTACTACCTCTATTTACTTTCTTACTAATTTTATTTGCAATCTCTTTATACTTCGGAGATATAATAAACATCATTTTAGTAAATGAAACACCCTCGAAAATAATATCTATCATTTTTCCCATTAAATATATTGCAATTGCAGAATACAAGCCTATTTCTATCTCTTTAAAAACAATTACATTAAGTGCCACAATTACAATATCAATAATCATAATTAAATTACTTGTTTGGAAATGTTTTCTATATGATTTAATAATATAAGAAAGTAAATCTGTTCCCCCAGTAGAAGCAAACGCCCTTAAAATAACAGCAGTTCCAAATCCCATCAAAACACCACCATAAATACAAGCAAGTAATCTATCTTGAGTAAAAGCTTCATATTTATCCAATAAATCTATAAAAACAGACAATAATATAGTCCCAAGTAACGACTTAACTAAAAATTCCTTTCCTATTCTAAAAAATCCTAAAATTAATAATGGTATATTTAATATTAGCATAGTTGTTCCTAAAGGCACTTTAAATATATAATATGCCACAGTAGAAATCCCTGCAAATCCCCCAGTAGATAACTGATTGGGAAGTAGAAAAAAAGATGTACTAATCGCCATAATTAAACATCCAATACTAATTTGTATAAACTCTATTATATATTTTTTTAATAATAATTTTCTCTTTATCCTTGTATACTTCATAAAAATCACCTATATTACAATTATTTGCATATATAGGTGATTTTATACTATTTTAAATTTATACATTCTTCATATGTTTTTAATATATTAACTTTAAAGTCTCCTGGTCTTATAGATTCATCTGAAGTAACATTTACTTCTACATCATATATTTCATTTAATTTTTTTATATTTTCTTTTTTATGACCTATTATATTATTAATATTTATAGGATTTGCTCTTATTTCGACAACCTTTACCTTTGTATTGAACTGTTTAATATGGTCAAGTATACTATCATACCACATACTAGATTCTACTAATTGTCTAAAAGCTGGATGATATGGACCTGCAACCACTTCACTTTCATTATGTCCTGGCTCATCAATTGTATTTGTATTTTGAAGACCTAAACGTATAACTTTTATATTCTTTTTATTAAACATTGCAACTATTTCCTTACATCTCTCTACTGCTTGATTAACTGTTAATGGAATATATTCGCTATTTTTATATTCATCTTCTAATTTAGTACCTTTAATAACTAAAACTGGGTAAATTCTAACTATTTTAGGTTTTAATTTTATTAATGCTTTAGTAGTATTTATTTCATCTAATTTTGTACTTTCTGGTAATCCAACCATCATTTGATGTCCTAAAATAAATCGTTTTCTTCTAATTAATTTTGATGCTTTTTTAACATCTTCAAAAGTATGTCCTCTTTGGCATCTTGACAATATATAATTATTAGTTGATTGAACTCCAAGTTCAATTGTTTTTACTTTATATTTTTTTAATCTTTTTAGAATTTTCTTATTAATATAATCTGGTCTAGTAGAAATACGAATACTATTTACCTTTTTTTGCTTAATATACTCGAAAGCCGCTTGCAACAATTCTTCTTGAACTTCTTCTTCTATTCCTGTAAAACTACCTCCAAAAAAAGCAACTTCTACATACTTATTATTATCTTTAAAATTACTCAAATAATATTCTATTGTATCTCTTACATCTTTAGCAGTTACCTGTTTTGATTGTCCACTAATAGTTTTTTGATTGCAAAATGTACAACTATTTGGACAACCTAAATGAGGCACAAAAATTGGTATAATGTATTCTTTTTTCATACTTTTCCCTCCTTTGATGTATTTATAAATTATTATATTTTTATAACTTAATAAAATGCTGATTTAAATATCAGTATGTGTGGCTAGCTTATCTCTATAAAAAAATTTATTTATAATATAAACCTTTTATGGCTATTATCAATTTCTTTATTACATATTTTCCAAAGCTTTTTTAGCGGCTTCCATCTCAGCTTCTTTTTTAGTTCTTCCATTACCCTCTGCTAAAACTTTTCCATTAAGACTTACTCTAGCTGTAAAAGTTTTATCATGATCTGGCCCTGATTCTTTTATAATATCATACTTTATTTTAACATCTCCATGCACTTGAAGCTTTTCTTGTAATACTGTTTTATGATCCTTCATTCCAACATGTTTACTAGCAGTTTCTATATAATCTTTTAAATTTTCTACTATAAACTTCTCTGCAGCTTCTAGTCCAGAATCAAAATAAATAGCTGCAATAACCGCTTCAATACTATCTGCTAAAATTGATGGTCTTTCATTTCCTTTATTAATTATTTGACTTTTACCTATAAATAAGAAATCACTAAAATTATGCTTAAGTGCAACTTTATAAAGACTTCTTTCGCAAACAACATCAGCTCTAACTTTAGTCATTTCTCCTTCTTTTAAATTTGGATATTTTGTATAAATATACTTACTAGATATAAACTCTAATATGCTATCTCCCAAAAACTCCAACTTCTCATTACTCTTAACATTATTTTCATTTGCATAAGATGTATGTGTAAGTGCATTTTTTAAAAGTAATTTATTCTTGAAAGTATACCCTATACTTTCTTCTAGCTTATCTAATCTCATATATTCACCTCCTTTTAATAAAATCTTTATATATTATACTATAAAAAATCAAAAAAAGAAAGGTATTACCCTTTCATTTCTTTATTTATAGGCAACTTTATATAAATTAAGCAACATGCTCTTTTATATAATCAACAACATCACCTACTGTAACTACTTTCTCAGCATCAGCATCTGGAATTTCTGTATCAAATTCTTCTTCTAAAGCCATTATTAATTCAACTATATCTAAAGAATCTGCTCCTAAATCATCTATAAAAGAAGCTTCCATAGCAACAGATGTTTCTGCAACACCTAATTGTTCTACTATAATTCCTTTTACTTTTTCAAATATCTCTTCTGAATTCATAAAGTCACCTCCTCTCGCTTGCATCTTTAGCTAGATAATATAAATATTCTATTTTATAGATTATTTGTATTATCATACACTTAAATTTTACTTAAAGATATTACATGTTTCAGTAATTGTCAAGTATAAATTTAATTTTATTTATCTAAAATTTCTATACTATCTTTCTCTTTATCGTTTATCTTTTGAAACTCATCTATCATTCTATCAACAGCTTTATTTTTTACAAATTGTTCAGCCTGTTTTATAGTAAATTCAAATAATTTCTCATCACTACTTCCATGTGCTTTAACAACTGGCTTTTTTACTCCCAAAAATAAGGCTCCACCATACTCTTTATAATCTACCATTTTAGCAAAACGTTTCATTGCTGGCAATGATGGTATTGATGCTATAATAGATAAGATATTCTTTTTCATACTATCTTTTAAACTTCTTTTAACAAATTTACCCAGTCCTTCTACGGCTTTTAAGAATATATTCCCTGTAAAACCATCCGTAACAATAGCATCTATTTCACCAGAAAACGCATCTCTACCTTCTACATTTCCTACAAAGTTTATACCTAATTCATCAGATTTTTCCTTTAATAATTTATAGCTCTCTTTAGTAAGCTCATTTCCTTTTGTCTCTTCTGTTCCTATATTTAATAATCCTATTCTTGGCTTCTCTATGCCAAAAGTATTTCTTAAATAGATAGTTGACATTTGAGCAAACTGTAATAAATTTATTGGTTTACAATTTGTATTAGAACCTGCATCTATTAATAATAATCTGCTATTATATGCTGGTAAAATTCCTGCTAGAGCTGGTCTATCTATTCCCTTTATCCTTCCAACCAAAAGTGTTGCACCTGTTAATAAAGCACCTGAATTTCCTGCTGATATAAATACATCACCTTTATTTTCTTTTAATAAATTAAAACCAACCACCATAGATGAATCTTTTTTTCTTTTTATTGCTTGTGTTGGTATATCTTCCATTTCTATAGTTTCTGTTGTATGATATATTTTTAATCTTGGAGAGATATCTTCTATTTTATCTTTTCCATATAGTTCTTTTACTTTTCCATTTATAATTTGTTCATTTCCAATTAGTAATATTTCTGCTTCAATCTGATTTATTGCACTAACTGCTCCTTTTATATTAGCATCAGGAGCATTATCTCCTCCCATTGCATCTAGTAATATAATCATATCTTTTCCTCCACTAATTAATTATATATATCAATTATTTAATATATGTTATTTCAATATTTTATAACTTATACCATTTAAAGTCAATTATCTTTTATATTTTATATTGTATTATAATGTAGGTTAGTCAAACATATGTCACACTTTTTTGAAATTTATATACTTTGAGTAC
>USRT01000011.1 GCA_900557195.1 uncultured Clostridium sp.
CTCTTTCAATATTTTATTTTCAATTTACTTGTGACATATCTATTTTAAACCTATAGTCAACTATATATAATATCTTTCACAATTTCACCAGCTATAATAAGACCTGCCACAGAAGGAACAAATGAAACGCTTCCTGGTACTAATTTACCTTTTTTCATATCTTCTATATTGTGATTGCATTCCATCCCAGAAATATTTTCTAATATACTAGAAGATTTAATTGGTTCTTCTTTTGAATAAACAACTTTTAGTTTTTTTATTCCTCTTGCTCTTAATTCTTTTCTCATAACTTTTGCAAGTGGACAACTTTGCGTTTTATATATATCTGTTACTTCAAACTTAGTTGGATCTAGTTTGTTTCCTGTTCCCATACTAGATATAATAGGAATATTTAATTTTTCTGCCCTTAGAACTAATTCAATTTTTGCTGTTACTGTATCTACACTATCTACTATATAAGAAACAGTATTATCTATAATATCCTTACTTTCTGGCATAAAAAATTCCTGATATATTTCTACATTTGCATTTGGATTTATTTCCAAAATTCTATTTTTAGAAACTTCTACTTTTGGTTTACCTATTGTTTCAAAAGTTGCAATAATCTGTCTATTTAAATTTGTTAATGAAACTTCGTCATTATCCACTAATATAAAGTTTTTAATACCTGCTCTTACTAAACCTTCTACTACATAAGAACCTACCCCACCTATTCCAAATACTGCAACTTTCGCATTCTGAAGCTTTTCTATTCCCTCTTTTCCTATTAATAACTCTGTTCGTGAAAATTGATTTAACATTTTTATTTCCTTTCTATCTATTTATGCGTTACAATTCACAATTTATTAAAAATCTCATACTAGCCTAGTTAATAGTTTAATATATATTTTTTTAAACCAATCGCCGATGGTACTAAAGTATAACCTGCCTCTGCAAAAACTGCGTGGTATAAAACTAATTCCTACTACTCGCTTACCACGCTTCAAGATTGGTTTAAAAAAATATATATTAAACTATTAACTAGGCGGTAACATTTTCTCTTAAATAAAATATCTACGAATTTTAACATTTACGATACTATTTTTCCCCCACCTAAAACAATATCATCTACATAAAAAACAGCAGATTGTCCAGGAGTCATTGCTCTTTGTTCTTCATTAAATATTACCTTTATATTATTTCCTTCTTTATGTATTTTTGCTTTTGCCTCACTACTTGAATATCTTGTTTTTACACTTACTTCTATCTCTTCTTCTATGTCATCTACCAACAATAAATTAATATTTGTAACTGTAATTTCTTTTTTATAAAGTTCCTTTTCCTCTCCAACAATAACCTCATTTTTTTCTTTATTAAATCCTAAAACAAATAATGGAACTTCATTTGATATTCCAAGACCTTTTCGCTGTCCTATTGTATAATTATATAATCCTGTATGTTGTCCTAATACTTGACCTTTTAAATTTACTATATTTCCTACTTTTGGCTTTATCTTAGAATTATTCTCTAAAAACTTTTTGTAATTTCCATCTGGAATAAAGCATATATCTTCACTATCCGGTTTATTTGCAACATTTAAATTATTTTGTGTTGCAATTTCTCTTATTTCATCTTTTGTTTCAAAATCAGATAAAGGAAACAATATATGTTCTATCAAATCTTTTGGAATATTCCATAAAACATAACTTTGATCTTTTTTTCCCGCATTTGACTTTTTTAATACCCATCTTTTATATTTTTCACTATATTCTGTTTTTGCATAATGACCTGTAGCAATATAGTTACATCCTAATTCTTTTGCTTTTTCATACATCACACCAAACTTCATATATTTATTACATTCAATACATGGATTTGGTGTTTTGCATGCCCCATAACACTCTATAAAATCATCTATTACATGTTTTTTAAATTCTTTTTTAAAATCATATTCATAATGTGGTATCCCAATAAAATCGCATACATTTTTTGCATCTGCAAATGTATTTGTATTAAACTCAGTATCTTGTAATAATTGAAGACTAGCTCCTATTACTTCACATCCTTGTTGTTTTAATATAAGAGCTGATACACTACTATCAACCCCTCCACTCATACCTAATAAAACTTTTTTATTTTCCATTTGTTATTCCTCTACTTAAAATAATCTTTCTCACTTTTTATTATCTTTTTTGTCACTTTCCAGTTCTTCTTATACAACATCTACATTTTTCTTTATTAACATCATAATTGCAATCTAAACTGCTAAGTCCCAGAACCTTATGAACATATTTAGCAAGCTTATTTATTGTTTCATCTGATAAACTTGATTTAATATTCTCTGCCTCTTTTTCAGCTTCTTCTGAATCTAAACTTAAAACATCTTTAAAAAATAAATAAACAATATCATAAGCTTCTAATATTTTTTTTGCTAAATTTTCTCCATTTTCTGTAAGCTTAATTTCTCCATATGTTTCATAACTTACAAGTCCATTATCTTTTAAATTACATATAGCCTTATTTACACTTGGTTTAGTACAGTTCATTTTTTTAGCTATATCTGTAACACGTATGTTTCCTTTTTGTTTTTCTAAAATATACATTGTCTTCAAATATTCTTCTAATGCTTTTGATATCATAGTTTTCTCCTTTTTGTTAGCTCTGGTTAACATTATATTATGTTATAAATTCCTTGTCAAGGTTAACACTTCTTTCGAAACAGAAATTTTCCTTCTAAAAATAGCGAGACTGTTCCAATTAGTCGTTTGTTATCGTTTGACCATCTTAATAATTCTCCATCAATTAATTAAAATATTTAATAATAAATCTAGTTCCTCTATTTATTTCGGATTCTACCCAAATATATCCATTATTTTTCTCAATTATAGATTTTGATAAAGCAAGTCCAATTCCTACACTATCACTTGATGAATTCTTACCTTTATAAAATCTTTCAAATATATGAGGTAAATCTTCCGGGTCTACTCCAACTCCAAAGTCTTTTATCTCTATTTTAGAATACATCTTATTTTGTTCATAACTTATATTTATTTTAGAATTCTCACTAGAATGCTCTATACAGTTTTTAAGTATATTGGTTATTGCTTCTACTTGCCATTTTATGTCACAATATATATAACTTTTATTAGTTCCGATAAATATTTATTTCAATATTTTTCAAATCACATATAGTAGATACATTTTTTATGCTCTCCTGTAATATCTTTCCGAATCTCTTCTTCTTTATTTATAAATTTTACACTATTAGCATCTAATTTTGATAATTTTAATAATGCATCTACTAAAAAATTTACATTAATAATTTCTCTTTTTATATTTTTTACAAAATAATTTCGGATATCTGTATCCATATCTTTGTTATCTAAAATATTATCTAACATAATAGTAATTGAAGTTAATGGTGTTTTTAATTGATGAGATATATCTGATAAAGAATCCTTTAAATTTGCTTTATCCTTCTTTGAATTTTCTGCCACCTCTTTTAACATAACAGTAGTTTTATATATTTCGTTTTTTAAAATTGAAAGCTCATCTTCTGTATTATCATCTATATCTAATTTATAATTTTTATTATTTATTTCTTCAATATATCTTGTTATTTGGGCAAGTTTTTTATCCTTTAATTTATTATATTTAAGAAATATTCCGAAATATTGTAAATAGCAAAAAAGTTATAATAATTAGATTGTGTATTAAGAACTTTATAAAATACCTATCATTTTCTGATATTAAAGATTCTTTATTTAAATCTATTCCGTATTCTTTAAATAATAAATCATTTTCTATTTGTTCTTTATTTAATATTTCTATTACTGCATTTTTATCTACATTTGGATATTCTTTTTTTATCATTGTAACAATACTATTCAGTTTCTTATTAAAATTATCTGTATATGTTTTATATTGATAAAACATTAATACTCCGCAAATTACATTAGAGAATATTATGATAAATAAACTTGTAATAATTGCCTTTTTTAAACCTATTTTATTCTTCATTTCCATCAATCCTATATCCTATTCCTTTAACTGTCATGATAATATTACTATCTAATTTTTCTCTTATTCTTTTTAAGTATACAGTTACTGTATTATCATTAACATCATTTCCTGTCCACTCCCATATTTTATCAATAATGTCGTTTCGAGTAACAACTTTGTTTAAATTGATAAATAACAAATGCAATATTTTTAATTCCAAGCTTGTTAACCCGTATTTCTTCTTTTTGCTTATATACAACCATTTTATCTAAATCAAATTCAATATCTTTTGCTTTGATAATTCTATTTTTCTTTTCTTTTAATAAAATTTTATTCATTCTTGCTATTAATTCTCTTGTAGAAAAAGGTTTTGTAATATAATCATCTGCACCATTTTCTAATCCTTTTACTATTGTTTCTTCATCATCTTTTGCTGTTAGGAAAATAGTTGGTATATTTTTATTTTTTATTTGACTTTCATACAAATTTAACCCATTTCCATCAGGAAGAGATATATCAAGTATAATAAGATTTACATTCTCATTTTGCATGAATTTAATTGTATCTTTTACATTTGATTTATGTATTATGTTATATCCATTTTGTTTTAATGAATATATTAAACCTTTTGCAACCATTTCATTATCTTCTACTAATAAAATATCCATTTTAGATTTCTCCTTATAATTTTTATTTGCAACTTTATTCATCTAACATTAATTTTGTTTTCATGTTTTTTAATCTTTTTAATTGCTCTTTTTCAACTTGTTTAATACTTTTTTCTGGTGTTGGTAAGTCTTCTGGCATTGTTCCTCCAATATCTTTTATTGCTTTTCTTACAGTTGTTCCAACAGTATAATGAGTCTGATTAGCCTTTTCTTTTGTTTTTACATTTTCTCTTTTAAGTTTAGCTTCTGTTTGTGTAATACGAAATAAGTTAGCTGCTAATTCTTCACTTCCCATAAAATCAAGTATTTTTTCTGTGACACCTAAATTCTTTTTTTTATGTATATCATCAACAGTTAGTCCACCATACAATCCCATATATCCTGCATTTTGGAATTCTGCATATTCTTCAAAACTTTTATATTCTTCTGCTTGTAAATTACTCATTACTATCATCTCCAATTTATTATTCTGTTATTTGTGGTATTGTATCAAACATTTGTTTATTTATCAAGTCTTTTTATAAAAATCTCAAAAAAGATGTTATTAGTTAATAGTTTTACATATCGTAAATAGGTCTTTTAGAGAGTCTTATATATTATAATAAAAAGCAGTTTTGACCTTGAGTCGTTATTTATGTATCTGTTTATAGTGTGTCTCTAAAATATGAATCTGGCACACGCTGAAACGCCTTGGAAGAATTGTTTTTTATTATAATATATAAGACTCTTCAAAAGACCGGACTCTTGGTACTATTCTTTATATAACAACTTGAAAAGCATTAACCTGTAACAAAAAGAGAAGTAACAATTCAATATTATTAAAAAGTGGACAAAGAGAACAATCCCTTTGTCCATAAACTTAAATATTCTCCTTACGAATTGTCTCTATTGTATTTTGTTTATTTATCTTATTAATCGAATATTTCATAATTATAAATACTAAAATAAATACAAATATAATAGAAATTACAATTGGATTAATTGGTATATACATTCCGCTATCTACCTTTACACTAAATGCTTTATACAAAGCAAATGTTCCTAAAAGTCCTGATATAATTCCATAAAGTAATGCTTTTGTAGAATAAAATATTGTCTCTAAATTAATCATTCTATTAAATTCTTTTTTTGTCATTCCAATACTTTTAAGCATAGCAAATTCTTTTTGTCTTAATTCCATATTTGAAGTAATTGTATTAAATATGTTAGTAACACCAATTAAAGTAATTACTGCCATGAATCCATATAAAAATATGTTAATAACTAGAAGCATTGACTTTTCTTGTTTTACTTCCGCATTCATATTTCTAATATTAATGCTTTCACTTATATTTTTTATATCCTGCTCTAAATCATCTGGCGCACTTGAATTAATACATATATTTCTAATTTCAAAATTAATGTTTTTATATTCGTTTGCATTTACAATTAAATATCCTCCACCATAATAGTTTCCTTCCATACCATATGGTCTTATATCAGTAACAGCACCAACTTTAATTTGTATTTCTTCTTCTCCATATTTTCCTACTATTGTATCATTTTTTTGATATTTATATCTTCTAATTTCTTTTGTATTATTTCCATTTTCATCATAATATTTATAGTTATCACATAAAACACCACTAGATTTTATCTCTTCATAATCTGCTCCTATTTTCTTTGCATATTTTTTAAATGATTCATTATCAATTCCAACTATCTGTATTCTTGATACCTTACCTTCTCCTGTGCTAATAGCTTCATGATTTTCCTCATCATAATAAAAGTCGTCTTCTAATTCAATTCCTTCTATTTGATTTATCTTACTCAAATCATTAATTCTTATTGTTCCTATTTTATCATCATAAATAATAAAATGTTCATCAATATTATCAAGAGATAATATTTTATCCTTTTCTTCATCTGATAAAAAATCTACCCCACTATATACTTTCATATTATAATCATAATCTTCATAATAACCTCCTGTAAAATCAAACATATTGGTTATAAAACTATTCATTGTGATGAAAATAAATATGCTCACTGCTAAAGATATTACTGTTGTTCTATATTTTTTCTTACTTCTTTTTAAATTCTTATATGCTAAACCCCCACCTGTTTTAAATATTTTTGATATTACTTTTGGCACCTTTAATTTTTTACTTTTTATTTTAATTTCATCTGAATTCTTTAACCCTTCAATCGGACTTACTTTACTTGCTTTTCTAGCAGATGATATTGAAGATAAATAAATTGTAATAATTCCTAGTATTATAGATAATATTATTGGTATAATAGATACATCTACTACAATTCCATCTACATGACTAAGTAAATATTCTCCTAATATTGAATTTACTATTTTTATTAATACAAACACAGCAAATATTCCAGATAATATTCCTAAAGGTATTCCGAATAACACCTAACATTAACCCTTCAAATATTACATTTTTCTTTATTTGTTTTTTTGTTGCTCCTATACTTGCAAGCATTCCATACATTTTAATCTTTTCTGCAGTTGCTATTGCAAAAGAATTTCTAATACAAAATACACTTGTAAATATGATAATAACTATAACAATCGCGCATACTGCAAATAACATATTTACTGTAGAATCACTAAATGCAAAAGCTTCCCATCTTAATAATTCTCTATTTATTTCATAGTTTTCATATTTAAAACTATAATTTGATTCTATCTGTTCATAACTTTTAGCACCTAATAATTCTGTAATTGAACTTTTATAGTCTTTTGGATTTTTTAAAGATATATATGCATCTTTTATATTTCCATCCATACTAGTCGTAAATACTGTATATCCCGGATCACTATAGCTTTCGAAATTATAATTTGGTCTTTCCATAATTCCTACTATAGTAAACTCTTTTTCTTCTGTATTTACTAGCTTTTCTGCTTCTTTACTATATGGATTATAAGAATCTAGCTCTTGTCCGTCTAATGTATTTCTTTGACCTATATTTACTTTAATTTTATCTCCAATTTTATAATCTATTTTTGCATTTCCTATTATGTGGTTACTAATAATTATTTCACTACTATTATCTGGAAATCTTCCTTTTATCAAATTAAATTTCAAGTTTTCAAAGGTTTCTTTATCCATTGAAAATAATTTTAAATACGGTTTATCTTCGTTTTTTGATTTATCTAATAATCCATATCCTATTTGCTTCATTGTATAAATATCTTTTATATCTCTATTATTTTGTAAAATTTTAATATCTTCATCATTTATTCCAATTAATTTTAAATGATAATACCCTGTTTCGTTAATTGCATTTTCTACAAGTGTTGCTCTAAAGCTAGTAGCCATAGTTGCTACAGCACAAATAAGTGCTACTGAAAGAATAATTCCTATTATGGTACTTATTGTTCTCTTTTTATTTAATCTTAAATTTTTTATTGATAATTTATTAAGAATTTTCATCATCTATTACCTCCTACGAAACAATCTTTCCATCTTCAATTTTTATAATTCTATCTGCTACTTTTGCTATTTCTGTATTATGGGTAATCATAATTATTGTTTGTTTGTAATCTCTATTTGATTTCTTCAATAATTCAACAATTTCATCACTTGACTTTGAGTCTAAGTTACCGAGTTGGTTCATCTGCTAAAATAATAGATGGATTTGTAATTAATGCTCTACCAATTGAAGTTCTTTGTTGCTGACCTCCTGATAGTTCGTTTGGTAAATGTAACCTTCTATTTTCTAATCCTAAAAGTTTAACTAATTCATTTAGTCTTTCTTTATTTACTTCCTTATTATCTAAGTTTAGAGGTAAAGTTATATTTTCTTCTACATTTAATATTGGTATTAAATTATAAAATTGATAAATAAGTCCTACTTGTCTTCTTCTAAAAATTGCAAGTTCATCGTTATTGAATTTATAAATATCTTTTCCATCTATAAAAACTTTTCCACTACTTGGTCTATCTACTCCACCAATTAAATGTAACAATGTAGATTTACCACTTCCGTGACGCTCCAACAATTGCAACAAATTCTCCTTTATTTACTTTAAATGAGACATTGTCTAATGCTGTTACTTTAGCTTGCCCCTTTCCATAAATTTTGCTTAAATTTTCTACTCTTAATATTTCCATAAAAAAATCTCCTTCCTTGTTTTCATTTTTATTATACAATTTTCTAAGTGACAAGTAAGTGACTATTTTTAATGTTTATAGTAATTTGTAATATTTTTTATAATGTGATTTGTTTATAAAACAATATTTCTATAAATATTTTATTATTTTGAAAATTTTTTCCGAAATGATTAATATTTTGAATCAAACTTTATATGATAAAAATCTAAGTAATTCTATGAATAAATTGAATATAGAAGCTCTCAGTGGAGAGCTCTATTGTGGTGTTAGAAAGAAAAAAATCAAATATATTACATTTTCATTTTATATCACTATATTCTAAAATTCATTTAATTCTGTAAATTCAATTCCCTCAGGAATTGCTATACCACCATATAATTTATCGTTTTTTCTTCCTTCTTCAATATAATGTTTTACTACATATTTTGCAGTATGTGGCATATCTAAAGATGAAATATCATTAAATTCAAACCATTTTAGTTTTCCTTCGTTACTTTTTATTTCTTTTGCTTTATCTTTTATTTTGGCAAAAAAATAGTAATTTTGTCTTATTTCATCTTTTTTATGTCTTAATGTTACATATCTTAATTCTGGATTTGTAATATCTTTTATAGTAAGCCCAACTTCCTCGTATAACTCTCTTAAAACACATGATTCTGCGTCATTTAGTTCATCCTTTTCAAAATGACCTCCTGCAGTTCCAATATATGAATTTTTAACAACTCTTGAACCTATTCTATATAATAATAACATCCTATTAGTGTCATCACATAAATAGATTGACGCCATATTTCTTAATTTACCATTCACTAATTTACACTCCCTTTTTCTTCAATCATTTTATTATCTGTCTTATTATATCATACAAATATGACACATAGATGTCATATTTAAAAATAAAAAAGTAAGTAAGTTAAAAAATATAAAAATTTCTTTCTAATCTTACTCACTTCTTTGTCTCTATTATTTCTTCATTATTTAGTTAATACTTTTTTATTCCAAGTTTTTTTACCACATTTTGGACACTTCATATATCTAGTTCTCCCTAAGTGCATTGCAAACATGACTGAACTAAAATTAGGAATATATTTGTTATAACAATTCTGGCATTCATAATATCCTGCATCTTTTTCTATTTTTAAAGCAAAAGTTATTCCTATTATAAATATAATTGTTGCAATACAAATTAAAGCAATCCTCCAGATTATATTTGAAACAGCAAATCCAGCCGTAAAAATCATAACCAAAAACGATATTGAACAAGTATATCCAATAATATTTTCTAATACTAATAAATTTTTATTAGTGCTTTCTTGCCTATTTTTTAATTCTAATAAATTTTCTTCTGCCTTTTTATCATAATCTTCCATCTGTATCATCTCCCCACTTAATAACTCATTTACATTAATCCCAAGTTCATTACATAAGTCAAGCATTATGCTAGAATCAGGCATTCCTTTTCCTGTCTCCCATTTTGATATTGCTCTATCTGTAATATTTAATTTTTCTGCTAATCCGACTTTGTGTTAAATTTTTATTTTTCCTACACTCAGCAATAAATTTTCCAATCTTTACTTGATCCATAACTGGCCTCCTTCATATTTAGATTAGCAGATTGTTTTTATAATGTAAACAAACGATTAGTTGAGCCTATTATTTTTAGTAACTCTACGTTTAGTGGAGTTAAAAGTAACTGTAATTTCAGTTCAAATTTAGACTAAAGATTCTCTATTAAAATTGACTATCTAATTTTTGTCAAGCTATTTTTTATAAAATTATTATATTATTTTTAAACACCACAAACAAGCGAAAATGATATTATTTTTTAAAACTATATCTTTTTCGCCTAATATATGTTAAACTTTATTTAATTAATCACTTAAGAATGTTTTATTATTTTTGCACATGGAATATAACATTCTCAAGATTTTTGTTGAACAAGCAGTTAGGCTTTCATAATAATGTTTGCCTTCTGCTTTTTTCATTAAATAATAATTATAAACTGGATGATTTGGATATTGATGTCCTAATTTCACTATCATTTGACTTACATTAAATAATATCCATCTTGCATATTTATTTCCTCTTTTTGATATTGCTCCGTGAACATTAATACTTTTTCCTGATTGTATAATCGTTGGATCTAATCCACAAAATGCTATTAATTGCTTATGACTTTCAAACCTTGTAATATCTCCAAGTTCTCCTAATAATTCCGCTGTAAAGACATCTCCAATTCCATAAAATGAATTAATTATTTCAAAATATTTAGATTGCTTTGCTGTTTCAATCATTTGCTCTTTTAAATTATTTATTGCTTTTATATTTTTTTGTAAAATACTTGCCATATCTGATAAATTCTTTACATCTGCATGTTCTTTGTCTACACCTGGATAAGAAGTTATTGCAATATCTTTTATTTGTTTTGCTAATCTTTTATAATAATAATCATGTCTTGAATTTGTTTTATATAAATTATTATATAAAGCATCTATTCTTTTTTCTTTAACTATGTACGCATGGGGAAATGTTTTTATAAAATTCAATGCTGTTTCTTCATAAATTCTACTACTTTTAAATATTTCCTCAAACTCTGGAAAGCAAATGTTTATCAATCTTTTATATCTATTTTTACAACTCACATTTATTTGTGTTAAATAAAAATATTGCCTTGTCATTGCTTTCAAATTGGCATATAAATCTTTTTTGGATAAATCATGATATTCTACTTCATTTACAAAAAATAACTTTGCTAATCTGTAACAATCTTTCTTATCTGTTTTTGTTTTCCTAATTGTGTCATAATTGTTTTTGGTTGTTAAACTGTTAATTACTAAAGTGTTAAATCCATTTTCTTTAAAATATCTTTCTACTGGTAAATGATATATTCCTGTTGATTCCATAAACACTGTTAAATTACTTCTATCAAATGTTTCTATTTGTTTTCTAATTTTCTCAAAGTCTTCAAAATTATGTTTTACTTCAACAGAATCAATTAATATTTCTCCATCACTATTCATGAGCATAAACATACTTTTACATTTTGCTACATCAACACTTAATACTGTTTTCAAAATTATTCACCTTCTTTCTTTTTTGAATTTAAGTCTTTTACTTCCACTATTATTTTATCAAGCCTGTTATATAGAGTCTTTTGCCCTTACTATCTAAAACTAAATTAATAATAGAAATCAAAGTCGAACTGTCAATTTGTTAGATTCTATGACCTCTGTAATTTGATGTTCTAACTTAAATTCTAATGTAAATAATTTTATAACGAAAAAAAATAGATGTAAATTAAAATTATTTACATCTAAAAGTATACTTGTAATTTTTTATTCTAATACTAATGCTTTTTTAGGGCAAAAATTTGAACATTTGCCACATCTTATACACTTATCATAATCTATTTTAGGTGCTTCAAAATCTTTCTGACTTAATGCTCCAACTGGGCAAACATTTACAGCTGGGCATTTATGATTTTGAGGGCAATTTTCTATTATTATTTTTAATTTTCTATCCATAAATAAATCCTTTCTAATTTTTTACTTATTTCCTGAACATCCGTGTTTATCTTCATTACATTTGTGTTCATTGCAAGAATGTTCATTATGTTCGTGATGTTTACAATGTATATTTTCATCATATTTTAATTTTTCATTTAATAAATCCTTTACTGCACCATCTACATTTCCTAAAACGCCTCCATAACATCTTATATTAGCTTTCTCCAGTCCTTCTTTAGCACCACTACCAATACCTCCACATATTAGTATTTCAACTCCATTACTAGAAAGTAGTTCTATTAAAGCTCCATGTCCACTTTCATTAACTTCTAATATTTTCTCTTCTTTAATGATATTGTCTTCAATATCATATATTTTTAATTGTTTTGTATGACCAAAATGTTGAAATACATTTCCATTTTCATAAGTTACAGCAACTATCATTTTATTTTCCTCCTATCATTTATTTCAATGATACATTACCAATTGATGTTACCATTATATAATAAAAGACTGATAATATCAACTAATTATCAGCCTTGTAATTTTTAATTATAAAATAAATTGAATTACTATTCCTACTATCGTACAGACGATTAGTGCAATAACTTCGCCTTTCAAACTTTCATTTATATGAAACAAATAATTGTGACATTCTTTTGTCATAATTTCTTCAGCACCCGAATGAGTAATAGAACTTGAACTTCCTTCCATTTGACATGGCATTCTTCCACTTGGACTATTCATATCCCCTTCTGGCATTTCCGATGATTTATTTTCATTGATAGCATCTATTGTAAATTAATAATGCTACTAAAATTATAATTAATATTACAATAATAAATAACTGTATTCTTCCATTCTTTTTCCCTAAGGTATTATAATCTTAATTCTTTTATTTTCGAAATATCTATATTATATATTTGCTTATATATATCATCACAATTTAAAGTTGTAATTTTAGATTTATCTATATTTAGTATTTCTTCTACCCCGAATAATTTCTTCTTCTGAGTTTGCTTCTATCTCCATATAAGTTGGTATCATAGGCCATGAGTCTATATCTATTTCGACTCCATTTAGAATGTAACTAATTCTATCATTTTCTTGATAGCTTCTGCTTTCAAAACCTATTTTTTCTAAAAATTCATTTGCTTTTTCAAAATCTTCTACTTCAAATTCAACTTCTCTAGTGCCATCTATTGTGTTACTTACTATATCTTTATATGTTAAAGTTGAAACTTTTCCATTTGTTCTTAATCTAATCCATTTTCCTTTTTGAATCGGTTTTAAATCATAAACATATCTCTTTTGATTAAAATTTCCTTTCTTAGTTGCACCTAGTGCTTCTAACTTTTTTATCATTTCTTCTTTATTTATTTCTAAAACTCTAATTTCATATTCTGTTTTCATACTATCGCCTTTCCTTTATTATTAAAATTTATATACATTTATCTTATATCATAAAACTCAAAAAAAGAATAGCTTATAAAACTATTCTTTCATTTTTCTAATCATTTTTTAATAATATCTATGCAGAACTTTAGGAATAACTTATGTATTTATCTATTAATCTTTCTTTGTATCCATTTTTAGTTAATTTCATTCAACATAATATAATAACTTTTTTATTTGTTTCAATGTCATTGTGCACTTCATTGTGCATTTTTTTGGTGATTTATTAAATGATTTTACTTTTTCTTCACAATCAATTTATCACATGCGCCAAGTATAGCTGGTAACAAAATTAAAATTAATAATGCTGCACATAATGTTCCTTGAGATAATGTCTTACAAATTTGTGATATAATGCCTGAAGTAAAAGTTCCTATAATAAAAGTAGCAATTATTAAAATTGATGAAGATATAAGTATTGTATTAATTGATTTATTATAAGAATTTATAATCGCATCTTTTATACTCATAGTTTTTCTATGTTCAATATAATATGTTGTATACAAAATTGCATAATCAATAGTAGCTCCCATTAATATACTTTGAACAATTAAAAGTGCTATAAAATAAACTCCTTCACCTGAGAATGATAAAGTACCCATTGTTGTATAAACTGCACATTGAATTAGAATTACTAATATTAATGGTACAACAACTGATTTAAATGTTAATGCCACTACCACAAATATTGCAATCATTGTTAGAACTGTAATAAAGTCTAATTCACTTTGGAAAGTTTGACTCATTTCGTATGCCATTGGTGAATCTCCAATTACATAAATTTCACTAACCTTATCTCCTAAATCATCTTTAATCCCCTTAATAAATTTAGATGTTTCTTCTGATTCTTTGCTTAGTTTTGTATTAATTACAATTCTTGAATGTTCCTTTCCAATTAATAATTCCTTAGCATCTTTTACTTTTTCTTTCGCATCCATTATTTTTTGTCTCATGTCTGCTTCTATAAAGTCATCAAATCTACTATCTTTTAATATATCTTCATCTAGGAAGTGTACAAACTGTTCTACTGTTAATGTCCAATTTTCATCATACTCATTTGTACTACCATAATATACATACAATAGATCTACCATATTTTTATCTAAGCTCTCAGCTAAATTGCTTAATATTAAAAATATTTCATCTTTTGTATATTTAGTATTATTTAAAGAATTATTAATAATTCCATTTATTGTGTTTAACTTCGAACTTGTATCATTATCAAAATTACTTGAATAATCTGGATTTTTCATCACATCATTTAATAAAAAAGATATAAAATCTTTTAATGATATAGTTTGATTTGTATTTACATATTTAACATTATATAATCCATAAAGTAAATTTAAATTGCTTGTATTCATTCCTAATAAATTACCAAGCTCTGCACTACTATATTTTTTATTATTTAATATTCCATTCATAACTTTTTGTAGTAATGTTAATTGATTTATAGTGTCCTTATTTATATTACTAGATAATTCCTTATCATCTTTATGACTTAATACAAAATTTACAAATTCTTGCATGGTTAATTTTGTAGTAGTATTTTTTGAAACATATAAAGTATAAATGCTTTTTACCTTATCATTATCAATTCCTATTAATTTTGCAAGCTCTACATAAGAATATTTTGTGTTATTTATAGTACTGTTCATTATATTAGAAACTAACTGTAATTTACTTTTTGTTTCTTTGTCTATACTATTACTATTTGCTAACATTAATTTTACAAATTCGTTTGGTTCTAATATCCAATTACTTGTATTATTTTGTGTAAAATCAATTAATGCATATATTTGATACATTTGATTTGTATCTATACTTAAAACTTTAGACATTTCTGTTGCTGTGTATTTTGTAGGATTTTCTAGTATTGTTTCATTAATTTCTGCAAATTTGCTTGTATCTAAGCTATCTAAATAATGTGTATTTGTTTTTATATTTGTAACATTATTTATAAATTCTCCTATGCTCATCTTTAAGCCATTATCTGTTTTTCCATACTTTAAAAGCAACACTTGTTTTACATTACTTTCATCTATTCCAAATAGTTTAGCAAGTTCTACAGAATTCATCTTTTTAGTAATGTTAGTTTTATTACTAAATACGCTTAACATTTTTATACTATTTACTGTTTCTTCATTAAACATACTTGCATATTGCTTGTTTGTTAAAACATCCTCTAACACAAACTCAGAAAATTCAGAAATACTCATTTTAATTTCTATTTCATTTACACTTATATAATAAGTATATAAACTATTCATTACATTTTCAGAAATTCCAAATAAATTTGCCATTTCTTTACTTGTCATTTTCTTTGTAATTATATTTTTATTTGTAAATTTTGATAATGTATTTAAACTTGCTTTTGCATTATTATCTATGTTCTTAGAATAAGTTTTATTTGTTAAAACATCTTTATTCATAAAATTTATAAAATCATTTAAGCTAATTTTTAAATTATTGTTTTTAGAATTATAATAAATTAAAATATCATCTATTTTTGCCTTATCCATTTCTAATATATTTGCAATTTCAATACTAGTTCTTTTTTTATTAATAGAATCAGTTGTTGTAAATTTTTCAAGTCTATCTATATCTTTCCTCGTTCCTTCATCTAATTTATCAGCCATCTTCGGATTATTATAAACTTCATTTTTTATAAATTTTATAAATTCATTAAATGTCATTGTATTATTTTCATCTTGATTATAATAATTGTAATATAATATTTTGATTAAATATTCTTCGATATCTACATCAGAACCTAGCTCTTTTATTTTTGGATTTAGTTCATTAACTTTAAGGTCTTGGTTTATTGTATTTCCATATCCTAATACTTCATCTACTTTATTTTTTTCTTCTAGTTCTTTTAAATATTGTTTAATCGTTTCTTCATCTTCACTTTTATAAATTATTGCCATTTGATTGTTTTCAGAAAATACTTCTGCTATTTTATCAGATTGAGAGGTTGTATATAAAATTCCTAAATTTCCTTTTAATAAATAGCTAGCTACAAATACAACTATAAATAAAATAATTGCTACATATCTTAATTTGTAACTCATCTTTCCGAAGTTTATCAAGCTTAATATTAGGAGATTTCTTTTTTGTTTTTGTGATTATCTTATCACACATTAATATTAGTGATGGTAATACAAAGAATATGCATAATAAACTAAATAAAACACCTTTTGCTAAAATAAATCCTAAATCGCGACCAATTGTAAAGCTCATAAATACTAACGCTATAAGTCCTACAATAGTTGTTATTGAACTACTTGATATAGCAGTAAATGCATGGTATAGGGCGTTTTTCATAGCTTCAACTTTGTTTTTTGCGCTTTCCTTTTCTTGTCTATATCTATCCATCAACATAATTGAATAATCCATAGATAGTGCCATTTGTAATATTGCTGCAATAGAGTCTGTAATATTTGATACACTACTAAATATTACATTTGACCCCTTATTTAATAATACTGCCATCAATATTGATATTAAGAATAATATTGGCTCTACATAAGATTCGCACATTATTGTTAAAATAATAAACATACAAGCAATTGCTAAGACCATTATCCACATTGGTAATACTGGCTGATTTCTTTCGGAAATAGCTCCACTTGTATACATTTCATACTCTTCAAAATGACTTGTCACATCATTATAGATATTTCCTGCAACTTCTGAATCTTCTAAATCTTCCACATTAATTACATATAATGTATAGTCATCTTTGTTATAATCTTCTGTTTTGTCATAATCTACAGAATTTACACCTTCTATATGGCTCAGATACTCAAATATTTCACTTTTTTGCTCTTCTTCTAAGCCTTTAAACATTATATTTAAATTGCTTGATTTTATCTCTTTAAATTCCTCCTCCATAATGTTCATTCCAATTCTTGTTTCTGATGTACTTGGTAAATATTCTGCCATATCATAATTAATATTAACTTTATTAGATAGTATCGCTGAAATAACTGATAATATTATAAATAAAATTAATATTATGTATCTTTTGTTTACAATAAAATCTGTAATTTTCTTCATTATTTAATTCATCCTTTCCTTTAGCTTATTAAATCTTTTGTATTCTGGATAATCTTTTTTAAAGTTTTTACAAAAACTTCTCTTTCTTCCTTACTTACACCTTCTAATAAATCTGCTTTTAATTTTTCTATTTCTATGTCTAGTAAGTCTAATACTCCTTTTGAATTACTTGTTAATTTTAAGTGAAATTTCTTTTTATCATTTTCATCTTGAACCTTTTTTATATATTCTTTGCTTACTAATTGCTCAACTGAAACTGATACATGTGCTTTAGAAATCATTAATTTTTCTACAATTTCTGATGCAAGATCAAATTTTTCATTTTCATATAAAAATAACAAGACTCTTATTTCATTTACTGTTAAATCTGTTTCTTTTGCTATTCTAGCTAGTGGATTATCTATTATTTTCTTTAAAACATGCATATCTTCTAAAAGACTCATTCTTGCCTCCTTTTGTTCGTTTTCGAACTAAATGATATTCTACTCTCTTTTTTTGGTAATGTCAAGTATAATTGATAAATTACTACTTTTCATAGTAGATAATAGATTCATAAAAAAAACGCCCAGATTTAGATATTACTCTAACACTGAACGTTTAATATATTTAGTAATTATTAAATGATATTAACTTTGTAAATTATAAAATTCTATATAAAATTCTATTAAATCATTATCATTTTTTACATAAATATTTCCACCATGTAATTCTATAATTTCTTTTGTAATTGCAAGTCCAAGGCCTGCTCCTCCTTTATCACTTTTCCTTGATTCATCAACTCTATAAAATTTATCAAATATTTTATCTAATTTGTATTTTGGAATTTTATCTCCTTTATTTTTGAATATAACTTGTATATGTTTTTCATCTTGTACAATTTCTATTTCTATATTTGTATTTTCATAACTATAATTAATTGCATTTTTTATAAGATTTCCAAAACCTCTTGCAAGTTTATCTCCATCTCCTAAAAAGTAAACATTATCTGGTTTATTTATAATACATTTTAAATTTCTTTCTTGTAACATTGGATAACATTCTTCTATTAATTGATCAATTAAAAAAGATAAATTTATTTTTTGTTTATTTATTGGCATATCATGTAGATTATATCTAGTTATTTCAAAAAATTGATTTGTCAAGTCTTCTACTCTAAAAGCCTTGTCTAATGCAATTTGCATATATTTTTCTTGTAATGGCTTTGAAATATATTGTTCTTCTAGTAGTAATGTTAAATATCCTATAATTGATGTAAGAGGAGTTTTTAAATCATGTGCCATATACATAATTAAATCATTTTTCTTATTTTCTGCTTCTTTTGCTTCATTTCTATTTTTTATTAGTTCTATTCTGATATTATTCAATTTGTTTTCAATTATAGCTAAATTTGTTGGTAATTTAACCGCTTCATCTGGATTTATAGAAATTTGATTCATTGCTGATATTATAATAATTAGATTATTAGAAGTATTTCTTATTACAAAAAATGATACTATAGCTACTATTATAAAAAGTATTGTTGTAATAACAACAGGCTTTTGGGCAACTATAAAATAATAAACAAAATCATTTAAATCACGCATCTCTTCTGCTATCTGGTCATTAAAAACACCATCAATTAATATCATAAGTACTATGCCACTAATAATTGTATAAAGAATTATTTTCCCTACTGCTTTTAAAGCTATTCCATTTTTTATACTATTAAACTCTTTTATTTCATTCAATTTTATATCCCACTCCCCATACAGTTTTTATAAATTTAGGTTTTCTTGTATCTTCTTTTAATTTCTCTCTTATTCTTCTTATATGTACCATTACTGTATTATTATTATCTAAATACTTTTCTTTCCAAACCTTTTCAAACAATTCTTCTGAACTTACTACATGTCCTCTATTATTTGCTAAATATAGTAATATATCAAATTCTAGAGGTGTTAACTCTATTTCTTCATCATATAATAGACATTTATGTTTTTCCTTACATATTTCTAGTCCATCTATAAATATTTTTTCTTCATCATTTCTATCATTATATTTTGTATATCTTCTTGCCTGTGATTTAACTCTTGCAATTAGTTCAAGTGGATTAAATGGTTTTGTCATATAATCATCTGCTCCAAGTGTTAAACCTGTAATTTTGTCTTTATCTTCTATTTTCGCTGTAAGCATTATAATTGGAAATTTTAAATTCTTATCTCTAATAAACTTACAAATTTCAAATCCATCTTTTCCTTTTATCATTACATCTAATATTGCAAAATCTAATTTTACTGTATTAATGCAATTTATTGCTTCTTCTGATGTATAAAATTTATATACATTATAATCTTCATTTTTTAAATATAATTCTATTAAATCTGCAATTTCCTTTTCATCGTCTAATACTAATACATTCATAAATTTATCTCCTGTTTTTTATATTTAATTAGTAAATATAGTATTTATAAAAAAATTATACATAATACTTTTTATATAAAACAAGATAAAAATTATTATAAATACCATATTTTCCCCGAAAAACTTGGCACAATATAATAAATAGTAACCAGTTTTTCAAGTTAAATTATAACATATTTTTATTTGCTTTTCATTTCATAATATGAATTGTAAGAAAATTTTAAGTTTTTATTAATTATTTCTTAAAACAATCTTTTTATTTTATCCTTATACTATAAACAAGTACTAAGGAGGTTTTCTAAAATGATGAAAAATAAGAGAAAGTTAAATGTAAAAAAAATAATAGTACCATTATTTATTATAGTATTATTAATCGTTCTTTGTATAAGATTTTATAATCTTATAATTAATTATATTTCTAACAATTCTAGTATAGAAATTCCTAAAATACAAAATAAATCAAGCTATAATGTAATTAAAGAAGATTATAACAAAAATTATTCTGGGGTAGGTATGCAAGAAGTTAAAGATAAAGATGGATATTTTTCTACTTTTACTACTGAGGAGAAAAACAAAAAAGTTTACAAAGAATATAAACAAAATGGTTACAGTTCTTGGAGTAATTTAGAGTATTGGGGCGGTACTATGACTGATAATGGATGTGGAATAACTGCAATAGCTACTATATTAAGTGGATACAATAAAAACTATACTCCTGGAGAACTTAGAAAAAAGTATTATCCAGTTTTAGACAATGAAACAATTTCAAAAGAATTATCTTCTACCTTTGGAATTACTAATTCAGATTTCTTTTATGATTCTGAACATCTATCAAATACATATATTGAAAAACATTTAAAAAGCAACAGACCTATTCTTATTTGTGTATGGAATAAACCTACAAACAATAGGTGGACAACTAGCTCTCATTATATGGTTTTACTTGCTACTGATGGACTTCGGAAAAGTTTATGTTTCTAATCCAAATGGACTTAAAAATAATAGCAAAAGCTCAGGTTGGTATGATATAAATGAAGTAACACCTTATATTGCAAAAGCATTATATATAGAAAGCTATAAATAATGATTTAAGGTGGACAAAAGGGACGATTTTCTTGTCCACCCGTTCCTTTTTTCATAGTATTCATGTTATTTTGATTATCTAACAGTTATTCCAAAATTCTCCGTCCATACCTGATTCCTCTTACCTATGTCATTTTTCATTTTTTTCAATTATATCCAAATTTTCTTGTCTCTTTATTTTATTAGTAGTAGTTTTAATTAAAGGAACTTCAGTTAATATCATTCCTCTTATTGCTTTATATTTTGGCATTGTTTGATTAATTTCTTTTACTTTACTTAAAATTGCCTGGTAAATTTCTTCATCTGTTTCTACTTTATATACATCTTTTACTCTTTCCCTGTCAAAAACAATTTTTACATTTATTTTTATATTTTCTTTATCTTCTGATAATTGTTTTCCAAATACAAAAGATTCATTTACACCTTCTATTTTATTAACTAAATTTTCCATTTCTTCCGGAAAAATATTTTTGCCATTTTTTAAAACAATTACGCTTTTCTTTCTTCCACATATATATATGTAACCATCTTCATCAATTTTTGCTAAATCTCCTGTATAAAACCATCCATCTTTAAGAACTTCTTTACTCTCTTCTTCATTTCCATAGTATCCAAGCATTATACTAGGACCTTTAACTACTAATTCGCCAATTCCCTCATCATTTTTATCTACTATTTTTGCCTCAACACTTGGAACTGATTTCCCAATTGAACCAGTTTTATAATATTTATTGGTTCCAATTGCAACAACTGGAGACGTTTCTGTTAAACCATATCCTTGAACTAAATTTATCCCAAGTAACCTATATTTTTCTTCTATTTTCGAATCTAAAGCTGCTGCACCACTTATAAATAGCTTAACTTTAGAACCAATCATATCATGAATTTCTTTAAACACTTCTTTTTTATCATTCATAGAAGCATTCTTATATTTTTCTTCACAATCTAATATTTCTTGCAATTTTCCTTGTTTTTCTATTTTTCTTCTAATCATACTAAATATTCTCTCATATATACCTGGAACACAAGCCATAACTGTAACATGATATTCATTTAGGTTATCTACTATATGTCTTATTCCATCACAAAATACAGTTTGAGCTCCTTTATATAAAGAAAACAAGAAACCAACTGTACATTCAAAAACATGGTGTAATGGTAATACAGAAAGTAAAATGTCATCACTTGTTACATCTAATATACTTGCTAAATCCATTAAATTTGAACAGATATTTTTATGAGAAAGACTAACTACTTTAGCTTTTGATGTAGTTCCTGATGTAAATAACATAATACTCATTTCTTCTGGATTTATACATGCATCAATAAATTCTGTATTTCCTTCTTCTAATAATTTTTTACCTGATTTTATTAATTCTTTTTGTGAATAAACACCATCTGTATGTACATCTAAATCCATTGAAATTAAATGTTTTAATTTATTTTTCTCACTAAACTTAACTTTTTCAATAGTTTTTGAATATTTTTTTGAGAAGAATATTGCTTCAATATCGGACCTTTCTATTAATGATTCTAATTCATTTTCAGGTAATGATTTATCAAGTGGTACAACTGTTCCAGTTCCACAAGTTATTGATAAATAAGCAAGTTCCCATTCATATCTATTTTCACCAATTATTGCTACTCTTTTTCCTTTTAGCCCTAAATCTATTAATGCTGTTCCCAATGAGTTTACCATATCTCGTACTTCATTATGTGTAAAAATTTGATATTTTCCATCTTCTATTCTTATTTTATATGCTGGTCTTTCTCCATATAAATTCCTTGTTTTATTTAACATATCTTTTAAATCTGTTATTTCTATATAATTATATAATCTTTTGCTCATTCGTTTTCTCCTTGTATTTAATTTTTAGTTTTTTAGATTATTAATATCATAAAAAACTCTTCATGTCTTTAGACTGAAGAGTCAGTTTAACTTCATTTTTTATTCTACCATTTTTTATTGTATGAAAAACTTGAGAATCTGTTAAATAAAATAGTCCATTTTCTTTAATTGTTCTTCCATACTTCTTTTTATATAATTAATCATATGAATTTCCATGCTTATGATTTTATCTTAAAACATTTTATACAAATTTGCAGTTTTACTTCAAATTTGTATAAAATCATATTTTCTTTTACTTATTCACTTAATTCTATCATGATTCTGTTTAGTATATACTTTCTAACAAAATAATTTAGGACGAAATCAAATGTTCATTTAATTTCGTCCTAAAAAAGTCTATTTTAATTTGCTCTTCTTATTTCTTCATCTTCTACATCAGCCCAAATAATTTTTTGCTCTTTCATACTTTTTTTAACATCTATAAGTCTTTGATTTTCTGAACCTCTAAATTTTAGTGATGGATTCTTTTTCTCCATCTCAAATTTTCCATCAACAATAACATCTATATTTTGAACAAGTTCTTTTGTCTCATCCCATACATTATACATTTTTCCCATTACATCTTTTTCAAAATCAAATCCTGTATAACACCATATAGTCTTATTTGGAAATTTTTCTTTCACTTGTTTTACTAAATCTACTAATCCCTTTTGATTTACATATTCTAGTGGTTCTCCACCAAGTAAAGATAATCCTTCTATGTAATCTTTATCTAAATCTTTTAATATTTTATCAATTGTTTCTTGATTAAACTCATTTCCATAATTAAAATTCCAAGCAATTTCATTAAAACATCCTTTACAATGATGATTACATCCACTAACAAATAGTGAAACTCTAACTCCAGGACCATTTGCTACATCGCATTCTTTTATTGTTGCATAGTTCATTTCTTCGCCTTCTTTCTTATGTATTCTAAGTTTTTATAAATGTAATACTCTTGATTTAATTTCCTTTGTTTTTCCTTCATTCCAGAAGTTTTCTCCTAAATAACCACAAGTTCTTCTAGTAACATTCATTTTATTATGATCTTTATTTCCACATTGTGGGCATTCCCATTCATTATTATCATTTATAATAATTTCTCCATCAAATCCACATACATGGCAATAATCTGATTTAGTATTAAATTCTGCATATTGGATATTATCATAAATAAATTTAACAATTTCTTCTAATGCTTTTAAGTTATTTCTCATATTTGGTATCTCTATATATGAAATAGCTCCACCTGAAGATATTTTTTGGAATTCACTTTCAAATGATAATTTCTTAAATGCATCAATTTTTTCTCTTACATCAACATGATATGAATTTGTATAATATCCCTTATCTGTTACATCCTGAATTTCACCAAATTTTTCTTTATCAATCTTAGCAAATCTATAACATAAACTTTCTGCTGGTGTTCCATATAAAGCAAATCCAAGCCCTGTTTCTTTTTTCCATCTATCTGTAGCTTCTCTTAAATGATTCATTACTTTAACTGCAAATTCATGTCCTTCTTCTGTTGTATGTGATACACCTTTCATTATTTTTGTTACTTCATAAACTCCTATATATCCTAAAGATAATGTTGAATATCCACCTTTTAATAGTTCATCTATTTTCTCTCCTGATTTCAAACGAGCTACAGCTCCATATTTCCAGTGAATTGGGCTAGTATCTGATAAAGTTCCAAGTAATGCATAATGTCTACACATTAATGCTTCAAAACATAATTCCAATCTTTCATCAAATAGCTTCCAGAACTTTTCTTCATCTCCATCTGCTACAATACCAATTTGTGGTAAGTTAATACTTACAACACCTTGATTAAATCTACCTTCAAATTTATATTTTCCATTTTCGTCTTTCCATGGTGATAAGAAACTTCTACATCCCATTGGGCTAAATACATTTCCTTCATAATTTTCTTTCATCTTTTTAGCAGATATATAATCTGGATATAATCTTTTTGAAGAACATTTAACTGCAAGTTTTGTTAAATAATCATATTTTCCACCTTTTAAACAGTTATGGTCATATAGTACATATATTAATTTTGGGAAAGCTGGAGTTACATATACTCCTTTTTCATTCTTAATACCTTCATATCTTTGCTTTAGAATTTCTTCTATAATCATTGTATTTTCTTCTATATATTCATTTTCTTCATCTAAGTTTAAAAATAATGTTACAAAAGGAGATTGTCCATTTGTTGTCATTAATGTATTAATTTGATATTGTATTGTTTGGACACCTGCTGCAAGTTCTGTTTTTAATCTTTTTTCTACAATACTGTCTATAATTTCTTGAGATAATGTATCTTTATATGTATTTTCTAATTCTCTTTTAAATTTTTCTTTACTTTTTCTTAAATATTTTCCTAAATGTTTTAAATCTACAGATTGTCCACCATATTGGTTACTTGCAACAGCTGCTATAATTTGTGTTGTAACTGTACATGCAACTTGGAAACTTTTTGGACTCTCTATTAATTTTCCATTCATTACTGTTCCATTATCTAACATATCTCCAATGTTAATTAAACAACAGTTAAAAATAGGTTGTAAAAAATAATCTGCATCATGGAAATGTAATATTCCCTCTTCATGTGCCTTTGTAATTTTTTCAGGTAATAACATTCTTTTTGTTAAATCTTTTGAAACTTCTCCTGCTATATAATCTCTTTGTGTAGAAGCAAGTACTGCATTTTTATTTGAGTTTTCTTCTGCAAGTTCTTTATTTTGATTCTTTATTAATCCTAAGATTGATTCATCTGTAGTATTTTGTTTTCTAACTAAAGCTCTTGTATATCTATATACTATATATTTTTTAGCAAGTTCAAATTTCTTAAAATCCATTAATTTTTGCTCTATTAAATCTTGTATATCTTCTACTAATATTCTTTTTCTATCTAATTCTTCTATATAATTAGTTATTTCTTTAATTTCTTCTTTAGTAGCTTTTTGTCTTCCTTTTACTTCACTATTTGCTTTTTCTATCGCAATCTTAATTTTTTCTCTATCGTAGTCTACTGCTCTTCCATCTCTTTTTATTACCTTCATTTTTATTTTCCTCCCCCATGTGTTTTGATGTCTTTATTATACATTAACTTTTTTGTTTTTCTGTTGCAAATGCAACAGATTATGATTTTTTTAATTTACACAAAATTTTTCATTGTTATTTCTAAGGAATCGACATTTAATTTTTTTATTACAATTTTGTAACAAAGTTATTACGTCTATCTCTTTTCTGTTGCATTTGCAACAGAAGTTGTGTATAATATTGAAAAATAAATAATATAGTATTCACAACTTATTAAAAAGCACTCACTAGCCTAACTAATTGTTATATATTTTTAAAAACCAATCGCCGATGGCACACCCTATCCTACTCTTCTACCTATACTGCGTGGTATAAAAGTACCTAACTGCTCTCACTCTCCACGCTTCAAGATTGGTTTTTAAAAATATATAACAATTAGCTAGGCGGTAACATTACAAGAAAAAAATCTATAAAAAACTAGTTGTAAATTCCAAACTTTTAGAAAGAATAGAAAGAAGTGAAATAAAAATGACTAATTATTCTGAATTTTTTAAAGACTTTTCAAAAAACTGCTCAAAAATCCAAGAAAAATCCTTTAAAAAAGGAGAAGTAATAACAACATATATCGCAAAAAGAAACCAATTTTGCTTACTTTTATCTGGTGAAGCAAATTTAATTCGTTATGATTTTAATGGAAATAGAACTATTGTAGAACATTTTTCTACGAATGATATCTTTGGAGAAATTTTTTATACTGTTAATACAAATAATGAACTATTTGTAGAAGCTAAAAAAAATAGTTTAGTTATGTTTTTTAGTTATGATAATGTAGAAAATAAATGTAATAACAATTGTAAATTTCATAACAAACTACTGCAAACTTTACCCTCTTTATTTTTAAATCAAATTATAGATTTGAATATGAGAATTGAACTTTTAAGTAAGCGAACTATAAGAGAAAAAATTTTAGCTTATTTTACAATTATATCTACTAGAAATATGAGTAAATCTTTTACCATACCATTTTCTCTAACAGACCTTGCAGATTACTTAAGTATTGATAGAAGTGCTATGATGAGAGAATTAAGTAGTTTAAAAAGTGATGGTATTATAGAAAAAATTGGAAATAAAATTACATTGTTATATTAATTTATGATGAAAGCTAATTTTATAAGATTATTAAATTATAAATTTATTTTTAATTAAAATGGATTGTGATATAAAAAAGTTAAATATATATATTAAAAAACAAAAGAATGAACTGTACTTTATGTCTTCCATTCTCTTTTTTACATTTTATTAGCCTACATTTTGCAGTATAATTACAAACAAATTTTCTTTAGTAATATTGTAATATTTGCAAATTTACATAAAACATGATGTACTATTGTTGTAGTAGAGTTTTCTCTTATTTAGAAATCTTTCTACACCATTCGAACATCCGCAACTAGGCAAGTCCTCTAAACTTAGGGGCAGAAAGGAATAACTATGGAAAAAAAGACTTTATGGGTAATTATGGCGAAGAGAATCGAAGATTGCAATGAAATAGAAAGATCTTACTTTCTACATGAAATTGAATATTCGTATGCACCTGTAACTGACAAGGAAAGTGGTATTAAGAAAGCAAAAGCAATGAAATCCTTTGTTGTTGCATGGGCTTCAAGCCAGTATGAAGCAGAAAAGAAAGCTCAGGCATTCACTGGCATTTCACTAAATTAAGCAGGATTAGTTATCGAGGAGATCAATGATCTCCTCGGTTTTATTTTAATAAAATTACTATTTGGCAAAATAAATTTTTCCTCTTTTATTTTATCATTTATATCTTTAGTCTATAAAAATTAGAACAAACCTATAATCATTTTGGATCTAGGTCAAGTATATTTGTTAACCTATATTTTATTTTAACTCTTCTTTTATATCTTTAATAAATTCTGGCAAATTCGTAAATGTTGCCACAATTCCCTTATTAGTATATGTAAAAATATCTCTTGTTTTTCTATCGATTTCATTTATAACTGCTTTAGGAACTTTAACTGGTATTCCTGCTTTTTTATATTCCTCTTCAATATATTTTTCCAATGTAGGAAACATATTCTGAACTAAAAAAACAGCTTTCTTCCCAGCCAAATTTCTGGCAAACACAAAATTGTTTGGCTCTTTTCCTATTTTTTCCTTTATATTATTATATAATTTAAAATATTTTTCATATTTAGATGACATAGGTACAAACCATAAAATATCTTTATCACATTTATCTCTAAAACAAAAATAAGTTGGACGTTTTGTTCCTAATTCCTTATTTTCCATTAAGCGATACTTTGGATTATATTTTTCTATAAATTCATCTTTTATAAAGTATAATTTTCCTTCTATAATTTCCATCTTTCTCCTTATATAACAAAAATGGGAGTGTAACACTCCCACATTTATTCACCAGTGTATTTTCTCCTTGCCAACTGGGTGGCTGATTTATTGTTTGTCTAGGGCATTTTACTCTTCGCCTCCTAGTAGGCAGTTTTTATTTATATAATAATTATAACATTTGTAAAATTATTCTGTCAATAATTTTACAAAATTTCTTATAGTTATTATATCTCTATTATATTATTATTTACTGAATATTATTCATACAGAAATAAATTATATTCGACTGTAATTTGTACAAGAACCTCTTGCACAAATTAAAAACATAGATATCCTTCATCTCAAGTATATTATTTTAAACTTATGTTCTTTCAATATATTACTATTTCCATTAATAATTTACATTAAATGGTCTATATAATTTCTTCCACAATAATAAACATGAGCCACATATACTATCTTTTCAGATTCATCTATTGTATATAAAATAACATAATTATTTATAACTATTCTTCTATATTATCTTTATGTTCTATCTGTTTTCTCAATTTCTACAAACATTCCAGGAGAACTTTCGAGTAAAAGAACATTACTAACCCTGATTTTTAAAAGGATGTTTCAATTTATCTTTGATCCCTGTTCCTATTATTTGCATTACAATTTCATATACCTTATTTGCTTCTTGTTCTTCAATCTTTAGTTTTTCTTTAAATTCTACTATCATTTTTTCTTTATTATTCTTTCCTATAATAAATGTATCTTCAATTATGCTATTAATTAAATTACATTTTCTTTCATCATAGTTAGTTTGCTTTGATAATTTTTCTATAAATTCTTTTTTATCCATTTTCATCACCTTTATCCTTCCTTTTAAAATTTATTGTATTATTATTCTCCATTTAATAATTTATATGGTTCAATCTTCTTTATTCTAAGTGATAATACTAAAGCAAATATAAATGATAAAATCACAAATCCTATTCCCATACATATTACCAATGTAACTGGTATTTCAAAAGTAACTTTCATTACTCCAAACATACTCATTATAAGAGTAAGATATGGATTAACAATAAAACATGATACTATGCAAGAAATTATAACTGATAATATAATTGATGGCATAAAACTTATTGCATTTTGAACAATTATATTTTTAGAAGTATACCCCAAAGCTTTTAATATTCCATATTCTTTCTTTTTATTAATTATTAAAGTTTTTATTAATAAATATAATACTAATAGAATTACTAAAACACATACAGTCATCATTATAACTACCATAGCATTTGAAATTGTTTTAAATACAGATATTGATCCTTTCATTACTTCTTCAAAATTTACAGTTAAAGATATTCTATCACCAAATTCATTTTTTACTTTTTCTATACATTCATTAACATTAGTAGTATCCTCTGTATCAAAATAATATAGCTTATCATAATTTGTTCCTACAATTTTTTCTATTCCATCACTTAAAATAACCGCTTCTTGACCATTATTATTTGTTGTCTGAACAAAACCAGTTATTAAAAATTTTTCTTTAATATCTCCTCTTCCAATTTCAATCTCATCACCAATATTATAATTATATTTTTTACAATACTTTCCTGATATTGCTATTTCATTATCATATTTTGGTAATCTACCTTTATAACATACATCTTTATTATTTAACTGCTCTGTATCATCCATAATATAAGTTAATAATTTAACGTTTTCTGTTTCTACATTTATATCTGATATTAATCTAGTATTATTTACACCATCGAGGCTCTTTATATAATTATATACTGCTTTATTTGTATCAGAATCTGTCTTAATAGCACCATCACATATTTCAAATGTTAATAAAGATAATTTGGGTTTGGCAGAAAAATTCTGAAACATAACTAAAGCAATTACTCCTGCAAATACTAAGAAAAATACAATTATAAATGTTGCCATATTTTGTTTAATATTAGTAAACATTGTTTTTAAAGCCAAACTTATATTAATTGGTAATTTTGTTTTTTCTAATTCTATTCTATTTTTCTTAAAACTATGTGTTTCTATTCCTTCCCTTAAAGCAGTAATTGGCTGAATTTTATTTGTTTTTCTTACAATAAACAATACTGTTAATATTATAATTATTATCAAACTAAGTATTGTTATTATTGAAGATACTAAGTTAAAACTAATTGTATATGGTATACCAATTTGTGATACCATAATTTTTATTACAGAAGGTAGCATTAAATATGATAAACTAATGCCAATTAAACTTCCGACTATTGTAATAATTACAAATTGAAGCACAAATGAAAGTTTTATATTTTTACCAGTATAACCAATTGCTTTTATAACCCCTAAAGTTTTGATATTTTCCTTAATATAATTTGAAATATTATTTGCCAACATCAAAAACACTATTATTAATATTATTAAACTTATAACTAAAAAACTTACTCCTAAAATTACAGAAATAAAAGTTCTACTATATAATGCATCTTCAAGAGTATAATAATTTATTGTTACTAATGAATTATCTTTAGAAACTTTATTTGATATTTCATTAACAAATTTTGTACTATCAACTTCTGGTTTTAAATCAAATTTTATATATATGTATTTCCATGGTTCTCCGTGTACTTTCTACAATTTTGTTATATGTAATATCATCAACTATAGCATTTATAGTACCACAATTATATGACCCAGTAATTATATTATTTGTAAAACCTTTTATTTTGAAATTATAAATTTTATCCAATATTTTTAATTCATATTCATCTCCAATATTATAATTTCCACCTGTATGATATTGGTATGGTAAATATATGTATTCAGATAAAATGCTTAAATCTTCTTCAATAATTTCTGTCTTTCCAATTTCACAATTAAAAGCCATTTTGGCATTTTCTAAAAGCACCAATGGAGTTACAGTCCCCTCTCCATATGGAGTATCTGTTAAAAATCCTACGGTTCTTATAACTTCGTAATTTTGGACATCATCATTTATAAGAGTCTCTATATAGTTATCTTCAATTTTTGATATATCTCCATTAAGTAATATATATGCATCTTCACTATTAAGTTTCATGGCATTTTTTTCTGCATTTCCTGTAAAATCCGTAAAAATTACTAACATTATATTTAAAAAACTAGTTGCTAAAATTATTAATATAATTAAGCCTATTGTTAGTCCTTTGCTATTTCTTATATTTGATTTTGACAGTAACCATTCTTTCATAATTACCACCCCATTCTTACTAAGAAATCTGAAAGCATTTTATTTCTTTCATCATTATTTTTACCATATCTCTCTAAATTACATTCGCCTGCTACTTTACCATCTTTTATATAAATTACTCTATTTCCTCTTCTAGCTGAATTAATATCATGTGTGACCATCACAATAGATTGACCTGCTTCATTAAAAGATGTAAATAAATCTAATACATCTGCTCCTGTTTTCGAATTAAGTGCACCTGTTGGTTCATCCGCAAATAGGACATTTGGATTATTTATTAATGCTCTTGCAATTCCAACACGTCCGAGCTTCTCCTCCAGATATTTGAGTTGGAAATTTTTTTGCATATTCCTTTTTGATATTTACTTTTTCTAATAAATTATAAGCATTTGCAATAATTTCTTTTTTATTTTTTTTGACTAATAAACCACTTGATAAGATATTATCCATTATGCTCATTGAATCTACTAAATAAATTGCCTGAAAAACAAATCCGCAATTTTTTCTTCTAAATAATGATAAATCATCTTGATTTAATTTAGCAATGTTTAAGTCATTAAAATAGATATTTCCAAGTGTTGGTTTATCCATTCCAGATAATGCATATAATAAAGTAGATTTACCAGCTCCACTTGGTCCCATTATTACTGTAAAATCTCCTTCATAAATTTCTAAATCAACATTACTTAATACATGTTGCATAACTCCATTATTAGAAAAAGTTTTGCATAATTTTTCAGTTTTTATTAAAACTTTTTTATCCATCATTAATTCCTCCTTAAAGTTTCTCTGAGAATTGTAATTACAAATCATCCGATTTTTTCAAACTTTATAAAATTATTATACAAAAATAATTCTTAAGAAACTTTAAGTATTTCTTAAATAATCCTTAAATATATTATTGTGTTAAAACCTGGATTCTCATTTTTTATTTCTAAATTACCATTCATTTTTCTTAATAATTCTTTAGATATATATAATCCTAAACCTGCACCCTGAGCACTTCCTGTGTTTGTACCTCTTTTAAATTTTTCAGTTAACAAAGGTACTTCTTCATCATTAATAGTATTTCCAAAATCTCTAATTGAAACTACTAAATATTCATTTTCTATAAATATTTTTGTTTCTATTTTTGTATTTGCATATTTATACGAATTTGCAAATATATTGTCAAATACTTGTTGCAAGCGTAATTTATCTCCAAAAATTTTGCATTCTGGTACAGAATATTTATTATTTCTATTCAAATAATCTGCATTATCAATTAGTTCTTTTACTATATTGCTTTTAAGTTCTATTGGATTAATATTAAGTTCCTCTAATTCCTCTAAAGTTGCATTAAATAAATTAGTTACTAATATATTAATTTGATCAGATTTTTGATTTATTGATTTAAAACATTCTTTAGTTTTTTCATCATTTGAAATTGCTAGACCTAATTCAGAAGATGATTTTATAGAAGCTATTGGAGTTTTTATATCATGACTTAGTTTAGCCACTAATTCTTTTTTATCTTCAATAGTCTTTTTTTCAGCTATTCTAGCTTTTTTTATTTCAGATCTCATTATATCAAAAGCTTCTGTAAATGCTCCAAAATTATTTTTTCTATCCATTTCTAATGGAATATCTAAATTTCCATTAGATACTCTGATAGCAAAATTTTTCATCTTATTAAAAGGCTCTAATATTTTTTTATATAAAACTATGTAATATATTATTAATGCTATTAATTGTATGCTTGAAACCCAAATAATAATATTAATATAAATATTATTATGTCGATTAACAATACCTTTAACATCATTACATATAATAATTTTTCCTTTGACTTCGTTATCAATAATCAAATCTATTATTGTATCTCTATTTTTATAAGCTTCATTTAAAGACTGACTTAAATCATCTTTGGTTTTATAAATTAAATTTCCACTATTGTCTATTACTGTATAATCAAAATATTTAGGATATTTAGAAGTATCACCATAACTTTCTTTTATACTACTTACTAATTCATTTATTTTAATTACATCATTTGCATACTCTGTTTTTTCTTTTATATTATATATAACTACAAATAATTCGAAAATAAAGGTAAATATAATAAATAAAATTAAATATCTTCTTTTCATAACTTATTTACCGATTAAATCGGTATCCCTCCTTCCATACAGTAATAATATATTGTGGATTATTTGGATCTTCTTCTATTTGCTCTCTTAATTTTCTTATATGTACATTCAAAGTTCCATCTTGAGTAAATTTATCATTCCAAACATTTTCGAATAACTCAAGTTTAGTAACTAATCTTCCTTTGTTGCTAATTAAATATGTTAATAATTTAAATTCTAAAGAAGTTAATTTTATATCTTTATTTTTAACAGAAACTTTTTTATCCATATAATCAACTATTAAATTTCCATCATCATATCTTTTTATATTATCTTTTCCATATCTTTTTAAAACCACTTTAACTTTAGCCAGTAATACTCCTAATGAATAAGGCTTTTCAATATAGTCATCTCCTCCTATATTTAAAGCAATTATTTTATCATCATCTGTATTTCTAGCAGAAATAAATAAAATTGGTATATCTTTATTTTTTCTTATTTTCTTACATAGTTCAAATCCAGAACCATCAGATAAATTTATATCTAAAAGAATTAAAGAGGTATCATTTTCTTTAAAAAATTCATCACATTCATTTTGATTATAACAAGCAAATGATTTTACTCCAAATAAATTTAGATATTCACAAGTATTATTTGCAAGCTCAATTTCATCATCAACAATTAAACAATCATATTTCATAAAAACACCTCATGAGAATTATATAATGAAACTAAGAATAAATCATTAAATATTTCTTAATTTTTATTTAATATCTTCAATATTATTAAGTTCAAACAATAAAAAAGATTGATTATATTTCAAATCAATCTTTTACGATAAATTATTTAAAATGCTTAATGTAAATAATTATTCTTATTTACATTAAGCATTAATAGAATTAAACAATCAATTATTTCTTATTTTTCACTTTACTTTTATATTTCTTTATAATCTCTAAAATTCTTTAGAAAATCGCTATTTACTAATTATCTTGTATCTAACTATAAAACTATTTCTTCCATTTCATCTGGAACAATTATATTATTTGTAAAATATTCTTTTCCTTCATTTATATATAGCTCTTTTCTATTACTTATATGAGTTTCCTCTGTATGATACAAAATTAAGTTTTTTATATTTAAATTATTCATTTTTTTACAAACAGATTTTACAGTTGAATGCTTATGTTCATATGGCTTAAAAATATCTTGTTCACTATCCAAACAAAAAGCCTCATGCATTATATAATCAGCATTTTTGATTTTAGGATATATTTCTGGATTACATTCTTCATCACCTAAAAAGCATAATCTCTTATTATTATCTAATTTCACTTCAAATCCTAGCAAAGTATTCTTTTTAGCCTTCATATCTATTGCTGTAAAATCTAATCCTATTGTTTCAAATTTATCACCATCAGATAATATTTGTATATTAATATTTTCATTTAGTACTTGTACTCTAGTAGTTGGAAATAAATTAGAATAAAGCCCTGGTATCGCCTTAGCTACCTCATCATTACAATAAATATTTAATTTTCCATCATATGTTCCTTTTGCAAACAATTTACTCATTCTCTTTAACATCCACATTAATCCCAATATATGGTCTGTGTGACAATGTGAAATAAATATATTGTGAACATCTTTTAATTCTATATTACACATTTTCAATCTTCTAACTATTTCAGCTCCACCACCAGTATCAACCAATAAAAAATCGTTTTCATTTTTTAATAAAAAACATGTGTTATATATATCAAACACAAATCCATGACCTGTTCCTAACATTTTTATATTTGCCATATATTCCTCCCAATTCTATTATTATTTTTTTCTTACATGTATTATATTTTAATAATAGCATTCCAATTCTTATATTTCAATAATAAATATTAATATATAATTATATTTATATTGTAATAATCATGTCTTATATATTTTTTAATTTTAAGTATAATATTTTATAATTATCCTTATTTTATTCCATGTTAATAAAAAAATTTTAAGAATAAAAATGTTCACATCTTTTCTATCCCAAATGTTCACATTTTTTTATTATATGATATAATCCATTTATAAAAATAAGAAACGAAGGGATTATTATGGGAAAACATTCTAAAAATACTATAAATATAAAAAGTAGAAAAAAAGATAAAAATAAAATAGATAAAAAGCCTATAGAAAAAAATATGTCTGAAAAAGAGTTAGAAAGAGAATTAAAAAAACAAAAAAAAGATGCTAAAAAGAATTCTAAACTAAGAAAAAAACTAAAAAAGATAATCATTTTTATTATATTAATTTCTATATTAATTTTTGCAATTGTTAAAGGAATATCAATGTATAAATGGCAAACACTTGCTAAAGAAATGATGTCTAATACTAATTCTGTAATTGTAGATAAAGATGGAAATATTATTGCTACTCTTGGAAGTGAGAAAATACATAAAAACATTTCTTTTTCCGAAATGCCTGATAATTTAAAAAATGCTTATGTAGCTATAGAAGATGAAAGATTTTATCAACATCATGGTGTTGATATAAAAAGAACTGGATCTGCAATTGTCTCTTATGTTATACATTTTGGCTCTTCTTCTTTTGGTGGAAGTTCTATAACTCAACAATTAGTAAAAAATATAACGGGAAATGATACATCCTCTATATCTAGAAAAGTAGAAGAATGGTCTAAGGCAATGGAACTTGAATTTTGTTTATCTAAAGAAGAAATTCTAGAATCTTACTTAAATATAATATATGTTGGTCCAAATATTTATGGTGTAGAAATGGGTGCCAAATATTATTTCAATAAGAGTGCTAAAGATTTAAGTTTAGAAGAATGTGCATTTTTAGCTGGTATAAATCATAGCCCAAATTCTTACAATCCGTTTGGAGATACAGACCGCCTGGATAAAATAAAGAAAAGAACAAAATTGGTATTAGATAAAATGTTAGAATTAAAATATATTTCTAATGAAGATTATGAAAAAGCTATTTCTAATGTAGAAAAAGGATTAAATTTTAAAAAAGGTGATTTATCTCCAGAAGATGATGCAATATATTCTTATCATACTGATGCTGTAATATCACAAGTTATTCAAGATATATCTAAAGAAAAAAAATTAGATACTACATTTACTACAAATTATCTAAATAGAGCAGGACTTACAATTTATAGTACTCAAGACTCTAGTATCCAAAAACAAATGGAAGAAGAATTTGAAAAAAGTAAACATATAATAAAATCAAAAAATGATAGTGCCGTTACATCACAAGCTGCAATGGTTATAATTGATCATACTCGTGGCTATGTAGTTGGATGCGTAGGGGGACTTGGCAAAAAAACTACTTCTAGAGGATTTAATCGTGCAACTCAGGGAATTAGGCAAACTGGTTCTTCAAGCAAACCTCTTACAGTCCTTGTTCCTGGTATTGATAAGAAAATATTTACCGCTTCTACTATATTCGATGATAAACAAACAAGCTTCATTGATAGAAAAAAAGAAAATTATTCTCCTACAAATAATTCTGGTTATTTAGGAAAAATAACTGTAAGAAGAGCTACAGAATCTTCACAAAATATTCCATTTGTTGAAATGATGGAAAAAATAACTCCAAGTACCTCTATAAAATACCTAGAGAAAATGGGAATTACAACATTAACTGAAAAAGATAATAATCTAGCCCTTGCTTTAGGAGGATTAGATAAAGGAATTAGTCCTCTTGAAATGGCTGGTGCATATAGCACTCTTGCAAATGATCGGAGTATATATAGAACCAATTTTTTACACAAAGATTACAAATAAAAACGGTAAGACATTAATTACGAAAAAACAAACCAGAAGAAAAGTTATTTCAAACTCTACTGCATTTATAATAAAAGATATTCTAACTGAGCCCGTACAGGGTTCACATGGAACAGCAACTAATTGTTCTATATCTGGTATGGATGTTGCAGCAAAAACGGGTACAACAGATGATGATTATGATCGTTGGCTTTGTGGATTTACAAATTATTATACAGCTGTTACTTGGTATGGATTTGACTTAAATGAAAATATTGATTATGGTTCTAATCAAAATCCAGCTTCAGTATTATGGTCAAGTATTATGAGTTCTATTCATAAAGGACTTTCACGGAAGTAAATTTCAGAAACCAAATAATGTAGTTTCTGCAAGTGTTTGCTCTTCTACTGGCAAACTTTCAAATGGTCATTGCCCAGATACTTATGAAGAATACTTTTTAAAAGGAACTCTTCCTTCTCAATGTAAAGAACATAGTTATGTGAATAATACTACTAAAAACAATACAACTACTAATGAAAATAAGAATAACTCTACTAATACTACTGTCACTCAAAATAATACTATAAACAATTCTTTAAACAATACTACTATAAATAATGTAAATAATTCTGCTATAAGTAATAATACTTCTATAAATAATATAAGTAATTCTGTAACTAATAATACTACTAATAATACTACAAATCATTTAACTACTAATACAAATACTAATACTAGTACCAATACTAACTCATCTACAAATTCTGCAACTAATAATGTAGGCTATAATACTACAATTACTAATAGCACAACGGCTACAAATACATCTTCTTCTCAAAATGATGATCAGGATGACCAATTAGAATAATATATATCTTTATAAATCCATATCTTGTCAGAACTAAAAATTTAATTAATATAAAATTTTGCAATTATACTAAAACGAAATTTTTAATTAACATTAAAATAGTAAAAAAACACTTCATTGGTATAATATTTCTTTAAATTATACCAATGAAGTATTTTTTATTTAAATATTGTTTCTATCTTTCCTTTTCCGTTTTTCATAACTAACATCTAATATGCTACCATTAACAATAGGCATTTGAGGTGCTATATGACCTATATCAACATCATATACTATAGGAATATTTAAATCATTTAATGCTTCTAAAACAGCCTCATGAAATTTCACGCCATAATCTTCTCTTACAAAAAGTGGTCTACCAAATAAAATACCTATACAATTATCAAAATATCCAGCATACTTCATTTGCCATAAATTCCTTAAAACCTGACTGCTACTCATTTCATATACCTCTAAAAACCACAAGATTCCATCAGATTTATATTTATTTATATATTGTTTTACAAAATCATATTTAGTACCAATTAGGTTTATAATGTCATCCATACATCCACCTATACTTCTACCTCGAAACTTTAACTTATCTTCCCCTCTTAAGCTTTTCCATGAAGAATTCACAGTTAATTCATATTCAGCCAATGGATCATTTCTATCAAATTTATTTTCCTTATCTTCACATTTACAAAAACTTTCTTGAACTACATTTTTCCCTTCCATTATTTTAATTGAATCTGTTAAATTTTTATATAATTTTCTCATTCCATAAGCTTTTATATTTGGACCATAAATAGTAGCAATATCAAGCATTGTGGTAAATATAAACGATAAGGTTGTAATATTGGAATACCCTTGCATCCATTTTATTTCACCTTTAGAAATTTCATTAAAATCTAAATATTCTAAAATTTCAGATAAAAAGTCTCCTCCTGTTGCCATTATAATACTGGAAACTTCATTATTATTCCATAACTCCATAAATTGTTCTGCTCTTATTTTAGCATCTGCACTTCTACCCATTTTACTATTTCTAACATTTTCAGTTTCTATATATTTATAACCTACATTATTTAAATTATTTTTTGCATTATTTAATCTTATAAAATCTTTTTCTTTTATACCTGCAGATGGTGCTGTAACACCTATTGTATTACCTTGAATTATAAAACTTGGATATCTCATAAACGCCTCCTAAAATTAGTATATAAACAAATTAAACATATTAAACATATTTAAGATAATTTAATATTAAATACACTTATATTTATCTAACCTTACAAAATGTTTTAATTTTGTATATATAAATTAATTACACAAAATATATATCTTCTATATCTTGTGCAACTAACTTTTTATACCTTTTAATATTTTAGTCCTTAGATTCTATTTGTTTTTGTTCTTTCTTTTCCATAACACTTTTGAATTTCTGAAGTCCTAATATTACTGCTCCACCTATTAAGAAAAATACAATACTAAATGTACTAAAACTCATTGGGTCTTTTGGAACTTCTAATGTTGTTGGTCCTAATACTACAGGACATATTGAACCAATCATTAATCCAATTATAAAATAAATAGTTTGTGATCTATATTTTTCCAAACATTTTTTTATTAGTTTAATTGTAGTTACAACACCTGTAATTATTCCAAGTCCAAATACTACTAATACTGGAAAATATGCAAAATTTAAATGTAAAAATTCTTTTACAGCAGAAATTATTGGTATATATAAACCAAATATTAATAATAATGTAGAACCAGATATTCCTGGTAATACCATTGCAGATATAGCAACCGCCGCTACTAAAAATACATAAATTATTAATCCTAAATTTAAATTTCCAAAGCTGACATTTATACCTTCACCAGATGCTGGATTTACTATAGAGATAATTACAACAATAGCAATTCCCAAAACAGTAAAAATTATATTTTTATATTTATTTTTTAAATTAAGTTTTTCATCTTTTATAACAATTGGAATTGCAAATATGATAAATCCTAAAAATAGAGAACTTATTTTATAAATTTGTGCATCAAATATATTTGCAAGAACTAGTACTGATGCAACAAATCCAGTACCCCAACCAATTAATAATTTTAATAAAAATAAAATAGCTTCTTTTCTCTTTTCTTTATCTTTTTCCATCAAACTATTTAATGAATTTATGAATTTATCATAAAACCCTAATAAAAACGCTATTGTTCCTCCAGATACACCTGGAACACTATCTGCAAGCGCCATACAAAAACCTCTAATAAACTGAATTATATAGTTCATATTTTCTTCTCTCCTTACTTCATCATTCGGTATTTTTTTATACACATGATAGTATAATATAAGTTTACTTTTTTGCCTAGTATTTTTTTAAATTATTTACTACTTTTTAACAAATAATAATTACAATATAGACTATTAATTATAACAATATCAAATTATAACTTTTATCTTTCAAAATATATTTACTTTCTATTATTTATGTTATAATAAGATTATATATAAAAATAAAGGAGGAATTTTTCTAATGAAAAACAAAAAACTACTTATTATACCAATTATTCTAATTATTTTATTGGTATTAGGAGCAGGAGCATCTGCTATTATTTACTTTCAAACAGACTTATTTAAGTCACCAAAACAACTATTTTTTAAATATTTAGGGAAATCTGTCGATTTTGATAAAGAATTTGATTATGACAAATTTTTAGCAGAATATAAAGAGAAAACTGAAAAATCTTATACTTCTAATGGTGAAATCACAGTTTCTTTAAATTCCGATGAATTAGAAACCAACTCATCTAATTCTAACAACTCATTAAATTCAAATATTTCAAACCAAGCAGAAAAGGTCTTAACTGATTTAAAAGACTCTTTAAATAATGCAAAAATACAATATTCTGAAGAATCTATACCTACTAAACAAAAATACCATATGAGTATCAAACCTATTTATAAAGATACTGAAATCACTAATCTAGAACTATTATCAAGTGGTGATAACTATGGCATTAAATGTACTGATTTATATGATAAATACATATATATAGAAAATAATAACTTAAAAGCTTTTGCTTCTAAACTAGGTTTAAATTCAACTATGTTAAACATTATACCAGATAAAATTCATAAAACAGATCCATATGAACTTTTATATGTAGCACCTGAAACAAGAAAGCAAATTAGTGAAAAATATACAAAATTATTAGATAAAAAATTAACAAAAGATATGTTTACTAAACAAAAAAATGTATCTACATCAGTAAATGGTGAAAATATAGAAGCTAATAGCTATACTTTAACTTTAAATGGAGAACAAGCATATGATATATTAGTAAGCTTTTTACAAGAACTAAAAGAAGATGATGTAACCTTAGATCTAATTCTTCAAAAAATGGAACAATCTGGTGCAAAAGAATCTTTTGAAACTGGATATAATGGATACTCTTCTATTTCTTCTTTAACAACATATGATAATAATACTTCTAAAAAATCAAATATAACACTAGATAAAGATTATCTAAAAGATATGATTCAGGACTTGATTGAAGAATTAGAAGATGATGAGTCTTCATTTAGTGCTAATGAAAAAATTTCATTTACAGTGTATTCATATAAAAATAAATTTGTAAAACTAGAAATAACAAATAGTGAAGATACTGATAAAATGAGTATAGATATAAAGGCTAATAAAAACGATAAAATTATCACATTAAATTATAATGATACTACAATTCTAAAAGCTAATTATTCAGTTGTAAAAGATAAAGTTAATTTAATTTTGAATGCATATGATGATGATAGCAATGAAGTTTTTGTTGTTACAGCAGAATATGGAAAAAATATCACAAAATTAAATTTCAAATCAGAATCTGATGACACATTTTTAGAAATGAATATAGAAGCTAATGGCGAAATTGGAAAAGGAAGTGTTACTACTACAGGATATTTAGATATTCGTACAAGTGATGTTCAATTTAAATTAGATATTAACCAAAATACAAATTACACAGATAATGTTACTATAGATGATTTAACAGCAAATAATGGTGACCTTTTAAATGAAATGTCTAATACTAAGATGACTTCTCTTATCAAAGAAATTTCTGAAAATTTCCAAAAAGTTTTACCAGAAAAAGCAAATCTCTTAGGAATTGAACTTCCAGACAATACTACAAATAACAATGATGAAGATTCTAATATTATTAATCAAAAAGACTTAAATGGATATTCAGTTTATACACATTCATCTGGAGTACAATTTGCTTATCCAGAAGCTTGGAGATCTTTAAGTACATCTTCAGATAAGCCAGTATTTGCAAATTCAGAAAATGGAACAAATGTAAACCTACTTTCTGAAACTGTACCAACTGGATATGATTTAAATTCTTATATTGATGCATCTATATCAGGCATTAAAACTCAAATGGGTGATAAACTTGATGGTGATATTAATAAACAAAATGTAAAATTAAATGGAAAAGATGCTTCAATTATTACATATACTATGACTCAGAGTAATTCTAAAGTTAAAATTAAACAAGTATGTTTTATAGACGATACTACTGCATATATTTTAACAACAGCTGCTCTCGAAACTGATTATACTCAGGAGTCAGAAATAATAGACAATATTATTAGTTCATTTAAAAAATAAATTATAAAAAAGATATTATTTATACTTTTATATAAATTACATTATTCTATAAAAATAAGTACAAACCAACATAACTTATATGTTGGTTTGTACTTATTTACTCTATTATCATACACAAGAAATGTTATATTAAAATTCTATTTTCTCACTAATCCACTTTTCTACATCTTCTATTTTAAGTCTTATTTGTTCCATTGTATCTCTATCTCTGATAGTTACAGTATTATCTTCTAAGCTCTGAAAATCTATTGTTACACAATATGGTGTTCCAATTTCGTCTTCTCTTCTATAACGTTTTCCTATACTTCCTGCTTCGTCATAATCACACATAAATTTCTTTGATAAGCTTTCATATACTTCTCCTGCTTTTTCACTTAATTTCTTAGAAAGTGGAAGAACAGCTAATTTATATGGAGCTAAGGCTGGATGCAAATGTAATACTGTTCTTACATCACCTTCTGCTATTTCTTGTTCTTCATAACTATTACATAAAAAAGCTAAAGCTACTCTATCACATCCAAGTGATGGTTCTATACAATATGGTACATATTTTTCATTTGTTTCTGGATCTAAATATGACATATCTTGTTTTGAATGTTCCATATGCTTCTTTAAATCATAATCTGTTCTATCTGCAATTCCCCATAATTCTCCCCATCCAAAAGGAAATGCAAATTCAATATCTGTTGTTCCTTTACTATAAAATACTAATTCTTCTTTACTATGATCACGAAGACGAATGTTTTCTTCTTTCATTCCTAAATTTAATAACCAATTTTTACAGAAATTTCTCCAATATTCAAACCACTCTAGATCTGTTCCTGGTTTGCAGAAAAATTCAAGTTCCATTTGTTCGAATTCACGTGTTCTAAAAGTAAAATTACCTGGAGTAATTTCATTTCTAAAAGCTTTTCCAATTTGTGCTATTCCCATTGGCATTTTTTTTCTAGTTGTTCTTTGTACATTTTTAAAGTTAACAAAAATACCTTGAGCAGTCTCTGGTCTTAAATAAATTTCTGATGCCCCATCCTCTGTAACACCTTGGAATGTTTTAAACATTAAGTTAAATTTTCTAATTGATGTAAAATTATGTTCCCCACATTTTGGACATGGTATATTATTATCATTCATAAATTTAATCATTTCTTCATCAGACATTCCATCTGCTATCATATCTTTTCCATTATCATGTGCCCATTCTTCAATTAATTTATCTGCTCTATGTCTTGTTTTACATTCTTTACAATCAATTAATGGATCACTAAATCCTCCAACATGACCTGATGCAACCCATGTCTCTGGATTCATTAAAATTGCTGCATCTAGTCCTACATTATATTTATTTTCTTGTATAAATTTCTTTCTCCATGCATTTTTTATATTGTTTTTAAGTTCAACTCCTAATGGTCCATAATCCCAAGTGTTAGCTAAGCCTCCATAAATCTCTGAGCCTGCATAAATATATCCTCTGTTTTTACAAAGTGATACCATTTTCTCCATTGTTAATTTTCCCATAAAATACCTCCTATATAAATATTATTGCTATAGTTTAGAATATGGACAAAAGGACGGTTCTCTTGTCCATTTTTGTATTTTTGCCCCCAAAAATTATATTAACAAACAAAAAAACTTTCATCTAAACTCTAGCTTAAATTTAAAAGCTAGGGACGAAAGTTTATAGTTTTCCGCGGTTCCACCCTAATTGATAATTTATAAAATTATCCTCTTTATTATATTTTAGCTCCAAAGCTCCCCATATATCTATTATTACAAACTTTCACCAAATGCTTGCTCTCTTTTAAATAATCAAATATATTTTTTCTTTTTCAACACTAATATTTAACTTTAATTATTTTATCAGCTCTATATTAGAAAGTCAATAATTTATTTCGGTTTTATTAACAAAGTGTTACTCTTGATTTATTATCATATTATGTTATAATTAATAAAAATTTGACAATTTAGAGGTAATATTATGGGAGATATTAATGTATATACAGGTCCAATGAAATGTGGTAAAACACAAAAAATATTAAATGAATTAGATAGACAATTAATTACTGGAAAAGATATTAAAGTATTTAAACCTACTATAGATAATAGATTTGGAGATAACCAAGTAGTAACACGTTCTGGAAATAAAATAAATGCTATCAATATAAACTCTATTGACGAACTTCAAGATTATAATGCTGATATATATTTCATTGACGAATTTCAATTTTTAACAGGCAATGTAAATACTATTGAAAAAATGACTCAAAATGGGAAAAAATTTTACATTTCAGGTTTAAATTTAACTGCAGAAAAAAAGCCGTTTGGAAAAATGGGTGATTTAATGTGTTTAGCAGATAATATTCAAATGATGACATCAATATGCGAGATATGTAAAAATGAAAATGCAATATTTTCTTTCTTTAAAGGTGGTAAAACAGATGACATATTTATTGGTGATTCTGAATATATACCAGTTTGTAGAAATTGTTATAATAAATTAAGTAAAACTCTTAATTAATAAAAAAGAATGATGTTACTTGAGATATGTAAAACATCATTCTTTTAATATATAAATTTTTTTAAGAATATTTTGATATATAGTATCAAATATCAAAATATTCTTCTATTTTTGTATCTACTCTTACTGGACTCATATTAACTTGGCGTCTTTCGTTTGTACCTCTTATATCTATATCATTATCTAGAAAGTATCTTTTTATCCTCTCTATTTCATCATCACTTACACCTTGTAACTTTAACTCTGGAATAGCGGCAAAAGCGACATTCATTTTTTCTTTTCTTTCATCCCAATTACAACTTCTTTCTGGATGCTCATGAAGTTCAAAGACTCTCCCATCTTTATCTTTTATATATATAGGCATAGTTTTTTTATATCCATATACAGTTGCACTAGAATAGAAAATGGTATCTCCTAACTCTTTTTTTAATAATTCTATATCATTATCATTCGTACTTATCAAACAATTTCTTTTATAAAAACCTTCATCTTTTAACATTCTGCTTAAATGTGTATCCCCATAAATCAAATCTTTTATTTTGTGTATAAAATCTTTATGTTCAGGAGTTAAATAATCAAATTTCCATTCTCTTGCACTCTTTAAATTTAAATGTGAATATATTAAACTCATCAAAGATTGTAAATTAGGAATTATCATTCCTGAAAAATCCCTCATATTTTGATTATTACTGCTTTGTGCAACTTCAAAACAATTACAATAAAATCTAATATCATCCCATTTTAAATATTCATCTAAATCTATATCAACATCTTTTTCCTTTAGTTGTTGTATAAATGATTTTAATTCTTCAGCAACTCCATCATCTGATTTACCATTTAAAACATTTTGTACAAAAATTCCTACTAATGAATCTTTTACTTGTATTCTCTTTGAAAAATATCCATCTTTATATGCTTGTACTCTTCTTTCTAAGAAATTTTCTATAATACTTAATGAAGAGTTTTCATATACATCTATTTGTTTCTTTGATATTGCTGTATTTTCATCTACTAATATAATGCTTCCATCATCATTTCGCATTATATTACCAATTTCGTCTAATCCAGCATATATTCTTGTATATTGTTCATGAGAATACCCCTCTATTTTTTGACCTCTATAAATTGAATCTCTTAATATATAATCTAACCTATCTACATCATAATTTCCTTCATCATGTGATTTAAAATTTAATGTATCATCTTGAATTACAATTTTTAAAATATCTTTTAAATTTGGATTTATAGAATTTAAAATTTCTCCGTATTTGCTTATCTTCTAATAAGATTCTTTTACCAATATCTTCATGAAAATCCCTTCTTTTTATTACTTGTATTTCCATAATATGAGAAAGTGGTAAATGTCCTATATCATGACCAGCTTCTTTTATTAATTCTGCAATTAAATATAATTTCAGATTATTTTGTTCTATATATTCTCTATAACTCCTATCTGAAGTTAAATATATTAATTCTTCTAATTTTCTATTATATGTACCTTTAGAATGATCTAAACGATTGTGATAACAGTTTTTATTTTCAGACACCATAAGTCCTAGCTGACTAACTCTTCCTAATCTTTGCATTGCATATGTATTAAAGAAATCCCATATCTCTTTAGTATAATAAATGTTTGGATCATAATATTCTGATACCAATGATAAATCTATTTCTTCAATTAATTCAATTTCTTCTCTATCTAATAGCCATGAAAAAAATTTTTCTACAATCTCCTTTTTATTTTCTAAATTACTTAAATTTTCCATTTTATACATCCTCTTTTTTAATAATTCCAATTTTTTTATTATTTGCCAATTTATAATATTTTTTGCTAACTTTTATAGTTAAAATTTACTCATATTATAATATTGTATAACTCTTTGTAGTATTATATCATCTTTTAGTATCATTTTAAAATATATTTATAAAATATTTGTAATTATTTTGTAATTTCTTATTAGTAGTTAATTGTCGATTTTTTTCTTTTTTTATCTGTTTTTTTATTTTTTTGCTTATAGTATTACAAGTTTGAAGTTTATTTTACAATTTCATTTTTTTATTGTTTCATACTCTTGTTTTATGTTCCTTTTTGTTGTAACATTAATTTTATCAACGTTATGTGGAAAATGTGGATAACCTTGTGAATAATCAATATATAAGTATTTTTTTGTCACATTTATTCACATAGTTTTCAACATATATTATTCAAGAAAAATAACAATCTTGGTCATCAAATTATGTTTATCAAATAAAGGTTTGTTTTAAAAAACTTATGTTTTACATCTGAAACATAAGTGAATTTTTTTGACATTCCTTATGTTTAGAACTTTGCACATTTGGTGTGCACTACTTTAGACATAAAAGATGTACAATCCAATATGCAGCATCAATAAGCATAGACTTCTTCACTATAAATATAAAAAACCCATTTAATTAGTTCTTTCTAATTAAATGAGTACTTTTTAAAAAATATATAATTTTAGATATATTATCATAATAATTTCAGAAATTAATATAACTGGAAATCCTATAATAAAGTATAGTTTTTTAGTTTTATGTCTGAAAGTATACATTCCTGCTATTCCTCCAATTCCTCCTCCAAGTAAAACTAGTGTAAATAATGTAGCTTCTTTAATTCTCCATGAACCGATTAATAGCCTTACGTTTATCTATCCACATAGTTAAGAATGCTATTACATTAATTGCTATAAAATAAATTATTATATTTCTTAAATTAAATATATCAGTTAAATTTATTGATGGATTCATTTTTTCTTCCTTTCTTTTTCTACTATTAAGCCCTATTACATATATCTTGTGAAAGAAAATATATATACTTTCTTTGTAATAAAAATAACAATGACTTTATAATAATCTACCCAAACAAACTCATTTGATTACTTTGACTCATTCCCTCTAAAACACCTACACTCTTTAAAGTCTCTACTGCAACTTTTCCAATCTTAGATCTAATCTTCATATCATCAATAGACATAAATTTCCCTTCTTTTGCCGCATTATATATTCCTTCTGCATCAATTGGCCCAAGTCCAGGAATAGCACCAAGTGGCGGACGAATTCCATCTTCCTCCATTATAAATTTTTCATGATGTGATAAGTATAAATCTATTGGTAAAAATTTAATTCCTCTTTCATACATCTCCAAAACAAGCTCTAAAACTGGATACATCTCTTTATCTTTATTTTGAGCAGCATTTCCTTCCAAATCTATTTCTTTCATCTTATTTTTAACTTTTTCTTTCCCATGACACATTATTTCACTATCAAATTGTTTTGCTCTTATAGAAAAATATGCTGAATAATATGCCTTTGGAATATGTACTTTAAACCATGCAATTCTAAATGCCATTGTTACATATGCTGCAGCATGAGCTTTAGGGAACATGTATTTTATTTTTTCACACGATTTAATATACCAATCTGGAACATCATGTTCTTTCATTAAAGCCTTATATTCTTCCCATTTTGCAGGATCTTTTAATGCTTTTCCTTTACGCACAGTTTCCATTATTTTAAATGCTGGATTTGGTGGCAAGCCTTGTTTTATTAAATAAATCATAATATCATCTCTACAACATATTGCTTCATTTAATGTAACGGTTCCTTCCTCGATTAATGTTTGTGCATTTCCAAGCCACACATCTGTACCATGTGATAACCCTGAAATACGAATTAATTCATCAAAAGTCTTTGGTCTTGTATCTAAAAGCATTCCGTCTTACAAATTTTGTTCCAAACTCTGGAACACCAAAGCTTCCAACTTGGGAGTTTATTTGTTCAGGAGTTACACCTAAAGCTTCTGTAGAGCTAAAAATCGACATTGTATCTGGGTCATCAAGTGGTATCTTTTGTGGGTCAACACCTGTTATATCTTGAAGCATACGAATAATAGTAGGATCATCATGACCAAGTATATCAAGCTTAAGAAGGTTTTGGTCAATAGAGTGATAATCAAAATGTGTTGTTATAATATCTGAATTTGGATCATCTGCTGGATGTTGTACAGGTGTGAATTCATATATCTCTCTTCCTTTTGGAACAACTATAATACCTCCTGGATGCTGTCCAGTTGTTCTTTTTATACCAGTACATCCGGCTTGCAATTCTTAATACTTCTGCATTATTTACAGGAACTCCTCTTTCTTCATAATATTTTTTCACATATCCGAAATGCTGTTTTATCTGCAACAGTACCAACTGTTCCTGCCTTAAATGTAGTTCCCTTTCCAAAAATTACTTCTGTATATCTATGTGCTTTTGCTTGATATTCACCAGAGAAATTAAGATCAATATCTGGCTCTTTATCGCCATTAAATCCGTAGGAAAGTTTCAAATGGTATATCCATTCCATCTTTATCTAATTTATGACCACATTTTGGACAGTCTTTATCTGGAAGGTCAAATCCATTTTTAAAACCATAATCTGTAAAATCTGAATATTTACAATTTGGACATCTGTAATGCGCTGGAAGAGAATTAACCTCTGTAATACCTGTCATATTAGCAACAAATGATGAACCAACAGAACCACGAGACCCAACCAAATATCCATCTTCATTAGATTTCCATACCAGTTTTTGTGCAATAATATACATAACTGAGAATCCATTTTTTATAATTGAATCTAGCTCTTTTTGTAATCTATTTGCAACTATTTCTGGAAGGTCTTCTCCATATAATTCATGTGCTTTAGTATATGCAATATCTTTAATTGTTTGCTCACAATTATCAATATATGGTGGACACTTTTCAGGTGATATTGGGCTTATTCTTTCACACATATCTGCTATTTTATTTGTGTTTGTTACAACAACTTCATATGCTTTTTCTTCTCCTAAATATTCGAATTCTTTAAGCATCTCTTCTGTAGTTCTTAAATATAATGGTGCCTGCTGATCTGCGTCATCAAACCCTTGTCCTGCCATTAAAATTCTTCTATAAATTTCATCTTGTGGGTCCATAAAATGTACATCACATGTTGCAACTACTAATTTTCCTAATTTTTCTCCTAAATGTACTATTTTTTCATTTATTTCTTCTAATGCCTTTGTATCAGGAACTGTTTCATTTCTAACCATGAACATATTGTTTCCTATTGGTTGAATTTCTAAATAATCATAATCTTTTGCTATGTCTTCTATTTCTTCATCAGATTTTCCGGCAATAATCGCTCTATATAATTCTCCTGCTTCACAAGCACTACCAAGTATTAATCCTTCTGAATATTTTTTGTATAAAGATTTTAAAATACGAGGTTTCTTATAAAAATAGTGTAAATGTGAAAGAGATATTAGTTTATATAAATTCTTAAGTCCCACATAATTTTTAGCTAAGATTATAGCATGATAGCTTGGAAGCCTTTTGTAATCTGCATTACCTGAATTTAATCTATCTATATCATCAACAGTTTTTACCCCTTTTTCTTTAAGCATCTCAAACATTACATTTAATACTTTTACTGTTGTATCTACATCATCTAATGCTCTATGTGCTACTTCTACCTTTATACCTAAATTCTCAGCAATAATTCCTAGCTTATATTTTTTATATTCTGGAAAAAGCTCTTTAGCAAGCCTTAAAGTATCTAAGTACGTATTATCTAAAGTAAGCCCTAACACTTTTGCATTATATTTTAAAAATCCTATATCAAAATCTGCATTATGTGCAACTAAAACACTATCTCCAACAAACTCTATAATTTTAGGCATAACAGTCTCTATTGTTTCAGCGTTTCTTACCATATCATCTGTTATATTAGTTACTTCAATTACTCTTTGTGGAATTGGCTTTTCTGGATTTACAAAACAAGAAAATTCATCAATTACTTCTCCATTTTTTACTTTCATTATACCAACTTCTGTAATCTTTTCTGTTCTAAAAGAAAAGCCTGTAGTTTCTAAATCTAGAACACAATAAGTTGTATTTATATCTTGTCCTTTTGGAAAAGATACACAAGGCACCTTATCTGGTACTAAATATGCTTCAACACCATAAATTACCTTCATATCTGGATTATCAAAACCTAATAACTTATGTGCCTCTGGAAATGCTTGTACAACACCATGGTCTGTAATCGCAATAGATTTCATGCCCCATTTCATTGCACGTTTTATTAAATCTTTTGCAGATGTCATTCCATCCATTTGACTCATTTGTGTATGCATATGAAGTTCTACTCTTTTTACTTTTGCTTCATCTTTTCTTTCTTGTTTTTTCATTCCAGCTGTTTCTACAATAGTATTTGCAATAACACCAAGTTCTTTCGCAAATGGGTCAAATTGCGCTGTACCACCAATTTTAAGTCCTTTAGCAGATTTTATTCTTCCGAGAAACAGTCTTAAATTTCTCTTTTTCTATAAAAGCTTTACATGTGATTGTGCTTGTTCCATCATATAAATCAAACATAAATAAAAATTTACCAGTTTTTAGTTCTCTTGAATCTGTATTTATTACTTCTCCTTCAAGCGATATTTTTCCACTATCTATAGAAATATCTATTACTTTTACTAATGGATCTTTAATATTTTGATTTCTTCCTAATATTAAAGGTGTTATCTCTTCTGGTTCTTCTTGTTTACTTTCTTTGTTTTCACGCTTATCCTCTTGTTTATTGTTATTTACAGGTTGACCATTTACCTTAAGTTTAGAATCTTGTAGGCTGGATTCTTTATTTTCTTTTGCAGGGTTATTTTCTTTTACATTATCTATTATATTAGATTTTTCTTGAACCTTTTTTATTACATCTTCTTGTAACTTTTGTCTATATTCTAAAGCTTTTACTTTGGTTTCTTCTGAATCATTATCCATATATTTTATTTTTAACTTCTGATTAAATACATTAAATATTAAATCTGATAGAATTTTATCCATATTTCTACCATAAAGTATATCGGAACCTGATAATTTTAAACTAATATTTAAATTATTTCCATCTAAATTTAAAATACTATCCTTCAATAAAGCTTTAGTTAGAGGATGTTTATATGATAAATAATCTAAAATATCATCCCATTGATTTAAAAAGTTATTTTCTATTTCCTCTATATAACTAATATGTATTAGTGCTTCCTTAAGCATAAATCTTTTAATTAAATATTTTTCAAATGCACCAACATCTTTTACTTTTATAGGTTTATCTGATAAAATATTAACTTCTAATTTATTAGTCTTTTTGTATAAATTTATAGATTTTATTTTGGTATTTATAATATTACTATTTATTTCAAAATCTTTAAAAATTTCTTTTAGCATTTTTTCTTGAGCATCAGCCATATTCTTTGTTACACCCTCCTAAAAGATATTGCATCATAATTTATACAATAGAATTTAATTTATTATATACATTTTTAACATCTTCAATGTTATATATAACAATCCCATTATCTATTCCATTTTCTGCATTTGTATTAATAATTATATCTCCTAAATTAAAGAATGTTTGTAAGAAACTTTGTACATATTTTATTTCTTTTATATTCTCATATTTGATATATTTATTTTCTACATTTATAAAATTCGAATTAAATATTAATTTATCTTTATAGAATTTATATTCAAATGATTTATATCTTTGTTTTTCGAATAATAATACAACAGTCATAACAATAGCAACTATTACTACAGCTATTAAATATACTATTAAAGTTTTATATATTATAGATGGTATTAACATTAATATAAGTAATAATAATAAAATTGAACCTCTATGCAATATTTCATATATAATCCTAAATTTTGGTTTTATTTCTAATAATTCATTTTTTTCTTCCATTTTACCTCTTATATGCTAATTCTAATAATTAACATATTTCCTCCTTTTTGTTAATATATTTTAATTTCAAATATATTAATCTAAAATATTCTTAGTATATCATTATATGTTATATATATCGATAGTACTATAAGTATAGAAAAGCCTAACATTTGTATTGATATTTCTGTTTTTTCTTTTAAAGGCTTTCTTCTAATCCATTCTATTAATAAAATTACTATTTTTCCTCCATCTAGTGGTGGAAAAGGAAGTAAGTTAGTAACACCTAAAGATAAAGATATCAATGAAATAATGTAAATATAATCTTTTATTCCTTCAGTATTTGAAACCACACTTGAAATTCCTACTGGCCCCATTAATTGGTCTGTTGACACATGACCTGTAAAAAGCTGTTTTAAATTATCTAAAATAGAAAAACAAAAATCTACTGTTGAATTAAATGCATAATATATTTTATTTGTGAAAGTATTTTCAGCAAGCTTTAGATTAACACCTAAGTAATATTGTGATTTTTCTGTAGGAGTAATAGTAACTTCTTTTTCTTCTCCATGTCTTTGTACCAAAATTTTTAAATCTGATTCTTTATTTTCATTAATTAACATTATTAATTTGCTCACATCATCTTTTGTATCTTCTCCATTTACTTTTAGTATAATATCATTTACTTCTAATCCTTGTTTTTTAGCAGGACTTTCTTCTTGCAATGCTACTATTTTAGTAGAATCACCTTCTTTTAGGTATATTCCTGTTTCTTTATATTTTACTTCATTTGGAATAACCTCATATTCTAACAATTTATCATCTCTTTCTATTAAAACCTTTACTTTTTCTCCTTTAGACTTTAAAACCTGCCTATTTACATCTTCTTGGTTTATAACCTTTTTGCCATTTATTCTCTTAATTTCATCACCAGCTTGCAAACCTGAAATTTGCGCATTATATCCATCTACTAGTGAATCTATTTTATTGCTTACAAAATTAGTATTTGTTGTCATAAGTCCAAAATATAAAATTAATGCAAATATAATGTTTACTATACCGACCAGCTAACACTATAGCTATTCTTCTTGGAATAGAAGCTTTACTAAAAGAACCCTCTTTATCAGAGCGTTCTTCTTCACCTTCCATGCTTACAAATCCCCCTAAAGGGATTAATCTTAATGCATATTTTGTTTCTTTTACTTGTTTTTTCCAAATTGTAGGACCAAATCCTAATGCAAATTCATTTACTTTAACTTTGCAAAGCTTAGCTACAATAAAATGTCCACCTTCATGAATAAAGACTAATAATCCTAAAAGAAATATAATTTTTATGGCATTTATAAAAAAAGTAAACATATACATTTCCTCCAAATTAATAAATTTACATCTACACTTCATATCTTATAAAAAGCACATCCTAGCTTATCAAGAGTTTAATATATCGCCACGTTTCAAGATTGGTTTAAAAAAATATATATTAAACTCTTGATAGGCGGTAACTATTTCCCTCTTAAATTAAAGACTATGAATTGTAACAATTTATAAACATAAAGCCCGTTCCTTATGAAAAGTAGTATTGTTTTTATAAACTATTTATCATATACAGTTTCTATCACAAAACTAGTTAACATATCATATCTTACAAATATAAATTAAAGTACAAATAATAATAGAAAATAAGCAAATGGTGCTATAAATATTAAACTATCTATTCTATCTAACATTCCTCCATGTCCTGGAAGTAGATTGCTAAAATCTTTAATTCCAACATATCTTTTTATACTTGATGCCGAAAAATCTCCTATTTGCCCTATTATACTTAATAAAATAGAAATGCCTGCTATATATAAGTAGTTAATGTTCATTCCTAAATATGTATTAATAACTAATGCATATATTAAAGTTAAAACTGTTGCTCCAATTATTCCTCCTATACATCCTTCTATAGACTTGTTAGGACTAATTTCACTAAACTTATGTTTTCCAATTGTTTTTCCTACTATATATGCAAATATGTCTGTTCCCCATGCTGCAATTATTATGAACCATACAAGCAGTTTTCCATTTTCTGACCCCATAAGTAATGGCATATACATTAAAAATAATGGTATATAACAAATCCCAAATAAAGTAATTGCAATATCTTTAATTGTAGTTTTCATATTAGAAATAATAACTTGTATAAAAAGCAGTAATATACTAGTTGGTACTAATACTCCTATTGTTATAATTATATACTGTCTTGGCACAATATGTATTAATGATATTAAAGCACATGCTAAATATCCGAAGCCAACACACTGGTTTTGCTTTTCCTTTAAAACTATCGAAATATTCATGTAAGCTCATTGCTGCAATTACTGCAAATAATACGTCCATTAAATATATATTTCCAAATATAAACACAATAATAACAATTGGTAATCCTATTACTGTTGTTAATATACGATTTAAATTCATTTACTATTTTCCTCCAAATTTTCTATTTCTAACTTCATAATTTTTTATTGCCTTTAGTAGATCTTCTTCTGAAAATTCTGGCCAATATTTATTATCAAAATAAAATTCTGTATAAGCTAATTGCCAAGGTAAGAAGTTACTTGTTCTTAATTCTCCGCTTGTTCTTATTAATAAATCTGGGTCTGGCTGTCCTTTTGTGTATAAATAGTTTGATATTAATTCTTCATTTATATCTTCGATTTCTATATTATTATTTTTTATTTCTTGGACGATTTGCTTAATAGCATATGTTATTTCTGCTCTTCCTCCATAATTAAAAGCAATATTTAAAGTTAGACCAGTATTTGCTTTAGTTCTTTCTATTGCTTTATTTATACTATTTTGCATTCCTTTTGAAAGTACTGAAATGTCACCTAATACTTTAATCTTTATATTTTCTGTATCTGCTCTTTTTGAAAAATCATTTAAATAATTTTGAAGTAATATCATTAAAGCACCGACTTCTTCTTTACTTCTTTTCCAATTTTCTGTAGAAAACGCATATACTGTTAAATATTTAATTCCTATATTATTACAATACTTTGCAATTCTTTCTAAATTTTCTGCACCTTTTTTATGCCCTTCTTTTATCTCTAAATTATTTTCTCTTGCCCATCTTCTGTTTCCATCCATAATTATAGCAATATGCTCTGGATAACTATTAGTCTCTAGATTGGTATTACTCATATTTTTCTCCTTTATTTATTTCTATTTGCAATATATAATGCTAATTCTTTTAAAAATTCATCATCTGTTTTATAAGAAGATACAATTTCTACTGCTTCTTTTGTTATACTGTTTAACATTTTTTCTGCTTCTTCTAATCCATATTTACTAACATATGTACATTTCCCTTTTTCTTTATCATTTCCTACTGGTTTACCTAAAACTTCAGCATCTCCTATTTCAGATAGTATATCATCTTTTATTTGAAATGCTAATCCTATTTTTTCTGCATATAAAGATAACTTTTCAATATCTTTATATGTCCCACCAGCAATTATTGCACCAGCTTTAACAGAAGCCTTTATTAATGCTCCAGTTTTATTTTTATGCATATATTCTAAATAGTCACTTGAAATTTGTTTTCCTTCATACTCTGTATCTATATACTCTCCTGCAATCATTCTATCAATTCCATAAGAAATTTCACTCATTGCTTTAATTTTTCTATATTTTATATTTTCATCTTTACTATTAATAATATCATCAATCATTATCATATATGCATTATTTAACAATGAATCTCCTGCTAATATTGCAGTTGCCTCATTAAATTTTTTATGATTAGTAAGCTTTCCTCTTCTATAATCATCATTATCTATGCTTGGTAAATCATCATGTATAAGAGAAAAAGTATGTATCATTTCCATAGCTACAGCAAAAGGAAGACATTCTTCCACATTTTGCTTAAATAATTTATATGTTTCTAATATTAAAATTGGTCTTAATCGTTTGCCTCCAGCAAGTAAACTATATTTTGTAGATTCATTTAATATGCCTTCTGGACAATCAGTATTTTTAAAATACTTTTCAAAACTATCATTAATTAATTTTGCATCATCTATTAGTGCTTGTTTAAAATCCATAACCATCTATGTTAGTTTATTTGTCTAACATATTCTCCTTTCCGACTAACTTTTTTACTTTTAAAAATGCGTATTTTTTTGTAGTTAACCTTCGTAGTAAGCTATCTAAACTTTGCATAATATGTATTTCTATTTATATAATATTTTATCTATATACTCATTATTTCTTTTTCTTTATTTTCTAATATATTATCAATTGAAGCTATATTTTTATCTGTTATTTTTTGTATATCTTCTTCTGCTTGTTTTAATTCATCTTCTGTAATCTCGCTATCTTTTTGCATTTTTCTATAACTATCTATACTATCTCTACGAATACTTCTTACTGCTATTCTTGCTTCTTCTGCTATTTTTTTAACTTCTTTAACAAGTTCTTTTCTTCTTTCTTCATTTAATTCTGGGAAATTTAATCTAATTACTTTTCCATCATTATTTGGATTAATTCCTATATCAGCTTTTAATATTTCTCTTTCTATCTCTTTTAATATTCCTGTATCCCATGGTTGTATTACAATTAGTCTTGCTTCTGGAACAGAAATTCCAGCAACTTGATTTATTGGAGTTGGCACGCCATAATAATCTACTTTTATTTTATTTAATATGGCTGGATTTGCGCGACCAGCTCTAATTTCTGATAAATTTTCCTCATAAACACTTACTGTTTTTTTCATTTTTTCTTCTAAATCTGTGTAATTCATAATATCCTCTCCTTTTATTTTTTATAATTAATTAGATAAATTTAATTATTACCATATTATAATATTTAATTTTATACTTTACTATTAGTAAAAATTAGTTACTAGTATCATTAATATCTAGTTATAAATTTTACTTCTACATAGAAACTAGGTTCAAATTGATATTTAAAGAATGATTAGTAACAAAAATAAAATTTACTTCTATAAATATCAAATTTATTTTACTAATGTTCCTACTTTCTCACCTTTAACAGCTTTTATTATATTTTCTGTATTATCCATTGCAAATACTATTAATGGTATATTATTATCTTTGCATAATGAAATAGCTGTAGAATCCATTACTTTTAAATCTTTATTTAATATGTCTAGATAAGTTATTTCATCATATTTTATTGCATTCTCATCTTGTTTTGGATCTGCTGAATATACTCCATCAATTGTTTTTGCAACTAATATAACATCTGCTTCTATTTCTGCTGCTCTTAATGCTGCTGCTGTATCTGTTGTAAAGAATGGATTACCAGAACCGCAAGCAAAAATAACTACTCTTCCCTTTTCTAAGTGTTTTGTTGCTTTTCTTTTTATATATGGTTCTGCAACTTCTCTCATTTCGATTGCAGTTTGTACCCTTGTATACATTCCTCTTGATTCTAATGCATCTTGAAGAGCTAAAGCATTCATTGTTGTAGCAAGCATTCCCATATAATCTGATGTAGTTCTTTCTATTTCTTTTCCATATCTACCACGCCAAAAATTTCCTGCTCCTACTACTATTGCAACTTGTACACCTAAATCTAGCATATTTTTTATTTGATCGCAAATTTTTCCAATTACTTCTGGTGATATACCAGTTTTTGCATCTCCTGCTAAAGCTTCTCCACTTAATTTTAATAAAACTCTTTTGTATTTAATATCAGACATAACTATACTCTCCTTATCTTTTTTTATACTTTTGCTATTGTACCATATAATAAAAGATTTTTGCAGTATTTTTTTAAATTTTTATAAAATATTTGTATTAATTTCAGTTTTTCCCTTAATATTATTTTTAATATTACAAAAACTATTATAAATAGATACTTTAAAGAATACTTTTAGGAGGAAATATGAATCAAATATTAATAACTAAAGAATATAATGAAAAACAAAAACTTAAAATATTTAGCTTTAAATTGCAATTTTATGTTTCACTTATTTCTTTTATTATAATAATAGTATTATTTTCATCTATAGTTTATAGTAATACAAAAAAAGAACAAGAATCAAAACTTTTAACCGAATCATTTAATATTAGTACGTTATATGATTCATATGCAACTGATATAGATAGATTAAGTACTGAGTCTTTTGTAATAGGAATTATTGAAATTGAAAAAATAAAAATTAATTATCCCATTTTATCTAATCAAAATTCTGAACTTTTAAAAATTTCTCCTTGTAGATTTGCAGGTCCTACACCAAATAAAGTTCGGCAATCTATGTATTGCAGGACACAATTATGCAGATAAACGATTTTTTGGTAGATTAAAAGAACTTGCAATTAATGATAAAATAACCATTTATGATTTATCTGGAAATAGTTTAGATTATTTTATTTACGAGAGAAAAGAAATCATTCCAAGTGATTTATCATGTATATCACAAGAAACAAATGGAGAAAAAATTGTAACATTAATTACATGTAATAACATGTCTGATAAAAGATTGCTAATAAAAGCAAAAACACTATAAACAAGCTAAAAGATATTTTAGATTATTTATAGTGTTTAAAATTTTATTTTATATTTCTTCTTATTTTATATTATATTTTTTCACTTTTTTATATGCATATATTGCTGAAACACCACATATAACAGCAAAAGCTATTATTGCATAATCTTCTGTTATACCTGTTTTTGGTAAAGTTTCATTTGTTGATATATTGTTTGTAGTGTTGTTTGTATTTGTTATATCAGTTATATTATTTACAGTATTTGTAGTATTTGCATCAGGTGTGCTTGTAGTATTTGTATCTCCTACTAAATCTTGTATTTGTTGAAAAAGATCATCATCAGTAGCAAAAACTGAAGTTTGTAAAACAACAAATAATAAACTTACAATTAAAATTACACTTAAAATTTTTTTAGTTACTTTCATATCTCTTTTCTCCTTTTTTCTTTTGATATTAATATTATTACCTATATTTTTTGATTTTAATATACAAAATATGCAAAAATATAAATAATATTTTATTTTCTATTACATTTTATACTTAATTTCTTATATAGTCAACATTTTTTTTGAAAAAATATTGTTTATAAATTGCAATAATAAGTGTCGCACTTTTTGCAAAAAAATTACAAATTATTTT
>USRT01000012.1 GCA_900557195.1 uncultured Clostridium sp.
TTTTCTTCTTTTTTACTACTTCCTTCTAAATTAAATCTATCTATATAACGTTTAAAATTTAATTCTCTAAAAATTTCATATACCTTTATATTATCCCATTCTTCAGTTTTTAAAGAATCTATTGAGTTTTCAATTGGAACTTCTATATTAATTGTTCCAAGTTGCTTTGAAAGAAACGCTAAATCTTTGTTTTCTACTAATTTTTCTCTTAATTTTCCTTTTACGTTATCTTCTCCTGCTTCAATTTTTTCGTATAAATTCTCAATTGTTTTATATTCTTTTACTAAATTCAAAGCAGTTTTTTCACCAACACCTGGAACTCCTGGTATATTGTCTGAAGTATCTCCCATAAGACCTTTTACTTCTATTAATTCTTTGGGCTCTATTCCATAAATCTCTAAAACTTTATTTTTATCAAAGTTATCTACCTCTGTTTTCCCCATTTTAGTTCTAGGAATTCTAATAGTTACTTTATCTGTTGCAAGTTGAAAAGTATCTCTATCTCCAGAAAGTATAGTAACATCTAAGCCCTCTTTTTCACCAAGTCTTGCAAGTGTACCGAAGCACATCATCTGCCTCATAACCTTCTTTTTCTATTATTGTTATATTCATTGCTTTCAGAATTTCTTTTATTATTGGCATTTGCTCTGCAAGCTCATTTGGCATTCCTTTTCTTGTTGCCTTATATCCATCATATAATTTATGTCTAGCAGTTGGAGCTTTAAGGTCAAATGCAACTGCTATATATTCTGGTTTTAAATCTTCTAATACTTTAAACATTATTGCCAAAAAACCATATACTGCATTTGTATATTTTCCGTCTTTAGTCATTAGCATTTTACTTCCCATTATTCCATAAAATGCTCTATTTAAAATACTATTTCCATCTATTGCTATTAATCTACTCAAAATTACTTTCCTCCTTGTAAATATTTTTTTAGTTATTTACGAAACGCTTATTCCTTAATATTGCTATAACATTTTTTACATATTTTTGTCTTTTCCTCCGATTTTAGTAATATTAATTTTCATAATATATATGTTAAAATGCATTATTTTTAATATCATATCTGATTTTCGTTGATATATCAACATTTAATTTTCAAAACAGTTTCACAATTACACAAAAATCTTTTATTTAATCCTTTATTTTCACACATGTATTCTTTAAAATATATAATTTAGCCTCAAAGTAGGTTTAAGAAGTCTGATATATATATTAAAAAATGGAGCTTCGACCCTGAGCCGCTATTATTGTATCTGTTTATAGTGTGTCTCTATCATTTGAATCTGTGCCAAACTAAAACGCCTTAGAGAACGGAATTTTTTAATATATATATCAGACTTCTTAAACCGGACCTCTGGCACATACTAAAAAATACAGACAATAATAGGCTATTATTCCAAAACAACATATTTTCCAAAGTCCTTAACTTCAAATCCATCTAAATTAATCTTCTCTATATCATCTTTTCTTATAACATAAATCCCATCATTCACCATATTAGCTGGAATATAAAAATTATATTTTCCAAAACTCTTCACAACCTCAAAATTACTACCTTTTGTAAAATATGTAACAGTTTCTTTAAATTCTATTGGATTGCTTTTCGTATAAAAAAGTACATATATATATGGTTCTTTTATTTTATTTGTTATATATATTTTTTTATCCTTACTATCTACATACTCTATTACTTCCTGTAATCCTCCTTCAAATACAAACATTTCATCAAAATTTTTATTAAAATAATATAAACCAAAACTGATAAAACTATATATGTATAGTAATATTAAAATTATTGGCACTAATTTCCTAGATTTTTCTATGGTAGCACTTATTCCTATTACTACATAATAAATTATAGGAAACATTATTACATTTATTCTATTAATATTTGGCTCACAAACAAACATCAATAATAAAGAAGAAATAAACCAAATATTTATTATATTTTTACTTATGTTCTCTTCGTTTTTTCTAAAGTTTATAAATATTCCAAGAATCATGAATGGAACTGAAAAAATGTAGCATATTCCATACCATTTCAAAGCATTCCATTCTAATTTGTCATTTTGAAACATTACTATTTTAATTGATTCTATAAAATTATTTAAACTATTTTTCAAAAAGCTACCTGAAAATACAGATGATACCTCTTGATAACGATTAGCTGTAAGCCTTGGAATAGTAGTAAATCCTAAATTTATTTGTGGTAAATCAAATGTATTTATAATAGTAAAAATTATTAATGGTGATGCTATTATTCCTGTTATTAGTAAAGTTTTTATAGCTTGACTTATTTTTATATTTTTCTTATATAATAAATAAATCAAAGTTATTCCTAAAAATACTGGTACAAAAAAATATGATGTCCCATATGCATATGTAGAAATACCAAGTACTCCAGCAAATAAATATAATAGTTTAGCATTTTTAGTTCTAATATATTTAATTAGTATAAATGAACTAAGTAAAATTAATTCTGGAAGTATATTTGATTCTAATCCCCATCTACTTTTCATTATGTGCCATGGGCAAATTACTAAAAAAGCAAGACCAATAATGGCTACTTTTTTATTTTCTACATTTTTTATTAATTTATAAAATAAAAATAACGCCAAAATACCTATTAAAGCCATTGGTAGTCTAATAGAAAATACATTTAACCCAAATATCAAAATAAATGGCATCATGATATATGAATATAATACATTTTGACCGCTTCCCCATGCCACAAAATGTACAGGTAAAAAATTACCATTCCTATCAACACCATAATTTAATACTGAATACGCTTCATATCCAGCTGACACTTCATCTACATTTAGAGCATTTGGAACTTTATCAATTAATACAACCCTTATAATAGCTCCAAATAAAATTAATAATATTATTAAAATTAAAGATTTATTTTGTTTTAATTTATTCATAAATTTCAAAGTTACCAATCTCTCCTGTTTTTTCTTTATTATTTATAATATAGTTTCTCACCTTTTCGGGATTTTGCCAATTTCTTTTATATTTACTATTCATTATTAAGATTATAGCATTTTCTTCATTTTTTAGTTTTTCTATTTGTCCTTCTTCTCCATCTTTTCCAAGATTCCCTTTTAAGAACATATCATAATCTTTATTGTATCTGTCTATTGGAATCATATAAACTGATGCAGTTGCATCTAAAATATATACTTTTTTCTGTGATGAGTTTATATACTCTCCAATATTCTTTATTGATTTAATATAATTTTCATTCATAATAGTAAATTTAAAATGTTTAAGTTCATAATTTTTATTTGATTTTACATATATATTTATTGAGTATATTAGACAAACAATACTAATTAATAATATTGCTATTTTAAAAAAATCTCCCAAAAATTCTTTTATATTTTCATTACTTAATATTTTATTTATACATATATTTGCAAAATATGCTAAGCTAATAAATCCTGGAAAAATTCCAATTAGAAAATGAACATTATCTGCAATTGGATATATAACTATCATACTTGCTATTGTATAAACTGACAAAATAAATAATATTTTATTCTTCTTTTTTACATATAACCCCAAATTTAATATAACTATTATTGGAATTAAAACAGCTAAAATTTTAATAAAAAATCCTGAATTTTTTATTAAATTTATATATGGTATATAATTCGAAAAAGTTTTTATTCCTAATATGCAATAACTTATAAAATCGTAAATTGCTCCATTAATTATTAAATATATTAAAATAATAACTATTGGAATTAATGATCCTATTACTCTTGTAAATACTATTTTTATAAATTCTATTAAATCTTTTTTACTTCTTATTTCTAAACATTTATACAAAACTGCTACTAAAATAATACACATTCCTGTACTTTGTTTAGAAGTAAAACATAAACCTGCCAGTATTCCTATTATAAAATCTATTTTAAAATTGTATACTAATATTTTTTCGTTTCTTAAATAGCTTTTTATCTCTATATAAATTATTGTTAATAATATTGCTAGTATCAAATAATTATAATCTATAGCTATATATGGTGTAATAATAAAACATATAAATATTAAAATTAAATATTTTATATAATCTTTTACTTTTAATTTATCTAATATAAAAAACACAGTAATTTCTATATATGTTATTAGTAAAACAGCTAAAAATCTCATTACCATTACTTCTTGTCTGAATATTTTTAAAAATATAGAGACTAACATTGGAAGTAATGGCATCTGAATCATATTAAAATCTTTATATGGAATTAATCCATTTGCCATATTATTTGCAAAATTAAAATTCCATAATTCATCTAGATCTGTTAATTCTTTAATTAATAAAATTGATGTATTATATAGTAATAGTGAAATTATTATTAATACTATTTTTGATAATACCTTTTTGTCTCTTTTATGAAAATTCATTTATGTACCTTTCTTTTTTGTAACTTGTATTTGCATACATTTTACAATAAATAAATTTATACCTAATAAAAATATTAATAAATTTCTATATGTAAAATAGTTATGATAATATGAATGATTATTCATTAATAATAGCCATATAATTGGACTGATTGCAATAATTAAAAATGGAATTGCATTTATTATATTTTCTTTAGTAACTATTATTTTCTTATCTGAAATTAACTTACACACAATAATTATAACTGGCAATACTAAGCCTGGAATTCCGTCCTATTCCTAAGTAGTTTATATTTGTACATAATAACCATTGTAAATTATATCTAATAGTATCTAAATGAGAAATACTTGCTCCACTATATTGAACAGAGTTTATCCTAAATATAGTTTGATATATTGCTGTTTGCCATGTTTCTTTTTGGTATATCAAATCTGTTATAGTCCATTTCAACATCCACATTAAGAAATATCCTATTCCCCAGAAAAAACATGTTTTTATTAGAATTTTCATTTTTTCTTTAAAATCTTTTTTATCTAACATCAAAAGAATAGTTGAAACTCCCATAAATAAAGTTATTATTGGAGTGGTTAAAAAATCAAAATAACATGTTATAATTCCGTACTACCATAAACATATTCATGGTTTTGTTTATATTTATTTCCTTTTGCATTAGTAAAATAATATTAAATATGATTGCTATAATAAAGCAAAATGAACCTTGTAGACTTATTCCCATTATACTAATATCAATTCCTAAAAGAGAAATTAGATATATGAGCATAACTTTAATATTAAATTTTTTATATAGTAAAATTAGCATAATTATTGTACTTACTATTATAATAAAACTAAATAGATATCGTATACCTTCTATATTAAAAATAAGTAATAATGGTCTTAATATAATTAAATATCCATGCCAATATCTTGTATATTCATATGAATCTATATCTTTTTCTTTTAGCATTTCTTCCAAATCTGATGTTCCATATTCTGCATCATAATTTGTTGCTAATTCTATATCTTGTAAAGAGTCTGGATATACATTTGTAGTTATTCCTGGCAAATAATTTCTTCTTGCCACTATACTTGAATAAAATGGCTCATTACTATCTATTGAATATGCAATATTAACCATCAATTCTTCTGTTAAATTATCTGCATACATATTTCCTATATGTCTTCTCCAAGTTTCGCTTTTTAAAATTTTGCTTGATTCTATAACGTTGTTTTTTATTTGTGAACTTGGAATCATACATGATATTGTAAGAGTAATTATTAATATTATAGTTGTTATTATAAATGTAATTATATATGATTTGGCTTCTTTCATAGTACCTCTTTTTATTACGATATGATAATATTTGTTTTAGATTCTATCATATTTGTAACTTATGGGTCAACTAATAAATAGCCTTTACTTAGATTTGTTTCTACTATTTGATATTCTTATGCAATAATCCAGTACAAAGGTATGATATAAAAAAAATTACTAGATATTATGATACCTAGTAATTTTTTTATTTATATTAAATTTCATATTCTGAAGTTATTCCTTTTTCAATTAAAACTTTTTCTCTTGTTCTTAATATTGTTCTAGAAGTATCATCGATTTTGCTCTCTGGATCACTTAATACTTCTTGTATTGCTCCCATTTCATTCTTTTTTAATAATTGCATTTTTAATCTTATCATTTCTTGTAGTTCTGCAAATCTTTTATATTGTTCTAAATCATCAAATTTTCTTATTCTTCTTTTACCTGTTTCAGCACTATAAATTAGCCTATCTTCTGCTAAAAATCTAAAACCATCTGTATATTCACTAACATTTTTTAAAAATCCATTTTCAATTTCTTCTCTTCTTCTTCCGAGCAAAATTATCTACTGTTTCTTTAATTAATTTAAACAATTCATCAGATGCCATTGGCTTTAGCCCTTCTAGATATTCAGGTGATTGAATTCTATCTAATACCTCTATTTCTGAATGATTTCCATTTTCTAGTACATTCTTTATATCCCTTTGTACTTTACTCTTTATCCTTTCTCTTATAAAACTGTAAACACATAATTTTACACATTGTTTCATTAACGGTGTATTTGGTTTAAACTTACTAATATATTGCTTTCCTAACATAGAATTTAATGTACTTATAATTGCTTGTTCATCTTCACTTTGTTCAATCATATATTTAAAATCGCTTTCAATATTTGGTTTTATAGCTTCTGTTAATTCCTTTATTGTTGGTTGTTTACTAAATCCTTTTTTCTTACATGGTTTATCTGTTTCAACTATTGCAGGAGTTTTTATATTATCTTTTGGGATTCTTGCTTTCATATCATACCATCCTTTTAAATTTAATATTTCAATACGTTATATTATACCATTGTTTTTTGTTTATGTAAAGTGTTTTTGTACACTTTACTTGTTCTTATCCAAATATTTTCCTCCTTATTTATCATAATTTTCTTCTTTTTATATTATGCAAATTATAAGCTATGTCAATTAAATATTGGTGCACTTCCAAATACTATTAATGTATTTTTTACTATTTTCAAGTCTCTTCATTTCTTTTATAATATATTCTATATCATCATCATTAAGTGGTTCAAATCCATCATAAAATCCACTTTTTCTATCTGGTAAATATGGTGCATCTGGAAATTTCTGTTTTTTAGCATTAATTGTTCTTCCAAAAATATGTTCATGATAGTATGGCTTTGAGAAATTACCATTTTCCTCTTTCTTCCAAGCCCAATTACCCGCTTCAAAAAAATTAATTCTCACAATTTTAATATTTCTTTTTTCCATTGCAATTTTATATGCTTCACAAATCATTTGACACAATCTTTGTTGTTCTAAAACTTCATTTGGAGAAAAATCTAAACGTGAATCATATCTATATTTATCACCATTTGCTCTTATCATCATATGTCCGCCTTCTTCTCTTGAAATAAAAGGGTGATTTGCTGCAACTACTATAAAATTGTCTGTTTCCCATATAACTTTCTTTCCATCTATCGTTTTCATCTTAAATTTTCTCCTTTCAACTTACTAGTTATCTTTCTTTATCTTCTTTAAATCTTTTGAATAATAATACATATCTGTACAATGTAAATCTCCATCACATATTTCTTCTTTATAATTATCTATAAAGAAATTCCTTATTGTTTTCTCATATTTATCAAAACCTTGCTTAACATAGAATGGAATATTGTTTTCTGTTGTTCCTACTAACATCTTACTATATTTCTGTTTATAATTACCACATAATGACTTTAATAGCTTTTTGCTATATCCTTTATTTCTATATTCTTTTTTGGTAACTAAATTTTTCAATTCTAATGTATTTTTAGAAATAGGCAAAATTACTGCTAAAGAAACTATTTCTTCACCAATTTTTAATCCATAGACATCAGAATCGTTCAAATACTTGGAAATCATATCTTTTGAAGGATCTGCTTCTAATAATAGGTCTATGTAGTCTTCTTTATTTTCTATCCTTTTTACTTGTATATTCGTTCTACTAGGAAGCTCGTAACCCTCTGGTAATTCTGGTTTTACTTGATTGTGGCAATTATATCTACTTTCCTCCGAAAAAATACATCCACAATATTTTTGCATATACAACCCAAGCTCTCTTGCTTTTGCTTGTCCTTCTCTGAATCCTATTCTAAAGTCTCTATATACAAATTCCAAATCATATTTATCTGCAATCTCTTGCATCATTTGTCTAAGTACTTCATGTTTTTGATATGGACTTACAAAAAGAGTAGTTGTTATTGCATCATATCCGTTTTCTTTTGCATATTTTGCAGTTTGTTCTAATCTTACTTTATAGCAATAATTTTTGCATCTATTACCTAAATCATTAATTACATTTTTGCAAAATGTATCTAAGCCATATTCTTCTTCAAATATGGCTTTTACATTTATACTTTCACTATATTCTTTTAATGTATCTCTTCTTGTTTTATATTCTATATATGGATGAATATTAGGATTATACCAATATAGAGTTGGCTCTATTCCTTCTTTTCTTAAGTGTTCTATGCAATATACACTACATGGTGCACAACATGTATGCATTAATAATTTCATAAAATTCACTCCTCATAATTTTTATTTTCGTTTTTGTAATAATTTATTAAATTAAGTTCATCTCTTTGCTTCTGATGTTTAACTACTGTATCTAATATCACTCCGCATTGTGCTACTATAACTGATAATATTACAAATCCTGTTGCAAGTACAGCTGATGGTAATTTAGTAATATAATCTGTTTTTATAAATTCTACTATAACTGGAATACCTATTATTAACCCTAAGATAAATAAACCTATTGCGATTGTAGCAAAAAATTTAAATGGTTTATAATCTTTATACATTTTTACTATTGTATTTAATACTTTTATTCCATCTTTGATAGTACTTAATTTAGATTTACTTCCATTTGGTCTATCTTTATAATCTATAGGTATTTCTTTTATAATCATTCTTCTATCTAATGCATATAATGTCATTTCTGTTTCTATTTCGAAATTTTTACTCATAACAGGCATATTTTTAACAAACATTTTATTAAAACATCTATATCCTGTCATTATATCTTTTAAATTTGTATTAAACATTATATTTATTGTATCTTTTACTACACTATTTCCAATCTTATGAAAATTTCTTTTATTTTGCTTTTTATATGAACCATTTGATATTCTATCACCACAACACATATCTGCAGTTCCATTTTTTATTGGTTCTATTAGTTCGTGTACTTTTTCTGCAGGATATGTATCATCACCATCTACTATAATGTAAATATCTGCATCAATTTCCCTAAACATTCTCCTTACAACATTACCCTTGCCTTGATTATATTCATTTTTTACAATTGCACCATTTTCTTTTGCTATCTTGCAAGTTCTATCTTTTGAATTATTGTTATAAACATAAATTTTAGCATCTGGCAGTTCTTTTTTAAAATCTTTTATTACTTTTCCTATTGTTAATTCTTCATTATAACAAGGTATTAATACTGCTATATTATCCATGTAATCCTCCATTTCGTTGCTTCGCTAGGCACAAATGCCATGGCCATAGTTTTAGTTTATAGTTGTATTGGTCATTGTATTGGTCGTTGTATTTTTAGTTGCATTTATTATTGTATTAGCCACTATATTTGTTGTTGTATTAGTCGATGTATTTGTTATTGTATTAGTCATCACATCTGTTGTTGTATTAGTCAATGTATTTGTTGTTGTATCATTCACTATATCTGTTATTGTGTTAGTCGATGTATCTGTTGTTGTGTTAGTCGATGTATTTGTTGTTTGATTGTTAGTAGGCTTTTGTGTTATCTGTTCATTATAATTTAACCATGGGTTATCTATACTTGGATCAGTTGGATCCCAGTTTCTTAAGTTATCTGGATAAGAAGATATTTTTTTGGCAGATGGCTTTCCAAGTGGTCCTGCATCTGAACTACTATAAAATTCCACTTTTGTTCCTTTTGCACAGTTATCGTAAATCCATTTAGCATCTTTTACAGTTAAACGAATACAACCAGCTGAAGCATATGTTCCTAATTTGTCATATTCCCAATATTCTAAACTTGCAGTATCACCTTTTCTTAAGTATGGTACTGAGTGAAATAAGATATTTCCATTTATTTGTGTACAATACTGACCATATACATTTCCTTGAAGTCCTAACCATTTCCATCTCGCTGGGATTGAATACACTCCTGATTTTGGTGTATATGTTCCTGTAGAGCATACCATAGCTTTTATAGGAATGGTATAATTTCCTTGTTCATCTTTTCCATAAATAGTTACTACTTGTGCTCCATAATTTATTTTTATGTAGTAAGGTGTTTGATTATTTGTAGTATTGCTAGTTTGTACAGATTTCATTGTATTTTCTACAGTGTTTTGCACTTCTATATTGTGTTCTTTTTCATTTTCTTCATTTTCTAAATCTTCTATACATTCTGTAACTATATACTCACTTATTGGTTCTTCTACATTTTCCTCTACTTCTACATCTGTAAAAGTTGTTGATACTTCTTGATTCAAGTTACATATGCTAAATACTATTAGTAATATTAGTATTATACTAACTACACCAAGTACACTAATTAATATTTTCTTTGATTTATTCATTTTTGTCCTTCTTTCTATTTTTATTTCAAAATACCATTTGTATATATCTTTTTTCTTTGATATTTATAACATTGCTTATATATAAATTATACATCTGTCCATAAAATCTGTCCATATGTTTAACTAAGTATTTATTGGAGTATTGGTATTACAACACCTGATCAGCGTTTCTTTATAAACTGCCCTGAACTAGTCAAACATCGTGAATGGCTTGAACATTCGTTTAAGGAGAAAAATACTGCTGCTGAGAAATCTTATTACCATATATTTGGAGAAAACTTGGTTTCTGTTACTAAGACTCTTAATTACCGGGAACCCCTTCTGGACACCTTGAATTCTAATGTTCTGCAACAACTATTTAGCTTTAACTCCAACTGAACTCTCACAACTGTATGATAGTTTACATGCCAATTGTTTAAAAACTTTAGCTAAACTTACAACGAGTTAAATCTCTAATTATAACCACAAAAATGACGCTCTCTAAAAAAAAGCGCCAATTTTTTTAATTTACTAAAAAATCTATACCTAAATGCTTATATGCTTCTGGAAGTGGTATTCTTCCTCTTACAGTTCTAGATATGTATCCAATCTGAATCAAATATGGCTCATATACATCTTCTATTGTGGATACTTCTTCTCCTATAGTTGTAGCTAAAGTATCTATTCCAACTGGTTTTCCTTGATATTTTATTATCATTGTTTCTAATAATTTTCTATCAATATCATCTAATCCCATTTCATCTATTTCTAATTGATTTAATGCTACTTTTGTTAATTTTAATGTTACATTTCCATCGCCTAAAACTGCTGCATAATCTCTTACTCTTTTTAGTAATCTATTTGCTATCCTTGGGGTTCCTCTAGAACGTCTTGCAATCTCTTTTGCTGACTCGTCATCGATACATACTTCTAATATATTTGCCGAACGTTTTATTATTGTTGCTAAATCTTCTATTGTATACATCTCTAGTCTATGTACTATTCCAAATCTATCTCTAAGAGGTGTAGATAAGGAACCTGCTTTAGTTGTTGCTCCAATTAATGTGAATTTAGGTAAGTCTAACCTAATTGACCTTGCAGTTGGTCCTTTTCCTATAATTATATCTAATGTATAATCTTCTAACGCAGGGTATAATATTTCTTCTACATTTTTATTTAACCTATGTATTTCATCTATAAAGAGTACATCAAATTCTGATAAGTTTGTAAGAAGTGCTGCTAAATCTCCTGCTTTTTCTATTGCTGGTCCTGATGTTATTTTTATATTTGAATTCATTTCATTAGAAATAATACCTGCGAGTGTTGTTTTTCCAAGACCAGGAGGTCCATATAATAAAACATGATCAAGAGGCTCACCTCTTTTTTTTGCAGCCTCAATATATATTTTCATATTTTCTTTTACTTTAGATTGACCTATATAATCATTAAGTGTTTGTGGTCTTAATGAAGTTTCTAGTCTTTCTTCTTTATTGTCTTCTAGTTCGGGACTAATTATTCTCTCTTCGTTCATATTTAATCACCTATTTTTCTCAATTCTATTTTATTTATATGCTATTATATATTTTTTAATCTGTTCTATTTTAAAACCATTGTTTTTTAAATTTTCAACTAAATTATCATTATCTCTTACAAGATATATGGCATTATCTTGTAATTCTTCATTTTCATAATAATATCTTCCAAAATAATATCTTCCATAAGAAAAGTCATTTTTATGTCCTTCATGTAAAGTTTCATTAAATTCATATGGTGAAATTCTATTTTTTACTAATGTATATATATATGGTTCTGGTGATGATGTATATATACATATATTATTTTTTTCAAATTTATCTTCTACATAATTTAGAGCATCTGTTAAATCTCTTTCAAAACAAGGTTGATATTCATATTTAATTTCATACTTTTTAAAATAAAAATTTGAAAAGCTTATAAAATTAATTACATATAAAATAATAATTATATAAAAGAATGTTTTATAATTTCTATATATATGTTGTATTGTTGTAGTTACAAAAAATAATAAAGGAATAAAAACTACATTTGCTTTACTAATATTGGGATCATCTATAATTAACATACATGTTATTCCCGCTATAAATAAAAACAATATTATTGAATTAATTTCGAATTTTTTGTTTTTTATATTGCGTACTAAATTATTTATTTCTACAAAAAAGCCAAATATACTTAAAAATATTGCAAATAAATAAATTGTTCCATACTCTGGTAATGCATTATATACTAAAGTGTCGTTTGTAAACATTGTCTTAAAAAAACTTATATTATTTCTTATTAATGAAAGTTTTATTTCAGTTCCTCTATAAGAAAATAATTTTGGAATTGTAATAAAACTGTCTATCTGTTCAATAATACCATTATTAACTAATAACATTAGCATTAATGGAATTGCAAATATAAAAATCGGAACTCCCATTATCACAACATTTTTGAATTTTATTTTTTTTGTATATAACATATATATTATAGAAAGTGCTAGAAATATTGGCAATATTATATATGATAAGGCATATGTATATAGAGTTAATCCAAAACTAATTCCTGCAATAATATATCCAATTGTATTTTTTGCTTTTGATAATAAGAATATTGATATTATTGACATCGGTGCCAATAAATTGCAATCTAATCCCCATCTTGATGACATAATATGCCATGGACATATTGCAATTAGTGCCATAAATGCTAAAGCAAACCTTTCTCCTAATTTATCTTTTGTCATAAAATAACATGCTATAATTGCAAGTATTCCTAAGACAATTGCAGGTAATCTTATTGTAAAAATACTAAATCCCATAATTTTTATTAATATACTTGTAATATATGCATATAATGCACTTTGCCCTCCACCAAAGTTTATTAAATATACTGGTAAGTGATTTAAATATCTATCTGTTCCATAGTTTGCTAAGCAATATGCATCATATGCCATTCCAGCTTCGTCCACATTTAATCCATGAGGAATTTCTTGTACTTTATATATTCTTACAAATATGGCTATTATTAATATCGCTGTAAATAATATTTTAGTTTTATTTTCTATAATTATATCCTTTATTTTTTCCATACATATACTCCCCTATTTTATTTTTCACCATATTTCTATTCTATATTTGTGTCTTTAATAATATAAATTGGTCTATTTTTCACTTCTAAATAAATCTTTGATAAATATTGCCCAATTATTCCTATACAAAATAGTTGGATTCCTGTAACCATAAATATTATACAAATCATAGAAGGCCATCCACTAGTTTGGTTTCCATATAATAATGTATTAATAATTATATATATAATTGCTATGATTGATATAAAAAAGAATACAATTCCAATTATTGATGATATTACTAATGGTACTGTTGAAAAAGCTGTAATACCTTCTAATGCATATTTAAATAATTTCCAAAATGACCAATGTGTTTCTCCTGCCACTCTTTCAACATTTTGATATTCTAGCCATTTAGTATTAAATCCAACAAAACTAAATAGACCTTTTGAATATCTGTTATATTCCTTCATATTTACTATAGCATTTAACATTTGTCTTGTCATTAATCTATAGTCTCTTGCTCCATCTACCATCTCTGTTTTAGAAATTTTATTAATTAATCTATAAAACATTTTTGCAAAAAAACTTCTTATTGGTGGTTCACCTTTTCTTGTTGTTCTTCTTGTTGCAACACAATCATATTCTCCTTTTTTTAGTTCATCATACATATCTTCTAATAAATCTGGTGGATCTTGCAAGTCTACATCCATAACCCCAATATAATCACCTTTTGAGTGCTCAAATCCTGCATACATTGCAGCTTCTTTTCCAAAATTTTTAGATAATACTATATATTTTATTCTATCATCTTTTTGAGCAAGTTTCTTCATCTCTGATACGGTTCCATCTGTGCTCCCATCATTAACTAATATTATTTCGAAATTAACATTTTCCATTTTCTGCATAATTTCTTTCATTTTATTATAATAGTATGGTAATGCTTTTTCTTCATTATAGCAAGGTACAACTATTGTAATTAAATCTTTCATATTTATTACTCCTTATTTTTTCTTTTTACTATATATACAATATAAATAACTAAAGTAATTATTGCTATTATATCACAAATTTTATATATTGTAGTTCCTGTATAGTTAATCAAAATTTCATATTCAGAAACTTTATCTATATTTATAACAATAAATCCTTTTTCACTCATTTGATAATCAATATTTTTTTCCTCACCTGATGTATCTTTTAATATAATACTATATCCTTCATAATATATTAATGGTAATTCTATTTTTGTATTTTCTTCTTTATTTTTCAATTTTATATTTAATTTATTATTTTCTCTTGAATTACTTATTACTTCAGCATCTCCAGTTAGTATATCAATATTCTTTCCTTTTTCTATTATATATTCTGTATTCATATTATTGGGTAAATATTCATGAGCAAATCCAATAGAAAAACTTAAACTTCCATAATCATCTGTATCAGTTAATTCTTGATTTGCAAAATTAAAATCACTTGATAAAGTTTTAGCAAATCTAACATTAGATCCAATCATAAAACTAAACAATAAACAATATGAAACAATTAATATAAATATAGTATATACATTTTCCTTTTTCAATAATTGCTTTATAATATATCCAGTTATAATTGATATAAATAATACAGAATATAGTAAAATTCTCCATGGATACTGAATTGTATCTAAAACACTTACTTTATTCCATATTCCTGGAAATATCATCATAAATATACTTATACATAATAATATTGCAAAAATAATAATATTTCCTATTCCATCTTCTTCTTTTATTTTCTTATACATAAATGGTAATAATAGTAATATTACTATAAATGGAAGACCTATCATATAATTCATTTCTTTATCATTTGAATAATAACTTGTGTTTTCAACTTCTTTTCCTTCAAAACTACTTGCTATTAATTGTCCTGGATGAACAACTCTATCTTTAACATCTGTTTGTATACTACTAATTATATAGTTATTACTCATTTGATGTTGTAACATTGGAATTAACACTGGCAGAGCTAATATTATAATTATAACTGAACTTATAATTAAATCTATTATAACTTTTTTCTTGAATAATTTTTTATAATTTAATAATAGGAATAATGCTCCAAATATAGTTGTATATATGATAGATATAACATGTGAATAAATGATTCCAGTCATACCCAATATAAAATAATATTTATATTTTCCTTCACCTTTTAAAATTTTTATTAAACCTAAAAATATTAATGGAATAAATGTAAATACTAATATTTCTCCCATAGCTCCTCTAATTAGAGCTTGTGTTAATTTGTATGGTGATAATACATAAATAATTGCAACTAACATTGCACAGAACTTATTTTTATATAATTCCATAAATAATTTGTAAGCAAATATTCCTGCAAAAATACTAGCCACAATTATAAATAATTTTTCTGCTGTAAATAATGAAAAACCAACGCACATAAATATAGCTGGAATTATAGCAGATAGTGGAGGATAGAAAATCCCCCAACCATAACCTTGTCCATTTATCATATTATAATAAATTCTATTAAATATATCTAAATTGGTTAAATTCTGATATGCTCCTTGTGTTCTAAATAAATGTATTATTCCATCATGTGTATAAATAAAGCCAGGATAGTATAAAGGAAACAGTGATATTATTACTATTGCAATTATAACTATAATTTCTTTTTTATCTATTATTTTATCTTTTAGTTTAATTAATTTATCTTTCAGATTTCTCATAAACAATAATACCATCTCCATATTCCTTTTTATTATACTCAAGTTTATTATCTTCATAAAATTTCTCTACATATTGATAGTTTTTTCGATTTAAATTTGCATCTAATACAATAATTGCATCAATATCTTTATTATTTTCAATAATTCTTTCAAAATTTTCATAATTTCCTATTCCATGATTATCTACTTGAGGGTTTGGATACATATTTTCAATATAATAAGTATCTACATGGTTTTGTAAAAAAGATCCTTTTAAAAATACATATGATATTGTACTCTTATAATACGATTCTTCTAAAACTACAATATTTTTATTTCCAACTTCGATATAATTTTTAAATTCATTTGAAAATTGAGTAGAATATGGTGTTGTATATAGAACTCTTTTTATTATCTCTTTACTTGAAAAAGCAATTGACATCAGTATAATACAAAATAATATTATATTAACAATATAACGGTATATAGCTTTTTTGTTTAATACTGTATCCATAATTCCATAACCCATATATCCAATAATCATTATATATCCTACATATCTTCCCCACCAATTTGCTGGTGTAAGCATAAAACATAAAATTGTAATAAAAATAACTAATAACTGTATTCTATTTATTTTATATTTTCTAAATAAGCATAATATAATTGCAATTATTATACTAGGAATTAGAAAATACATCCATTGTACTCCGTAGTCCGCCTATTCTAGAATCGTAATCTTTATAAAGGTTACCTAATTGCATTCCATTATCAAATGTTAAATAACTAGAATTTAATCCAATCCATGATATTAATATTTTTTCAATATCATTTTTTCCTTTTAAACAATATGGCTCATTTTCCTCACCTATATCTATATTTGCTTCCATTCCATCAATCCATAAAAACTTAAATGGATGTATTGGATTTTTAAATAGTATAATATTTTGAATCATCCATGAGCATCCTACTATTAATACAATACCTAAAAATATAACTTCTTTAGAAAAGAAAAACCTTATCTTTTCTTTTTTCTTAATTAATGCCCAGATTTTATATATTATATATATAATAGACATTACAACTGCATAAATAACATAAGTTCCTTTTATTCCCATAAATATGCTCAATAGCATAAAATACAATATTTCATATTTTGTATTATTGGTTTTAAATATCTTTACTATTAAATATAATAATAAAATGAAAATTGTACATCCAATTGCATCAATATATGTTGTTGGTATTTGTGTAAGTACAAAAGGAACTAAAAAATACAATATTCCACATCTATATGAAACTTTTGAACTAAATGATAACTCTTTCATTAACATATATACACTAAGAATACCTAATAAACTAAATACAATTTGTGGAATTCTTACAAGCTTAATAGAGTATGTAAACATCATATAAAACATATTCAATAATTCTATATTCTGTGGATATACATTGTTCCATAAAGAATTATTTGTTTGATATATTCGTCCTTCCTGTATATAATCTATTATGTGTGATAAATGATAATAATTTCCATCATAACTATATTCATACATTGTTAGAGCAATAAAACTTATAATACAGAATACTATTATAAATATCACTGTAATTATTGTATTAAAGTTTAATTTTAATACAATTTTTTTATTCCTATATTCTCTAGCAATTTTAAACATATATTTTATCATAGAATCTTTTTTTATAATACTTAATATATACAATATAATAAGTTCTAATCCAAAGCATAATGTTATGCTATAACAATTTAAACATTTAACTACATATCCCAAAATAAGTTCAAATAAAATTATTCTGAAAAAATAAATTACAACACCAGATATAATATTTTCATTTTTATCTTCAAACTTGAACTTTCTTACATATTCAATTGTAGATAATATTGCCATAATATTACATAATATTAATAATATATATTTTAACAATTTAAATTCCTCCTATTTTTTTGGTTCTATTACTTTAATAATATCTTTATATCCTATTGCACAAATAGCAATAACCATTAATGCAAATGAAATTGCTTTCCATATTCCACTTTCTAATAGAATTATCGCAAACATTCCTAATGTTGCACTAATACCATATAATAAAAGTACAGCTTGCTTTTGTGTATACCCTTTGTTCATTAATTTGTGATGTAAGTGACCTGTGTCTGGAGAAAATATTGCTTTTAGTGATTTTCCTTTTATAATTCTTCTAATAATAGCAAATAATGTATCACATATAGGTACAGCTAGTATTATTAAAGGTGCTACTATTACTATAGCAGTATATGTTTTAGCAATTCCTAATATTGAAATAATTGCTAAACTAAAACCAAGAAATTGTGCTCCAGTATCTCCTATAAAAGTCTTTGCAGGATTAAAATTATATGGCAAAAATCCAACAATTGCACCAGCTAATGCTGTAGTTAATACAATAGCAATAATAGGTGAATTATTCAGAGAAAATATTATTATTAAAGACAAACATGAAATTAATGTTATACCTGAAGACAATCCATCTAGACCATCTATTAAATTAATAGCATTGGTAATTCCGACAATCCACCCGATTGTTAATATGTATACAAATATTTCATTAGATTCTAATATCTTATCTATAAATTCAATATTTGTTTCATCAATTTTAATTCCAAATGAAACAACAATAAATGCTGCAATTATTTGCCCTATTAATTTTACAATAGCTGGTAATCCTTTTATATCATCTATATAGCAAAAGATTCCTAGCACTACAATTCCTAAAAGAAAACCTATTAATTTTAAATAATACTGCTCTTGACCTTGCAGAATTATCTTTTTTTCTATATTCATTGCTATTACTAAATATACAGAAGAAACTAAAAATCCAGCTATTACCGCAAGCCCCCCAAGTCTTGGTATTGGAGTATCATTAATTCTTCTTTTTTCTGGCATATCTATTGCTCCTACTTTTTTAGCTAATCTTATTGTATACGGTGTAATTACAAAAGCTGTAATAAATGCTAAAAGAAATGCTATTGCTATATCTCCCCACATAGTTTTTCACCCCGCTTCTATTTTATTTTGTATCTATTTATTATTGCATCTGCTATTCTTTTACTTGCCTTTCCATCTCCATATGGATTTGATGCTTTACTCATTTTATTATATTCTTCTTCACTTTGTAATAACTCTTTAGTTAATTGGTATATAGTTTCTTCATCTGTTCCAGCAAGCTTCAAAGTACCTGCATCTATACCTTCTGGTCTTTCAGTTGTATCTCTCAAAACAAGTACTGGTTTTCCTAGTGATGGTGCTTCTTCCTGAATTCCTCCACTATCTGTTAATATCATATATGATTTTGCTAAAAAATTATGAAAATCTATTACTTCTAATGGATCTATTAATTTTATTCTATCATCACTACCTAATACATCATTTGCAACTTCTCTTACTTTAGGATTTAAGTGGACTGGATATACTGCTTTTACATCAGGGAATTCATCAACTATACGTTTGATTGCTTTAAACATACCTCTCATTGGCTCACCAAGATTTTCTCTTCTATGAGCTGTAATTAGTATCATTCTATCTTGTCCTATCCAATCAAAAATATCATTTGTATAATTAGAATCTACAGTTGTTGAAAGTGCATCTATAGCTGTATTACCTGTAACAAAAATATTTTCTTCTTTTTTTCCTTCATTTAATAAACTTTTTTTACTATTTTCTGTTGGAGCAAAATGCATATCAGCAATCACTCCTACCATTTGTCTATTCATTTCTTCTGGAAATGGAGAATATTTATTCCAAGTTCTCAATCCTGCTTCAACATGTCCAACATCTACTTGACAATAATATGCAGCTAGTGCTCCTGCAAAAGTAGTAGTTGTATCACCATGAACTAAAACGATATCTGGTTTAACTTCTAATATTACTTGTTCTAGTCCTTTTAATGCTCTTCCTGTAATATCACTTAATGTTTGTCCTTGTTTCATAATGTCTAAATCATAGTCTGGTGTTATTTTAAAAGTATTTAAAACTTGATCTAACATTTGTCTATGTTGTGCAGTAACACAAACAATACATTCAATCTCTTCTCTTGATTTTAATTCTTTAACTAATGGAGCCATTTTTATAGCTTCTGGTCTTGTTCCAAAAATTGTCATTACTTTAATTTTTGACATTTGCTTACTCTCTCCTTTTTCTTTTATTATTAATACATAAAAAAATAAATTTTAATAATTTTACTTGTCTAAATATTCTTTTAGGCTGTTTTATTAGCCTATATAACCATTCTAAATTTATTTTAATAATCCATTTTGGTGCTCTTTTTAAATTATTACTAATGACATCAAAGCTTCCTCCTACTGGCATCAAAATTTTTACACTCTTTAACTTACTTTTATTATTAACAATAAATTCCTCTTGTTTAGGACTTCCAAGTCCAATAAATAAAATATCTGGATTTACTTTTTTTATATTTTCTATTGCTTCTTCTTCACTTATATATCCATCACATACACCTACAATATTAATTCCTATATATTTTTTCTCTAATTGTTTTTTTGTATCTTCTGCAACTTCTGGTTTAGCCCCATACAAAAATATTTTTGAATTATAATTAACAGAGGTCATACATATTTCATTCATTAAATCAATACCTGTTATTCTTTTTTTTATATTTCCCCCATTAAATTTTGAAGCATATATAATACCTATACCATCAGGAATTTGATATTTTTGGCTATTTACCCAATTAATATATTCGTCGTTTTTATAATTGTTTAGTATAATTTCTGGGTTTACACTAAGTATTATCGATTGATTATTATTTTTATAATCATTATAAATATTTTGTATTAATTCTTCTTGTTCTATATTACATACATCAAATCCTAAAATTTTTTCTTTTTCCATATAAATTCCTTATTAATTATTTTCTTCTAAAAAAACTATATATTTTATATAACTTTTTATTATAAATATTATTTAAATTGTTTTTATACTTATCTATAATTAATCGATTTTCTTCGATTATTTTCTCTTTTTCTTCATTTTCACTTTTTAAATAATTTAAATTTTCATTATACTTCTCATTATTCATTTGTATCATATCTGTATATCTTAGATTTTCTTTTTCTAATGTTATAATATATTTTACTAATTCGTAATATTCATTAGCAACTTTAATAGCATCATCACTATAGCAATATTCACTTATTTTATCGTGTTCTTGTAGATTTTTTATATTTTTGCTTATATTATTATTTTCTAATATATATATATAATTATTATCTACAATACGCTTAATCTCTTCTTTACTTAAATTAATAATTCCACATATATCTTCATCTATATTAATTGCTTCCATATTTCTACCAGAAAAATTAGCAAATGAAACTGTATCCATTTTATTTATATCAAAACTATTAACTAATCCTACATATTTATTATAAGATATTAATAAAACTATCTTTTTATTAGATATTCCTTCTATAACCGTTCTTCCCATTCCCATTAATACATCATAATTTTTTATTATATCAACAGAATCATCTGTTTCTCCTATACACTTTATATTATAATCTAATTTTTCAATGTACATTTCTAAGTTATCTATTTCATTTCCTGTACCTACTATATCTAATGAAATTCCCTCTATTTCTTTACCATATTTTTGTTTACACTCTTCATAATATTTTATATATGCATTAATACCTATTTTTATAGAATCTATTTTATCTGTATCGATTCTCGAAATAATTATAAATTTTTTTAATGGATATTCTAAATCAATTTCATTTTGCTTGCAATAAATAGAATTTTTTAATAAAATTCCTTTTTTTACATCTAAATTATAATTTTTCTCATAAAACTCTCTTACTTCTTCACTTACATATACATAATTTTTAGCATATTTAAATGCAACTTCTTTTATATAACTTGGTCCCCATTTTCCTAATGCTAAAAATGAATTATTAATATCAAAGTATCCTTCTAATGTTACCCCATGAAAGAATAAATAATATGGTATATTTAGAAAAATACATGCTAAAACAACTTCAAACATAGGATATGTTGGATGAATATGAACTACATCTATCTCATCAGATTTTATAATATTTTTTATTATCTCTATATTATCTATAGCATTTTCTCTTTTAAAAAAATCAATAATGTGAACTTTTACATTTAGCTCTTCAAACTTTTTTCTTAAAGTTCCATCTTTAGCTACAACGGAAATATTAAACCCTTGTTTTATTAATTCACAGCACAATGTTAATATATATGTCTCGCATCCGCCAGTCATCATATTATGTGTTGCAATTAAAATATTTTTTTTATTCAAATCTTCACATCCTTTTAAATATCAATATATTCATATTTATCTTCATTAATTTTCTTTTCATATCCTTTATCTACTAATACTATTTCTGCTTCTCTATAGAGTTCTTGACTATCTAATATATATTGTAATCTTCCATAACTCTTATCTTTTATAGTTCTATCTGTCATTATATATACTATATTATTTTTCAATAAATTTTCTAATATTATACGTTTCAATTTCAGATTTTCCAACTTTTCCTCTTTTATATATATTTTCACTATATTATATGAAACATTATCTTCACTATCTTTTTTTAATGCATTTTCTTTTATAAGATTCTTCCATTTTTCTATCCATATATCTTTATTAAATGATTTTGCAACTTCTCTTGCATTTTTCTTACATTTAACCATTAGATCTGGATTATCTATATATTCTTGAATGGCATTAAAAAGACTTTCACTATTTGGTTCTATTAATATTCCATTGTATTTATTTATAATTAAATCTGTCAATCCACCTATTCTAGTAGCTATTACTGCATTTTCTGCAGACATAGCTTCAAGACAAGATAAACTTGTTCCTTCACTATATAAAGTTGGAATTAATGAAATATCTGCATTTTTATAAACATCTTTCATATTTTGTGGAGCACAACTATACATTTTAATACGTTCTTTTCCCCACTTTTCTATTTTTTCTTGTATCTTATCAGTATCTTGCTTAAATCCCTTTCCTACAAAATGAATTTCTATATTATTATACTTTTGCATTAACCTATCAGTTATATCTAATAATAAATATAATCCTCTTGGTTCATATAATCTTCTTGGATACACAATAGTTATATTATTATTTTTTTTATTTGAATCTGGTATAAATTCATTTATATCTACATAATTAGGCACAACTTCTGTAGTGTTTCCTAATTTATAGTCAACTGTTTGAAAATAATTTGCAGTATTAGTATCAACAGAAACTAATTTATCACATGACATTGCAGAATCAATTATCCAGGCCTTATCATTCATATTATTTCTGTCATATTTATTTAGTCTATTATCCCAAGCTACTCCATGGCTAATTCCTATAGATGGCTTAACTGCTTTTCCATGACATTCCATAAAAGAAGAATATATATTTAATTTAGTCTTGTTTTTGGCAATATAATAATATTGACGTAAAATCTCCATATCTTGTTCATATTTATAATCATATTGTTCATCATTGCTTGTAAGTCCAACAACTTCAATATCTTCATAATATCTAAAGAAATTATAATTTGCTTTTTGATATATTCTTAATTTTGTTCCTATACTTTTACAGACTTCATGTAAATCGATTAGGTATCTTTCTGCACCACCAGAATAATAATTTGTTCCATCAAAATCCAGAAAAGTTCCTGTAAGTACTTTTACACTATTTATATGATCTAAATTTGCAAATGCAGATAAATTATAATCTGTTTGTAATATTTTATTAACTAAACTTTCTTCTGATATATTCTCAATATCATCTATTTGTATATTTAATATATTTTTAAAATTAAATTCTTTTGTATTATTTGATATATATAATATTCTAAAACATTTTGCTATCTCATAGACTTCTTCTACTCTATTGACAAAATGAACATTTACCAGGTTTTTATCTTTATTATTCTTATCAGAAATTATTATTATATCACTATCTAACTTATTATTTATTATTTCTATACATTTTTGCAAATTAGTCTTTTGTGGATAATCTAGAATAATAACAGACCTTTTTGATAAGTCTTTATAACTAATACCATTGTTTCTACTATATTTCTTATTTTTAATACAATAGCCTTTAATAACTCTTTTATCTGCCAATTTTAGAAACTTATCAATATGTTCAACTTTTACCAAATCATTAAATAAACTATCTGATATCTTGTCATATTCAAATTCATTACAATAATTTTTATTCAAACATTTCTTTTTATTATTTTTCAACAGTTTTAAGTCTTGTTTATTTAGCTTTATCAAGTTTTTCAACATATTTCTATATAGATCATTTATTCTTATATTTAAATCGTTTTGAGGAATATCATTAATCTCAATTAATTTCTGTTTTTCTTGTCCTATTATTTCTGTTGCCTTTTTATAAATATAATCTACTTCTTTAATATTATTATCAAATATATCATTATATTTCTTTAAATTCGACTCATACTTTTTATTTTCTACACAATATATTGAAATTAAAATTGTATCTGAGAAATTTTCTCTGTCATTGCCTTTAAATATTGATAAATCTAGGATTTTAAAATCATTTCTAAGTTTAGGTATATATTTATATATTTTGTATATAGTTTCCTTTAAGCTGTTACAACTAATTATTAATACAGTGTCTTCTTTACCTTTTACATATCTATTTTTTTCACCAAATATGAAATTAACATTTTCATTTAATAATTCTAATTCCTTCTTATAAATTAGCATACCTAACCATTTTATATACTTTATATATTCTTCCAATTGTTATTCCTCCCAATTTACAAATATTCTTCTGTATTTTTTAGTAATTCAATAATTTTTTGAGCCTTTTTATCCCATGTATTATCTAAAGCTTCTTGCTTTAAAATATCAAAATACTTACCATCTTTTTCTTTATTATATTCAATTGCTTCATCTATTAATTTCACAAATTCATATTTATCTTTGGCTATTAACACAGATTTATATTTTCTACATTCATCCATATCAGTTGTTACTATAGGTTTTCCAATAGCCATATATTCAAACAATTTTACTGGTGAAGTGGCTTTAGTAATATCATTTATTTCAAAAGGAATTGTACAAACAGCAAATTTACTAGCATAATTAGGTAGTAAATTATAATCTCTTTTTCCCATAAAATACACATTATTATAATTACATATATTTGATTTATCTAATGAATCATCATATTTCACTCCAAATAATACTATATTATATTCTTCTCTATTCTCTGCTAAATATTTTATTAACTCATAATCCATCCAACTAGCTATTGCACCATAATATCCTATAATTGGCTTATTCAATTTTAAAATCTGCAAAAATTCTTCATCAAATTTATATTCTTTATCTATATTTTGAAAATCTTGATAATTTACTCCATTACACGCAAATACTAGATTCTTATCGCCCCTTTTTTGTATTACATCTTGAAATAGCTTATCTGCAGTAGTAACAACTAATACATTCTCTTTATCTTCTAGCATATAGTTATATTTATCTAACATGTTTTTAGGAATTTCATTTGTTCCAACTATCTTAGGGCTTAAATCATCAATATATTCATATATTATTTTAAATCCATATTTTATATAATCTTTCAGTTCTTTTAGTGTTATCCTATAATCTGTTGAATAAAATTGAATATATTTATTTTTGTCATATTGTGTTAAATTTTTCATAATTATATTTTTTATTACTTTATTATTAAAATTAACTAGATATAAATTTTCTTCTACTTTTTTTATATCTTTTACTTTATCAGTCATAGTAGTTACTTCATACAAAACTAAGCATTTACTTCTTGCAAGATTCATAGATATATGTTGTGGTCTTTGAAACAAAGGTACATTCCAACCAAAATCACTTTTCCAAATTATAATTCTTTCACATTCAGTTTCCAGTATCTTTTCTATTAAATTTTCATATTTTTTTCTATTAATTCTGTAATATATATTCGAAAAGATATTAATTTTACTTCCATACCTTGCAATAATATATTTAATAACTTTCTTTATTGTATTATATATACCATCTTTTTTTAGCACATTTCTAATTTTTGCTACTTTATCTTTCATGTTACAGCTCCATTATTAATACTATTTAATATAATTAAAAATTAAATCTGAGTTGATTTTTTGCCATTTTTGTATAAAATATTCTCCTTTTTTTCTTATCAATTCATCATGTTCACTTGTTCCACTCTTTGTAGTTTGATGTGGCAAATGTCCAACACCTAAATATTTTGAGTAATAGATTTCTTTTCCTGCATTTCTTATCTTTAGTGACAAATCTGTATCCTCATAACATGTAGGATCATAGTTTAAATCAAATTCTCCTACCTTATAAAATAAGTCTTTTTCCATAATAAAACCACATGTAGCTAAATATCCTATATCTTTTCTTGCAATTGAATTTGGTGGCATATAAAAATGTTCATAAGCATCTACAACTTTGTATGCAAATCCTTTTTTATTAAACCATCCTGCTCCCCATCCAATAGCTCCAATATCAGAATTATTTAAAAATACATCTAAATATGTATCTAGCCAATATTTATTTAAAATCCACTCATCACTATCTAAAAATAATATATATTTACCTGTAGAATTTTTCACACCTAAATTTCTACCAGATGAACATCCATTTTTTGAATTTCTAACTAAAGTAATACTATCTCCATATCTTTCTTTAAGAATTTCATAAGAACCATCTGTACTCATGTTATCTACTACTACAATTTGATAATTATATCTTCCATTAAATTTTAATAATGTATCAATACAATTTGTAATAACTTTTTTGTTATTATAATTTAAAATAACTACTGATACCTGTCCATATGCTCTTTTATCTATTATTTCAGCTTTTTCTGGGAATAATACATCTAGCATTTTAGAACATCTATTATACCAATTGTTTTCATATATAAAATCATCTCTTAATTCTTGTGTTTTATCATCCTTTTTATAATCATTTATTTGTTTAATCCAATCCTCTGACTTACAACTAACAAAAACATTTGGATAATTTTGTATATCTGGTAATGCTGTAGCTAGTACTGGTGTATTCATTGAAATATATTCGAATATTTTAAGAGGAGATACATAATCACCAATTTTTCCTACTTTAAATGGTAATAATGCAAAATCACTATAATTTAAATATGCTGGTAATTCAATTTGTTTTTTTACTCCAAGAAAATGCACATTTTTAGGCATATTTTCTACTATCTGTGGAATTCCTGCATAATCTCCTATTAGATTTATTGAAATATCCTTACTACTATTTGCAACTTCTTTAATAATATCCCAATCGAACCATTCTCCCCAAAGAGATCCATAATATAATAAAGTTTTTTTACTTGTTATTAAATCTTCTGGCTTTTCATATACTTTTCTTGGTTCAAATATTTCATCATCTACTGCATTTGCTAAATAATATACTTCTTTATATTCACTACAATATTCCTGTATATATTTTTCTGTTTGAGAGACTAATTTCTTTGCTGTAGCGACTATCATATCAGCATTATTAAGCATCATAATTAAAGTTTCTCTATTAAAGAACATTGATCCTAGTGAAGTTTCCCAATTATCTATATTTTCATATATTACTTTAGCATTCTTCAATTTTGCTAATGCCAAGTATTTGTCAAATAATTTAATTGGTCCTTCAAAAATGAAAATATCATCTTCTTTTACAGTATCCTCTAGTTCTTCGTAATTTACATTATTAATAAATTTATGATATGTTGTTGGAATTGATATTAATGGTATATTAGATTCACTACATTCATATGCATAAATATAGTATATAGAAAATCCCATCTTATTAAATATTTTTGAAAGTTGTGAAGAACGTTGTCCACCACCAACATCAAAATAAGGAACTGTAGCAAAAATATATACATTTTTTTCTTTTTCTTTATATAATATATCTTTATTACTCTTATCATCATTCAAATTAAAATTTTTATACTTTTCAAGTACATCAGTATACTGGTTGTTCTTGTTTAACTTTAACTTCATTTTTATTTTATATATAATAGCATTAATTGTTACCTTTAAACCATGATATTTATAGTGATTATAAACTTTACTAATATAGCTTTTAATTTTTCTCATAATTTTCTCCTTTTATATTATTTCATCATATACTCTTCATATTCTTTACAAATTTCTTTAGGATTTCCTATTTTTTTAATAGTGCCATTTTCTAACCATGCCACCCTATCACATAATGACTCAATTTGTTTTAAAGAATGAGAAACAAATAATACGGTAGTTCCCCCTTCAATCATTGACCTCATCTTATTTTCACTTTTTTGTTGAAATGCTATATCCCCTACAGATAATATCTCATCTACTATAAGAATTTCTGGATCTACTATTGTAGCTATAGAGAAAGCTAAACGTGTAACCATTCCTGAAGAAAAATTTCTAACTGGTACATCTAGGAAATCTTTTAATTCAGAAAACTCTACAATTTCCTCAAACTTTTCATTTATAAATTCTTTTGTATATCCTAAAATCGCACCATTTAAATATATATTTTCTCTAGCAGTCAAATCCATATCGAAACCAGCACCTAGTTCAATCATTGGACAAACATTCCCATATTTCTCTATAGTTCCTTTAGTTGGCTTCATTACACCAGCTACTATTTTCAACAAAGTAGACTTTCCAGCACCATTGCACCCTACAAACCCAATAACTTCGCCTTTTTTTACATCAAAAGTAACATCCTTTAATGCCCAAAATTCTTTTTTTTCTTTTTTTTCTTTCTTTTTAAACAAATTAATAAAAAAGAGTTTTAATGAAAAATTCTTTTCTATTCCTAAATTAAATCGCATTGAAACATTATTAATCTTTATCATATTTCCTCCTATATGTAATATATGAATTTATCTTGGTTCTTCTTAAATACAACTATTCCTATAATTAAAGTTATAATTGCAGTTCCAGCACATACAGCAAATGTAAATGGAGTTGGAACTTCATTATATAAAATAATTCTTCTAGCAAAATTTATATAATGATATAAAGGATTTAATTTAAAGAAAACCTGTAACTCCTGTGATATTGCATTTATATCATACATTATAGGTGTTAAATACATCCATAGAGTCATAACAATTCCATATATATAAAACATATCTCTTAAAAATACAGAAACTGCAGATAAAATTAATCCCATTCCTAATGTAAAAATAAACAAACATATAAATGCATAAGGCAATAATAAATGGTATATATTTAATGGTGTTCCTGTTATAATTATAATTGCATACAAAGGAATAAGTGTTAATAGAAAATTAATTCCTACAAATAAACATTTTGAAAGTGGAAATATGTATTTTGGTATGTATATTTTATTAATTAATCCAAAATTGGCTACAACTGAACTCATTGACAAATTTGATGCCTCATTAAAGTAATTAAACATTACTAGTCCAGTTAATAAATACACTAAATAATTAACTCCAGGTGTACTAAACTTAAAAATATTTGAAAAAACCATAGCCATTACTGCCATTGTTAAGATTGGATATAATAAACTCCACACTATGCCTAATACTGACCTTTTATATTTAACTTTAAAATCTCTACTTATTAATTGATGTAGTAAAAATTTATATTTTTCTAAACTTAACATTATATTTTTTATGAACATATTTTTCCTCCTTTAATTATATTGTTTATATTTCAACTTATAAAATTCAAACTATTAAATAAATTTTCAGAGTTATATTTTATGCTAAATTATTAATATTGTATAAAGCCACAATATCCTTAATTAATAAAACTGATACTCTATTTCTAGCAAAATAATTTCATATATACTAATAATTTATTATATATGTAGCTTTTAAATTTTCTATCTACAAATAATAATGTTATAACCTATAAACAATCCGAGATTCAATTACACCTGTTATTGCTTTTATAGTAGTTTCCAAATCTTCATTAATATTTTCAAATTTAGTATCTAAAATAAAATTTCCACATTCAGTTATAACTGGACCATCCTTTTTAGTAGCTAATCGTAAAATCACATCTGTTGCTCCTAGTTTTAATAATTGCTCTTTTACATAGTTAACTGCTTCTGGATAACATTCTACTGGTACTAAACGCTTGGTACCTAATTTATCTACATATTTACTTTCATCTGCTAATATATATACTTTTGATGCATTTAATATGTTTAGTTTTTCTTTAAACATAGCTGCACCTCTGCCTTTTATCATCCAATTGTTATTATCTATTTCATCTGCTCCATCAAAGCACCAATCTGGCTTTTTTTCCTGAAGTGTACATGTTGGTATGTCAAAATAGCTACATAACATTTTTATTTCATAAGAAGTAGGTATTGCTGTTATTTTTATATTTTCTTTTTTTATTTTTTCTGCAATAGCACAAATAGCAACAAAAGAAGTAGAACCAGACCCAAAACCAATAACATCTCCATCATTAACTTTTTCTGCAATTTTTAAAGCTATTTTCTGTTTTTGTTCTTTATTGGTTATATCTTCATTCCACTTCGCATTTTGTAAAATTTCTCTTTCCCAGTTCATTTATTACCCTCCTACAAAATTTCTTATATTATTTCATAAAAAGATTTTTTTGTAAACCTTTTAATATACATAACTTCTAAATTTTATTACAAATATTATAGTTTTCAGAGTAAAAAAAGCAAACATATCTTCATTTTATATGTTTGCTTTTTGTTATATTATCTATCTATATTAATAGTTTTATCAATAATATATTGTGGTCTACCTTTGCTTTCATCATAAATCCTAGAAATATACTCAGACATAATCCATATAGATAAAAGTTGCACTCCTGAGAAGAAAGTTATTGTTACCATTAAAGATGTCCATCCTGCAGTTAAATTATTAAGCTTAAATAAATATGATATTAAAGAATATATTAAAATTCCGAATGAAATAATTATAGAAAAAATACCAATAATTCCTAATATTTTTAATGGTTTATTTGAAAAACTAATTATTCCATCAATAGCTAATTTTAACATTTTTTTTAAAGGATACTTAGTTTTCCCTGCAAATCTTTCCTTTCTTTCATATTCAATAGGAATTTGTCTATATCCTACCCAACTAAACAAGCCTCTTAAAAATTTATTATGTTCTGGCAAGTCATTTATAACATCAATAACCTTTTTATCTGCTAGTCTAAAATCTCCTGTATCTTGTGGTATCTTTACATCAGACAATCCATCTAAAACTCTATAAAACATTTTAGCTGTACATAATTTAAAACGTGATTCTCCTCTTCTTGCTTTTCTTTTTGCATAAATAACTTCATTTCCATCTTCCCATAAATTAATCATCTCTATAATTAATTCTGGAGGATCTTGCATATCTGCATCAATTATTATTACAGCATCCCCTGTTGCATGTTTAAGTCCTGCAGTAACTGCACATTGATGCCCAAAATTTCTCGAAAAAGATATTATTTTAACTTTTTTATCATCCATAGCTATTTTTTCTAATAATTCTAAAGTTCTATCTTTACTGCCATCATTAACAAAAATAAATTCATAATCATATGTCTTTAACTCTTTAAATACATTATTAAGTCTAGTATAACATTCATTAACAACCTCTTCTTCATAATACATTGGAACTACTACTGATATTTTTTTCATACTTATATATCTCCTTACAATTTTCTATAATACAATTATATTTTTATATAATTCTAGTTAACATTTCCAAATAAAACAACTAACTATTACTATGTTTTAATATAATTATGAATAAATTGCAACAAGATATTATCATATTATTCTTTTATATTCAAGCATTTATCTTTTCACCAAATCCTATCCCCTTCTATCTTCGCAAATCTAATCTTTTCATAACTATAACTATTCATATCACGACCATACGAATCAAAAGTATGTGTCGCAATCAAAACTTTACCACCTACATTATTTACAACAAACAAACTATGTGCAAATTTTATACCATCAAAAGAAAGTTGAACAATATCTCCTGGCTCTAATTCTTCTACAGAACATCTCCTTCCAAATGGACCAATTCCCTTATTATTAATTAAAAATTTATATAAAAATTCCACACCTGTCCATGAAGGAGATTTATCATTTGCACTATTATAAAACCAGCCATTTATGGTATCATAATTCATTGTTTTGCATCCTTCATAAATACATTGTGAAACAAAATTTGTACAATCTCCCCCAATCCCATCATAATTATAAAACTTAGGATTTCGCAAATATGCCCATTTTTGTGCATACATAATTGCTTTATTTCTATCATAATCTTTTATTTGCAATATAAAAACACCTCCTATTTTATATTATTTATAAAACTTGAAAGTGTTCTTTCATCAATCTATATTAAATATTTTAATAAATCCCTATATTCTTAAAAGTCTTCTTAAAAATTCTCTATTTCTGCTATCTTTTCATCAAATTCTTCTTTACTCATCTTAGTCATCATATTATTAGTAATTTTCCCTGTTAATTCTTTATCAAACCAATCTGGAACTTTAAATTCTTCTGCTCTTTTCTCTGATGAAAATTCTATTTCTGCAAAAATAATACCTTCAAAAATCCCATGAAATACATCTAGCTCTATTATCAAACCATCTTCTATAGGTATATTATATCTATCTTTTACAATAGTATTTCTATTCCCATCTTGCTTTAATTTATTATATACATCTTCTTCTATTTGTGATTCAATCTCTTGGACACTATATTTTCCGCTTCTATTTGTTTTTATAGTATAATAATATTTGGTATTTTCACCTTCTTGTATTTTTCTTTTTCTTATTGTTGTGATTTTATCACTATATAAATAGTCTTGTATTATTGTTTTCTTATTATAAGATTCAAGAGAAATATTATCTATACTTTGTATTAAAAATTTTCTTTCTATCTCTTTCATTATAATTTATATTCCCCTTTGTTTTAAATTTTTTTTGGTATTTCACTATTCAAAATTAATTCATCCATTTTTATTTCAAAATCTAAAATCCTATATACAATTAACGAAATTAATCCTTGTATAAATTTCTTAAAATTTCTATTTCTTTTGCATATCCCATAATATCCTCATGTGGTGTTTCTAAATAAAATGGCAATTCTCTTAGTTTAGGATGATTAATAATCCTTTCAAAAGCATCTATTCCAATAGTACCTTCTCCTATTTTTTGATGTCTATCTTTATGACTTCCAACCACATTCATACTATCATTAATATGAATTGCTTTAAGTCTATCTAATCCTATCACTTTATCAAATTCTTTAAGCACTAAATCTAAATCATTTACAATATCATAACCAGCATCATTTATATGGCAGGTATCTAAACATACTCCTATTTTTTCTTTCAATTCTATTTCATCTATAATACTTTTTATTTCTTCAAAACTTCTTCCTATTTCGCTTCCCTTACCAGCCATTGTCTCTAATAAAACTGTTGTAGTTTGGTCTTTTGTAATAATTTCATTTAAAGCTTCTACAATATATTTTTTTCCTACCTCAAATCCTTGTCCAACATGACTTCCCGGATGAAAATTATACATATTTCCAGGTACATATTCCATTCTCTGCAAATCATCTATCATTGTGTTTTTTGCAAACCTTCTAATCTTTTCATCTGCTGAACATAAATTTAAAGTATATGGTGCATGTGCAAGTATTTTTGCAAAATTATTTTCTTTCATTATTTTTAACAAACCATCTACATCATCTTGTTTTATTTCTTTTGCTTGTCCACCTCTTGGATTACGAGTAAAAAATTGAAAAGTATTCGCATTAATTTTTAATGCTTCTTTTCCCATATTAGTAAATCCTTTTGAAGCTGATAAATGACATCCTATATTTAACATCTCTTTCCTCCTAAATTATAGCTTAATATAATATGTACAATATTTTTAATAAATATTAATATATTTTTTATTTTAATTTTCCCAAAACTTTATTCCATTCATCTTGTTTAAACCCTATCAAAATCGCATTATCACTAATAAATAATGGTCTTTTAATTAACATTCCATTTCTTGAAAGAAGTCTTATTTTTTCATCATCTTCTATCATAGGTAACTTTTCTTTTAGATTTAAACTTTTATATACAAGACCACTTGTATTAAAAAAACTTTTAATATTTTTATTACTTCTTTCTATCCATTCTTTTAGTTCCTCATATGTTGGAGTTTCTTCTACTATATTTCTATCTGTATATTCTATATCATTATTATTCAACCATTTTTTTGCATTTCTACATGTTGAACATTTTGGATATTCAATAAATAAACCTTTCATTACTTCTTTTACTCCTTCTAATCATTAATAACTTTTAGCCCTTCTTTACTTTTGCACATACATTTTATCATTTATCAATCTAAAAATAAACATATATTTTAAATTTGTCTGCTATTTTTCTTATTTGTTGTTACAGTTCATAGCTTATTTAAAAGCACATACTAGCATAGCAAGAGTTTGTTATATATTTTTTAAAACCAATCGCCGATGGTACTAAACTATAGCCTTCCTCTACTCAAACTGCGTGGTATAAAGGTAATTATTAGTACTTGCCCGCCACGCTTCAAGATTGGTTTTAAAAAATATATAACAAACTCTTGCTATGTGGTAACATTACCTCTAAAAATAAAAACAAGAAAATTTATTTAATTCAAATCTCTACCAAATCCCCCTGTAACAGGATCTCTAAAATAATTAATCTTAGGTGTTATAAATGTAAACAAAATAAAATAAAGACAAAGCACAACCAATATTATTATAGATAAAACTTTTGTTAAATTTGTAGATTCATCTTCTTTACACATAATCCTATATACTATATATTCACCTATCAAAACACCTGCTATAAAAGTTAAAATATCTATTATAAAAAAATTAGTTCCAATAATCCCTGTATAAGTAAAAAAGAATGATGTAATAAATAATATTGATGTAACAATTCCTATAGTTTTCGCCTCTATATAATTATTTACCTTATCTTTAACAAAAAAGTATTCTACTATACATGCTATTAACATTGGAAAAAAAGCCAACTTCAAATGTTCCCAAGTACTTTCATTCACACTACTAAATGCTGAAACAAAGCTATTCCCATTTGACCACTCATATGTAAAATGTAAAATTGTTCCTAATATTATAGAAAAAACAGACACACCAATTTGCCAATTTCTTATATTTTTTTCATTTATATTGTTATCCAAATAAATCCCCTCCTAAAACAATTTTATTTTAGAAAGGGATTTATTATTACTATTTATTAATAAATACTAAAATTATCTATCAATATCTTTTCGATTTCAAATCTAGATTATTAGTATTTTCTCTGCACACCTTCTATTATCTTTTCAAACACTTTTATATGATTTTTTTCATCTAATATAATCCTATTTAACAATTTTCTTATATCCATATTTCTTGTATATCTTATAGCTTTATTATATCCGATCTATTGCTACTTTTTCTGTTTCAATATTATATTTCATAATTTTAACAATATCATCAAAATTATATTTTACATACTTACTATTCCAATTAACACCTTTACTATCTATAAAACAAGGTTTCTTTCCTAATCTTTTTATTAATTCTCCAACCAAATTTAAATGCTTCATTTCTTGAATAGCTATTTTTACCATTATTCTGCTTAACTCTGGAAAATTTACAATTTCCATATGTTCATATATGTATTGTGTAACAGCAGATAGCTCTCCAAGCTCTCCAGATAAATCATCATATAATAAATTTGCATACATTTGATTTTTCACTACATACTTTACTTCTGGGAATGGAACTTCATCTAAACTACTTAGTATTGCATTTAATTCTTCATAATCCATAAAATAACCACCTCATCATAATCTATGACAAAGTGGTTATTTTAGTGATTATTTATTCCATTTCGAAAAACGATTTTAAAATTCCCTTATCAATTAACTCTCTAAACACATTTTTTAAAATTAATAATATAATTGGGCCTATCATAAGTCCTATTACTCCAAACAATCTAAATCCTGTATACATTCCAAATAATGTAAATATAGGATGCATTCCCATTTGATGACTGACCATTTTAGGTTCTAATAATTGTTTTAATATCGCCCACACTAGCCATACAGAAATAACTGCTATAGCTACCTGAATATTACCTGTTAAAAATAAATATATAGACCAAGGAACCATAACAGCTCCAGCACCAAATAAAGGAAGTAAATCTATAAATCCAATAAAAATAGACATTATAACTGGATATTTTACATCAAATCCTATCCAGTTTAATACTACAAGGCTAATAAACACTAAAACAAAACATATTCCAGATAACTTAGCCTCAGCTTTAATATAATTAAAAGCAACACTACAAGTTTCTTTTATTATCATTTTTGCTTTTTTTAGCCACTTTTTTGGAACTTGACTTTTAAAACTATTTATCACATATTCTCTATCAAGACATGTAAAGATTATGGCAAGTATTGTAATTATACTATATGTTAACATTGTAGGTACTGAACCAATAAAATTGATTACCTTTGTTAAAACAGTAATTAACATATTTTTGGCTGAATCAATAATACCTCCCAAAGAGTTCTTTGCAACTTGCATAACCTCATCAGGTATTTGTATCTGACCACTTTTAAATTCATCAAATGTTTTCATTCCATAATCATATACATCTTTAAAATATGTATTTGAATTAGATATGATTTCTGTAGCTTCTGTAGCTACTTTAATACCTATTAATGTTAATGTTGTTCCTAATATAGCAATTATTAATAATAAAGAAATTATTGTTGCTAATTTTCGTTTTAATTTACATCTTTTAGTAAAAAATTTTGTTATTGGTTCCACTATCCATGATACAATAATTGCTATTATAAAAGGAATATAAAACATTGCTAATTTGTATGTAATAAATAATCCTAATACAATAAAAACTAATACTCCTATTTTCAGGGCAATTTTTTTATAATATTTACTTTCTTCCATATTTGTTTAATATGATACATAAAAATATCATATTCTCCTTTCTTCGATTTTTATTATATTTATAACATAAAAAAATAATAGTTGCAATTTTATCTTACAACTATTATTTTTATTTTATTTTTTATTATTATACAAGTCTAATCTTATTATTGCATTTTTAGCTTCATATCGAGATAAGTTAAATTCTTGAAAATTCTTATATTCGAATAATTCTTTAATTTTTTTATTGTTTCTCGTTTTAAATTTTGAATTATATGTTAAATATCGTTCTATATTACTTTTTAATGATTCGTCAGATGTACTTTCATATAATCTAGCAATCTCTGGTATTGCATCTACAGATAATCCGTTTTAAATACTTAATATCAATTTCTGCCTTTTCATCTTTTAAATTAACTTCTGATATGTATTTATCTATATTCTTTTTAGCTATTGTTTTATCTACATTTGTAAAATTAAGTAAAACAAGCATTGTAGATATTATTACTATATAATATTTTAATAAACTTATCTTTTTATTAAATACATATACTAAAGTTGGTATAGCAAGTATTAACTCTGTTAATAAAATAAAATATACTAACAATCTTAAAAATGTATATCCATATTCTTGTTCGTATAAATACATTCTTAAGAAAGATGATAATATCATAATTACTGTAAATACTATTAATAGCATATTCATAATTTTTGTATAAATATTTATTCCTTTTGTAGTTTCACGTTTATTTAAATTTGTAATAATTATTATTACAAAATTGATTAATGTTACAAACATTAATTGGAAAAATCCTCTTCTTGCATATGTGGCATAATCAAAATCTTCGCTTATTCCTAAATTTGTAAATAAATATATAAATTGTACAGCACTAAATAATAAGTAAACTATATTTAAGACTGTTAAAACTGTATTTAAGGTAATATTTTGCATATATATTCCTTTAGATTCGTTTCTTTTCTTATTTGAATCCATTTTTAACATACTACAAATAAATGCAACAACATACATAAATATTAAAATAATAAAAATCGCTCTAAAATAAATAGAACTTAAAAATTTTATATTAAATATATTCATAATAACATATTTAATAGGTTCTAAAATTTCTGCAAAAATTGTATCTGCTGAAATAAGTAATGCAAGTATAATTATTAGTAATGGTAATGAAATAACAAGACCTATTATTATTTGTTTCATAATTTTTCTTTCTTTTATAGGCTTTTTATTTACTTGTACTTCATTTTGTTTTCTTTTAAATAAATTGTTTGAAATTACTCTAACACCTTCTGCAATGTTCCCAAAAGGCTTGAATATTACAGAAAAGATTTTACAAAAAGCTTGTCCAAATTTAAATTTATCATATACAGCCCAAGTTATCATTGTGGTTGTAAGTACAACAATTGCTATCATATTTACAACATTTAAAACTCCATTATTAAATAGCGCATATGTTAAACTTAAAAGTGTTATTGGTATACTTAATATAAAAGCTTTTGCATTTTTTACTTTATTTTTACTTTGTAATGAGTAAATAATTAATAGTAACATTGGTATTACAAATAAAACTACTGATACTCCAAAGTCCTGTCCATAAAATAAGACAGAATGCAATATGCTCAAAAAAAGTGCTCCTACTACTATTTTTTTCATATTTTACCTCCATTTATGCCAAAGTGCCAAAAGGGACGGAGCTTTTTGACACTTTTTTAACAATATAATTATTTTTTTATATGCCAAAAAGCTCCGTCCCTTTTGGCACTTTTGTAGAAAAAAAGCAGTACTTATTTTCGAAGTACTGCCTTTTTAATATCAGAATTTTGCGTATTCTATATACATTATGATGATTTTATTTTGCATATTCGATAACTCTTGTTTCTCTTATGATATTAACTTTAATTTGACCTGGATATTCCATTTCATTTTCTACTCTTTTAGCAATATCTCTTGCCATTAGAGTCATTTCTGCATCATTTATTTTGTCTGGTTTAACAATAATTCTTACTTCTCTACCAGCTTGTATAGCAAAAGATTTTTCAACCCCTTCAAATGAATCTGCTATTTGTTCTAATTGTTGTAAACGTTTTATGTATGTTTCTAATGTTTCTCTTCTTGCACCTGGTCTTGAAGCAGAAATTGCATCAGCTGCTTGTACTAATACAGCTTCTATTGTTTTTGGTTCAACATCTCCATGATGTGCGTGGACTGCATTTATAACCATTTCATTCTCTTTATATTTTTTTAGTACATCTACACCAATTTCTACATGAGTACCTTCCATATCATGATCTAATGCTTTTCCTATATCATGTAAAAGTCCAGCTCTTCTTGCAAGTTTTGGATCTAAGCCTAACTCTTCTGCCATTATTCTAGCTAAATTTGAAACTTCTATTGAATGATTTAGTACATTTTGTCCATAACTTGTTCTGTATTTTAATTTACCAATTAACTTAACTAAGTCTGGATGTAATGAAGTAACTCCAGTTTCTAATACAGCTCGTTCTCCTTCTTCTTTTATAATAGCTTCAATTTCTTCTTTAGCTTTTTCTACCATTTCTTCAATTTTTGCTGGATGTATTCTTCCATCATTAATTAACTTCTCGATAGCAAGCTTTGCTACTTCTCTTCTTAGTGGATCGAAACCTGAAATAACAACTGCTTCAGGAGTATCATCTATAATTAAATCTATTCCTGTTAGTGTTTCTAAAGCTTTAATATTTCTTCCTTCTCTACCAATAATTCTACCTTTCATATCATCATTTGGTAATGAAACTATAGAAACTGTTGTTTCTGAAGTGTGGTCTGCTGCACATTTTTGTATAGCATAACCAATTACTTCTTTAGCAGTTTTTTCTGAATTTTCTTTTATTTTAGTTTCATATTCTTTAATAAGACTTGCTTTTTCTATGCTTAAATCCTTTTCCAATTCTGATAATAATTGTTTTTTAGCTTCGTCTTTTGATAATCCAGAAATTCTTTGTAATTCCTCAAATTGCTTTTCTAAAGTATTTTCAATTTCTTTTGTCTTTTCATCTAATTTTTGATTTTTAAATTCTAAATCTTTTTCTTTTTTCTCTAAGCTATTTGTTCTATTTTCTAAGTTTTCTTCTTTTTGAACAATTCTTCTTTCTTGTAAAAGTACTTCGCCTCTTCTTTCTTTAATCTCCCTGTCTAATTCTTCTCTAGCTTTCATAATTTCTTCTTTAGCTTTGAAGATTTCTTCTTTTTTCTTATTTTCTGCATCTCTTGTTGCTGAATCGATTATTCTTTTAGCTTCTAGTTCTGCACTTTTCATTTTTGATTCAGCTATTTTCTTTCTTATAGTAACACCTACCATTGTAAATATTACTGCTGAGATTAAAAAAATGGCGATATAGATTACATATTGCATAATCTCACACCTCTTTCTATTTAATTTTCAATGTTCAGTATAAAAATATATATAATTTATTTTAGAATATATTTCAACTCACAATTATATTTTATATGTATTATTGTAAACTGTCAAGTGATTTTTTATGTTATTTTTTACTTACAAAATAAGTATTACTATTCACAGCCTATTTAAAAGCACATACTAGCCTGGCTAATAGTTAATATATATTTTTTAAACCAATCGCCGATGGTACACACCTAGCCTTTTCCTCTAAAACAACCTGCGTGGTACAAAACTTATTATTAGCAGTCGCCGACACGCTTCAAGATCGGTTTAAAAAATATATATTAACTATTAGCCAGGCGGTAACATTATACAAAACAAAAATAAGCTGTAAATTATAACTATTAACGAAAAAGAAAGCTAGATTTATTTTCTAACTTTCTTTTTATTCTCTTATATACTTTTTATTTAAATATAACCTTTATATTTCGTCTTTAATTTAAGCCAAAACCAAACCTTTATGCTCTTGGATGAGCTTTTCTATATACATTTTTTATACCTTCATCTTGGAATTGCATATATACTTGTGTTGATGATATATCTGAATGTCCAAGCATTGTTTGTATTGCTTTTAAATCTGCTCCATTTTGTAATAAATGTGTAGCGAAAGAATGTCTTAAAACATGTGGCGTAATTTCTTTATTTATATGAGCTTGTTCTTTATAGTATTTTACTATTTTCCAGAAACCTTGTCTTGTTAATCTCTTTCCATTTATATTAACAAAAAGTGCATTTACGCTCTCATCTCTAATTAAATATGGTCTTGATTCTTCCATGTATTCTTTTAATGCTTTTAATGATAATGAACCAAGTGGTATATTTCTTTGTTTTGATCCAAATTTACAAAGTACATATCCTTCTTCTAAATTAACATCTTCTATATTTAAAGAAATAATTTCTGTAACTCTCATTCCTGTAGCATATGCAAATTCAAGCATTGCTTTATCTCTTGTACCTTTTAAATCTACATCTTTAGGTTGATCTAACAATAATTCTATTTCCTTTGATGTTAATATACTTGGTACTCTCTTTTCAATTTTTGGTGATTGGATACTTTCTGTTGGATCTTGAGATATACTTTTTGTTCTTACTAAAAATTGATAAAAAGATCTTATTGAAGCTAAACTTCTAGATACTGTTGATGATTTTTTTCCAATCTCTTGTAAATATTGTAAATATTCTTTTATTTTTTTCTCATCAACCTTTAAATAATTTATATTATTTTGATTAACATAAGTTTGGTATTGCATAATATCTCTTTTGTATGATTGAAGTGTATTATCTGACAATTTCTTATCATTTTGAAGAAATTCCAAAAAAAGTGTTATTTGTTTTTCCATTTTAGAGCTCCCCTACTTTTTTAAGATTTTTACATATTTATGGTATATGTAAGACCGTATTAACATAAACTATATATGTTATATCAGATTCATTAAAAAATGTAAATACATTTTAACAAAATTCTACAAATATTTAACTGTATACATTAATAATGGTGATGAAATATATGTTTCTATAAACGAAGAAATAATAAGTAGTATAAGCATCATAATTGAAAAAATTGTATGCCTATAAATTTCTGTTTTTATATTTTCTCTCCTTTTATCTTTCATTATTGATTTATACAAATTCATTCCACTTACTCCCAATGAAATAATACATGGTATAAATAAAATGTTTTGCAATAATAATGATGCTATTAAAAATAAAATTCCTTTTCCTGTTCCTAAAGTTGCTACAATTGATGCAACTGTATATCCTATACAAAAACCTCTGTATACAATTATTCCATATACAGCAAAGACACCTATTACTGTAGAACTTACAAACCATAATATAACAGCAATTTTTACATTATCCATTATAGATGTCTTTAATAATTTAGCTGTATCTATTTGATAATCACCTTTTAAAGAATCTACAAAACCAGTGATATATCCTTTTAGCTGTTCTTGCTGAGATTCATTTGCATTATTAATAAACATAACTCCAATAATAATTCCTATTAAAAATAAAATAACTAGTACTGTATAACTTCTTAAATTATTAGTTACATGCTTAAAAATAATATTCTTTAATGTACTACTTGTTTTTCTATCATTTCTTCTCATTTTATTCCTCCTGCAAATACCTTTTAACTTCCTTTATCCTTTTTTCTTTAATTTACTTAAATATTTAAACCAAAATATAAAAGAAGCAAAAGATTTGTCTTTTGCAAAATTTACTCAAAGTAAATTTTTAAGCTAACTTTTGTATTTAGGTGTTATAGAAAATAAAATTTCCTATAACACCTAAATATCTTATACATAATGTCTATTCTATAAAATGAGATTTAGAACTATTTTTAATCTTTTGTAGTAACTTTTCCGTAAACACCTCCACCGACCTGCTTGTATGTTTACATTTCCTTCTCTAGATTGTACTATTACATTTGCAGTTTTACTACCAACCACACCTTCAATATCATCATAAGATAACTTGTGCAATATATTCATTTCTGTTTCGAAATTATCTAACAATTTTTCTATCGTTTTTTTACCAAGACCTGGCATAAAAGTTAATGGTATTTGATATACATATGGAGGTCTAAATTCGGGACTAGAAGTTACCTTTTTATCTTTAATAACTTCTATTCTATCAAAAACTCCCATAGTTATATTTTTACCTTCACATTCATTACATTTAAATACTGGTGCTATACCTTCTATTGGCTTTCCACATTCTTCACAAAATGTTCTATGATATTTTCCAAGCTTTGGGTCCAGCCCATAATTACACAAAATCTTTCTTCCATTTTGATTTCTTAATGCCATTAATAATTCTTTAAAACTAATATCTTCTACTAAAATTTTGTTATATTCTCTTGCTATTTTAGGTAAAGAATGTGCATCTGAATTTGTTAAAAATGTTTTGGTTTCAAGCTCTGATATTTCATCTGCCAAAAAAGTATCTGAGCTTAAACCTAACTCTATTGTATGTATTTTATCAAACTTTTCTTTAAAAATTTTAGACATCCTATCTGTACAATTTCCATAAAAGCTTTTATGTGGTGTAAACACATGTGCAGGAACTAAAATACCATTATATTTCTCTACAATATCTAATAATTCATATGCTGATATATCTGCTCTTTGTGAACTTAATGTCATATTTTTAATATGATTTTTCATTTCATTAGAAAAAGCTTTTATGTCTTTTAATTTTGGAAAATAGCATAAGTTATGCGCACTTCCTGTTTTCCCCTCATCATTTACCTCAGATGTTTCTATCTCACTTCCTAAAATTATGCATACTTTATCTTTATATATAATTCCTCCATCATCTATCTCAAAAGCTTCACCTGTTTTTAAAAAGTTTTCTATATCTTCTATTACATATGGTGATGCACAATCTATAATTCCAACAACACTAATCCCCTTTCTATCTGCACACTCTCTTGCAATGTTAGCAAAATTAAGGCTTCTTGCAGCTGTTATTTTTATAGGTTTTCCATTTTCACTTCTCCCTATATGTACATGTAAATCTGCAAATAATTCTTTCATTTCTATATCTTCCTTCCTACTATTTTTATTAACTTATTTTTTCTTACAATTTTATTACTAATATACTACACTCATAAAATATTAAACTCTATTTTTATTACACTAACCACAATACTACCACCCAAAGTAGGTAACAAGGAGTGATATATATAATAAAAAATAGAGCTTCGACCATGAGTCGTTATTAATGTATCTGTTTATAGTGTGTCACAAAAATATGAATCTGGCAAAAACCAAAGCGCCTTAGAGGAGTTCTATTTTTTATTATATATATCACTCCTTGTTACCAGACTCCAGCAATATTTAAAAAAGCAAAATACACTATTCAAAAATAAAACAAGTCCCAAATTTATATTTAAACCCACACAAAAATTAACTATAAACAAAAAACTCCCTCATATCACATTATATCATGTTATAAAAATTTCAAAAAATATTTCTTCTAATTGTTTATTAAGACACCATATATCATCATTATTCTCTATAATATAATTACACTTTTCTTTTAAAGCATCATCACTTAATTGTACCTTTAATCTATCTTTGGCCTGTTTAATACTTAAAGAATCTCTCAAGCAAATTCTATTAATCTTAATATTTTCGTTCGATATCACCCCTAAAGTAATATCACAAATCTTATCTAAACCACTTTCAAAAAGCAATGGAGCATCAATTACTATTACATTTTTATCACTATTTAATTTAATTTTATTTTTTATTTCATCCACCACATATTTAAAAGTTATAGAATTTAATTCCTGTCTTTTCTCATCATCGTTAAATATAATTTCAGCAAGCAATTTTCTATCAATTTCTAAATTTTCTTTTACTATACCTTCTCCAAACATATTCACAACTTCTTTATAATATAAAGTACCAATATTAGACATTTTTCTTGCAATTTTGTCAGCATCAACAATAACTATATCCTCATATTTATTTAATAAAATTTCACATATAAAACTTTTTCCACTTCCAGAACTGCCTGTTATTCCAATAATCTTCAATTTTTTATTCCCTTCATAATAACTTTTTTTGCCAAGTATTTAACTAAAAAACACTTATTTAAAATTATATACTTATTATAAAACTCTACATAGTAACTATCTTATTTGTATAATCAAGTCCAGCAAAAGAATTCATTCCATATGCCAAAGTATACACATCTGTTGCTTTAATATCTATATCTAACATTTCTTTAATAAACTTATTATGATTATTGTCTGTAAATTTTTTTACAGATGTTATTATATCTAATTTTGGATTTGCTTTAGTAATTTTAGATAATAGCTCTTTTCCTTTTTCATCCATTCCTAAAACTCTTACATAAGGCCTAATTCTTTTTGAAATTTCCACATTCTTCTTAGTAATTCCTAAAAGTGAACATATAAGTATTCTCTGTAATCTTGTCCCGAGTATATCTTTTAGATTTAATCATATTTAGTAATTCAGGCAAATTGTTACATGAATTTGCTGCATTTTTTATTGCATTTTCTAGTCCTTCAGATACATCTGGTATATTTTGTATTTGTTTTAATGACATATTTCTAAGATTATAAATGATCTCTTTTTCATACTCTGATATATCTAACACTACATTTTGTTTTTTTAGTTCTTCCATTAATATTTCATAACTACTTTTTGGTAAAACCTTACTTAAATCTTCAGTTTGATTTCTTGCAAGTAATTTTCTAATTGCTGTAGCACTTGCAAAATCATCTACCACAGCATCATCATTATAAAAAACTCTTTCTCTTTTTACCAAATGAGGCTTCATAAAGCTTTTTAATCTTTTTATAGATTTCAAATATTCTATCCCAAGTATATTGTTTGGACTAGACATAATGTTTCCATATCTTCTGTTATCATTAAAAACTTTAAGTACTGCTACTTCTCTTGCTTTAGGAAAAGATACACCTTTTTTTAATTCTTCTTGCAAAATAGATTGATAATCTTTTGGTTCTTGTAACAAAAGATTCGCAATATTATTTAAAGCTGCCATATCACTTGTTTCTGTACCAAAAGAAACATGTTTTACAATTTTTAGCTCATTTAATATCTTTATAGCTCCAAAAGCAAAATTTTCTGCACTTGATATACTATAAACACTTGGTAGTTCTATTACTAAATTGACACCAGATTTTAATGCCATTTCTGCTTTTTTCCATTTATTTATAACAGAACTATTTCCTCTTTGAACAAAATTACCACTTATTATAGCTACAACATAATCAGATTCAGTCTCTTTTATAGATTTTTGCATGTGATATAAATGTCCATTGTGAAAAGGATTATATTCTGCAATTATACCTAAAACTCTTGCCAAAATTTCATCACCTCTCTTGTATAATCATTTTTGCTATAGACATGCTTTCAGTTTACTGATATAATATCACAAATTATAAAAAGTTCCAATAGAATTATTTTTATTTTATATTTTTTTGCATGTTTTAGTTTCTAGTCAGCCTTAATTTTTAAATTGCATATAAAATTAGTCCGTAGCCTGTGTATTTATATATAAAAATTCCGTTCTTTGCTGGTCGGACTAGTCATATGAGCAGGTATATACAAACTTCATAATTCGAACAGTTAATCTGTCTAATCTGTATGAATATGAGTCCTCCCAAACTGCGCATCACTGCATTTTTATATATAAATACACAGGCTACTACTCTACTGTTCTAATTATTTTAGGCTGACTAGTAACATTTTGAAAGGAGTTAATGATTCATGGAAGAAGTTACAATTTATACAGATGGTGCATGTTCTGGAAATCCTGGTCCTGGAGGATGGGGAACTATTTTAATGTATAAAGACGTTTCAAAGGAAATTTCAGGATGTAGTAAAAATACAACCAATAATATTATGGAAATAACAGCTGTAATCGAAGGATTAAAATTACTAAAATATCCTTGCAAAGTTAATTTATATAGTGATAGTGCTTATGTTGTAAATGCTTTTAATCAGGGCTGGATTTACAATTGGGTAAAAAAGAATTGGAAAACAGCAGGAAACGAACCTGTTAAAAATAAAGAACTTTGGCAAGAATTATATAATCTTACCAAAGTTCATGAAGTAAAATTTATAAAAGTAAAAGGACATAGTGATAACAAATTTAATAATAGATGTGATGAACTCGCAAGAAATGCAATTAAGCAAATTTGATAAAAATCTGTAAGTGTTTATTTAACTATTTACTAATATATGTATTAAAAATACAATAATATTAAATGATTATTCAGTAGACAAAAAATAGTGTATCTTTACACTATTTTTTATTTGCTTTTATTATAATCTTAAGAATGTTATATACGCTCTATCTCAGCATAAACAATATCTATAACTTTTTCTAAAATATCATCTGGTAATATTTCTACTTCTTGAAATGTTCTACTTTTTAAATCTAAAGCTTTTATATGCTCACATAATATTACGCCTGTCGTTTTGGTTCTACCATCTAAAGATACATGTAATGGAAATTGATTATTTGTATTTGTAATAGGACATACTATACTTAAATTTGTTTTTTGATTAAATGTGTTATTGCTTATAACTACAGCTGGTCTATATCCTGCTTGTTCATGTCCTGCCTGTGGATTAAAATTAATTTTTATAATCGTTCCTTGTTTTACCATATCTCTTCCCCTTCTGGTTTCCCCCAATCAATTTCTACTGGCTCATATTTTTCTTTATAATTTTCAAATAATTCATTTATATTTTTTTTTTTTTTGTCTTTTGCTTTTTCTATAACAATTTTATCATTTTCAACTAATATTATTATTTGCTCATTTTCATTCCATTTAACAGTATCTAATATTGCTTTAGGTATTCTTACGCCTTGGCTATTTCCCCATTTTTGAATAGTCGTAGTCATATTTATCATCTCCTTTTCGTATATACATAGTATATACTGTATTATGTCATTTTGTCAATACTTTTATACTTAAATTCAATAAAAATTGTTACTACTATGAAAAATTTATCTATAACACTACATCCACATAGACAAAAATTTATCCTCTATTTCTCTACACTTTTCTTGATTTGTTACTAAATTATTCATATATTCTTTTTCTATCTTAGAATTTTCTGCAATTAGTAAATGAGTTTTATTAATAGTATTTATGTATTCATCTCTTTCTTCTTTATCAAAATATGAAACCATATCTCTATCTTGTAATAGGATATTTGCTACTGCTTTACTAGTTCTTATATTTCCATCTATAAAAGGATTTATCCTAACTAAACGATAACTAATTCTTGTAACTTCTTTGATAAAGTCTCTATTTTCTAAATCTTCTCCATCTTTTAATAATTTCTTTATCGAAAGACATAAACTCTTCATTGCCTGCTCTATATCTTCATGTTTTACAAATCTTATTTCACAATTATTTTTTTCTATACTAGTATCAATATTTCTATAACCTGTTTCTAGATTTACATATCTTTTATTATTTTCGTATAAGTTACTACTTATACCTTTATTTATTTGTTTAATTTGTGATTCGATTTTTGATTTTGTTAACTCTCTGAAATTTGTAGATAATATTATTAACTGTGCCACAATATCATAATATATTTGTTTTATTTCATTTATTTGTTTATTAGGAGATTCCTTTTTTATTAACATTTCATATGTGTCATTTGTCATAGAATTTACTAGATTATTGAAAGTAACATACTTTCTACCTAATATTTGCAAGTCTGTATCTTTTATTGCATTTTTTATAATTTCATTTTTAAAATATCTATTTTCCATTATATTTTTTAATATATAATTTGCTGTATTATCAATTTTTTCTTCTCCTATAGTAGATACTTCTCTTATAATCTCCTTATATTCGTAGATTAGTTCATTAGTATCTTTTCTTTTACCAAAATTTCTATCAAAAAATGACCCAAGTTTATCTCTTGCAGATAATGTTCTATCATTATGTATCAAATTCTTGATATATGGATTTATTATTTTGTCTATTATCTTTTCTTTTATATTATCATCATTACATCCCAATATAGTTTTAAAATCCTCTTCAAAAGGTTCATCAATTTGAAGATCAAATTTCTCGAAATCTTTATCATAAGCTTTAGTAAACTTTAATTTTATAAATGGTCCAATAATTTCATCTTTTGTTAGCACAGATAGTACTAGTTCTTCTTGTAATTCTTGCATATCACTTAAAAATGTCATTACAACATTTCTAATTTTTATAACATCCATATTACTTTCTTCTTTTTTTATAAATCCATTTCTATCAGCTATACCACATCTACATTCATTTAAAATAATTGATATTATCTTTTGAATATCTCTATCTGGACTGTTAAAAATCCTCTCCTTCTCTAAGCCTGTACCATTTTTTAGTAATTCTAAAATATCATTAGCAGTATTTCTAATCATATTATTTTTCTCCTTTATCTTTTGAATCATTATATTCTAAGCTTTTTTGCTTTATGTTTTGAATTATTAAAATTTAAACTTTATCTACTCTATTTTCTAAATAATTAAATTTTTAATACTTTTTCTCCTCTATCATTTTAATCATTTGCATTAAAGCTTTCTCTCTATGCGTATCTCCGCAGTTCTTCTGGTGATAATTCATTTAATGTTTTATCAAAACCATCTGGTATAAATATTGGTCCATATGTTAGTTTTCCAAGTTCTGATGGCTTACTTGCTATTTTTCCAATTGTTTCTCCCCTGCATATTATTTTTTCATTATTTGGCAAAATTACTGTTAATATACAAATAAACTTAGCTGTTCTATTTGGATCTTCTATATCTTTCATCTCATTTAATATTTTGTTTATTACATCTATTTGACTTGCATTTTCTCCTGCATATCTTGCGCTATAAATTCCAGGTCTTCCTCCTAATGCATCTATACATAATCCTGAATCATCTGTCATAATTATTTCATTTATATTATTTTTATTACAGTATTCTTTTATTGCTAATGCCTTTATTAAAGAATTTTCTTCAAAACTCTTACCATTCTCTTCTATATGTTCATTAAATTTAATATCTTTTAAAGAAATTATTTCTATTGTAGATTTTTTATATTCTAAAAATTCTTTTACTTGTTCTACTTTGCCTGCATTTCCTGTTCCATATATTATTTTCATTTATGATTTTCTCCTTACTTCTATAATTTATTAAAGTTAAACTCATTTTTATTTTAATATAATTTTTTATTTAAATTACTATTATTGATAAATAACCACAATAAATAAACCGTTTTTTATTTTTAATGTATCTTATTTATCATTCAATATACTTATAAACCATTTACCAGCATCTGATAATTCTTCAATGTTCCAATTATTAAATTTACTTGTACTATTTTTTAAAAGAGCTGTAGATTCATTTTTATTAGATAAATTCCAATATATAAAACTAATATTATTTGAATTTAATAAATCCATCCATTTATTTGCTTCATCTATATTTATACTTCCATTACCACTGGCCTCTGAAATCCCAAATTCAGATACAAAAATTGGTAAATCTTTTTCAATTGCATTTGATAATTCATTTCTTAATTCTTGTTTATGTGTTGATGCATAAAAATGTAATGTGTACATTATATTTTTATGTCCTGTTATAGGTGATTTTGTTACTTCATTTATTTTTTGACAATATTGTGGTGTACCACATAAAATTACTGAATCTTCATTAATACCATGTATAAGAGTAATCATATCTTCTGCATATGGTTTTATATCTTTTTCCCATGTAACATTACCATTCGGCTCATTACATATTTCATAAATTATATTTACATTATTTTTATATTTGTTTGCAATATAACTAAAAAATACTCTTGCTTTTTCTTTATTTATATTTGGATTATTGTCATTTAATATATGCCAATCTACAATAACATACATTCCTAAATCTGTAGCATAATCTATACCATCTTCTATTATTTTATTTTGATTCTCATTATATCCCTCACTATATATAGCAAGTCTAATTAAATCTATATTCCATTCATCTCGCATAAATTTAAAAGAATCTTTATTTATATACTGTGGAAACCATTCAATTCCATGTGTACTTATACCCTTTAACTGAACTGTATTTCCATTTTCGGATACTAGTTTTGCTCCTTCTACTTTTAACTTTCCGTATTTTTGTATTGGTGTTTGTGTTTTGTTTACTATTTTTTGCTCATTTATTTCACTATTATCTATAATATTAGTGCTGATATTTGTATTATTTATATTATTAACTTCTATTTCTTCGTCTTTTATAATATTTTCATCATTACTTTGTTTAGTTTTTATAAATATTGCACCAAATATTGTAATTAATATTATTAATACACTTGCAATTATTACTATTATTCTTTTCTTTTTCATCTGTTTTTTCCTTTTTTTTCTAATTATATATTATAATATATAAAAATACAAACAAAAAATCAATTTTATTTATTAATGTATATAAATATGTTACTAGTCAGCATTAATTTTAAAATCACATATAAATAGTCCGTAGCCTGTGTATTTATATATAAAAATTCCGTTCTTTGCTGGTCGGACTAGTCATATGAGCAGGTATATACAAACTTCATAATTCGAACAGTTAATCTGTCTAATCTGTATGAATATGAGTCCTCCCAAACTGCGCATCACTGCATTTTTATATATAAATACACAGGCTACTACTCTACTGTTTTAATATTTAGTCCGACTTGTAACATAAATATTTTATGCGAGACAAACCATACATTTTATCTCGCACAAACATTCCATATTTTATTCTATTTCAATAATTTTATAATATTTTCTTTTTCTTGCACCCCAACTGTCATATCTGATACTTTTCCATTTTTAAATATTAAGAAAGTTGGTATACTCATCACACCAAATCTCACAGCTAAGTTTTGTTCTTCATCGATATTTATCTTACATACTTTTACTTCTTCCCCCATATCATTTGCAATTTCTTCTACTGTTTTCGACATCATTTTACAAGGCATGCACCAACTTGCCCAAAAATCAACCAATACTGGTTTATCTGATTTTATAACTTCCTCTTCAAAATTGTTACTTGTTATTTCTAAAACACTCATATTTTGTACCTTGTATAATATTAAAATTATACTTACCTTTCTCCATTAATTTTTAATTTGGTATAATGGAACCATTTTATTAATAAAAATTTTTATTTCATTTTGAATTGTTAAATTACTTTGTGTTACTATTATAAAAATAATTTTCTTAATTTTTAGTAGTAACTATTTTTATTTAAGCTTTATTTTTTACATTATCTATAACTGTCAAACCTGCTTTTGTTCCCTCATAAATTGCTTTTGAAATTTGAAGTAAACCTCCTGTGCAATCACCACATGCATATAATCCTTCAACTGATGTTTGCATTTTTTCATTTACTTTTATGTTATTATTTTGAATTATTGCACCTATCTTTTTGGCTAAGTCTGTACTAGTGGCAGTTCCAACTGCAATAAATATTCCACTAAGTGTTAATGTTGTATCATCAAAAAACTTAATTTCTTCTACTTTATTACTTCCTCTTATTTCTTTTATATTTTTTTCGTTTACATCTATATCTATATCTCTATTTTCTATTCTTTTATCTCCATTTGTTAATAATACTACTGATTTTGCTACTTGCATTAATTGTTTTGCTTCATGAATTGCATAATTTCCGCTTCCTAGTACTGCAACATTCTTATTTCTATAAAAAAACGCATCACAAACAGCACAATAGCTAATACCTTTTCCTTCAAATTCTTTTATACCTTTAATTTTAGGAGTAAGTCTTTCTTTTCCTGTTGCAAGTATTACGTTTTTAGCTTCGTATTCTGAATTAACAGTTTCGACTACAAAGCTTTCGTCTTTATAAATCCCGAATCACTTCATCTTTAACTATTTCTATTCCTAATTTTTCTGCTTGTTTTATTCCAATATCATGTAAATCTTTGCCATTTATTTTATCTATACCATAATAGTTTTCTATTTTTTCTGCTCTTTTTAAAGCTCCATAACCCTTAGATATAATTAATACATTTAAATTTGCTCTTTTCATGTAAATCCCCGAAGTAATTCCGAGCAGGTCCACTTCCTATAACTATTGCATCATACATAAAATACCTCCATTTTTAACAATTTTGTATTTTAAATTCTTTTTATTTTCTTAGCCTTACTTAATACACTTTTACTTTAATGAATTTTTATAAAATATCATAAAGATTTTTAAACACATAACCATTATCCTTTAAATAATTAATTATGTCTGGTAATGTTTCATAAGTTAATATTTTATCACTTGCATCATGCATTAATATAACCACACTATTTTTTGTTCCTACTGTTTCTGTAATATTTTTCATTATCTCTTCTTTAGTATTGCTACCGGCCGAATCATTACTAAGAGCATTCCAGTCTAAAAACGCAATATTATTCTCTTTTAATAGCCCTTTTGCATCATGTTTAATTTGATGATATTTTCCACCTACTGAACCGTCCGAGGAAATCTAAACACTCTAGAATTATAATCGTTGTTTTCTAGTGCTGTTTTTATACATTGCTCTGTTTTATTATATTCATCTAATACAGATTCAATGCTAGTATAAATACTACTATACTTATGTGAATATCCATGATTTGCTATATAATGACCTTCCTCAAAAGTTCTTTTTAATATTTCTGGATTTTGTTCTACTCTATTTCCTAATACAAAAAAGGTAGCCTTGATATTTTCTTGTTTTAGTGCATCTAATATTAATGGAGTTACAGTTTTAGATGGACCATCATCAAAAGTTAAAAAAGCTCTTTTTTCTTCACTTGATGAATAAATATTATTTATTCTATCTATTTGTTCTTGTGTTAAAGCAAGTTTGTTTCTATTTTTCATTTCTAATTTTTTTTGTTTTGTTATTATATCATTTATGTCTATTTCAGTCATCTTTACTACTTGTATATCTTTATTATTTGCAATATTTATTTTGTTAATTCCAATTATAAAAAATAAACCTAAAAAAAAGCAAATTCCTAATAATATTATTAATAATTTTGTTTTATAATTTTTTTGTTTTGTAACAATTAAATCATACATAAAAATATCCCCTTACTTTTCTTGTCTAATTATATAACATTATATCGGAATTTGATAGTGTTTATTTTATATTTTTAAAAATAAACATCATAAAAAGTATATTAAAACTTCTTATAATGTTTTCGTATATTAATTTAAGTTATATTAATTATTTGTAATAATTCCAATGTATTAGAACTATATAAATCACCTACGCAAGTTTCCATGTATAGATAGACTATAAATAAGCTCAAAGTTAAATAAGCAAGTGTATTCAATCATAAGCTAAAAACCATAGAAATTCCTTTACCCTAAATTGAAACATCATTATGTTTTGAAAAAAAGACTCAGTAAGTTACTGAGTCTCGACACATTTTACTTTTAATTCAATTATTAAATCTTGTTTTTTATTTGTAGGCAAGACTATTTTTATGTTTTCTGTCTTATTAAAGTATGTATAATCGAAAGTTGTATAATATCTTATTTTTCCATCATTTAAAGTATCATAACCATTACTTCCTGAATTAGACTGAAAAAATTTATTACCATTTGATGTTTCTATATATATATCACTAAAAGGTATCATATCTCTCACACTCATATTTCGTCTTTCTTGTAATTTCTTAAAATCAATCTTATCACTATTAGTTATTAACTCTAATTTCATATTAGTCATCGATAAACTAGCTTTCGTCACAATTGTATTATTATCATTTATGTTTGTTGCAATATAATCTATACTCTCTCTATCACTTGACATCTTTCCGATATCTATATCAATATGCCAGTTTCCTTCTATAGTCGCTATGCGATTATCTACCTTTTTATTATTTAGCAAATATATTTTATCAAATTTAATGGTTAATTTTTTGGATTGTGGAAATTTTTCAGATGTTGTATAAAAAGAATACACAATATTATTATTCTGAATATTTAATATACTTCCATTTGCGCCACAATTTGCATATCCTATTCCATATGTACCTTTATCAAGATTATTTTCCTCACAATATTTAACAAACTCTTCTTGATTTTCATATTCTGCAAATATTACATTGTTATTTTCATCCATGATTAAAATATTTTTTAATTGAACATTATATAAATCCTCAAAAAGCTCTTTTGGGTTTATTTCAACATTAAATATAATTCCTAAATTATAGTCATCCATTGTTATTTGGTTAACTTTTACTTTTATATTATTTGATTCAATATATTTCATATCTATATCTTGAGAATAACCATTATCTATTGCAGTAGTAATTCCCTCATTATAATTACCATATATATTTTCTATTAAGTTATTAACAAAAGTTTTAATATCTTTAGCAAATACAATTCCACTTGTAATAGTAAAAAGTCCTATAACTGTAATTATAAATTTTCTAATTAATAAAAATATTTTATATTTTTTATTTTTATTATTTATTGCATTTTCTATTCCATTTGTTATTATGTCAGGAACATATTCATTATCTTTAAAATATTCAAACAATAGATTATCTATCTCATCATAATTATCATTCATGAAATGCACCTCCCTTGTAGTATTTTCTAATTTTCTGTTTGGTTCTAGTTATTTTACTTTTTACTGTATTAATATTAACATTTAAAATGTCAGCAATTTCACTACAAGTATATTTATTATTATAAAATAATGTTATAATAATTTTTTCTTCATAATCTAAACAATCAATCAATATATCAAAATCTATTTTTGAATCACTAGTTTGTATTGCATCTTCTTTATTATTTAATAGTTCTTCTGATTCAATCTTATTTATAAGTCTACTCTTTTTGCATTTCTTTTTATAAATCATATTACATTCATTAATTAATATTTTTATAATCCAACATTTAAACTTATTCTCGTCTTTTAGTTTTTTTAAATGATTATAAGCTTTTATCATTGTTTCTTGGATTGCATCATTAATATCACTATCATTGCTTAGCCTTGTTTTTGCAATTTTATATAAATCACTTTTTATACTTAATATTAATTCTGTAAAAGCTTTTTCATCTCCATTCTTAGAACGATTAATTAATTCATACATTTTTTGCCTCCTTCATAAATAAGATAATTTTTGTATTACTTTTAGGTGCAATAACATTAAAATATATATATTTTTTTATATTATTTAAAAAGTAGCACTCTTAAATGCTACTTTTTCTAAAATAATATTATTTATAGATTATTTTTTCTATCTCTCTAACATATCCATAATTTGGCGATAAAATTGTATATTCAAAATTATTTTTCAAAATAATATCAGCATATTTATCATCTTTTCCCTCTTCTACCACTGTATCATCTGAAATCTGAAATCCGAATATAGTTGATAATTCATCACCCCTAAATGTTTTAAATTTAAACCTTCCCCACAAATATTTTACATGATATTTTTCAATATATTCTGTATAACCAACAAGATCTACATTTTTTAATTCTTTCATTCCTTTATAATATTCTTCTGCCATTTTATCTAAATCATTACTTTTTAAAATATAAACATTATCATTTGCATCAACTCTTCGTCCACGTTTCAAAATCCATTCAATATTGCCATCATAAAGTAAAATATCATGTTCTTCTATATCTTCAAATTTCATTTCAGATAAATCCATATAGTTTAAAAAATGTGCATTTTCCTTACAAAAAATTTCGCGCTCATCATATCCTTCAAAAGTATTATTTTTTAAATACATATTACTACTCAAAAAAAATGTATTATTTGTTATTATCCTAGCACCATCTTTTCTTATAGTACTAATAATCCCCTTTGCATTTTCGTATTTTTCTTCATATTTAATTAGATCATCATCAAATTTTAGTATATTATTCCCGATTACTACTAGATTGCAAAGCATTATTTTTATTATCGTCTATATCAATTAGTTTAATGAGAAAAAATGTTATTATTATACTCAAAATAAGAATACTTATAATATAGACTAAAACTTTTAAATATTTCTTCATATAAACCCTCACACTATAATGGATTGCATCTATATTCTACTGAATATTTTACTGAAAAAGAATAAAAAATTATTATAGTATGTCTTTTAACTCTAATAAATTTCCAATTTCATAATCAGGTATAATATTAGTATTATTAGATTTTCCCTTTTGGTTATACCAAATTGATTTTATATTGGCATTTTTGGCTCCTTTTATATCTTTCTCTAAACTGTCTCCAATCATTATCACATCATTAGGTTTTAGATTAATTTTTTGTAATAAAACATTAAATATTTTAGGATTTGGCTTTGATATTCCAACTTCTTCAGAAACTATAATATCTGAAAAAAAGTCTGCAATTTTACTATTTATAATTCTAGGTTTTTGTAATCTAATCAATCCGTTTGTAACTACATATAACTTATAGTTCTTATTGTATAGATACTGTACTACTTCATTAGCCTCTTCTATTAGAGCAACAGACTTTTCCAAACCTTCTTGAAATAATTTATTTGCATTTTTATAATCATTATATTTTATATTTATTTGATCAAAAAATTCTTTAAACCTATATTCTGGTATTTCTTCTTTTGGAATACTACACTTGTTTAATGCAACACTATCCCATAATTTTCTATCTAATGGTCTAAATATTTCCTGATATTCTTCTTTATAGTTTTCTCCTATACCATTAAACAAATATTCTAAAGCTTGTCTTTCACAATCCTTATGGTCAATAATTGTATTATCCGCATCAAAGAAAATAGCTTTGATATTTTCTATCATATTAGTACCTCCTATTTTTATACATTATAGAATATTTAATATAAATCTAAAGTTTTAAATTCCAACAAAAAATTTTTTCACATTATTATTAATTTTTTTCAATTATAGCATTTCAATATTTCTATTTCAACATCTTACTATAATAAAAAAATAAAACATATTAGAAGTATACATCTAATATGTTTTATTTTTTATCTAACCACTAACTGCTTAATTTTTCTATCTTTATTTAATATTGCTATCTGTATGCACAGTCCTATTTAAAACCCTCAAAATCTATTCATCTTTAATCGTATTAATCTTAAACAATTTAAACAATTCAACAATAACAAGTGGTGCCAAAACAAGCAATATAATCTCTATTATATTCTGAGTTGGTAATACTGGAATACTAAATATATGTCTAAGTCCTGGTATTAATAATATTACGAGCATTAGCGCACAAGATACACCTATTGCTAAAACTAACTTACTATTATTAAACACTTTTGTTTTAAATATAGACTTTTTATTATTTCTAATATTAAATACATGAACTAATTCTGATAACGCAAGTACCGTAAATGCCATTGTTTGACCAATTTCTACTTTTACTTCTTCATTTGATAATCTAACTCCTGCATCATTATATACTTCTGGCAAACTACTATCTGGTGTTGCTAGACCAATTACAAAAGCTGCAAGTGTTATTAAACCTATCATAATTCCTTGATATACTATTCTCCATGTCATTCCCTTAGTAAATATTCCTTTACCTGGTTTTAAAGGTTTTCTATTCATAACATCTTTCTCTGCTGGGTCTACTGCTAAAGCTAAAGCTGGAAGAGAATCTGTCACTAAATTTACCCATAAAATATGAATTGGAAGCAAAGGTTCTATTAATTTTATATCTATTCCAAATATATTGCTTAATAATGGTGTAATTAAAATTGCAACAAATAAAACTATAATTTCACCCACATTACTTGAAAGTAAAAACTGAATTGCTTTTAATATATTATCATAAATACGTCTTCCTTCTTCTACTGCAGATACAACTGTCGCAAAATTATCATCTGTTAATATAACATCTGCTGCCTCTTTTGCAACATCTGTTCCTACCATTCCCATTGCACAACCAATATCTGCTGTTTTTAAAGCTGGTGCATCATTTACACCATCACCTGTCATGGCAACTATTTCTCCATTTGCCTGCCATGCCTTAACAATTCTTACTTTATGTTCTGGTGATACTCTTGCATATACAGAATATTTTCTAATGTTTTTTTCTAAATCTGCATCAGACATTTCTTCTAATTCTGCTCCAGTAATAGCTTCTTCTTCATTTTCTAATATTCCTAAAGCTTTTGCTATTGCTATAGCTGTTATTTTATGGTCACCTGTTATCATAACAGTCTTTATTCCTGCTGTTTTACATTTTTCTACTGCAATTTTTGCTTCTTCTCTTGGTGGATCTATCATACCAACCATTCCAATATATATTAAATCAGATTCCATATTTTTAACTTCTTCTTCCGGCATATGATCTAATTCTTTATATCCCATTGCAAGTACTCTTAATGCATTTTTTGCCATTTCTTCATTATATTTATATATTGTAGGTTTATATGAATCTAAATTATCTTTTAATTCATTATTTAATATATATTTATTACATCTTTTTAATAACTCATCTACTCCACCTTTAGTATAAACTATATATTTATCATTTAGTTTATGAATTGTTGTCATTAATTTTCTATCTGAATCAAATGGAATTTCTGCTACTCTTGGAAGTATTTCAAAAAGTTCAGGTTTAAAAGATAAATTAAATCCCATATCTACTAGAGCTGTTTCTGTTGGATCACCTGTTAATTCATTATCTTTTCCTACTTTCGTATCATTACATAACATACTAACATATACAAGTTTTTCTAAGTCATCTTTTATTTCTTCTTGTTT
>USRT01000013.1 GCA_900557195.1 uncultured Clostridium sp.
AAATAATTTGTAATTTTTTTGCAAAAAGTGCGACACTTATTATTGCAATTTATACAATATATTATGTTTACGGTTAAATTTGACAGATTATAAAATTAGTGTTATAATACAATTGTGTTGCTTAAAAGGAGGGACATATTTCTTATGAAGAAAGATGATAAAGCATCTATATCACTTAAAAAAGTGATAGGTATTAGTTTAATAATTATATTCCTTTTAGGAATGGGAGTTATGGCAACTAATACAAAATTAAATAATGTTAAAATTATTCTGTCTAATGGATATGAAATGAATGTTTTAACATCAAAAACTAAAATTTCAGAAATATTAGATGAAAATCATATTATTTTATTACCAGATGAAAAAAGTATTCCTGATGGAGAATCAGAATTATCTAGTAATAAAACAATAAGAATCTCTAAAACAGAAGAAAAGGTGCAAGAAATAGCAACAGAAGAAACTAAAGAATTAACAACTGAAGAATTATTACAAAATTATGATTCAATTGTAGAAAAGATAATTACAGAGCAAGTTAGTATACCATATGAGACAATAACAAAAGATGTATCAACAGGTACAGGAACTAAACAAGACAAAGTAGTTCAAAATGGTGAAGATGGTATAAAAGAAATAACTTATAAAGCTAAATACAGAAACGAGGAAGAAATTGAAAAGATAGAAATTTCTTCAAGGGTTATTAAAGAACCTGTAAATAAAATTGTAGAAGTTAGAACAAAACAAGTTACAACTAGAGCTCAATCTGGAAGAACTGCTACAAGCAATCCAGCAAGCACAGCTACAACTTCGCTTGCAAAAAAGGTAGAAGGTATAACACCAAAAGTAAAAAATCTAAATGCATCTGCATATACTGCATCTACATGTGGTAAGGCTCCAGGGTCAGCTGGTTACGGAAGAACAGCATCAGGTGCAATGGCATCACCTTGGTACACAGTTGCAGCAGGTAGCGGATATAAACTAGGAACAGTAATTTATATACCATATTTTGCAAATAAACCAAATGGTGGATGGTTTGTAGTACAAGATAGAGGTGGAGCGATATCTAATAATAGAATAGATGTATATATGGGAACATATAATGAATGTATTAGCTTTGGTAGAAGAAATTTAGAATGTTACATTTATGAATTTTAAAAAGTGACCCACTGGGGACGGAGCATTTTGGGTCAGTTCTTTAGAAACAACCCGCGGGGATAAAACCTCTTTTGGGTTGTTTTTTATTAATTCTAAGGAATTTAAACTAAATTTTGTTTTAAAAAACTGACCCAAAATGCTCCGTATTCCTGGTGGGTTAGATGAGTCAAGAAAGGAATAAGATTTGATATGAACAACAACAAAAGTATATGGAGAAAATGGGCTTACTGGTTTAGCTTTGCTTTAGCTGTTATTATAATATATAAGACTTTAGATAATTTTACAGAAATTAAAGTATGGCTTTCAAATTTATTTAGTATAATTATGCCATTTATAATAGGGATTATAATTGCATATTTATTATATTTGCCATCAAGAAAGATAGAAAATTTATATAAAAGAGTAAAGTTTATTAAGAAAAAGGCTAGATTGTTTAGTGTTATTACTGTATATTTTATTGCGATAATAATAGTTATGCTTGTTATAAGATTTATTGTACCAGTAATATCACAAAGTATTATAGATTTAGTAAACAATTTTCAAAATTATTACAATTTGACAATGGAAAGAATAAATAGTTTGCCAGATGATTCTATATTTAAAAGTGAATATATAATGGGAATAGCAGATGAAATAAAAAATATAGATTTAAAACAATTTGTTAATATAGAGAGTCTAACTCAGTATGCGAAAGGTGCTATAAATATAGCAAATGGAGTGTTTGACTTTTTTGTAGCAATAATAGTATCTATTTATATACTACTTGAGAGAACAGAGATTGTTAAATTTATAAAAAAATTAACAAGAGCAATATTTAATGAAACTACTTATAACAATATAAATAAATATTTTGATAGAACAAATGACATATTTTTAAAGTTTTTAGCAAGTCAATTATTAGATGCAATAGTAGTAGGGATATTAACGTCTATTGCAATGAGTATAATGGACGTAAAATATGCGGTTTTACTAGGATTTTTAATAGGGTTAGCTAATATGATTCCATATTTTGGAGCTATTATAGCAGTAGCAATTTCTATTTTAATTACATTTTTAACAGGTCGGAATTTCGCAGTCTATTTGGATGGCAATTGTTGTGATATTATTGCAACAAATTGATGCAAATATCATAAATCCAAAGATTGTGGGAGATTCATTGAAAATAAGTCCTTTACTTGTAATATTTGCTGTAACAATTGGAGGAGCATATTTTGGAATATTAGGAATGTTTTTGGCTGTACCTATTATAGCCGTAATAAAAATTGTACTATTAGACTTTATTAATTTAAAAATTAGCTCAAAAGAAATGGAGAGTTTTTGAGTTAATAAGAGAAATTAGATAAAATAATAACTTTAGAAATCGATCCAGACTCTCCGCATATTTGGATCATATGGAGGAAAACATGAGAAAAAAAGATGACAAAGAAACAAAAATAGATAAAGAAGATATAAAAAAAGAAAGTAATAAAAGTAAATTAACAATAATATTAGAAATATTATTACTGTTTTTTGTAAGTGTATTTATAGGAATGCTATTATTTGATTTTCATAGTTCAAAAGTAATGAATTCAAGTTTATCACAGGTAGTAAATGAATTAGATAAAAAAATAGAAGAAAACCAAAGAATAACGGAAGTAGAGGATGTGACAAATGAAAATAATACTATAAGCGAATCTCAAGATGCACCTAAGGAAATCGTATCTGTAGATAAACCTATAAATTCAAGTGTTAGGATAGGAAATTCAACAGTTTTTGGTAAGATAAAAATTGAAAAAATAGGAATAGAATATCCAATAATAGAATATGTAAATGATGATTCATTATGGAAGTCAATTTGTAAGATATCTAACAATTCTATTAATGGAACGGGAAATTTATGCTTGGCAGGTCATAATATGAGAAATATGACAATGTTTGCAAAGATAAAAAATTTAAAAGTAGGAGATACTGTTGAAATAACTAACATATATGGTAATAAGTATATATATAAAGTATATGAATCATACTATGTAGATCCAACTGAAGTAGAAGTACTAAAAAATACTTCAGAATCTATAGTAACAATGATAACTTGTAACAATACATCTAGTAAAAGATTAATTGTAAGAGCAAAATTACAATAGACATATTATTGTAATATTAAAATAATAAAATTAAATATAGTATATAAGAAAGATAGATAAACTAGTAGATAAAATATCTCTTTAGGAGATACTTTATTTACTAGTTTTTTGATTGTATAAATAATAAATTACATATATTACAAAAATGTAAAACAAATGTAAAAGAAAGGCTTAAATGAGCTTCCCTAAACAAAGATAGATTATTTGAAAAATAGTAAGATTGCAAAACTATTATTAGTTTGATTAAATCTATAATGAAAGAATATAAAAAAATAAGGGGAGAAAGATATGGATACTATAAGTAAAGAAGGAGTATTTTTAAAATTGAAAAAGATTTTAAGTAGTAGCTTAATCTTAGTTATGCTATTATCTTTGTGTACACCATTAATAACAATATCAGAAGCAAAAGATACAGATTCTGAATATTGTAGTTTTGATATTAATTGGAGTAATGGAACAAAAGATTTAGAAACAAATAGCAATACAAGTGTAACTGCTACATTTAAATTAGATTTAAATACTGTACAAACAGGATTTAAATATTTAGAAATGAATGTATCAGATATTTCAGAAAACAGTGTTAAATTAAAAACAACAATAGCAATTACAAATCTTAATGATGTTAATGTAGAAAGAGTATCTGGTAACAGATTAATATTTAAGGATAATGTAAATGCAGGTACAAGTTTAACAAGTACAGTTAAGTTTGTTTTTCCAAGAGCAGAGGATTTTTCAGATTATGAAAAGTCAATAGCTGTTACTTTAACAGGAGAATATATTGATCCAGAAACAAATGAATATGTACAAATTGATACAGAAAGAATTTTAAATGTATCTGTGAAACCAACCAATGAAGTATTTTCTTATAATGCAAATATAACTTTAGAACAGGATTCTGCAAGTTCTACAAATAGAACAGACATTTATGGACCAAGTATAGAAGGAAAAACAAAATATTTAGGTTGGAAAGCATCTAATGTTACAGCTTCATATACTGTTGAATTAACAAGTAGTTCATATACACAAAAAGCTACATTAGATATTACTATAAATAGAACATCTACAAGAAATGATAATCCTATGGATAGTGGATATACAATTAATTTTGGAGGATTAGAAAGAGTATTTGGAGAACCACAAGAAATTAAAAATGATGATGGTTCTGTTACATATAGATTTATTAAAGGAGAGAATAGTGAAGAATGTAACCTTGAAAAATGCTTTTCAATGTATAAAGAACAGTATATTGTAACTGTAAATTATACAATACCAGATACAGAAAATTCACCAACCCCAGACAGTGTAGCAGATAGTGCTACAACTACAACATATTTTGATGCTAAATTATATGGAACTGGATGGAATGTTGTTAGAAATAAAGATGGACTTACTACTAGTAAAGTGAATATGAGTAAAAGTGTCAACAGTACAAAAAATGCTCAGGTTTTATATTATTTAACAGGTTATCATTCTTGGGCATCTATTAAATATGCAACAATAGAAAATGGAAGAAGTTTAACAGAAGAAAAATTGGAAACTTTAGCAAATGGAGAAAGTATCGATTTAGGATATAGACTATCTATTAGCTACACAATAGATAGAGATACTGATGAGCAAACAGGAAGCGTTGTACATAGAGGAATGAATATTTCATATTTGGGAGATGATAAAGTAGTTAAAACAATTTCTGTAGGAGAAAGTATGCTTTTAAAATCAATTACAGCTCCTAGTGGAATGACTTTAATTGCAAATGGACAAAGTTATGAATTATCAGATACTTATGTTGTTGAAGATGGAAATAAAATAAGTACATATTCTGTAAAACTAGAAGATTTTTTAAGAAAACAATACCATGGATATAATGTTGTATATACTTTATCAGGTGCAAAATTAAAAGAATTAGGGTTATCAGAGACAGAAATAAAAAATATTATATGGATTGGGCAAAATGCTACAGCATCTGGAAATACATGGTTAAAAGAAGGAAATCAAGCTTATTATTATACTGTAGATGCAGAAGCATATAAAAAATCATATATGGAATTAGATATAGGAAATTCTGATGGTAATACAAATACTTACGGAAAACAAGAAGAAAATACAATTAGTTTACTAATGTATAAAAATACAAATGTGATTAAAGATAGAGATCTAACAGTTAAGAATGTAAATCCTACAATATATATAAAATTTCCAGATGCATATAAGTATAGAGTAAAAGAAGTTAGTTTATCTAATGATGCAAATGGCAAAATGTATGTTGACTCATATCGTATGGAAAATGGTTACTTAATCATTAATTGTAAAGGAACATATACAAGTACATCTATTTATGAACAAATGCAAATACATGTAAAAACTGAAAGAGAATTGGTTGATGCAAATCCATCTACTAGTCAAAGTGTGCAAGCATGGTTATTTACAGAAAATGAAAACTATATATCTGGAACATACTCTAATATTAATCCTGATAAAGCTGTAGCACAATACATGAGTAAAAACTTTACAGTTGAAAAATCATCAGGAATATATATTAGAACTGGTATATATAGAAATAAAGTGATGAATATTCCAGATGGAAATTCAGAGTCTAGCAAATCAAACCCTATGAAATATAAAAATAACGAAACAGTAACATATCGTACAAAAGTAAATTCAAATGGTGAAACACTTAAGAATTTAAGCATTATAAATAGATTACCATTACAGGGAAATAAAAATATAACTGCTGGAGTAGATTTAGGATCAAATATAAGTTTGACAAATTTACAAAATATAAAGGTATATGTTAATTCAGTAGTTCAAACTTCAGGATATACTATATTATATAGTCAAAATATTGATGCTAATACAGATGATGATTTCGAAGAATTAACAGATACTACAGATTTAAGTACAGTAAAAACAATAAAAGTTGTTATGGATAATAACTTTGTGTTATCTGGAAATAGAGATTTAATAATAGAATATCAAATGGTAATGCCAACATTAGAAGAGAATGAAAGTAATTTAGCAGGTTCTATTTCTGCTATATCATATACAAATAGTAAAAATGTTTCAGGAAGTTTAGAGTCAAGTGCGGCATATGTTACAAATGGAAATCCAAATGGAACAATTACATTAAAGAAAGTATTTGAAGGAACACAAGATGGTGCACCAGAAGGAGTTTCTTTAAAAGGAATTAAGTTTAGATTTATCAATGTAGATACAAATGATATTTTAGTAATAGAAGGACAAAAAGAAGTAGGAATTTTTGAAACAGATGAAAATGGTATTATAAATATACAAGATGTACCAGAAGGAACATATAGGGTAGTTGAAGAATCTGAATTTGATAATTATAGAGGAATTGACTATGCAGAAGTAACAATAGAAAATGGTAAAGCATATCCTGAAACAATAGAAGCAAAAAATAGATTAGAATTGGGAACATTAAAAGTTCATAAATTGTGGGCTGATGCAAATGAAAATCAAGGAAATGTAACTTTAAAAATCGAAAGAACAGATAGTTTAAATTTTTCAGCTACAGCAATTGCAGATAAAGAAACAGGAATAGCAACATTTGAAGGATTGCCATATGGAGAATATAAAATTACAGAAGCTAGTAGTATTTATGGATGGCATGGAAAAGATGTAATAGTTAATTTAAATGATGAAATAGTAGAAGAAGATTATGATAACTACATAACAAAAGGAATACTACAAATTGTAAAAACAGTACCAGAAAAAGAAACAGTAGAAGGGTTAACATTTAGATTATCTGGTCAAGGTGATATAAATTATATAAATAAAGATGGCAAAGAAGTAAGAAACACAATTAATAAAGATATTGTAATTGGTGAGGATAATGGAGATATAACTACAATAATTTCAGAAGATAAAAAACAAGTAACAATTACAGTACCAGAATTACCAGTAGGTTCTTATAAAATAGAAGAAATTAATATGCCTGTAGTTAATACTAGTACAGGTAGTGTAACTAAGTATGTTAATTTAAGTAAAAGAATAAGTATTCCAGATGAAGAAGGAAAAATTTCAAATGTTACATTGAAAAATAAATATAAAACAGGAACTCTAAATATTAATGTTACTGCAACAGAAGGAACAGAGCTTGAACAGTTTAAAGTTAAAATAACAGGTATAAGTTATTATGGAACAAGAGTAACAGAAGAAATAAATGTACCAAGTAATGGTCAGATTACAATTAATGGATTAGAAATTGGAAAATATAAAATAGAAGAATGCAATACAAAAGAATCAAACGGAAAAATAGTAACAATTTCACCTGACGGGTATGAAGTATCATATAATCCAGAAGATGCAAATACTAATGGTATAGAGATAGAGTATGGAAAAACATCAAATGCTCAGATTCACAATGAATATGTAGGAAAAGGTGTTGTTAAAATAGTAAAATCTTTAGAAGAGGAAGATGATGTAAGTAAAGCTTATGGTATTCAGTTTAAAATTAAAGGTAAAGACCTAGTTGGAAAAGATGTAGATGAAACAATAACAATTGGAGAAAATGGAATAGGAACATCAAATCCAATTCCTGTAGGAACATATCTTTTATCTGAAATAGAAGAAACAGTACCTAAAAAATATGCAGTATGTGAAGAACAAGAAATAACAATAAAAACAGAAAATACAAAAGAAAGTCCATTAGTATTAAATATAGAAAATAAACTTGCAATTGGAAATATAATAATGGAAACAGAACTAGCTACTGGTGGATATCCATCTAAACCAGTTACATATAGTGTAACAAAAGTAAATGATAAGTTACAAGCAATAGATAAACCAATAGAAATAACAGGTGACAAAAAATCTCATGCTGAATTAAATGATGTAAAATCTGGGAAATATTTAGTAGAGCAAAAAGTTATACCAGACGGATATATTAAAGATACACGCCAAGTAGTAAATATTACAAGAGAAGAATCTGGATATGCATTATTTATAATAGATAAAGAAGAAATAGAAGAATTCGAAAAGACAAAAGTTACAATAAATAAACAAATTGTGAATGAATATGGAGATATAGCAACAGAAGAGGATTTTAAAGAAGCAAAAATAGATGTAAAAGATGAATACAGCTTTGAAGTTAGAATTCAAAATGTAGACACAAAAGAAATATATTATTCATTTATAGATGACAAAAATGCAGATACAATAGTAGGACTTCCTTATGGAACTTACGAAATAGAAGAAGTATACAAACCAAAATTCAAAATGTTAGAAATACAAGGTGAACGTTTGATTGAAGATGAAGAAACAGGAAAGCTAACATTTACATTATCTGAGGATAATGAAGAAATACAAAATAATATAATTATTAATATAAAAAATCAAATAGATAAAGAATTTGGTTTTGGAGGACAAGATTCTAAAGATAACTTAAGTAGATTATTAGTAGAAGAGGTAGAAGAACTTGCCATAACAAAAGCAAAAGTTTATGTAAGAGATGATGAAAATAATAAAGTTTCAGATGCAACATTTAAATTATATGATTCTAATGGAAATATAGTAAAACTTGCAGGAAGTGATGGTATATATTTCTTATCAGATGATGGAAAAGAAGTGATTTCACCAGTAGACGGATGTATAATATTAAGAGCTCTTCCAGTAGGAGAATATAAATTAGTAAATGAAAGTGTAAATGAAAGTTTCTTAAAATCTGATGATAGAACTGTAACAGTATATGAAAGTGCAGTAGGAATAACGAGAATAGAACTTTTAAGAAATATACCAAGAGGAAGTATGCGTTTAAGTACAGTGTATACAGATGATTCTGGAGAAGAACATTATGCACCACGTTCAAAATATAAAATACTAAATCCTAAAACTTATGAGGTATTAACATTTATAAGAAAAGCAGATGGTACATATGAAAGAAGTAATCTACCAAATGCAACAGATAAGATAAGCCTTAAATCTGGATATATTGATGTAAATGGAATAGAAGCTGGAGTAGAATATCAAGTAGGATTAGTTGATGTTACTGAAAGTTATGGAATTATAAAAGAGGCTCCAGAAGTTGTTACATTAGAAGATGGCGAATCTAGAGAAATAAAAGTTAATGTAAAAGATAGAACAGGTGGATTTGTAAAAGTAATGACACCTGGATCTGGAACAGAAACAGTAGCTTTAGATAGTGAAGGCAAAATTTGGATGTATAGTGATTGGAATTACAATAGATATGGTTTACAACAGAATTACCAATTACAATGTATAAATGATATAGCATTATATAGTAATATAAAAGATATTAGATTTAGGGACATAAGCTATGCAGCTGATTCTGGCGGTGCTTTTATAGGAATAGATATAGAAGGAAGAGTATGGACATGGGGATATAATAATTATGGAATATTAGGAGATGGAACAACATCTAATACTAATAGAATGAATCCAGTTTGCATTAGTGATATAGAAGGAAATCCTCTTTGTGATAATAATATTAAAATTAAGAAAGTACCATTAGGAAACTATGATGGAAGAAGTGCTTGGGCATTAGATGAACAAGGAAAGATTTGGTTCTGGGGAAGTATGAGAGATATATATAATGCTGCAGACCCATGGCTAGAAGATACAAATACACCAGTATGTATAAGTGATACAGTAAATGAACTAAAAGATGTTATAATTACAGATATTTTCAGTGGTTATAATAAAGTTATTGCAATTGATAATGAAGGAAAAGTATGGACATGGGGACAGAATTACTTTGGCGCATGTGGATTGCCATATGAGATAGAAAATAATGACAGTTCAATTTCATATGTTTCATATGTGAAACCAACATGTATTAGTAATCTAGAAGGAAGCAATATAAAAAATGTAAAAATGAAAAAAGCAACAGCTGGATATGCAATTACTTTATTAATAGATACACAAAACAGATTATGGGCACTTGGTTCATCAGATAATGGAAAAATTGGAAATGGTATTGTTGTAGATAATAGTAGTTATAGCAATCCATATTATTATAATCCTATTTGTCTAAATGATAATAATGAAAATAATCCATTAAATGGAATTGGAATAATAGATGTAGCATGTCAATATGAAACTATTGCAGCAGTGGATGAAAACGGAAAACTATGGACTTGGGGAAGTGATTATGATCAAGGACAACTTGGAACAGGATCTAAATATACTTATGATGGCAGTGGTAATTATAATAAAAGTTATGCAATATATCCAATGTGTATAACAGATTTAGAAAATAATGAATTAGATACTGTAAAACTTGTATCTACATCAGCTCCATATTGTAATAATGCGGCAGCAATAGACAGTGAAGGAAATATTTGGATTTGGGGAGATAATGGATTAACATTAGGATTCTATAATAGCAAGCCGTTGCCTCCTACAAAACTAACAATTTCGAAAACTGCACATTTTGAAATACCAAAATTTAAGAAGATAGACGCAGGATATGACATGAGTGCAGGAATAGATGAAAATGGAAAAGTTTGGACTTGGGGATATGGAAATAGTAATGGAGCAAATCTAGGTACAGGATATTATTCTAGTTCTTATACTTCAGTTAATCCAGTAATGGTAGGTGGATGTAATAATAAAATAAGCAAAGAAACAATAGTAGATGTATCTGTGGGCTATATGCATACTATTGCTATAGATGATAAAGGAAAGTTATGGTTTTGGGGATACAATGGTAATGGAGAAAGTGGTATTTCAAGAGAAGAATTAGATGCATATTCTATTGGAGATCCAATATGTATAACTAATATGAATTATGAAGGAAATGTAGTGTATGGAAAAGAAATTGTTAAGGTAGAAGCAGGTTATAATATGAGTGCAATAATAGATAGTGAAGGAAAACTTTATACATGTGGGTATAATAGAGAAGGAGCACTTGGAGATGGAACTATTAGTACTAATAATAATGGTTACAAATGTATAAACAATATATATCCTGAACTTGAAAATAAAAAAATAATAGATGTTTCTATTAGTAATACTCATAATTCATCTCATTTAATAGTATTAGATGAAGACGGAAATGTATGGACATGTGGAAAGAATGACAAAGGACAGTTAGGATATGGTAAATTTAGTGAAAACAATTTAAATTTAGTATGTATAAGTAAAATGTCAGATAATTTATTATATGGTAAAAAGATAATGAGTGTATCAGCAGGTCATGATCATTCTGTAGCCTTAGATGAAGATGGAAAGTTATATCTATGGGGAGGAAATGGATCAGGACAACTAGGTAATGGTACAAAAGATACAAATTATAAAATAGTTTGTTTAACAGATTATAGAAATAGTAAATTATATGGAAAGAAAATAAAGAAAATTAAAGCCGGATATATGATGACTTTAGTAGTTGATAGTGAAGGAAAAGTATATACTTGTGGTGATAATTGTTATTATCAATTAGGTCAAGGTGAAACAGATACTGGTTATGACTCATTAGAAATGAAATGTGTAAATAATTCTACAGATTTTATACCAGAAAATATATCTGTTGGTCCACAATATGATGTTATAGCAATAGATACTAAAGGAAATGTATGGGCATGGGGATACAATTATTATTGTAAAAATGGACTACGTACACAAGCACCATTTCCTATGAAATGGACAGGAGAATTTTATGTGTATGATTCTGAGGTAGAATCTTTTGATGAATCAACAAAATTAAATGTACAAGATGTATTAACAATTAATGATTCTATAGAAGAAGCTTGTATATATCCAGAAAATATAAAAGATAAACGTGTAGTTAATACTTATAATAGTTCATCTACAATAGCATTAGATACAGATGGAAAATTATGGACTTGGGGAGATAATAATAGTTATGGAATATTAGGTGACGGAACAACTTCTAGTAGAAATGTACCAAAATGTATTAATGACGGCTTTAGTGGTGTAGATATTAGTGAAATATTATATGCGGATTCGGCAATTGTAATTGTAAAAGATATGCAAGGAAACTTATGGAGCTGGGGAGACAATGGACAAGGTAAGATAGGAATGCCATATGTAGACTCTTGGTCTAAATATACGGAACCACAATGTATTAGTCAAGGAACTGATTTAGATGGTAAGAACATAGTTTCTATTAAAGTATTTAATAGAATAGTAGTAGCATTAGATGATGCTGGAAAAGTTTATACATGGGGGGAAAATGCTACTACACAATTAGGAATTACAGGTAGTCCACGTTACAGTACACCAGTATGTATTAGTACAAATACAGATATGGAAGATGCAAAGATTGAAAAGATAGTAGAAACACAATATGCAATGTATGCCATTGATGAGACAGGAAAAACATATACTTGGGGAAGAAATACGTATTATGGTTGCGGAATAGGAAATGCTAGCGTAGTAGTGACACCAGTAAAATTTGGAAAAGGAACCATTCTTGAAAATACATTAATTAGTGATATACAATCTTATAATGATAGTTATTATCTAACAACAAAAGATGGTAAATTCTATGTGTGGGGACGTAACTATAATGGAGTATGTGGAACAGGAACAACAACTAGTATAACTACACCTAGAAGATTAAGCTTTACAGTAAAAGAAGTAATATCAACAGGAGAAATTAATATGATAGTTGATACAGATGGAAACATATGGACATGGGGAATTACTAATACTTATGGACAATTAGGAACAGGAACAACAGGAACTGTATTAACACCAACTAATATATCTAAGGGTAAGTTTGCTGTAAAACAAATAAGGACAATGCCATCAGGTAGTTATATGATAATTGATACAAATGGAGACATATGGTCATGGGGATACAATAATGGATTATTGGGAACAGGAAAAACAGAAAATGTATTGTCACCAACATGTATTACAAATGATGTTAAATTTGAAAGAATAATAAATACAAAATCTAGTTCACCAATATTACAAGATACGGAAGGAAAGACTTGGAGAATATATTCTAATGCTCTGAAATGTGTATCAGAAGAAATGATGATTAGTGAAATATTATATGAACCACTTGATGTTATTGTAAAAGATGTAAATGGAAAAATTTGGTCAACAACTACTAGTACAGCAAGTTGTATAAGCGACGGAACTGATTTAGAAGGAAAAGACATTGTAGAGGTTGAAAAATTAGGAAATACATATATTGCGAAAGATTTAGATGGAAAAGTATATTCATGGGGAGGTAATGTGTATGGACAATGTGGAACAGGAGAGACTACGATAAATGTTACTCCAAAGTGTATTAATACAGGAGAACTAGAAGATGTAAGATTTACTGAGATATCATATGATGCGACTAATTATGTTATGACAGCTAAAGATTCAAATGGTAAAGTTTGGAAATGGGGCAGAAATAATGCTGGACAAATAGGTCTTGGTATAAAAGGTAACATATTAAAACCAGTATGTGCTACAGATTATTATGAAAAAGTAGGATTTAATCCAGATGAGTCAAGACTTCTAGATGTTACAGGTATTTTTGGAAGTACTGCTGCCACTAAAATTGCTATAGATAAAGACGGAAAAGTGTGGTTATGGACTGGAAATACTCTAACATGTTTAAGTAACAATAATGAAGAGTTAAATCTAAAAAATGGTAATATAAAATTCTCAAATGGTTTTGTATATGCACTAACAGAAGATGGAACAGCTTGGGTAATGGGGGGAAGGGTATTTTCTCCTATAAAACTAAACGATTGTAAAGAATTCGAAGGAAAAGTAATAAAAGAAATAGGATATACTCAAAAAGATAGTACAGGATATATATATGTATTAACAACAGATAAACAAATTTATTCTATAAGTTTAAATGAAGAAATGGTAATAGAAAATATAGAAAGTACAAATGAAATATTACAAACATATCAAGGTGCAGGTACAAGACAATTTAGTATAGTTAAAGATGCAGAATATACGAAATAGAACACAAAGCAAAAAGAATAGGTAAATTTTCCTAAATTTGCCTATTCTTTTCTTATACAATTTTATGAAAAAGATTGATAAAAAAACATGATTAATGTATAATAAAATCGTACAAAAGTATAAAAAGGAAGGGGAATACTATGAAGAAGAAAAAGATAGGAGTAATAGTTCTTGTTATTGTAATAATTGTAGGTATAGTTCTTGCCACAGTTTCTATAAATAGATTAATTCAAAACTTAGTAAAATCGGGAACTGTTCAAGTAGAAGAAATAAATTTACAATTAAAAGACTTAGAAGGAAATAGTACTAAAGAAATAGCAGACTGGGAACCAGGAGATGTAGATTTAGTAACATGGAAGGTAAAAAACATTGGCACATCGGCAGTTTATACAAGAAATAAATTACAAATTTATTGGAATGAAGAAGTATTAAGTAACAATCAGGTAATTTATCTTTATCCAGCTAATATGAGTAAACAAGAAATAATTGAGGATTATAAAAAAGGTGAAGAATCTAAATATAAACTAAATGTAACTTCAGGAGAAATTACATTAGACGACAATACTATGAAGAAAGGAATTGAATATCAATTTTTAGGAGATGTTTTAGATGGAACTAAAATGACAGGGAAATCTAAAGAAGTAAATTATAATTCAGAAAGTTTTGTAAATACAACAGATGATAAAAGTGAAGTAGAAGATGAAATTGCATTTAATATATTACTTAGTCCTAATACATCATATTTGTATGAAGGAAAGACAATTACAATTAAAGTTGTAACAGAAGCAATGCAATTTACAGAAGAAGGAAAAGAAGAATGGCAAATTGTAGATACACAAACGATTAATTAAGATGGTGGCGCAAAAGTAATCTATAAAAATAGATTATAAAGATACTATTAAAAATGGAGGGGTTAACATATGAAAAAGAATAAAAAAATCATTATTGGAATCATTATTGCTTTAATATTAATAATTCTTATATCTACAATAGTACTTGCTTTATTTACATCAAGACAAGAAGAAACCGCAAAAATAAATATTGGAAACTTAGATGTAATTCTAGTAGAAGACTGGCCAGACGATGTTCCAGAAATAGGATTAGAAAGAAACTCTAAAACTGTTAAAGGTGAATCTGTAGCAGAAAAAAAAGCATATGTAAGAATGAGATTTATTCCAGTAATAGAATATTATTATGAAGCAGAAGAAGATGGAAAACAGATAGCAGAATGGAGAACAGCACCAATTTCACAAAATAATATTAAATTAACAATAGATGGAAAAGATAATTGGGTAAAACAAGGAGAATACTATTATTATAAAAAAATATTAAATTCAAAAGAATCTACAGAAGATTTAGATTTATCATGGGAGATAGTAGAAATACCAGGAACAATAAAAGATTATAAAATTAGGACAGATGTAAGAGTTTTACTTGAGTATTCACAGGTTTCTAATGAAGTGTGGAAAACTATATTCCAAATTGACGATTTACCAGAAGGTGTAGAAAGGTAAGAGGTGAAAAATATTATGAAAAAGAGTAAAATAATTATTTCCATAATACTAATAATTACTATATTAGGAATGTATGTAGAATCTCTTGCTGCAAGTTTTAATTTAAATGTATTATTTGATGGTAAAAATATAAGTATGGAATCTGAAACTCCAGATATGAGTTGGAATTTAGAAAATTTCTTGCCAGGTAATTCTGATACATCATCAATTACAATACAAAATGGAGGAAAAAAGACAGCTACAGTAGAAACTACAATTAGTATAGAAGAAGATACTGGACTTTTAGAAATGATAGATTTAAAAGTCACAAATAAAGCAGGTGAAGTTGTATTTACAGGTAAATATACAGAGTTTAAAACTATAGAAAAAAGCTTAAAACCAGGAGAAAGTGAAACTTATACGGCAGTAACTTCATTAAATGTAAATGCAGGTAATGAATATCAAGATAAACAATATAAATTAAAATTTAACTTTAAAGCTATTGGTGAAATACCATATGGTACATTAACTGTAAAGTATGTAGACGAAAATGGAGATGACCTAGAGCCACCAACAGTTGAAACTAAAAAGATAACATCAGAAAAATATAATTTACCAGAAACAGGAAAAAATTTTGATGGATATCGTTTTGAAAGAGTGGAAGGAGAACTTACGGGAGAATACAAAGAAGAAGGAACAACTGTTATATATCATTATAATAAAATAAAATATGGAAATTTAATTGTAAACTATGTAGATGAAGAAGGAACATTATTAGAACAAAAAAAAGATACCAAAGAAGTTGGAACAGAATACACTTTAGATACTACAGGAAAGAATATTGATGGATATAGATTTGAAAGTGTAGAAGGAAAAGTATCAGGTAATTATACCGAAGGAGATACAATAGTTACATACCACTATAAAAAAATAAAATATGGAAAATTAACAGAAAGACATATAGGCGAAGAAGGAACAATATTAGAACAAAATCAAGAAATAAAAGAAGTTGATACACCATACAGTTTACCATCTACAGGAAAACAATTTGATGGTTATAAGTTTGACAGAGTAGAAGGAATGGTAACAGGTAAATATACAGAAGGAGAAACAGTAGTAACATATTATTATAACAAAATAAAATATGGAAAATTAATAGTAAAATATGTGGATAAAGAAGGAAATGTATTAGAACAAAAACAAGAAACAAAGGAAACAGGAACACCATATTCACTAGAATCTGTTGGAAAAGATATACCAGGATACACATTTGAAAAAGTAGAAGGAAATTTAAATGGAGAATATAAAGTTGAAGACACTATAGTAACATATATTTACAATAAGGTTCCAGAAATAAAAACAGGAAGATTAATTATAAGATATGTAGACCAAGATAGAAAAGTTCTTGAAGAAGAAATAGAGACAAAACAAGTTGGAACTTCTTACGAATTAAATCCAATGGGAAAAGAAATTCAAGGGTACGACTTTGTAACAGTTGAAGGAGATTGTATTGGAGAATATAAAGAATCTGATACTATAGTAATATACAGATACAAAAAAAGAGAAAATGGAAAAGTAATAATAAGATATGTAGACGAAAATGAAAACATCTTAGAAGAAGTAGTAACAACAGGTATAGTTGATTATCCATATGGTTTTTCAGAAGAAGAAGTGAAAAAAGATATACCAGGATATGACTTTAAGAAAATAGAAGGAAGTCTAACAGGAGAGTACAAAAAAGAAGACACTATAATATTTTGTCGCTATGAAAAAATAAAATATGGAAAAGTAATAATAAGATATGTAGACGAAAATGAAAATATTTTAGAAGAAGTAGTAACAACAGAAAAAGTAGGAAAAACATACAGTTATACAGAAGAAGAAGTGAAAAAAGATATACCAGGATATGACTTTAAAAAAATAGAAGGAGAATTAACTGGAGAATACAAACAAGAAGATACAGTTATATTCTGCCGTTATGAAAAAATAAAATATGGAAGACTTATTGTTGTTTGCATAGATGAAAATAATGAAGTAATAAAAAGAACTGTTACAACAGAAAAAGTAGGAACAGATTATAATTTAGGTAAAGTGGGAGAAGAAATTGAAGGATATACATTCCTAGGAGTAGAGGGAGAGCCAGTAGGAAAATATAAAGAAGAAGATACTATAGTAACATATAGATATGAAAAGAATAAACCTCAAGGTCCATCTACAGAAGAAGTAACACTTCCAAAAACAGGACAGTTTATATATCTTTATATAATACTTGGTGTAGTTATACTTGGATTATTTTTCTTATTGTTATTAGCAAAGAAAAGAAAAAAAGATGAGGAAGAAGAAAATAAAGTAAATAATAAAAAGCAATAAAAAAGAAGCGTAGATTATAAAAGTCTACGCTTTTTTGTGTATAAAAATGATAAAAAGATTTTTTAGTATACATATTTTTATCTTTTTTGAAACTAATAAATAGATTTTATATTATATTATTGCTATAATATATATAGCAAAATGTAAAAAAGTATAATAGGAGATGATGAAATGGCGTTAATTTTGCAAGAACATCAACAGGAAGCTTATAATAATGTAACAAAACACTTTGAGGAAGGGAATAAATCAATAGTAGTATTTCCAACATGATGCGGAAAATCGTTTGTATCTTTAAAATTGATGGAGGACAATAGAGATAAAAGGTTATTATTTATAGCACCATCACACACAATAAAAAATCAAATGTATGAATATATAATAAAATATTTGTCAACAGAAGAAACTGATAAAGAGATAAGCTCTAGAGAACAAATAAAAGGGAAAAAATTGAGTGTAAAAGAAAAGGTGAAAATAATACTTCCTAATTTTGAGGCTACTTTATATCAAACAATGATAAGTAAAAGCAAAATGACTCAAGAAGTATTAGATAAGTTAGAACCAGATTTTGTAATTTGCGATGAAGCACATCATATAAAAAGAAAGAAACAAGAAGAAGGAATTGAAAAAAGTGAAGAAGAAATTCAAAAAGAGATACAAGAAGAAGCAAATGTTTGGGGAACTGCAATGGCAAGTTTCATTGAGAAAAATCCTCAAGCGAAGATTTTGGGGATTACTGCAACACCAGAAAGAAGCGATGGTGTAAATATTGCAGTTGACTTCTTCGAAGGTAACATTGCATCAGAAATTTCATTAATAGAAGCATTAACAAGAGAAGACATTCCAATAAAAGTGCCAGATTATGTATCATGTGTATATACAATGATGGATGAAATAAATGAAGAATCAATACAGGAGCAAATTGAAAAGTATAAGTCATCAGATCCAGAAAAAGCAGAAGAATTACAAGCAAAATTAGACAGAATTCGAAAAATAGCAGATTCAGGTAAAGGTATACCAGATTTATTTACAGAACATCTAGGAACAGAAGAGGCAAAGGCGTTAGGAAGAGATAAAGGAAGATATATTGTTTTTTGTGATAGTATAGAAGATATGCAAGAGAAAATGAAAGGCGCAAAGGAATGGTTTGCAGGAGTTGATTCTGAACCAGAAATATATTCAGTTTCTTCAAAACAAAAAAATAATAATAGTCAGATTTCTGCTTTTGAACAATCGAGTTCAGATCACATTAAACTATTATTTTCAGTTGATATGTTAAATGAAGGTTTACATGTTGAAGATATATCTGGAGTAATAATGTCCAGAAAGACAGATTCAAGAAATATTTATTTGCAACAATTAGGTAGAGCAATTTCGTCAGATCCAGATAGAGCAAAACCAATAGTATTTGATTTAGCTAATAATTATTTGACTTATAATATTTATGAAGAATTAAAAAGTAGAAAAATAAATTCTAGAGGAAATAAAAGTGGTACAACATATATAGGTGAAGACGATGATATTTCTCTTGATAAAGATGATGATTTGTTTGCAGTGTTTAGAATAAGTGGAATTATGGAAGATTTAGTAGATTTGCTAGATGTAGGAGAGCAGGGAAGAGATGCCAATCAAGAATTAATAGAGAAGTTACAGAAATTAGATGCTATAGGAATAGATTGTTCTTCGATAAAATCAAGAGATACAATAGAAACTTTAGTAAAGAGATTAATAAAAGAAGGAAAAATAGAAGAAAAAAAAAGAAAAAAGTAAGTTAGAAGAATTAGGTCTTGATTTTAGGATTGGAAATAGAGTAAATGGTTTTAAAGGAAGATTTAGGGGAACAGAAGAAGGTACAAAACCAACCGAAGAGCAGGTAGAAATAGCAAAAAGCTTAGGAATTTCATTAGAAAAGCAAGATGCTAATCAAGAATTAATAGAGAAGTTACAGAAATTAGATGCTATGGGAATAGATTGTTCTTCGATAAAAACAGGTGATACAATAGAAACTTTAGTAAAGAGATTAATAAAAGAAGGAAAAATAGAAGAAAAAAAAAGAAAAAAGTAAGTTAGAAGAATTAGGTCTTGATTTTAGGATTGGAAATAGAGTAAATGGTTTTAAAGGAAGATTTAGGGGAACAGAAGAAGGTACAAAACCAACCGAAGAGCAGGTAGAAATAGCAAAAAGCTTAGGAATTTCATTTGAAAAAAAGAAAATAAAAGGCAAAGATATAGGTATGGCATCATATACAGCACCAGCAGATAAATGTGATGAAGCAAGCGAAGTATTGCAAACTGCAATTCTTAGAAATGAAACCCAACAAGAACAATCAGCTCCACAATAATGGTAATGATAGAGATTAGTAAATAAGGTTAAAATAAATCAGGAGGATATTACAAATGACAATAGCAAATCAATATAAAGATGCATTTAGTGAAGTGTACACAATATTGGGATTTTTAGAAGATGAAGAATTAAAAAAAATTCCATCAAATGTAATTTCTGCAATAGAGAATAATAGAAATTTGAATTACATATATGAAATGAACGAAGATGTAGATTTGTTTAAACAGCCAATGCTCTTAGAAACAAAAGCAATCTTATTTAACTTATATAGAGATTATTTAGCAACACCAGAGCAAAGGAAAAAAATAATAAAAATACAAAATGAAGAAAGGCAGAGGAAAGATAAAGAAAAGAGAGAAAAGCATAATCCAAATGGAATATTTGAAAATAGACAATCCAATTTTAAAAATGTTCCAGAGAACAAATCTATTATAGAAGTAAAAAAGGAGAACTTCATTGAAAAAATAATAAGAAAAATTAAAAGTAAATTTAACAAATAATTAAATCAAAAAACAAAATACACATATTAACAATGATGTTAATATGTGCATTTTTATAAAAATAGGAACAAACAATATTCTATTAAAAAATGTTGAACAAGGTTTAAGTCTTGTAAGTATATAAAACATTAAATCATACTATTTTACTATTTTGAGTTATAATATAGTGGTAAAAATAAATGAATTAATATGTGAAAAATTGTTGACAAGCCATATATAAATAATATATAATAAAATATGTATATTATTCGAGATTTGAAGGAGTAATATGGTAAAAATAAAATTAATCAAGTAATAAATAAAATAATGACAAAAGATGTTAGCATATAAAAAATGCTGGCTTATATTTTTGTTGTTATTATGTTTTTGTTATGTAAATTTAAAAATGAGAGGAATTATATTTTAGAAGTTGTTACGAAAGAAAAATGGAGTCATATAAGCAGTAGGCTTCATTTATTTGTATCTAAACTTCAAAATATAAGAAGGACTCATGTTTTAAATTTTTATATATTTAGTTCTGCTTAAATTTTTTTAGGGGTGATTTATTTTGGTAAAAGATGTAAAATACGAAAAATGCACACGAAAAACTTTTGCAAAAATCGGTGATGCAATTGAAATGCCAAATCTAATTAAAGTTCAAAAAGATTCATATGATTGGTTTGTTGAAGAAGGTTTAGGAGAAGTATTAAAAGATATTTCGCCAATCATAGATTACACAGGAAATTTAGTCTTAGAATTTTTCGATTACTATATGGAAGATAAAACAAAATACACAGTAGAAGAAGCCAAAGAAAGAGATGCAACATATTCAACTAGATTACATGTAAAGGTTAGATTAATTAACCGTGAAACTGGAGAAATAAAAGAGCAAGAAATTTATTTAGGAGATTTCCCTTTAATGACAGATAGTGGAACATTTGTTATTAATGGTGCAGAGAGAGTTGTAGTTAGCCAGCTTGTTCGTTCACCAGGATGTTATTATGCAAGTGATTACGACAAAACAGGTAAGAAAATTTATACATCAACAGTTATGCCAATTCGTGGTGCATGGCTTGAATATGAAACAGATAGTAATGACATCTTCTATGTTAGAGTAGATAGAACAAGAAAAATACCTGTTACATCACTATTAAGAGCAATTGGTGTAGAAACAGATAGTCAAATTTTAGAACTATTTGGAGAAGAACCAAAATTAATTGCAAGCATCCAAAAAGATACAGTAAAAACATCTGATGAAGCATTAATTGAAATATATAAAAAATTAAGACCAGGAGAACTTCCAACAGTAGATGCAGCAAGAAGTTTATTTACAGGACTATTTTTTGATTCAAGAAGATATGATTTAGCAAAAGTAGGTAGATACAAATTTAATAAAAAGCTAAGTTTAGCATCAAGAATTACAGGAAGAGTTGCAGCAGAAGATATTATAAATCCTGAAACAGGAGAAGTTTTAGTAGAAAAGGGAAATGCAATAACTGCAGATGTTGCAGAAGAAATACAAAATACTGGATTAAATATAGTAGATATAGAAGTAAATGACAAAAAGGTAAGAATTATAGGAAATGGAACAGTAAATATCCACAAAATTGTAACAAATGTGGATATAAGTGACCTACATTTTAAAGAATATGTGAATTATGAAGTATTAAAATCTATTTTAGATACTACAGAGGAAAAAGATTTACATAGAGTATTAAAAGAAAGAAAAGAAGAATTATTACCAAGACATATTACAAATGAAGATATAATAGCATCTATTAGCTATTTATTAAACTTAGAATATGGACTTGGCGAAGTTGATGATATAGACCATTTAGGAAATAGACGTATTCGTTGTGTTGGAGAACTTTTACAAAATCAATTTAGAATTGGTTTAACAAGACTTGAAAGAGTTGTTCGTGAAAGAATGACAATTCAAGATTTAGATGTTATAACACCACAAACATTAATTAATACAAAACCAATAACATCTTCAATAAGAGAGTTCTTTGGTAGTTCACAATTATCACAATTTATGGACCAAACAAATCCACTTTCTGAACTTACACATAAAAGAAGAATTTCTGCATTGGGACCTGGTGGTTTAACTAGGGAAAGAGCAGGATTCGAAGTTAGAGATATTCACCATACTCACTATGGTAGATTGTGTCCAGTAGAATCTCCTGAAGGACCAAACATTGGACTTATATCTGCACTTTCTTGTTTTGCAACTATTAATGAATATGGATTTATTGAAACACCATATAGAAGAGTAGACAAAGAAACTGGAAAAATAACAGATATTATAGACTATATGCCGGCAGATGAAGAAGATAAACACATAATTGCACAAGCTTCAGAACCGTTAGATGAAGAAGGAAGATTTATAAATAAAAGAATAAAAGTAAGATATAAAGAAGAAATAACAGAGGTTGATAGAGAATTAGTTGACTATGTTGATGTTTCTCCAAGACAACTTGTATCTGTTGCAGCTGCAATGATTCCTTTTGTAGAACATGATGACGTTAAACGTTCACTTATGGGTTCAAACATGCAACGTCAAGCAGTTCCGCTTTTAACAGTTGAAACGCCTATTGTAGGAACAGGTATTGAATATAGAGCAGCAAAAGACTCTGGAATTACAGTTACAGCAATTAATGAGGGTGTTGTAGAAAAAGTAACTGGTGAAGAAGTAATAGTTAGAAATAAGAAAAATACATTAGATACATATAAACTACGTAAATTTAAAAGAACAAATGGTGGAACATGTATAAACCAAAGACCAGTTGTAACTAGAGGAGAAATTGTAAAGGCTGGAGATATTTTAGCAGATGGTCCATCAACTAAAAATGGAGAAATGGCATTAGGAAAGAATGTACTTATTGCATATACAACATGGGAAGGTTATAACTATGAGGATGCTATTCTAATTAGTGAAAGACTAGTAAAAGAAGATGTTTATACATCAATACATATAGAAGAATATGATTGCGAATGTCGTGATACAAAACTTGGACCAGAAGAAATTACTCGTGATATACCAAATGTTGGTGATGATGGATTAAAAGACTTAGACGAGAATGGAATTATCAGAATAGGAGCAGAAGTAAGACCAGGAGACATCTTAGTTGGTAAAGTAACTCCAAAAGGAGAAACAGAACTTACTGCAGAAGAAAGATTACTTCGTGCAATATTTGGTGAAAAGGCAAGAGAAGTAAGAGATACATCACTTCGTGTACCACATGGTGAAGCTGGAACAATAGTAGATGTTAAGATCTTTACAAGAGATAATTCAGATGAATTAGGACCAGGTGTTAATCAAGTTATTCGTTGTTATATAGCAACAAAAAGAAAAATATCTGTTGGTGATAAAATGGCTGGACGTCATGGTAACAAAGGTGTTATTTCAAGAATATTACCAGAAGAAGATATGCCATTTATGCCAGATGGAACACCAGTAGATATAGTATTAAACCCACTTGGTGTACCTTCTCGTATGAACCTTGGTCAAGTTTTAGAAGTTCACCTAGGAATGGCAGCAAGAGCTTTAGGATGGAAAGTTGCAACACCAGTGTTTGATGGTGCTAAATCAAACGAAATTGAAGATTTACTAGAAGAAGCAGGTCTTTCAAGAGATGGAAAAACAACTTTATATGATGGAAGAACAGGAGATGCATTTGACCACCCAATTACAGTTGGTGTTATGTATATGCTTAAACTACATCACTTAGTAGATGATAAAATACATGCTCGTTCAACTGGACCATACTCTTTAGTTACACAACAACCTTTAGGAGGTAAAGCACAATTTGGTGGACAACGTTTTGGTGAGATGGAAGTTTGGGCATTAGAGGCATATGGTGCAGCATATACTCTTCAAGAAATGTTAACAGTTAAATCTGATGATGTAGTAGGAAGAGTAAAAACATATGAAGCAATTGTAAAAGGTGAGAATATTCCAGAATCTGGTGTTCCAGAAAGCTTTAAAGTTTTAATAAAAGAATTACAATCTATAGGATTAGATATTAGACTATATTCTAGCGATAATAAAGAATTAGAATTAAAAGAAAATATTGATGATGGAATAGACTTTAATATAGAAGCTAACAAAAAGTTAGGAGAAGAAACAGTTATTGATGAATCAGAATTAGAAGAAAACTACATAGAAGCTGATGAAGATATAGATGATACAGATAATCTATTATTTGAAGATGTAGATGATGAAGAAGAAGATTTATTAATTTTTGATAATGATTTAGCAGAAGATAATATCTTAAATGATGAAGATATTATAGATGAATAATAAATAATTAAATATTACATCTAATTTCATTTTCTTTACTTACATCAATTAGTTTGCACCAGCGTAAAAGTACAGTAAAGAAAATGAAAAGATGCTCTATAAAATAGGCTTTATTTTAAGCCTTGCCAAAAATTTAAATAATAGGGGGCTCCTAAATAATGGATGAATTAGAAGTTTTTGATAAAATAAAAATTGGTTTGGCATCAGATGAGAAAATAAGAGAGTGGTCAAAAGGTGAAGTAAAAAAACCAGAAACAATTAATTATAGAACATTAAAACCAGAGAAAGATGGTCTGTTTTGTGAAAGAATATTTGGACCAACAAAAGACTGGGAATGTCACTGTGGAAAATATAAAAGAGTTAGATATAAAGGAATTGTTTGTGACCGTTGTGGTGTTGAAGTAACAAAAGCAAAAGTAAGAAGAGAAAGAATGGGACACATTGAGCTTGCAGCACCTGTTGCACATATATGGTATTTTAAAGGAATACCAAGTAGAATAGCTCTAATGTTAGATATATCACCAAGAAACCTAGAAAAAGTAATTTACTTTGCTTCATATATTGTAACAGATAAAGGAACAAGTGGTTTAGTAAAAGCCCAAGTTTTAACAGAAAAAGAATATCATGAAGCAGTAGAGAAATATGGAAAAGGTTCTTTTAAAGCTGAAATGGGTGCGGAAAGCTTATATAAGCTGTTAGAAGAGATTGACTTAGATAAATTAGCCGAAAAATTAAAAAAAGAATTAGTTAATGCAAGTGAACAAAAAAAGGCAAAATTAGTAAAAAGATTAGATACTGTAGAGTCATTTAGATTATCTAATAATAGACCTGAATGGATGATTATGAATGTAGTACCAGTAATTCCACCAGAATTAAGACCAATGGTACAATTAGATGGTGGTAGATTTGCTACATCAGATTTAAATGATTTATATAGAAGAGTAATTAACAGAAATAACCGTTTAAAAAGATTATTAGAGTTAGGTGCACCAGAAATTATTGTAAGAAATGAAAAAAGAATGTTACAAGAATCTGTAGATGCATTAATAGATAATGGAAGACGTGGAAGACCAGTTACAGGAGCTGGTAATAGACCTTTAAAATCATTATCAGATTTATTAAAAGGAAAACAAGGTAGATTTAGACAGAACTTACTTGGTAAACGTGTTGACTATTCAGGACGTTCAGTTATCGTTGTAGGTCCAGAACTTAAAATTTATCAATGTGGACTTCCAAAAGAAATGGCAGTTGAGCTATTTAAACCTTTTGTAATGAAAGAATTAGTAGGTCGTGGAATTGCTCATAATATAAAAAATGCAAAAAGAATGGTAGAAAGATTAAGACCAGAAGTATGGGATATATTAGAAGATGTTATTAAAGATCATCCAGTAATGTTAAACCGTGCTCCAACACTTCATAGACTTGGTATTCAGGCTTTCGAACCAGTACTTGTTGAGGGTAGAGCAATAAAATTACATCCATTAGTTTGTACAGCATTTAATGCAGACTTTGATGGTGACCAAATGGCTATTCACGTACCATTATCACCAGAGGCACAAGCAGAAGCAAGATTTTTAATGCTTTCTGTAAATAACCTTTTAAAACCACAAGATGGTAAGCCAGTTACAGTTCCAACACAAGATATGATTTTAGGAAGTTATTACTTAACAATGGAAGTAGAAGGAGAACCAGGAGAAGGAAAATACTTTAGCTCTCCAGAAGAAGCAGTTATAGCATACGAAAACCACGACTTAGGAATGCATGCTAAGATAAATGTTAGAATGTCTAAGATTGTAAATGGTGTAGAAAAACATAAAATAATTGAAACAACAGTTGGTAGAATTATGTTTAATAAAGGTATACCACAAGATTTAGGATTTGTAGATAGAGAAAACGAAGAAAATGAATTTGATTTAGAAATTAATTTCCCAGTAATCAAAAAGAATTTAGGAAAGATAATTGAAAAATCAATAAATACACATGGCTTAAGTAGAACAGCAGAATTACTTGATTACATTAAATCAACAGGTTATAAATATTCTACAATTGGTGCTATTACTGTATCTGTTAGTGATGTAAAAGTACCAGAAGCTAAAAAGACAATCTTAGCAGATGCCCAAAATCAAGTAGACACAGTATTAAAACAATACAAACGTGGTTTAATAACAGATGATGAAAGATATAATGCTGTTATTAAAATTTGGAGTAAGGCAACAGATGATGTAAAAGTAGCAATGAAAGATAATTTTGATAGTTTAAACCCAGTTTATATGATGGCTGAATCTGGAGCAAGACGGAAACCTTGACCAGTTAAAGCAAATTGCAGGTATGCGTGGACTTATGGCAAGTACAACTGGTAAAGTTGTAGAAATTCCTATTAAGTCATGTTTTAGGGAAGGTCTAGATGCAATAGAATACTTTATTGCAGCACATGGTGCTAGAAAAGGACTTTCAGATACAGCTTTAAGAACAGCCGATTCTGGATATTTAACAAGAAGATTAGTTGATGTATCACAAGATATAATTGTAAAAGAACATGATTGTGGAACACATGAAGGTATTGAAGTATGTGATATAAAAGATGGAAACCAAATAGTTGAAAAATTAGAAGAAAGATTAATTGGTAGATATCCATTAGAAGATATTATTAATCCAAATAATAATGAGTTAATAGCAGATACTAATACAATGCTTACAGAAAAAGTAATTGAAAAAATAATAGCCGCTGGAATAGAAAAAGTAAAAGTACGTTCTGTTATAGGATGTAGAACAAAACATGGTGTATGTGCTAAATGTTATGGTATGGGACTTGCTACTCGTGAAGAAGCACAAATTGGTGAAGCAGTTGGTATTATTGCAGCACAATCAATTGGTGAACCTGGTACACAGCTTACAATGAGAACTATTCACTCTGGTGGTGTTGCCGGTGTTGCAGATATTACACAAGGTCTTCCTAGAGTTGAAGAATTATTCGAAGCAAGAAAACCAAAGGGTCTTGCAATAGTAACAGAGATAGATGGTACTGTTAGAATTTCTGACGATAAATCAAGAAGAGAAGTATCTATTATATCAGATCAAGATGCTAAAAAGTATATTATACCATTTGGAGCAAAACTTCGTGTTAAAGATGGTGATGAAGTTGAGGCAGGTGACCCTATTACAGAAGGTTCTATAAATCCAAATGAGATATTAACAATTAAAGGTCCAGAAGGTGTTTTTGAATATTTAGTGCAAGAAGTACAAAAAGTATATCGTAACCAAGGTGTTGATATTAATGATAAGCACGTTGAAGTTATTGCAAGACAAATGCTTAAGAAAGTAAGAGTTGAAGATAATGGAGATACTGGAATGTTTGCAGGATCATTAGTTGATATGTACGAATTTGAAGATGAAAACAACAGAGTTATTTCAGAAGGTTTAAGACCAGCAACAGGAAAAAGAGTCTTGCTTGGAATTACAAAAGCATCTCTTGCAACAGAAAGCTTCCTATCTGCAGCATCTTTCCAAGAAACAACAAGAGTTCTTACAGAAGCTGCTATTAAAGGAAAAACAGATGATTTAATTGGATTAAAAGAAAATGTAATTATAGGTAAGTTAATACCAGCAGGTACAGGTATGCAAATTTATAAAAATACGCATATAAATACAGAAGATACAGAAGAAACTGAAAGAAAAAATGAAAAAGAGACAGCAAATGTAACAGAATAAATTAGAGTAAAGATAGAGCAAACACTATTAAGATTAGGTGTTTGCTCTGTTTTGTTGGCTTGACAAAATTGCAGAAAAAGAGTAAAATATATATATTATGATAAAAGGAGATTGTTATGCCAAACAATAATAATATAAAAATATTTGATGGTCTTGTCTCAAAAACAAAAGCATATTTAGTAATTATTGCAATATTACTAATTGTATTATGCTGTTATGAATTTAGATTAATTTTGCCATCAATTGTAATATACTTTTTAGTATTAGTTTATACTAGTTGGACAAACAAAAAAAGAACAGCAGAATTATCTGAACATATTAAAGAGCTTACAATTAATGTAGATAAAGTTTCAAAAAGGTCTTTAATTAATTCACCTTTTCCTTTAATAATTATAGAAACAAACGGAAATATAATTTGGAAAAGTACAAAATTTGTACAAGAATTTGCAAATATTGATATAAATACACATTTAAATACAATAGTAAAAGAATTAAAGCTAGAGATTGAAAATTCAAATGAAAAAGATAGAAAAAATACAATTAATAATCATGTTACTATTGGAAAAAGACAATATAGGATATTAGGTGAGTATGTAAAATCAAAACAAAATGATAAGAAAAATCAAAAAGAATACATGGCAACATTGTATTTTATTGATGAAACAGAACATATAGAATTACAAGAAAAATTTAATAATTCTAAGATGTGTGTTGGAATTATTATGATTGATAACTACGAAGAAATAATGCAAAGAATTTCTAGTGAAGATAAGCCAGAAGTTACTGCAAAAATAGAAAAAACAATATATGACTGGGTAACATCTTTCCAAGGTCTAGTTTTAAAACAAGAAAGAGACAATTTTGTTTGTATATTCGAACAAAAATATTTAAAAGAAATTGAAGAAAAGAAATTTAATATATTAGATACAATAAAAGAGTTAGAATTACCTGTAAGAATACAATCTACATTAAGTATAGCTGTTTCGAATGAAGGCGAATCAAATTATGATAAATTCAAATCTGCTAAAGCGGCTATGGATATAGCTTTAGGTAGAGGAGGAGATCAAGCAGTTGTAAGAGAAAATGGAAAGTATTTATTCTTTGGAGGAAGAGCACAAGAAGTAGAAAAAAGAACAAGAGTAAAAGCAAGAATTGTAGCACATGCTTTAGAAGAATTAATAGGTGAAGCAAAAGACGTTTATATAATGGGGCATACAAATGGTGATATAGACTCTATGGGTGCAAGCCTTGGTGTATACAGGATTGCCAAATCTCTAGAAAAGGAAAGTTATATAGTAAATGAAACTTCAGGTATAAGTTTAGATAGTTTTATACAAGTTGCTAAAAGTCAAAAGGAATATCAAGAAGTTATTATTAATAAAAATGAGGCGCTTTCAAAGATTAGTCAAGAATCATTATTAATTATTGTTGATACACATAAAAAAACATATGTAGAAGTGCCAGAACTACTAGACAAAACAAATAAAATTGTCGTAATAGATCATCATAGAAGAAGTACAGATTATATAGAAAATGCAACATTAACATTTCAGGAAGTTTATGCATCATCAGCATCAGAACTTGTTACAGAATTAATAGAGTATTCTGAAAAAGTACTTACATTATCAGAAATAGAAGTTGAAGGTTTATATGCAGGAATTATGATGGATACAAAAAACTTTACTTTTAAGACTGGGGTAAGAACTTTTGAAGCAGCAGCATATTTAAGAAAATGTGGTGTAGATATAATAAAAGTAAAAAAATGGTTCCAAAGTGATATAAAAACATACAATACTATATCAGAAATTGTTTCTGATGCAAAAATAGTTAATGATACAATTGCAATTTCAATCTATTATAAAGAAGATAAAAATGCCAATATAATTTGCGCAAAAGCTGCAGATGAATTATTAACTATAAGTGACATAACAGCATCTTTTGTAATAGGATACTTAGGAGATAAAGTTTGTATTAGTGGAAGATCAATAGGTGACATTAATGTTCAAGTTATATTAGAAAAACTTGGTGGTGGAGGACATATCACTTTAGCTGGAGCACAAGTTGAAGGAATGGATATTGAAGATGTTAAAAATGAATTAATAAACAGAATAAATGAATATTTTAGTGAGATATCAAGCTAATATTTTATAAAAATTTAACAAAAGTAAAATGTGATATGTGTCATTATTTAGATACAAAATAAATAGGCTTTGAATATAGTAGAAAAGTATGTGGACTCATGTGAATACACATGCTTTTTTGTTTCAAAAAAATATTATTATTTTTTTATAAACAATTGACAGAACCAAAAAGTAATAGTAATATTAAAATGTGATACTAAAAGAAAAAGTAAAATAAGGGGGGAAAATAAATGAAAAGCGAGAAAAATTGGTTAACATCACTATTATTGTGTATATTCTTAGGTTCTCTAGGAGTTCATCGTTTTTATGCTGGTAAAATTGGTACAGGAATATTAATGCTTATAACATGTGGTGGATGTGGAATCTGGACATTAGTAGACTTAATTATGATTATAACAGGTAAGTTTACAGATAAAGATGGAAATGCAATTGTTAATGAATAAAAAAATAATCCTTTTTATAGTAATTAATTGTATTTTACTAATAATTTTATATAATATACCGATAGAAAATTCTATGGAAAGTATATGTATATATAAAAGAATTACAGGAAAAGAATGCTTTAATTGTGGAATGACAAGGGCATTCTTATCTATATTACATCTTAATTTTGAAGATGCAATTAAATATAATTGGAAAGTAATAATAGTATTTCCATATACTGTAATTATATATATATATTCATGGTATAAATTTATTATAAAGGAGAAAAATAACAATGAACAATGATAAAACAAAGTCAATAGTTGGATACATAGTATTTATATGTGCTTTAATATTTTTATTCCAAAAAGAAAATAGTAGAGATGTTAAATTTCACTGTGCACAATCAATAGTAATATTTATTGGATATATAATAATTAGTTTTATACTAGGATTTATATCTGGAATAACAGGAATTGGACTTATTTCTAATCTTGCATATGTAGCTTATATTGTGTTTATTATATTAGGAATAGTAAAAGCAAATAATGGGGAAAATCCAGAATTACCTGTTATAGGAAATATTGCTAAATCTATATTTGGAAAACAAATAGAAGGATAATATAAGGGAACTTATACTTTAATAAAATAGTATAAGTTCTTTTTTCATTAATATCCAAACTATACTTAGATTATTATGATTCATTATTAGTTTAGACAGCTAATTTTAAACTACTCATTATTTTAAATAAGCCGTGAACAGTAATGTCTCGAGTAACCACGATTGTTACAGGTTAATGTTTTCTAGTTGCTAGTTTAAGTATAGTGCCAATAGTCCGGCTTTAGGTAGTCTTATATATTATAATAAAAAACAATTCTTCCAAGGCGTTTTAGTATGTTATGGATTCATATGTTAGAGACACACTATAAACAGATAAATAAATAACGGCACAAGGTCAGAACTGTTTTTTATTATAATATATAAGACTACTTAAAGCCTACTTAAGCAAATTTAAAACCATTAAATTGTAACCCAATGATTTCACAAAATAGTATAGGACTATTGAAAAAAAGCTCATTTTGTTATAAAATATAGAAAATTTAAGCGATATGGAGGTTTTTTAAATGAAAGTAATATTACTTGATAATATAAAAGGTGTGGGGAAAAAAGATGAAGTTATAAATGCAAGTGATGGATATGCTAGAAATTTTTTATTTCCCAAAAAATTGGCTATAGAAGCAACCAAAGATAATTTAGTAAAATTAAAAGCAAAACAAGATTCAAATCAGCATAAGAAAGATTTAGAAAAAGCTAAAGCAATAGAAATAGCGGATAAATTAAAAGATATAGTCTTAAAAATACAAGTAAAGGCAGGAGATAATGGAAAAATTTTTGGAGGAGTTACTTCAAAAGAAATTTCAGAAAATTTGAAATCACAATATAATATCGATATAGACAAAAAGAAAATAGTCCTAAAAGAAACTATAAAGGTTTTGGGAACCGTAAATGTAGATATAAAACTATACGAGGGTGTTTCAGGTAGCTTGAAAGTAAGCACAATAGCTTAAGATAGAAAGAAAAATGTTAAACTTTGTTTAATTCATAATATATATGATACATATTTGCAATGCATAGTTAAAAAATTATAAAATGACTCTAATTAATCTCATTCATATAGATATTAAAACTAGAAATTGCTTAAAATTAAAGGAGCGAAAAATAATGGATTTAGGTAAAGTACCACCACACGATGTAGAAGCAGAGCAAGCAGTTATAGGAAGCATGTTAACAGATAAAGATTCTGTTATCTCTGCTGTAGAAGTACTAAAAGAAGAAGATTTTTATAGAGAAGACAATAAAGTGATTTATAGTGCAATAATGAATTTATACAATAGGGGAGAGCCTGTAGATATTATTACTCTTAAAGATGAACTTGTTTCTTTAGGAAAGTTCGAAGCAATTGGAGGGTTAGAGTATCTAGCTGAACTTCCAGAAAAAGTTCCAACAACTGCAAATGTAGAGAAATATATAAAAATTGTAGAAGAAAAATCTATGCTTAGGACATTAATAAGAACTGCAAATGAGCTTATTGTTCTAGGGTATGACCAAACGCAAGAAGTAGAAGACATAATGGATGTTGCAGAAAAAAAGATTTTTAATGTTATGCAAAGAAAAAATCAAAAAGGTTATTCATCTATGAAAGACATTTTAGTTGAATCGTTTACACAGTTAGAAGAATTATATAATAGAAAACAACATATCACAGGAGTACCAACAGGATTTGCGGATCTAGATTATAAAACAGCTGGACTTCATAATTCAGATTTAATATTAGTTGCAGCAAGACCTGCCATGGGAAAATCTGCTTTTGCATTAAATATTGCATCAAATGCAGCTGTAAGAGCTAATGTTCCTGTTGCCATATTTAGTCTTGAGATGTCTAAAGAACAGATGGGAAACAGAATTTTGTGTAGTGAAGCGATGGTAGATAGTAATAAAGTAAGAACTGGTAAAATAGAAGATGAAGATTGGGCAAAGCTTGCTATGGCATCAGGAGAACTTTCAGAGTCACAAATTTTTATAGATGATACACCAGGTATTTCTATTATGGAAATTCGTGCCAAATGTAGAAAAATGAAACTAGAAAAAAATATTGGATTAGTTGTAATAGATTATTTGCAGTTAGTTCAAGGAAGTAGCAAAAAGGGCGGAAGTCGTGAACAAGAAATTTCAGAAATTAGTAGGTCTTTAAAAATACTTGCAAAAGAAATTAATGTTCCAGTAATTGCACTTTCACAGTTATCACGTGCACCAGAGCAAAGACCAGACCATAGACCTATGCTTTCTGACCTTCGTGAATCTGGAGCGATAGAACAAGATGCTGATATTGTTATGTTCTTATATCGTGATGATTATTATAATGAAGAATCTGAAAAGAAAAATATAGCAGAAGTAATTATTGCAAAACACAGAGCAGGTTCAACTGGAACAGTAGAGTTATTATGGCTTGGAAATTATACAAAGTTTGCGAATATTGAGAAATATAGGGAATAAGCGAACAGACGAACATTCAAGCCCCGTCACCAATGTTCGAAAGAGGAGAAAGAATTGATTGAATTAGAGAAAAAAGTACTAAATACAATAAAAGAATATAAGTTAATTGAAACAGGAGATAAAATTGTAATTGGAGTGTCTGGGGGACCAGATTCTATATGTTTACTAAATGTATTAAATAATTTGAAAAAAGATTTTAAAATTGATATTTTTGTAGCACATATTAACCATATGATTAGAGAAGAAGCAGATACAGAAACAGAATATGTGCAAGAGTTTTGCGAAAAAATTGGAGTAGAGTGTTTTACCAAAAGAGTTAATGTAATAAAATTATCTGAAGAGAGTAAATTAGGAACAGAGGAGACAGGTAGAAAAATACGCTATGATTTTTTTAGAGAAGTTAAACAAAAAACAAATTCAAACAAAATTGCAACTGCTCATAATTTAAATGATAATGCTGAAACAGTCTTAATGAACATAATAAGAGGTAGTGGAAGTTCTGGACTAAAAGGTATAGAACCAATAAAAAATGATTTAATAAGACCAATTATAAAGTGCAAGCGAGATGAAATTGAAAATTATTGTGATACATTAAATTTAAATCCAAAATTCGACAAAAGTAATGACGAAAATATTTATACAAGAAATAAGATTAGAAATTTACTGATACCATATTTAAAAGAAAATTTTAACCCAAATATTATAGAAACAATAAATCGTATGTCTGATCTTTTAAAACAAGAAAATGATTATTTTGATGAAGTTACAAGACAAGAATATACAGCGTTATTATTAGAATGTAATGAATCGAAAATAGTGCTTAATTTAAAATTATTTAATTTACAAAAAAAAGTAATAAAATCTAAAATAATTTTGTATACTATTAATAATCTTTTAGGAAGCTCTCAAGGAATAGAAAAAGTTAATATAGAAGATATAATAAAATTATGTGAAAATAACATAGGAAATAAATACTTAATTCCGAATAAAAATATTAAGATTTTAGTTAAAGATAAGAAGATTTTCTTTATTAAAAATGCTTGAAATAAATGGTATAATATGGTATATTGAGTAATATGTATTATGGTAGCATAAAGGAGGAAAATTTATTTTGAAAAATAGTATAAAAACTTTAGCGATTTGGCTAATTATAGGTATTATATTTATTGTATTATTAACATCAATAGTAGGTAATAATGATACAAAGCTTGCTTATTCAGAATTAGTTGCAAAAATCGAATCTGGAGATGTAAGAGAAATAGAGATAGATTCTCGGACGGTGAATCTGCAAATGTAAAATTAAAAAATGATAATATAACAAAGGAAGTAAATATACCAAGTATAGACAGTTTAATGAATACTTTGCAAGAACCAATGAAAGCTGGGAATGTAAAAGTAACAGAAAGATCTGAATCGATATTTATGGTGTTACTTAGTTTATTAACTCCTTTTGGAATTTTAATTATATTCTTTATTTTCTGGTTTTTATTAATGAATAATAACCAAGGTGGAAGTAAAACAATGTCATTTGGAAAAAGTAAAGCAAAACTTGTAAATGCAATAGAAAAAAATAGAATTACTTTTAATGATGTTGCAGGTGTAGATGAAGAAAAAGAAGAATTACAAGAAATTGTAGAATTTTTAAAAAATCCTAAAAAGTTTACAGATATGGGAGCTAGAATACCAAAAGGTGTTTTACTTGTGGGACATCCAGGTACAGGAAAGACTCTTCTTGCAAAAGCAGTTGCAGGAGAAGCAGGAGTTCCATTCTTTATAATAAGTGGTTCAGACTTCGTTGAAATGTTTGTTGGTGTTGGTGCTTCTCGTGTTAGAGATTTATTTGAACAAGCTAAGAAAAATGCACCATGTATAATATTTATAGATGAAATAGATGCAGTTGGACGTCAAAGAGGTGCAGGGCTTGGTGGAGGACATGATGAAAGAGAGCAAACACTAAACCAATTATTAGTAGAAATGGATGGATTTGCTGCTAATGAAGGAGTTATAGTATTAGCTGCAACAAATAGACCAGATGTATTAGATAGAGCTTTATTAAGACCAGGAAGATTTGATAGACAAATAGTAGTGTCTAGCCCAGATGTAAAAGCAAGAGAGCAAATATTAGAAGTTCATAGTAGAAAGAAGAGATTAGCAGATGATGTTGATTTAAAAATAATTGCTAAAAATACATCAGGATTTTCTGGAGCAGATTTAGAAAATGTATTAAATGAGGCAGCACTCCTTTCAGCCAGAAGAAATTTATCAGAAATAGGAATGAAAGAAATTGAAGATGCAATGGTTAAGGTAACAATGGGACCAGAAAAAAGAACAAGAGTAAGAAGTGAAAAAGAAAATAAATTAGTAGCATATCATGAAGCAGGTCATGCAGTTGTAAGTAGATTTTTACCTACACAAGATGCGGTACATCAAATTTCTATTGTTCCAAGAGGTATGGCCGGTGGATATACTATGTATAGACCAACAGAAGACAAATCTTTTATGTCAAAATCTGAAATGCAAGAAAATATTATTTCATTACTTGGCGGAAGAGTTGCAGAAAAATTAATATTAGATGATATTTCAACAGGTGCAAGTAATGATATTGAAAGAGCAACTAAAATTGCGAGAGATATGGTTACTAAATATGGAATGAGTGATAGAATAGGAACTATTACACTTGGGCAAAATCAAGAAGAAGTATTTTTAGGAAGAGACTTTACTCAAAGCAAAGAATATTCAGAAGAAACAGCAGCAATTATAGATGAAGAAGTAAAAAAAATAATAGATTTTGCTTATAGAGCAGCTGCTGAGATTTTACAAGCGAATATAGATAAATTACATGCAGTTGCAGGCATTCTATTAGAAAGAGAAAAAATTGACGGAGATGAATTTGAAGCAATTTTTAGATAAGAAATAAAGCAACATATTAAATACTAAAATAGAAAATTATATTTTTCTATCTTAGTATTTTTTATTATATTATTATTTAGATATGTTGAAAAAAATAACAAAATAACATATAATTATTAAATAATGTGTATACTTACGTTATTAGTTACACATTAATAATAATTTCATTAAAAAAAGAAGGTAAATATATTATGATAAAAATAGCATTTTTTGATACAAAAGATTACGACAAAGAGTTGTTCAATAAATATAATAAAGAATATAATTATGAAATTACTTATTTTGAATCTAAGCTTAATATGGAGACAGTGAATTTAGCAAAAGGATTTGATGTTGTATGTATTTTTGTTAATGATAAAGCAGATAAACCTGTTTTAGATAAATTAAATGAATATGGAGTGAAGTTAATCGCTCTAAGATGTGCAGGATTTAATAATGTAGATTTAAATAATGTAGGAAGTTTAAAAGTTGTAAGAGTTCCTAAATATTCACCATATGCTGTCGCTGAACACGCTACGGCTTTGTTATTAAATATAAACAGAAAAATTTATAAATCTTATCAACGTGTTAAGAAATATAATTTTTCTTTAGACGGATTACTTGGATTTGATTTACATGGAAAAACCGTAGGTGTAATAGGAACAGGAAAGATAGGAAAAGTTTTTATCCAAATAATGAAGGGCTTTGGAACTAATGTAATTGCATATGATGTTTTTAAAGATGAACAAGCTTCTAAAGAGCTAGGGTTCGAATATGTATCATTAGAAGAGTTATGTAAAAAATCAGACATAATTTCTCTTCATTGTCCATTAACTAAACAGACACAAAACATTATCAATAAAGATACTATATCAATGATGAAAAATCATGTTATAATTATAAATTCTAGTAGAGGAAAATTAATTTGTACAGATGATCTAATTGATGCTATGTCTAATAATAAAATAGGTGGGGTAGGACTAGACGTTTACGAAAATGAAGAAGAATTCTTTTTAAGGGATTTATCAGGAAGTTACAAAAGAGATAAAAACTTATCATTATTAATATCAATGCCAAATGTAATAATAACATCACATCAAGCTTTCTTTACTTCAGAAGCATTGAATAAAATTGCAAGTGATACATGTTTGAATATCTTAGAAATATTTAGCAAAGGCGAATGTGAAAATGAGATTAAGTAGTATAAAATTTTTTAATTAGTTAAAATACTAATAATATACAATTATTTCATTTTTAGTATTTATATGATATATGTAAGTTAATAGTAAATATCAAAAATATTTTATGCAAAATAAAAAATATAACAAAAACATTAAAAATATAAATATGTAATAGTATAAAAGTATTGATATTTACGTAAAATGATAGTATACTTAAAGCGTGATTATATTTGAAATGTAATAGAGGAATTATAGCATTAAATGGGTTAAATGCATTCAATCCTACTCTATTACAGTCCACCGAATGGATTGAGTTTCCGAGGAGGAATAAAAATGTTGGCAAAAGAATTTAAAATCGAAACACTCAAACAACAAAGAGAGTTTATTCTTGATATGCTTACACAGCGGTTAGAGAAAGCTAAGAAAACTAATGGCGATGTGTCTTATCTGCATGAAGGACAGATTTATGGAGAGGTTATAAAATACTTTGAAGATGAAGGTTTTACTATCACTCCAGTTAGTTCAGCAGAACAAGGAAGGATTCTTTCATTATTCACAATAGAATGCGAACTCAATAAAGAAGAGCAGGATATTGCTGAGCAAAAGGACTATTGTAAGGCAGAATCTACTAATAATGATTTAGAAGAAGATATGCTAAACTTATTTGGTTCGTTAGGTGCTTTTGCGAGAAATACACAAGATATGGTCGACTTAGGTGGTATAAAATTTAGAAAATTTTATGATTAACCAACAGATGGGCAGAAAAGTTATTTATATAACTTTTCTGCCTTTTATATATAAATTTTTATTTATACCATAAATTTACAAATTTTTTATAATTACTATGATAAAGTATGAATATATTTATATAAAGGAGATTAATTATGAAAAATTTTAGAGAAAGATTATATCATGGCAATTCGAAATCAGTTGATAAAACAATTATGACAGCAATAGACGAAGTAATGCAGTACTTAGAAAATCAAGCAGAAGTAAAAGAATATTTATCACAAATAAGAGATAGAAGAAATGGAATTAGAAATATCTTTGAAGACTTTAATCATAATATGGGTATTATCGAAGAAAATAGGAGGGGTATTAATTCTAAGACAAAAAGACCAAGTAAGGTAGGTTATGAGCAGGCATTAGATAACGTAATAAAGAGGAGAATAAAAAGTAAAATTGAAACTTTATGTGAGACTACACTACAAGATTCTCCAAGTAATACTGATGAACAAAATAGAATATTAGCTCAAATACAAGATAGACAAGTAAGAGTTGATTTCTTACTAGACGATTATACAGCCAATATGAGTATTTTACAAAATCATAGTAAACAACAAATAGTTAGTGATTTTATACCTGAAATGATGAAAACTATTTAAAGGCATAGTGAACTAATTAATACATAAAAAAGATTCAAGTTATCAAAATATATAGATTTGGTAATTTGAATCTTTTTTTATTTGCATTATATAATACTATGTAAAATAATCTGTGTAGTTCTTTTGATAAAAAATTTTTATATATTAATGAGCAGAGCTACTTATATCCTCCTGAAGTGTTACATTAATTACAGTTCCTTCTTCTACAGATTTTCCAGCTATAGGATCTTGAGATATTACTTTTCCAGTACCTGTTGATTTTATATTTAAATTTTTTGATTTTAAGGCATTAGTTGCTTGAGAAAGAGACATACCCTTTAAATCCGGAACAGTAGAGGATACTCTAGCTTCATTACCTTTACTATATAGTTTAACAATAGAACCAGATGAAAGAGGAGTCCCTGGTTTTGGCATTTGTTCAGATACAAGCGAATCCGAACTACCTGAGATATCACATTTTAATCCTAAATTTTCTAGTATCTTTTTTGCTTCAGATACAGTTTTGTTTCTTACATCAGGTAAAGTTATATTTTGATTATTAGAACTACTTTGGTCTTTTTCATCACTGTTTGATGGAATACCTAAATATGGTAATACTTCAGATAATATTTGTGATACTACTGGAGCTGCAATTTTTCCACCATAATAGTCAGAACCCTGAGGATTATAAAGCGTTAGCAGTGTTACTACTTTTGTGTTCTCCACAGGAGCAATAGCAACGAATGATGCAACATACCCATCTTTTTCTTTTCCAGGAGATGGTTCAGAAGTACCTGTTTTTCCACCAATAGAATAACCTTTTACTTGACCAAATTTTCCACCACCATCTGTAACAACAGATTCCATGATATTTGTCATTTTTTTTGCAGTTTCTTTAGAAATAACCTGTCTTACACTAACTGGATCTATAGTAGTTATTGTATTTGTATCTGGATTTTCGATTTGTTTAACAATTCGAGGTTTCATTAATACACCATCATTTGCAATTGCAGATACTGCTGTTATCATTTGAATTGGAGTAACAGTAAATCTTTGACCAAAAGAGGCAGTTGCAAGTTCGACAGGACCAACATTACTAAAATATATACCTGTCACTTCACCAGAGGTGTCGATATTAGTTTTATTAAATAGACCGGAAAGCATCCATATATTTATATAAACTATTTGCACCTAATCTTTTACCTAGCTGTATAAGAGCAGGGTTACAAGAATTTTGTATAGCTTGTCTTAATGTTTGACTTCCGTGTCCAGAGCTTGTACAATGAATTTCTTGCCCAGATACATTTTCAAAACCATTACAATAGAAGTCATTTGCAGTATCAGTTTCAACAATTCCCTCTTCTAATGAAGCTGATGCGGTTATAACTTTGAAAGTGGAACCAGGTTCATATGTATCAGATACGGCCTTATTTCTCCACATTTTTTGTAATTCAGTACTTTGAGCTGAAGCAGAAAGTGAATCCCATGTACTTTTCAATTTACTGTTTGGAGAAAATGGTGTATTTAAATTATAGTCTGGATATGTAGCCATTGCTAAAATGTCTCCATTAGTAGGATCCATAATTATAATATTTCCACCATTTTTACAATCATTCTCTATAACTGCTTGTTTTAAATATTTTTCAGCTATTAACTGTATATTTAAATCTATAGTAAGAGTTAGATTACTTCCATTTTCAGCAGGAATATATTGTTCATTTTTATCGGGAATAATAGACTGTGATGCATCTTTTGTTGTTAGTATTTTTCCTGGAGTACCAGTTAATACACTATCCCAATAATATTCCAAGCCTTCTAGTCCTTGATTATCACTTCCACAAAAACCAATTAAATTAGAAGCTAAATTATCATATGGATAATATCTTTTAGTATCAGAATCTATATTAATGCCACTAGATATATCATTTTCTTTCATCCAATTTTTTAGCTTAAGTATTTTGTCTTCTTCAACTTTTTTTATAATAGTTTCTATAGAATTTTGACTATTTACTTTTTTTAATGTTTCTTCATAATCTAATTCAAAAATATCAGATAAGCCTTTAGCTACTTTTTCTTTTAACTGTGTAGTCTTTTCTTCATTATCATTAACTTGTATTTTACTAGGATTAATAGATACAGTATCTACCTGAGCGCTAAGTGCAAGAGGCTTACCAGAAGAATCATAAATTGTTCCTCTTTTTGTACTAATGATTCTGTTTGTTATTAATTGCTGATATGCCATTTCTTTTAGATATGACGATTTTATAAATTGTAAGTAGCCAATTCTTATAATTAATATACAGAATAAAACTAGAATAATCATTAAAAAATATCTATATCTTTTAGATATATTATCTTTTTTCTTATTGTTTTTATTATCTATATTTTTTGTATTCAAATAATTCACCAACTTTTTTCTTTTGATAGTGATATTTTATATGAATTAACAATAAAAATCAATATTAAAACTTAAAAAGTATGAATATATAGTTGATACTTAAATATAATACTACTTGTAAAAAAATAAAAGTTAACATATAATATATATATTAAAATTAGGTAAGGTGGATTAAATGAATAATATATATGATGAAACTAAGTTTCTTATGAAAAAATATAACATTACTGCCAATAAGAGCTTAGGACAAAATTTTTTAATAGACGATGATGCGGTAAAAGATATTGTGTGTGCATCTGAAATAACTAAAAACGATTTGATTATAGAAATAGGTCCAGGATTGGGAACTTTAACAAAAGAATTATTGGAAAAGGCTTTTAAAGTTATAGCTATTGAATTAGATACAAGAATGTTACAAATCTTAAATGATAGATTTTTTGTCTATGACAACTTTGAAGTAATAAATGAAGATATATTAAAGGTAGATTTAATAGAGTTAATTCGGAAAAGAAAAAGACAAATTTAGTGAAATAAAAAATGTAAAGATTGTCGCGAATTTGCCATATTATATTACTACTCCAATAATGATGAAATTGTTAGAAGATAGATTAGATATAGAAAGTATAACTGTAATGATACAAAAAGAAGTTGCAGATAGAATTATCTCAGTGCCAGGAAGCAAGCTTTCAGGAGCAATCACATATGGAGTTAATTACTATTCAGAAGCTGAGAGTATTAGAATTGTTGATAGGAGTATGTTCATTCCAGAACCTAATGTTGATTCTGAAGTTATTAGGTTAAAAATTAGAAAAGAGCCAGTAGTGAATGTAAAAAATGAAACTTTATTTTTTGATATTATAAAACATAGTTTTATGCAAAGAAGAAAAACTTTGGTAAATGCACTTGTGAATTATAAAATAATAGAAAATAAGGAAATTGCAAAAAAAGTATTAAATGATATAGGTTTAAGTGAAAATGTAAGAGGAGAAGTGTTAACGATTAAAGATTTTGAAAAATTATCAAATTATATTGATAATATGAGAACAATTGCAGATAAAATATAGTTACTATTTAATATATATATCAGACTTTAAAAATACTACTAATTAAATAGTAATAAAACATAAAATAAAATTTTAAAAACTATTTAAAAAAATATTAGTAAATGATATAATATAATTAGTAGTATATAAAAAATAATGGAGGAAGATATGAATCAAATTCTTATAACAGAAAAATTATATGTAACACCAGAATTGAAAAAGAAAAAAAAGATTTATCAATTTGCTTTTTTAATATCTATTATATGTGTATTTTGTTTATCATTTTGTTATGTATATGCAGAAATTGATAGAAATAATAGAGAAAAAGTATCTCAAGAGATATTAGCAGGAATTGATGATACTACAGTAAATGAAGATGACAGTATTTTAAGAGTTTCATTAGAAGCTGATGAACAAGAACAAAATGTAATAATAGAAGAAAACAATGATGGAAATAATGAAAATAAATATGTAACACAAAATGGACAATCTTATACTACAGATGCTGTTTTAAATATACCATCACTTGGAATAAATTACCCTATTTTATCAGAAACATCAGAAGAGTTATTAAAGATTTCATTAAATAAATTCTGGGGACCATCACCAAATGAAGTGGGAAATTATTGTATAGTAGGACATAACTATAAAAATAAGAAAATGTTTGGAAAGTTATCATCAATAAAAAATGGAGACATAGTAGAATTAACAGATAATTCAGGAAAGACTATTAAATATGCTGTGTATAATAAATATGTAGTAGAACCAGATGATGTATCATGTACTAGTCAATTAACAAATGGTAATAAAGAAGTTACATTAATTACATGTACAAATTATGGAAAACAAAGACTAGTTGTAAAAGCAAGACAAGTATAGCAAATTTATATAATTCACAAAATACATAAATCTTCATATTATATTTATAAAAATATAATATGGAGGTTTTTTTATGGCAAAAATTATTGTATATAATAATGATAGCAATCGTATGGAAACATACTATAGAGGAGAACAGGAGGCAATGCCATATGTTACAAATAGAACATTAACAGTAAATGAATTTAGAGGGTCTAGTAATAGTCCAACTTTATGGACTGAAAAAAGAGCTATGCAGGCATGGAACAGTCAAAGATATATTTATGGTAGACCGATTCCAGTAGGTTTTGCTTTCAAAAGACCATGGGAAGGTGGTCATGGCTCGCAAAGTCAACATTACGCTGGAGTTGCTTTTGATGTTGGCCAAAAACTAACAAATTCTCGGAAGAAATGCATTAAGAAATAGTGCAATTAATTCTGGAGTGTGGAGTTATGTAGAACCAGCGTATTTAACACCAACATGGGTACATTTTGATAAAAGAAGGGGAACTCCTGCATGTCAAGGTTTGGCTCGGGTATCCTCAAATCTCACAAGGCTCAAAAGGAGCATATGTATTAATAGCACAAGATGATTTAAATACACTCGGATATAGAACAGGGGGATTAGACCGGTGTGTTCGGTAGTAGAACTAGAGAGGCTGTAATTAACTATCAAAGAAGTAGAGGATTACAGGTAGATGGCTTTATTGGATGTAATACTTGGAGGTCATTACAAGAAGATGTAGTAGGAACAGGAAGAACTAGTACAACTATAGATTAGAAAAATTATTTCTAGATACATTTTTGATGTAAAAGATATCAAATTTTTATTACTATTTCTTAACAAAATGAACTATTTTATTATGTATAAACATGTAAAATTTATATAATTAGGAATTATGCGTATTTTTATATAAAAAAAATACATCTAAGATAAAAAAAGGTGAATAAAATGTAACTATTTTTGTGAATTTATATAAAGTAATTATTTTATATATTTGACAAATAATAGTTCTTTTTTTATAATTGTCTTAAAATAAATGTTCTAAAGGAGAATAGATAAAAATGAAGTTTGAATTTGATGAAATAGGATTTAAAGATGAAATAGAATTAATGAATATTCAAAGACAAATTCAAGAAAAACAAAATTTAGGATATAATACAGAAACAATATATAATGAAATAGAAAGGTTACAAAAATAATAACAATATATATACATAGGAAGAAGAGTTTATGAAAAAAGTTATAATAGAGTCACTAAAGAATTATAAATGGAGAATATTAATACAAATTATATTATTAGGAGTTAATATATATTTATTAACATATCCGCCTAAAATTATTGGTCATATTGTTGATATGTTATATGATTTAGATACGAATAAACAAAATATTTTAAGCAGTATATACTTTTTACTACTGGTATGTGTTGTTTTACTAGTTGTAAGAGTTATATGGAAATATCTTGAATGCTACATTTCTAGGGGATTCGAAAGAGACATTAAAATTAATCTATTTAAAAGGTTTATGAAGTTAAAACTAAAAGATATACAAAACATCAAAAATGGTGAAATCATGTCTTACTTTGTAAAAGATACAAATGAGATAAGAAGTACTGTATATAGAATTTTATCTCATGGAGTAAGAATTGCTTTTACATTTATTATTGCATTTTTTCAGATGGTTCAAAGTGTTAATTTATATTTAGCACTAGCAGTAATGTTACCCATTATTATAGGAGCATATTTAGTCGTAAAAATTAAAAAATATGTAGAAAAGAGTTTTAAAAAGTCACAGGACATGTTTACAAATATGTCTGAATATATACAGGAGAGTACAGATAGTATAAGGACTACAAAAGCATATTCCTGTGAAAATGAACAAATAAAAGAGTTTATTAAAAAAAATAGAAGAGTTTATCAAAGTAATAATACAGTAGATATATTTTCTAATTTACTAAAACTAGCTTTAAATGTTTGCTTTGGATTATGTTATGCAATTGCTTTACTGTATGGTTCAAAATTAGTTTTAGATGGAACAATAACAGTAGGAGATTTAGTAACATTTAATGGTTATATAGTATTATTTGTTGGACCTGTTTCTTGGCTTCCACAATTGGTTTCTAGATTTAAGAGAGCACAAATTTCTTATAAGAGATTAGAGAAAATTTATGATTTAGAACCAGAAAGAATTAATGAGAAGGGCAGTTTGGCAAAAGAAAAATTAGACGGTCACATTGTTATAAAAGATTTAAACTTTAGTTATCCAGGAATAATCGATGGTACATTAGAAAATATAAATATAGAAATAAAAAAAGGAGAGACTTTAGGAATAATAGGAACTATAGGAAGCGGAAAAACTACTCTAATGAATTTACTTGCAAAGTTATATAGTGTACCAGATGGAAGTATATTAATAGATGGTAAAGATATAAACGAAATTCCAATTGGAATTCTTAGAAATAATATTTGCTATATAACACAAGATAATTTTCTATTTTCATCTACATTAAAAGATAATATAAGTCTATTTAAAGAAGAATATGATGAAGATGAAATTAAAGAAAGTACAAAAAAAGCTATTGTTTATGAAGATATTAAAAAAATGCCAAAAGGAATAAATACTGTAATTGGTGAAAGAGGAGGAGACTTATCTGGAGGACAAAAACAAAGAGTTGCAATTTCAAGAGCATTTTTAAAAGATAGTAGCATATTAATTTTTGATGATACTTTTTCTGCTTTAGACAATAGTACTTCAGAGAAATTAATAGAAAATATTAAAGAATTATCAGATGGAAAAACATGTATTATTATTTCAAATAAAGTATCTGATGTTAAATATAGTGATAAGATAATTGTACTAGATAATGGAAGGATTGTGGAAAGAGGCACACATGAAGAACTTATTGGAAGTAAAGGGATATATAGTGAATTTTACAATCAACAATCCACAAAATCTGAACCTAGTTTTTTAGCTTAATAGTGATAAATTATTATATAAGCATTTTTTTAGACAGTATACTTAGATAGAACAAATCTTGTAGCTTTTGTTAACAAAGTTAAATAAAGTAGAGATTTTAAAAAAAGTGAATTTTTACCTTTAATAAAAAACGAAAGAAAAAAGGGGAAAATAAATGAAAAATCAAACATTAAATAGAATGTATAAAATGTTAAAACCAAAAACAAAATCTATAATAATTATATCAATTTTAGCTATTATTATTAATATTGGAGAAGTAGTAAAACCATACTTAATAAAGATAGTAATAGATAATTATTTAAGTTCTGGATTATGGCAAAAAGGAATTATGACAATTGGAATTATAGGCATAATTTATATTGCAATTGTATTGATTGGAAATATCTTAGATTTTATTGTTAGTACAGCAACTAATATGGTAGGAGAAGATGTTATCTATTCTTTAAGAAATAAATTATATAAATATATACAATATAGTAATATTCCATTTCATGATAAAACACCATCAGGAACATTATTTGTTAGAATTACAAGTGATGTAGAAGACATTACCACTTTTTTTAAAGATGTTGTTACAACCTTCATTAAAGATATAGTAATGATTATAGCACTAGCTATCATGATGATATCACTTGATTATAAATTAGCTCTTATATGCTTTTTATTAATTCCTTTTGTTGTATTAACATCAGTTATAATAACTAAAATTAGTAAGAATGTAAGAGAATATTCTAAAAAAGTAAAAACAAAATTAAATATTTTCTTAGCTGAGTCGATTTATGGAGTAAAATTAATAAAAATATTTAATAGACAACATGAAAAAGAAAAAGAATGTTCAGAATTATGTAATAAGTTTTATAAGTCAAGAATACCTACAGCATTTACAGAAGGATTTTTAATTGCATTTATGGTAATATTTGAGAATTTAGGAGTTGCATTTATTATATGGACTTGTATAAATCATTTCTTTAATATTAATTTGGAAATTGGTGTTATTTATATTTTTGTTACATATTTAAAACAGATATTTGAACCAATACAAAGAATCGTAGAAAATTTTGAGACAATACAAGAAGCTGTTGTTTCTATTAATAAAATATATGATATTTTAGAACATAAAGAACACTTAGAAGACTTTGAAAAAGGAATAAATCTTGATAAAGTAAATGGTAAGATTGAATTTAAAAATGTATGGTTTGCATATGAAGGAGAAAATTGGATATTAAAAAATGTTAGTTTTGTAATTAATCCAGGAGAAAGTATTGCTTTTGTTGGAAGAACAGGTTCTGGAAAAACAACAATTATTAATTTAATAAATCGATTTTACGAAATACAAAAAGGAGAGATTTTATTAGATGGTATTAATATTAAAGATATAAACTTGCATTCACTTAGAAGAAAGATAGGAATTATATTGCAAGATCCATTTATATTTGCTAAGAGTATTAAAGATAATATTGAACTAAATGAGAATCTATCAGATGAGGCAATAATGGAAACAATACAATTAGCATCAGCAGAGGATTTTATAAAATCCTTGCCAAATGGTATTGATGAAATTGCAAGTGAAAGAGGAAATTCTTTTTCTGCTGGCCAAAAACAGTTAATTGCTTTTGCAAGAATATTTGCACATGATCCATCGATATTCATTTTAGATGAGGCAACAGCAAATATTGATACTAAAACAGAGGAGCTAATTCAAGATTCTATTGATAAAATTTCAAAAGAAAAAACATCAATCTTTATTGCACATAGATTATCAACAATTGTAAATGTAGATAAAATTATTGTATTAAATAATGGAGAAATTATAGAACAAGGGAATCATAATGAACTTATGAATAATCCAGATGGATATTATAGTAAATTATATAATGCATATTATACAAATTTGGTTGTATAATTTTGCAAATATGTTGCAATTTACAGCCATTTTATTTGAGAAACAATTAACTAGGCTAGTATGTGCTTTTAAAGAAGCTGTAAATAGTAACGCAAATACTCTATTTTACTTGTTTAAGATATAAAAGAAAATAAGATAGAACCTTTTTATGAAACAAAAAGGTTCTATTTTTTGACAAATTATGCTTTTATGGTATAATAAAGGTTACTTAAAAAGAATAAAAGGATGTTAAAATGAAGAAAAGTTTTATAAGATTATTTAATATATTGAGAAATAATTATATTTATATATTGGGTGTTATATTATTAACATATAAGGCATTACTTATGAACAAATTGTTAGGAATGAATATTGAAAAAGAAATGTATTTAATAACAATGGCAGTTCCTATGATTATAATGTTCCCAAGTATGAATAAAAAAGGAAAAAGAAGTTTTATTTTCGCCAATATTATGTACTTTATATGTAGTATTTTGATATATGCAAATTATATATATTATAATTATTCAACTAATTTTTTATCTGTTTTTCAGATAGAAAATGTAAAGTACGCAGAAGAAATAGGAATGAGTTTACAATATTTAATTAATTTTAAGTCAGTTTTAATATTTTTTATTGATAATATTATATTTTTGATTTTATCTATTCTAATTTTAAAGTTTAGAAAAAAAGATAAGTTAATGATAATTGGTAAAAAATATCCTAAATATATAATTTTAGTATTAATTATAATATTAAATGTTGTAATACTTAATAAAAAAGTTGATGAAAAATATGAAGATTATGTATATAATAAAACTCTTATGGTAGAACATATATCTATTTATTATTATCATTTGGAAGATATAAAAGATTATATAAAAGAAAGTTTTATAAAAGAAAAAGTGGATTATAGTAAAATAAGTGAGATATATGAGCAGAATAAAGAAGAAAAGATAGTAAATAAAGATTTTACAGGTATAGCTAGACGGAAAAAATGTTATAATTCTGCAATTAGAAAGTATAAATGAATTTGTTATTAATTCTAAAATAAATGGAAAAGAGATAACACCTAATTTAAATAAATTCTATAAGGAGAATATTTACTTTACTAATATGTATAATCAAGGAATAGGGACTACAGCAGATTCTGAACATACAATTGCATCATCTATGTATCCATTAGAAAATGGTAGGGTATTTCAAAAATATTTTAGTAATAAATGGAATGATATATATTCAGAGCTAAAGGAAAATGGATATTATACATCATTTATGCATCCAAATGTTAATACTTTTTGGAATAGATATTTAGTATATAATACAGGATATAAAATTGATGAATATAATGATATTTCAATGTTTAATTCTAATGACGAAATGGCAGGCGAATTTTTTTCAGATGAGCAGTTTTTAACACAAGCAGTATATAAAATGACAGACTATAAAGAACCTTTTATATGTATGATGTCTGCTATTTCTACACATATTCCATATAGTTTAGAAGGAATATCAAATTTAGATGAAAAATTATCTATTGATGTTTCAGGTATAGAAAGTGATGAGATAAGTAGATATTTATTAGCCTGTAATTTTGTAGATTATAGTTTTGGAAAATTTATGGAAGAAATAGAAAATACAGATCTATTAGAAAATAGCATTCTAATTGTATATGGAGATCATGGTGCTGGACTTCAAGATTTGGAAGCTATAGAATTAATTTGTAAGCAAAATGGAAAGGACTATAATGAAAATATAGAAAGTCTATTAAATGTACATATACCTTTTGGGATGAAGATACCAAATTTAGATGGAAGAGTTATTGAAAATAGTGTTTCAAAAATAGATATAAAACCAACAATAATGAATCTTTTAAATATAGAGGATAAATTTTCAATAGGTACAGATGTTTTTTCTGGAAAAGATTATTCCTTTATAAAGGGAATAGGATATGTTACAAAAGAAAATTATTATATTAATGGAGAATATTTTAATAGATTAGATAATACTGTAATAAGCCCAGATGATGAATTAATAAAATTAATGATAAAAATGAATGATGAAATGTTTCTGTCAGATACTATTATAAAAAATAATTTAATTGGTAAATTTATAAATTAATAATGTTTGGAATTGAGTTGAAATTGGTTGGAATTGGGGACGAGTTGAAATTGGTTGGAATTGGTTGGCATTGGGGACGGGGTATTTTGGCAAATTTTAAGAAA
>USRT01000014.1 GCA_900557195.1 uncultured Clostridium sp.
AATAATTTGTAATTTTTTTGCAAAAAGTGCGACACTTATTATTGCAATTTATAAATGAAAGTGTTATTATCTATATACTTGATATTTCAATAAGAATCAAGTATAATATTTATTAAAAAATGATAAAAGAAAATAATTAACTAAGGAACAGGTAATTTGTAGGGAGGAAAATAGATGAGTATAAAAAGTGATTTATCAGAGGATAATCTAAATGAGAATTCTGGTATCTTAATAGGAGGATTTAAGGCTATTGGCAAATCTACTTTATCAAAGAAATATAGTAATGTTATAGACTTGGAAAGCAGTAATTTTGAATATATAATAGATGAAAACATTAAGAATATTCCTGTAGAGCAAAGAAAGGGACTTAAAAACAGAATAAAAAATCCAGAATATCCTTTAAATTATTATAATGAACTAATATCTAATAAAAAAGAAAATAATGTTGTATTATTTGCTTGCAAAACAGAAGTTGTTAATCTATTAAACAAAAATAATATTAATTATTATATAGTTTATCCTGAGGAAAAAATGTTGGATGAAATTATAGAAAGATGTAAAACAAGAGGAAATAATGAAGAATTTGTATCAAGAGTAAAAGAAGTATATTATACAGATTTTCCTAAAGATTTTGAAAAAGTAATTTGGTTACAAAAAGGTCAGTATTTAGAAGATGTATTAATAAAAAAAGGGATAATAGATATTAATAGTATAAAAAAATATTAATTTGAAAAGTAAAGATACAAAAAGTGATAAATTACTAATTTTAGAGTAAAATTATAAAAACATCTCAAAATACAGTAAATGTAAATTGAGATGTTTTTGTCCTATACAGGTTCATATAAGACTATCTTGGTGAGCCAGGAGGGATTCGAACCCCCGACCCCAGGCTTAGAAGGCCTGTGCTCTATCCAACTGAGCTACTGACCCATAACATAGAATATAATAACATATTTAGAATATATTGTCAATACAAAATGAAAAATTATTATATGATTTTTTATAGAGTGAATTGTAAAAGTTAAATAAACTTTTTAAAATAATGTTCATTGGTGTTCATTATAGATTATATCCAATGAACATTATATGAAAATAACTATTCTGGTAGCTTTATTTTAGAATTCTTTTTCTTAGGTCTATAAAGAGTTATTTTATTTCCAATAGTTTGAACTAGTATACTATTTGTAGCAATAGCTATCTCTTCACCTAATTCTCTAGCTCCTGCTGGTGCTGTTTCTAAAGTAGAAATTTTTATTAATTCCCTAGCCTCTATGGCATCATTTAATTGTTTTATTAGATTTTCTGATATACCAGATTTTCCTATTTGAAAAATTGGATCTATAGTATTTGCTAAGCCTCTTAAGTAAGCTCTTTGTTTACTTGTCATTATATACACATCACTTTCATAAATATTATACATAATATTTTACTGCATAATTATATGAAAATCAAGATATAAAGCCAATAATCCCAAAAATTAAAAAGAGAACTCCTGAAATTTTTTGCATTGTTTTTTCTGATATTTTACTACTTAATAGTTTTCCTAAAAAAATAGCTATTAAATCACTAATAATCATTCCGAAAGATTGCTCCTATAATTAAAAATATTTTATATTGTGGATATTGTATACCGAAGGCCAATAGATGCTAAGAAGGTTTTGTCTCCAAATTCTCCTATTGCAATGGTAAATCCTATAATTAATGAATAATTAATTGTATATCTAGATAGTTTGCTCACTAAATTATCATCTTTATCTTTTGAAATATCATTACTTTTATAGAAAAATAAAGAAACTATTCCCATTAATATAAAAGAAGAATATGTAATGATTTCTAATGCGTCATGCAAGTTGCTGTTTCCTAAACCACCAAGTGCACTTCCAAATAATATTGCTATTCCATGACTAAAAAAAGAACCAATAGCAACACCGAGTAAAATTGTTCTAGTTTTCTGTTTTCCGAGTAAAAGATAGAACAAGTAATTGTGTTTTATCACCAAGTTCAGATAAGAATATCATTATAAAAGATATAAATATGGGATAAATATGTTCCATTTATACCATCCTTTCTTAGAAGTGTTATTTTAAATATATTCTGAAATGTAAATTCTATGTGAAAAAATAAAAAAAATATTGAAACATTAATTTATGAATGGTAATATCTTACATGAAGTAAATCGGGAAAATTTAGAATAGGAGGAATTTATATTGATACAAGTAAAAAATATTACTAAGAAATATGGAAGCTTTATAGCTGTAAAAAATCTGAATTTTGAAATTAAACATGGAGAGGTAATAGGACTCTTAGGACCAAATGGAGCAGGTAAAAGTACTACTATGAATATGTTAACAGGATTCATAGAGCCTACAGAAGGAAATATTACTATTAATGGATATGATATTGTAAAAAAGACAAGAGAGGCCAAAAAAAATATTGGATATATGCCTGAAAATGTACCATTATATTTAGATTTAACAGTAAGAGAATTTGTAAAATACATGGCAGAATTAAAGTTAGTTGCTAGAAAGGAAATAAATAAGCAAGTAGAAGAAGTAATAAAAGAAACAGGGCTGGAAGAGGTGAAAAATAAATTAATAAGAAATTTATCAAGAGGTTATAAACAAAGAGTTAGTATGGCAGGTGCTTTAGTTGGAAAACCAGAAATATTAATATTAGATGAACCAACAGTTGGATTGGATCCTAAACAAATTGTAGAAATAAGAGAATTAATAAAAAAGCTTGGCAAAGATCATACAGTTATTATTAGTTCACATATATTATCAGAGATTAGCCAAATATGTGAAAAGGTTATAATTATTAATAAAGGAGAAATTGTTGCAATAGACACTCCAAGTAATTTAGAAAATATGGTAAATGAAAATAATAGCATAATAGTTACTGTAGAAGACCCAGAAAATAAAATGGAGAATTTAAATGAAAAAATAAAAGAAATATCTAAAATAAAATTAATGAAAGATAATCAAGATGGAACAAAGCAATATGCTATTTTTACAAATCAAGACATAGATTTAAGAAAAGTTTTATTTGATATATTACCAAAAGAAAATATTACAATATTTGAATTAAGAAAATCAGAAGCTACATTAGAAGAGGCTTTTATGAAATTAATTAATAAAGATGAGATAGGGGGAAATGAAGATGTGGGCAATAATTAAAAAAGAAGTAAAAAGTTACTTTTTATCTCCAATAGCATATATTTTTATAGGATTATTTTTATTTATGAGTAGTATCTTTTTCTATTTAGATGTTTATGTTAGTGGTGTGGTAAATTTTGAATACATGTTTTATTCTCTTTCTACAATTTTAACATTTGTGATTCCGATATTAACTATGAGAATGTTCTCTGAAGAAAGAAAAAATGGTACAGAACAAATTTTATATACTTCACCTAGAAGTATAACATCTATTGTTTTGGGAAAATTTATTTCTGCTGTTATAGTAATGATAATTTGTGAGATATGTTCACTACTTTATTTAGGAATATTAATGTATTTCGGAACACCTCATATAAGTACAGCATTAATAACTCTTTTTGGTTTTTTACTTTTATCAATGGCATATATTGCTTTTGGTATGTTTGCATCAAGTATAACAGAAAATCAAATTATAGCAGGGGTTATTACTATAGCAGGATTCTTAATAATTTGGTTCATGCCAGGGTTTTATGATAAACTATCACAGTTTTCACTTATAAATGTGTTTTCAAATACATTTCCTCAAGGTATGATGACTTATCAAGCAATAACACTATTTACTTCATTTACTATTTTATTCATTATATTAACAATAACAGTTATTGCTAGAAGAAAAAGTGTTAAATAAGGAGGAATGAGTAGTGAAAAAAATAATAAATGTAATTAAACAAAAATGGTTAAAAGATACTCTTATGACAACAATTCTTATATTGGTTATAATAGCTATTTTTATAATATTAAATTTGTATATGAATTCATTAAATATAAATCCAATTGATTTTACAAAGGAAAAATTATATACATTATCTGATGAATCTATAAATTTAGTAAAGGATATTGATAAAGATGTACATATTTATTTCTTTGGCTATCAAGAAGATAACAATACAGTATTGCTTGCAAAACAATATGGAGCAGCAAACAGTAAAATAACTGCAGAGGCAATAAATATAGATGAAAGGCCAGATTTGGCGAAAAAATATGGAGTTGAAGATAATACATCAGTTGGTATTATCGTTGAGGGGGAAGATAGATATAAAGTACTAACTCAAAGTGATTTCTATACTTATGATATAACAACATATGAAACAATAGATGTTTCAGAACAAAAATTAACAAATGCTATTATTGATATAAGCATAGCAAAAAAGCCACACATATATTTTTTAACAGGACATGGTGAATATTTAACAAGTAATTATTTAATGACTTTAGGCGTTTTTATACAAAACGAGGTAAATGACATTTCAGATTTAGATTTATTAACAACAGATTTTCCAGAAGATTGTGATACTTTAGTAATACCAAATCCTACTAAGGATTTTTCAGAAGTTGAAACAGATAAGATTTTAGACTATATAAATAAAGGCGGGAAGATATTATGGCTTGGTGAAGCTGCAATAGAAAACATAGATATGCCTAATATAAGTAAAATATTAAATCAGTTTGGATTTAATTTTTCAAAAGGAATTATTATAGAAGAAGATTCTAGCAAAATGATACTTCAGAGTCCAGAGCTAATATTAACAGATATTTCATATTATGATATAACAAACAATATTACCAATGTAGCTGTAGCAAGTTCTGGAAAGTTAAATATAGAAAGTGATGAAAAGCTACAAGAACTAAATGTTTCTGTTAATACATTGTTAAAGACAAGTGAAAGATCTTTTTATAGAGAAAATTTTGAAATTTCTACAACAGCTAAAACAGACGCTGATGAAGCAGGAGCGTTCACTGTTGGAGCAGAATTTGTAAAAAAGATAGATGATAATACAGAATCAAAGTTAATAGCATTTTCAAATTGTAGTTTTGTAACTGATATGGCAATTACAAGTGGCAATTCACAGCTTAAATTAATAAATTTATATAATAATAAGGATTTAGTGTTAAATTCTATTGCATATTTAACAGATAGAGGAGATACTATAAGAATTAGAAAAGATACTGGATATGTTACATATACAGCAACACAAATGCAAGATAATATAGTTAGATTAATAATATTTGCTGTTCCAATAATGATTATTATAGCAGGAATTGTGATTTGGCAAATAAGAAGAAGAAAAAAATAAAAGAATATAAACAAGACTTCCTCATAAATTTTATGAGGAGGTTTTTTATGAAAAATATATTAAGAGTAATATTTGTAATAATAGGAACTTTAATAGGTGCTGGTTTTGCATCAGGCAAAGAAATATATATTTTTTTTAATAGATATGGAATATGTGGAATTATAGGAATATTAATTTCGGGACTACTTTTAGGAGTTTTAGTATATAAAGTTTTTGATATACTTGTAAAACAAAAAGGAATACATGAGTATAACGAATTATTAAATTATATATTTTATAATGGAAGAAATAATAAAGGCAATATATGTAGGATTGGTAGAATTAATGAAAATAAAAATAATAAGATTGATATGATAAATAAAACCAAAGATAATGATGTATATAGGTTTTATAAAGATAAAAACAATAAAATATGTAGATTTAATATAGAAAAAGGTAATAAGATAAATATAGTTAAGATTATTAATTACACTATTAATATATTTTTAATAATTTCATTTTATATAATGGTAGCAGGATTTAGTAGTTACTTTAAACAAGAATATAATATATCAATATATATTACTTCAACTGTATTTGCTGTATTATGTTATATAATATTAAGCAATAATATAGATGGAATTATAAAAATATCTAGTGTGTTAGTTCCAATTATTATTATATTCATTTTAAATCTTGGCTCAAAAAATTTAAGCTTTGCTATAAATCAAATAGTTAACATGAATTTTTTTGAAGATAAATTTATAGAGAGTGTAATTAGTAGTGTCTTATATGCAAGTTATAACAGTATAATACTAATTCCTGTATTAATATCATTTAAAAAATATATTAATAATAAAAACAAAATATGGATTGGATTTTTAACTACTTTAATTATTATAATTTTAAGTATGTTTGTATATATAATTTTATTAAAAGCAAATGTAAATATTATGGAACTGGATCTTCCTTTAATATATATTGTAAAACAATTTGGAAAGATTTACGAATATACATATGGAGTTGTTATTATAATATCAATATTTACATCAGCATTATCTGCCGGTTATAGTTTTCTTAATAATTGTACCAAAACTAAAAAAGGTTATAATAAATTATTAATTTTAATGTGCGTAACATCCATATTTATTGCAGGTATTGGGTTTTCAGAATTGATAAATATTTTGTATCCTATTTTTGGCGTTTTAGGAATTATACAAATATATTATATTTTAAAAATAAAAATATAATTATTTAATAAATATATTGAAAAAAAGTAATAAAACTGGTATAAAAGTAATTGGAGATTAAAGCAAAAGAGGAATAGTATAATATGAAGTTAATTGATTTTAAAAAAGAAGATGGTGGGTTTAATAATAAAACATTAAATAAGAAAAAAGTAATGATTTCGATGATAATTATTATATTAATTATTATATTAGTTGTTATTTCTGCAATTTATATTACAAATTCAAATTTTAGAAATTTAATGGATCAATATGTGTTTAGAAAAAGTGTTACAGAAAATAATTTAGAATGTATTGATATTAATTCAGAAAGCAATACACATATATACGCATATGATAAATATATAGTAACATTAGAAAAAAATATTTTAACACATTATAGTTCTTCTGGGAAAAAGGAAAGTGAGCTAAAACTTGAAATAAGCGAGCCAATATTTGATTCTGATGGAAAATATTTAATGATTGCTGAGAAAAATAAACAGAAAATATACTTAGTTAATAATAATAACATTGTATGGCAAAAAGATATAGAAGGAACTATTTCAAAGATAAGTGTAAATAAAAATGGATATACAAGTGTAATAATATCTGGTACAACATATAAATCTGTAATTGCAGTATTTGATAAAGATGGAAAAGAATTATTTAAAACTTATTTGTCAAGTACAATAGCAATGGATTCAAGTATTTCAGAAGATAATAAATATTTGAGTTTTGCTGAAATAAATACTTCAGGAACTCTTATACAATCAACTGTAAAAACGATTTCAATGGATAAAGCAAAAGAGACTCCTTCAGACTCTATAATATATACATATGATGCTGATCAAAATGAATTAATAGTGAATATGAAATATCAGGATAAAAATAGATTAGTATGTATTTATAACAATGGAGTTCATGTTATTAATAATAATAAAGATGAACTATTAATGTCACTTAATGAAAAAGATAAGAAGATCGCATTTTCTGATATTGAATTAAATAATTGTGCATATAGAATAATGGAAAAATCTACTGGACTATTTAAAGCAAACTCTACAATTGAATTATATAATACAGCTACAAAGAAACAAAATGTATATACTTTTGATGGAGTAGCAAAAAGAATTTATTCACATTCTAGTATAATAGCAATTGACTTGGGGTCAGAAGTACATTTTATTGGTACAAATGGTTGGCTTATTAAAAAGTACAGTTCTACACAGGAGATAAAAGATATAGTGATAGCAGAAAATCTAGCTGGAATAATTTATAGAGATAAAATAGAAATTATAAATTTATAAGGAGTAAAAATGTATGGGAATTATAATTGATTTATTAATTATAGCAATTGTAGGTTTATCAATCTGGATGGGCTATAAAAAAGGATTAACTAAAAGCTTATTAAAAATATTTAATTTTTTTATAGCTCTAATAATATCCATTATACTATTTAATCCAATTTCAAATATTATTATTAATAATACTGAAGTAGATGAAGTTATACAAGATTCAATTATATCAAAATTTAGTAACAATGAAGAAATTAATAATACAGAAGAGAATGAAGAAAAAGAAAATAATATGCCTACAATATTTAACAATTATATAAAAAGTGAAATAGATAAGGCTACTAATGAAGCAAAAGAGAATATAATAAAGGAATCTGCTAAACAAATTTCTACATCAATTATTAATGTTGGAATAGTAATTATAATATTTTTAATTGTAAGAGTTATTTTGATATTTATAAAGGGAATTGCCAATATAATAACGAAATTACCAGTAATAAAACAATGTGATGAGCTAGGACGGAGCGATATATGGATTATTAAGAGCAGCTATAATACTAGTTATTATATTCACATTACTTAGTTTAATAGCTCCAATAATTGAAAACTCAGGAGTTATAGATGTAATCAGTGAGTCTATAATTGGAGGATTCTTGTATAATAATAATTTATTATTCAATATTATTTTCTAAAAAATAGTTAGAAATATTGATATTTATATATTTTTTTGTTATACTTGCGTAGAAAGTAATTTATAGGAGTGAGAATTTTGCGAAAAAAATCTGATACAAAAGAAGGAAAAATAGATAATAATAATTTTAAACCAAAAAAGAAGAAAAAAAAGAAAGTACTGTTAACAATATTAGTAATATTATTAATATTATTAATATTAGCTGGGTCTTGGTTTGGTTATAGAGTATATAAAAATGGCGGTGGATTACAAGGAGTACTTGCAACAATTGTTGGACATGATGAGAATACTTTAAAAAACTTACCAAAAGTGTATTGTTTAGTTACTGGACAAAGTCAAAATTTAACTGATACAATAATGCTATGTTCATATGACCCTAAAACACAAGAAGCATCTATACTTTCTATACCAAGAGATACATTTGTTGGCAAGAACAAGAAAAGTGCTACTGGATTTGACAAAATAAATGCATTATATCAAACAGGACCAGAAAAAACTAAACAAGCAGTTGAAAAATTAACAGGTATTGATATAAAGTATTATTTAAATATAGATACAGAATCTTTAAGAGAAGTTGTAGATAGCATAGGTGGTGTATATTTTGATGTACCAATTGATATGGATTATGACGACCCTACTCAAAACTTACATATACATATGAAAAAAGGATATCAACTATTAGATGGTAATAAAGCAGAGCAAGTAGTAAGGTTTAGACATAATAATAATGGAACTAGTTATCCAACAGAATATGGAGATAATGATTTAGGAAGAATGAGAACACAAAGAGATTTCTTACAAGCTGTAGTAAAGAAACTAGCTACGCCTGCTACATTAACTAAGATTAATGATCTTATTAAGATAGCAAATAAAAATGTAACAACAAACCTAGATTTGTCTTTAGCAAAAGATTATGCTCCTTATGCAGTTGAATTTAAATCTGAAAATTTAAAAACAGCTACATTACCTGGAACACCAGAATTATGTAATGGCGTTTGGATATATTCACATGATGCAAGTGAAACAAAGAAAGTTGTAGAAGAATTATTTGGGAATGAAGATGATAATAAAAAAGATACTAGCGAAAGTGATACAAATAATAATAGTAATAATACAAACACTTCTAAAAAGATAACTGAACAAGAGAAAAAGGAGAATTCTAAAATAAAAATAGAAATACTAAATGGGACATCTGACAACTCAAAACTTTCAAAGTTAAAAGATAAATTAAAAGAGTATGGTTATAATGTGACAAAAACTGGAATTACAACAAATACTTCAAAAACAACTATTATAAATCGAACAGGAAAATCTAGTACAACTATAAGCAGTATAAAAAGTATTCTTGGAGATATTGGGGTTTCCTCTACTGGAAGTAATAATTCGAATGTTGATATAACAATCATAATAGGAAAAGATTATTAAAAAAAGGGGCACTATAAATTATTATGTGCCCCTTTTTTTTTCGTATTATTTATAAAATTTCATAAATACATCTTTATCTTTCTTATGTTTTTTTATTTTTAATATTGTAATAAAAATTAGTAAGAGTAATATAAATAATAATAAGCTAAATATCTGTGGTAGTATGTCAGAATCTAATATATTATTTCCAGCTATTAGATTTGAAGTATATGTTGTATTATCTATAGTGTAACATATCTTTCCAACAACAAATCCTTTTAGTATAGGAGCTTGTAAATTTTCATTAATAGTTATTTCAGGTTTAATTGTGGAGATATCTTGAACAGTTGTAACTTTTAGTTCTTTTTCTGCCACTATATCTAATGTCTTTTTTTGATTATCAGATAATTCTATTTCGACTTGTTTTAGTATAGTTTCTGGACTAGATATTATTTTTTCATTATAATTTTTTATAGCATAATTAAATAATGTAATACAATCATGAGCTCTATCGTTTTCATCTGAAGTCATTTTATCTGCTCCTAAGACAACAACGATAAATTCATAATCGTCTTTTTTGCAACTTGCAACAATACAATTTTGAGCAGAATTTGTGTATCCAGTTTTTATTCCTGTAGTATATTCATAATAGTAATCATTAGATGTTAATAATTCATTTGTATTATTAAATTTTCTATCATCTTTATCATACATATTGGTTATAGGCAAGTTACATGAAGTTTTACTGACAATCTTTCTAAAAGTATCGTTTTCCATAGCATATTTACCAATTAAGGACATATCATATGCAGTTGTATATTGATTAATATTATGGACTCCATTAGGATTTACAAAGTTAGTATTAGTACATCCAATTTCTTTTGCCTTCGAGTTCATTAGTTTTGAGAATTCATCGACACTTCCAGATACATGTTCTGCTAAAGCAATAGCAGCATCATTTGCTGATGGAATTAATAAAACATTTAATAAATCTTCTATAGAGAGTTTTTCGCCAGATTTTAAATTTGCTCTTGTATAAGTTTCAGGAACAGAGTTTAAAGACACAGCGTTTTCACTTACAGTAACAATTTCATTTAAATTACAGTTTTCTAAGACAAGTATAGCAGTCATAATTTTAGTTGTGCTAGCAGGATACATTTTGTTGTAGGCATTTTTTTCGTATAATACTTTTCCAGAATTAGAATTTATCAAAATACATGATGGTGAATGTATATCTAAATTATCGTTATTAGCAAAGGAGGTGCTAAAAATAGATAATAACATTATTATAAAAAATAGTATAAATAAATATTTGATTTTTAATTTCATATTAGACTCCTCATAAGTTTTAATAATAATATATAGTAATTAATATATAATTTCAAGAGATATATATTATTTTAATATTTTATTAAGAATTGTTATATTTAAATTGGAGGTGTAATTTTGGGACTTAATAATAAACAGAAAATAATATTTACTATTTTAATTATTATATTAATATTGATAGGAATATATGTATATAATATAAGATTTAATGAAACATTAGAAGATAATATACATACAGAAAATGTTAATAATATTAACTTAGTAGGAAATATTTTAGAAAATACTGAAGATAAAAATGAAAAAGATAATATAATTATAGTGCATATAACTGGAGCAGTAAAAAAGACAGGCATAGTTAAGTTAATTCAGGGTGCAAGAATATATGATGCAATAGAAATGGCAGATGGGAGTTTAGAAGAAGCAGATTTATCAAAAGTAAATTTAGCATATATACTAGAAGATGCGCAAAAGATATATATACCATTTAAAGGAGAAATAAATGAAAATAGTGAGGAACAAGAGTATATAACATCTGATTTTGGAAATACTAGTGGTATAATACAAAATACTAATAAGGGAGAGAGTGAGAAAGTGAATATAAATACTGCTAATCAAACAGAGTTAGAAACATTACCTGGTATAGGAACTGCAACAGCCGAAAAAATAATTGACTATAGGAATAAAAATGGTAAATTTAATAGTATAGAGGATATTCAAAATGTAAAAGGAATAGGACAATCAAAATATGAAAATATAAAAGAAAATATATGTATAAAGTAATATTATAATTTTTTTTGAATATAATAACTCTTAAAGAAGGGAAAATAAAACTTTTTTAAGAGTTTATTAGTTAATTATTGAAAAATGGTTGACAAATACTAACTATTATTATATACTTAAAAAGTAGTATAAATATATCGCGGGGTGGAGCAGTTGGCAGCTCGTCGGGCTCATAACCCGAAGGTCGTAAGTTCGAGTCTTACCCCCGCAACCAAATGCAAATAAGTATTTCTTATATAGAAGTACTTATTTTTTTATACAATTTATAAAAAAATACAAAAAAATATAAAAATCTACTTTATTTTTATAAATAATATATGTATAATATAAAAAGACAAAAGAAGAAGGGAAGAAATTAAAAAAATGAATATACAATATATTAATAAAGAACCAAGTAAAATGGAAATATATGAAATAATGGATTCTATTCAATCTGAAATGGAAGAAGACATTGCAATAAATATATTTGAACCAAATAATGAAATGGTTACAACAGTTTGTGCATATCATTTCGATAAAATAGTTGGAATGGGAAGAGTAATTAAAGAAGATAATACACTATATATACAAGATATAATAATAAAACCAGAATACAAAGGAGAAGAAATTGAGAACAATATAATTGTAAACTTATTTAGACAGATTAATGAACTTAGAAGATTTAATTCAAGTATACAAAGATGCTTACAAATTGAAGAATCAGAAGAAAATTTTTTTAATAGATTTAGTTTCTTGACCAAAGAGAAACAAGAGTTAGGAGCATAATATGTAAATTCACACGGTTTTAGATATTTTTTTGATGCCATGTGAATTTTTTTTATAATAAAAATATAATTTTAATTATTTATTATACAAATTATTTAAAAATACAAAAATAAATATATAAGGGAGAAATTAAATGGAAAAGGGAATTCTTACAGATGCAATTGAACTTATTACAAAAGACTGTAAAGATGATGTTAATAAATCTAAAAACTATAATGAATATTTGAATGATATGACAGAAAAACAATTAGACAATATTCTAACTTTATATTCAAGCATGCAATATGATGAAAAAGAACTAGATTTAATGTATGTAGTATTAAGAGAAAATAGTAAAGATAGAAAAGCTAGCTTTTTGATTAATAATTTAAATAAGATAATAGGTTTAGAACTAGAAGTGTTTATAGGTGACTTGATAAGAGACACAATGAAAATAATTCAGAATGATGGTTATATAGAATATGATATCGAGAATTTAGAAATTTTTATAAACCATATAATCGTATTGAGAAAATTAGGCTTTATTTTTGTAAACATACAAAATGGAATAATAAAAATACATATGCCAAAAGTAGTTCTAGAAATAATAAAAAATAAAATTGCATCTATGGAGGAGAGTGGCATTAATATAGAAAAGAAAAATATAAATAAGTTTATTATAGGATTTTTAAATGCTTATGGTATGATGTCAATAACTGAGGCATATATTTTAATCACTAAATTATATAAAAATATATCACCAGAAATATTTAATAGATATATTTTTTTTACAGCAAATGTTCTTCATACACAATTTAAAGCTGACGATATTTATATATATAATATTAATTTATTAGATGAAGAGATACCAGAATTAGAAGATATACATTCTAAATTAGAATACAATTTTTATTCATTAGATGAAATTAAATTGCTTGCAACACATGAATATTATACTAAATATATGCAATATAATGTTTTAAAAGAATTTGTAGAAACACATCTAGATATTCCTATGGATATAGTTAAATTAGAAATAGTTGATTGGTATATTATACTAGCACAGATGGATGTAGAAGATGCAGAAAGTTATATAGATCAAAAAATAAATGAATTTGAAATAAAAGAGAAATATAAGTTGCAAATGAAAGAATATATAAGAGAGGTCTATGAAATTTGTCCAAAATGGAAGTTAAAAGGTGCAATAAAGTATAAAAAGAATAATGATATAAGAATACTTAAATTTCCAAAATGATTAAATTCAATTTAAAAGATATAAGAAAGAACTATGTAGTATATATAGTTCTTTATTTTTGCTTGTAAAAAACTAGTAATTATGGTATAATAGTTATGTAATTATATATTAATATAAAGGAGATGATTGTAATATGAATAGAAAGAAGATATTTATACCTCTTCTAATTATATTTATATTAGTAATAAATATATTAGTTTCTACGGTATATAAAGGATTTATGTCATTTGCAGTGGATACAGAAGGAGAATCTAATGTAAATGTATCAGTTGATAGTACAGATTTAAGTAATATAAAAATAACTATGGGGGGGAATTTTGATTCTAATATTGTTTCTATAAAATATACAGATGGAGGACATGTAAGCAAAGATGAAGTTATTGATTATTTTAATAATTCAAGTAATCATATTGTCGATATAACAAATCAAAATCAAGGGGCTTCTTCTAATGTTCTAGCAGTAACGATAGAACATGCAATTCAAGGTAAAGAATATACTATTTTAGTAATCTTTGAAGACGGAACAGCACATATTGGATATGCTACTATTGGTGAACGTACAAGTGGAAGTACGAATGTAGGATATGAATATAAAAGTCCAGTATTAACAGTCAATGCTACAAGTGATCCAAATAATATTGTATTATTAAAAATAGCTAAAGCTTCAGAAATATCACAAATTAGCGATTTTGATACAAAGGGAATAGAAATACCAATTACGCCATCTACAAATGTAACAGCTACATATGAGATTAAGGAAGAGGGAGTTTACAAATTATATGTAAGAGATTCTGAGGGACATTCTAGTATGAATGAAACTAATTATTTGGCATTAACTTCAACAAAAACAATTAAAATAGTTCATAAAAAAGGTGATAATAATGCTCTTGTGATAAAAGCAGAAGATTCAGCACATAAAATAACAGAAATGAAGATAATGATATCAAACACTGAAGTTTCATTAGAAGATATTGAGAAAAGTGGAACTCCGATAAGTATAACTGCAGGAACTAAAGTTCAAGGAGAATATACTATTTCAGGGAATAATACATATGTAACTGTATATGTAAAAGATGAATATGGTGCTACATATAAATATGGACAAACAATAAATTCAATTGAAGAAGATAATACAATAGTTGTTCCAGTAGATCCAGATCCAACACCAGACCCAACACCAGATCCAACACCAGATCCAACACCAGACCCAACACCAGACCCAACACCAGATCCAACACCAGACCCAACACCGGATCCAACACCAGATCCAACACCAGATGATTCACAAGGTAGTTTAGTAGTGCCAATGCCAGATAATAATGAATCTGGAAATGGAAGTAGTGATTCAAATAATGAAAATAGCAGTGGAGATAATAGTTCAAATAATCAAACTATTATTGGAGACAATATATTAGATAATCAAAGTCAAAATAGTAATGAAAGTAATTCATTAAATATCCAAACTAATATACAAAGTGATGAACAAATAAATAGTAGTAATAATGAATCTTTACCAAAAACAGGTGTAGAAGATACAGGAATTATTTTACTAATAGTTACTTTGGTAGGAATTGCTATAGTATCATTTATCAAATTTATTAGAATTAAATAAGAAAAAATTTAAAATTAATATAATTTAAATAAAAAATAAAAAGAGAAAAATTGCAAGATGTGATTTTTCTCTTTTATATATTTTAATTAAATAGAAAGCTTTATTATTTATATATTTCTTTTAATTTTGTGTTATAGTAAGTTTTTGTATTATTTTTAGTTACTATAATATAGTTAGAATAAACAGATACTTGACTATCACTATCAAAATTCATAGATTTTCCAGTTAATAGATTATATACACAAGTTTCATTTGAATCTGAAAGTCTAGCTTTAACAAAAGTGCTTTGACTAGATGAATCAACACTAGAAGCTTTAAAACTAAATATAGACTTTTTATTTCTTAAATTGATTAGTTCATAAGTTCCATCTTTTTTTGCAAGAACTAACTCTTTTCTTGTTTTAGATTTTATGAAATTAAAAGTTGTTGGTGATAAAAATTCTATATCATCATATTCGCAAGATAAGATTGTTTTATCCCCTTTCATAACACCATGTTTGCTATTTGAACTAAAAGATTTATATCCAGTTAAGCTCTCTATAGCATTAGTTGTTTCTTTAACTGGTTTTTCAGATAACATATTTTTATTTTTTAAATCATAATATGAATATCGATTTGAATAATCTTTAGTAGAATCATATATTTGGAGAACTTTATTTTCAATATCATAATATGAGATTTCTACGTTATCAGATGTTTCATAAGCTATTTTATTTTTAGATACACATATTGTAGATTTTTGATTGTCATCTGATAAAATTGTAAAAATGTTGTCATCGTCTACAAGAATTGTTTTTTCCGTATAATCATATACTACTTTGCCATTTTTTAAATTAATAATTGCATACTTTTTATTATCTACATTTACTTTGGCATATTCTTCTTCTAATCTTTCATCTGTTTCAGAGATTGTACAAGAGAAGAATTCTTCAGAATCTTTGAATTTATATGAATAAACCTTTTTACCACTATTATTAAGTACTCCGCCTTCTATAGCTTTATTATCTTTATCATATTTTATATAAGAAGAATATCCTAAACCTTTATATGATACTTTTACATTATCATCTGTTAATGATTTAAAGTTCTCATTATATAGTGTATTATCAACAATATATAATCCATATTCTGTAATATATTTAATAGATGATAATGAAGATAGCTTAATATTTCCTTTTTTATCAATTATACAGTACTTTGTATTACTATCTTCTTTTAATTCTACAATTGCATAATCACCATAAAAAGGATTTGCTAGTGTGTATTTTGCAGGAATTATTTCTTTTCCATTTGATGCTGAAATATATCCATACAATTCATTTTGTTTAACAGGTATAGGTTTATTTGAATCAAAAGTCAAACCTATAATCTTGTCCTCATTTTTACGTCCTAAAGTAAAAAATAGCGTAGTAATAATAATTATAAGAATAACTATTGAAGCAATTATTATTGGTAACAATTTTTTTACTTTTTGTTTTAGATTTTCATCCATAAAATTACCTCCTTCATAATATAAATTTTATATAATAATAATACAAAAGTCAATTAAAAAATAATAGCAGAAAAAGTAAATAATCAAAATAAACTAAGATATTATGTGAAATATATTGACTTTTTATGTTTAAAAATTATAAAATAATGTAAGGGGTTATAATACAAAACAAAGATTAATTCAATATCTTATAAATATACATGTATTATCAAGTTTCAAAATATCAATTTAAAATATTGGAGAATATAATGAGTTTTTTATTAGGTTTATTAGGAGCAGTTTTAGGAACAGGAATAATAATTATAATTTTAATATTAATAATAATTAATTTTGTAAATAAAACAATAGGAAGAAATAAAATGAATCAATTAATGTATGTAGCAAAAAATGCAAAGTCAATTCAAGAGGAAGAATATACAAGAGTAAAAAATGTAAGTGGATTAACAAAGTTATTAGAACCAGAAATTATAAGAGATTTTCCAAATTTTAATAAAGAACTATTATTCTCAAAAATAGAATTAAATTTGATCAAAATTTTTAATGCGATAGAGGAGAAAACAATAGATAATATTAAAAATGATGAAGATTTAGAATATGTTTATTTAAATATAAAAGATAAAATAAATGAATTAAAATTAAATTATCATACAATAAAGTATGATAATGTCATGTTTCATAATCACGCAATAAAGCAATATATGAAAAAACAAGGAGTTGCAACAATAACAACATCATCAACATTAGAGTATTATTATAAAGACACAATGAGTAATAATGAAAAACAAAATCTAAAGAAACAAACAAGATATACTTGTAAATTTATATACATATATGATGAAAATAAGATTGGAAAAGATAAAAATATTTTTTCTATAAGGTGTCCAAATTGTGGAGCTCCACTTAAAGGAATTGGCAATTATACTTGTGAATATTGTTCATCACATATAGAACATTTAAATTTAAAGGTATGGAAAATGTCTTCGTATAAAGAAGATTATAAATAAATTATTAAAAAATAGGAGGAAAAAATATGGGATTAATTAAAGCAGCAACAAGTGCTATAGGAAGCACTTTTAAAGATCAATGGAAAGAAGCTATAAGATGTGAGGATTTAGGAAATGACATACTAATGATGAAAAAAACTACTCCAAATGGAGTAATTTCTAATAAAAGTACAATAATAGTAGGACCAGGTCAATGTGCTATTATATATGATAACGGTAGAGTTATAGATGCGACAGCAGAAGAAGGAGTTTATACTTTAGATGATTCAAGTACGCCTTCTTTCTTTGCAGGTCAATTTGGTGCAGTTTTTAAAGAAATGTGGCAAAGATTTACATACAATGGTGCTACAGCAAAACAGCAAGCAGTATTTTTCTTTAATATAAAAGAAATTATTGATAATAAATTTGGAACACCTGCCCCAGTACCATTTCAAGATTGGTCACATCCAATACCTAATCAAATGACTGGTCAAATGTTACCATTAAGAGTAGAAGTTAAATGTTTTGGAAAATATACATTTAAAATTAGTAATCCAGCAGTATTTATGAATGAAATTGCTGGAACAGCAAATATATACAGAAAATCACAATTAATAGAGCAAATGAGATCAGAAGTTATAGCTTCATTCCAAAATATTCTAAATGAATTAGGAAATTCTAATTATAAGGTACCAGTATTAGAATTACCAAGTCAGACAGACGAAATAAAAGAGTTAATGGAACAAAAAGTATTTGATGAACCTATTAGAAGAAGAGGTATATCTATACTTGGATTTGCAGTAGAATCAGTTACTTTAGATGACGAATCAGAAAAGAAAATTGATAGTTATGAATTAAGTTCAAATGCATATATGCAACAAGGAACTTTGGTTGGTGCATACTCAAATGCAGTACAGGATGCTGCTAAAAATGCAAATGGAGCAGCAAATGGATTTATGGGAATTGGAATGATGAATATGTCTTCTGGAGGAGTTGTAAGTGGAGCCACAACAGGACCTTGGCAGAACACAGCAAATAGTGTAATAAAGAAACAAGAAGAGGAAAAAGTTGAAACAGTAGAAAATAACTCTGTAAAATTAGATACTTGGCAATGTCCAAACTGTAAAAAAGAAGTAAAAGGAAATTTTTGCTCAGAATGTGGAGCTAAAAAAACATCAGAAAGGTTTTGTCAAAACTGTGGAAAAAAAGTAAGTAGTGACGCAAAATTTTGTACAGAATGTGGAACTAAATTAGTATAAACAAAAAATATAAATAAGGAGATTCATAAATAAAATGAATTTTGGGAAAATATTTGATATATACTTATAATGAAATTAAGTGACTTATGAATCATTAAAAAAGATATAAAGAACGATATGTGCTTTTGGCATATATCGTTTTTTTATGCAAAATTTTTATATAAATATAAAAATTTGTAAATAAATTTGCAAATAAAATTAAAATCTTTTCATGAATAATAAATAAGAAATAGAAAATAATAATATAAAATTTGATAGGAGGAAAATATATGGAAAAAGTTTTAAATAGTTTAAATGCTTTGCTTGCAGATTTAAATGTTTATTTTAGAAAATTACAAAATTATCATTGGAATGTAGAAGGAAAAGATTTTTTTGTAATTCATGGAAAATTAGAGGAATATTACAATTGCATATTTAAACAAATTGATGAGGTAGCAGAACATATATTAATACTTGGAGGACAACCTTTAGGAAGTCTAAAAGATTATATAGAAATAACAAAAATAAAAGAAGCAGAAAATAAAAAAATAAAATCAAAAGAAATATTTAATGATATAATAACAGACTTTTCTACTATTCTCGCTGATATAATTAATATAAAAGAATTAGCAGAAGAGATAAATGAATATGGAACGTCAAGTTTAATGGATGAATATATATTAGAATATACAAAAATAATATGGATGCTTAAACAAAGTATGGAATAAAATTGTAAATATATAATATATATTAATAAATATATATTGGAGGATATTTATGATAAAAATGATAGAACTACCATATCCAATGAATGCATTAGAACCATATTATACAATGGAGACTTTAGATTTACATTACAATATATTATATAAAGGATATGTAGATAACTTTAACAAAACGGAAGATAAATTAAAAAATGTAAGAGAGACAAATGATTATTCAAATATTAAATGTTTAGAAAAAAATTTAAGTTTTTTTGGTTCAGGAGCAATTTTACATGAATTGTTTTTTACAAATATTGAACCCGCTATTCCAACTAGTCCAAGTATAGAACTTATGAATCAAATAATAAAAGATTTTGGGAGTTTTGAAAAATTTAAAAAACAATTTTCTGAAGCAGCAAGTCAAGTGGAGGCTTCTGGGTGGTGCTTATTAGTTTGGACGAATAGACTAAATAGACTAAACATATTGCAATGTGAAAAACATCAAAATTTAACTCTTTGGGGTTGCAAACCAATGTTGGTAATAGATATGTGGGAGCATTCATATTATTTACAGTATAAAACTAAGAGACCAGAATATATAAATGCTTTTTGGAATATTGTAAATTGGAACGAGGCTAATAAAAGGTTTAATAAAAAATGATAAATAAATAAAAATTACTCCTTTCATAAAATGAAAAAATTTAATTTGTGAAAGGGGTTTTTTATATTTAAATAAATATCTTAAAACTAAATTAACAAAAATAAATTCAAGTATTGACAATATTAACCAACTTAGAGTATAATAATGTGCGTACATAGGTAGGATTATAAAGCAGATAAATCCTCCTTGAATATACATCCCATGTAAGGTGGTTCTTAAGATGCCGGAAGGAGGGGAATATTAATGTCAGAGGTTAAAGTTAATAATGGAAATATAGAAGATGCTCTAAAAAGGTTTAAAAGACAATGTGCCAGAAATGGAGTATTGCAAGAAGTTCGTAAAAGAGAACACTATGAAAAGCCTAGTGTAAAGAGAAAGAAAAAATCAGAGGCTGCAAGAAAGAGAAAATTCTAAAATAATAAATATAGGCATTTCCAATAGGAAATGTCTTTTTTAGAATAAAATTAAACAATATAGGAAAAACTTAGCATCTCTGAAAACATAATAAAATTAATAAGACCTTATTATGTATGAAAAAATAAGAAAGGAATGATATTATGCTTAAAGAAAAATTATTAGAAGATTTAAAAAATTCAATGAAGGAAAAAAATAGTCTTAGAAAAAATGTAATACAAATGGTAAGAGCAGCAATATTACAAATAGAAAAAGATAAAAATATAGAATTAGATGACCAAAAGATATTAGAAGTTATTGCAAAAGAATGTAAAAAGAGAAAAGATTCATTATCAGATTATGAAAAAGCAGAAAGAGAAGATTTAATAAATCAAATTAAACAAGAAATAGAAATTTTAGATGAATATTTACCAAAACAAATGTCAGAAGAAGAACTAACAAAGATATTAGAAGAAATAGTAAAAGAATTAGACGCAACAAGTATGAAGGATATGGGAAGAGTAATGAAAGAAGCAAAAGAAAGAATAGGTCTTGCAGCAGATGGTAAAACAATAAATGAAGTTGTTAAAAAAGTATTGGGGTAACATATGAAGGAAAAGCTAAAGAAAATAGTTAATATTGACTTTTGTGCTATTTGTATATTTTGTATTTTATTGCTAAGCAATGTGTTCAATGTTAAATTTGGAGCTGTCGACGAATTATGGAATTTTTCCGATATATATAAAATGCATAATGGGTATACAATTTATAAAGATATAAATATAATTACAACACCTCTCTTTTGGTTGATTGGGAGTATTATCTTTAAAGTTATAGGAGCAAATTATTTATCTTTTAGAATTTATAATTTGATTATTTTTTTAATTTTATTTTATGTAATATATAGTATTTTTAAGAAGTTAAAAATAGAGAAAATAAGTTCGTTACTGTATACTATGGTTATATATATGATTTTATACATAAATATTGATGTAGGAGCAAATTATAATTGTTTAGCAGTTACTTTTTATCTTATAGGTATTCTAATAAATTTAAAAATAAATAAAGATAAATGGTATTTTCCATATATACAAGGAATAATTAGTTTTACTATATTCTGTACGAAACAAAATATAGGAGTTTATTACTTAATTGGTTCATGTATAATGTATAGCTTAATATTATTTTATAATAAGAACATAAAAAATGGAATAATAATGTTTAGTAAACAAATACTTACTTTTTTTATATTATGTTTTATATTCATAATAACATTAATGATCCAAAATAATTTAGATAGTTTTATAAATATGTGTATATTAGGAATTAATGAATTCGCAGTCAATAATATAGCTATTGAAATTAAATCTATTACAGTAATTGCAATTATAATAATAAGTATAATTGTGAGTATTATTCTAATAAAATGGAAAAAAACAGATAATATAGTTAAATTAAATAATTTGAGTATATTACCATTTGTTATAATGTGTTTACCTATGTCATTTCCAATTTTTAATATATATCATGTGTATTTATCATCTATATTAGGAATTATACTTTTAATTTATAATTTAGATAAACTAATTGTTGTAGAATTAATAGATGGAAAAAAAATAAAAAAGATTTATATTGTTATTATTGTTATTATTATAATTTATAATGTTGTATTTTTAATTTTAAATAACAGTAAATACTATAAAAGTTTAAATACATATATTAATCCGTATTATGGTTCTACGATTTCAAATGAGCAAATAGATAATATTAATAATATTTGTGAATTTATTAAACAAAATGAACAAGAAGGAATAGATGTGAAAATAATTTCATATACATCAAATTTATATATGAATGTATTAAATAAAAATAATGGAATACTAGATTTACCGTTTTATGGGAATTTAGGAAAAGATGGTGACCAAGGTATTATAAACATTATATCTTCAATGAGTAATGTAAAAATACTTATTCAAAAAAACGATGATTTATTTTTTCAGGAGTCACAAAAAGTTAGAGACTACATAAAACAAAATTTAGAATATGAAGGAGAAATAGAAGACTTTTTAATTTATTCAAAATAATAAAAAATAAGACTGAAATTTAAATTAAATAAAATTTTAGTTTTATTTTTTTATCTTGTATAATTTTTCCAATATATATTATAATAATAAAAGGAAAGGAAGGAATAACTATGAATTATATTAAACATGAAATAAAAACAGGAATCAATTTTCATAAAATAAGTACAAATAAATTTAAAACAAATTTATTTGCTATTTTTTTAACTACTCCTTTAAAAAGAGAAACAGTAACAGCGAATGCATTATTGCCACTTGTATTAAAAAGAGGTTCGAGCTTAATGCAATCACAAGAAGTTATTAGTGAAAAATTAGAAGAAATGTATGGAGCAGGTTTCGATTGTGGTATTGATAAGTCAGGAAATAATCAAGTAATAAAATTTTATTTAGAGACTTTAAATGATAATTTTATACCTACAAATGAAAATATAGCACAAGAGGCTTTTGACCTATTATTTGATGTGATATTTAACCCATTAATAATTAATAATGCTTTTAAAGAACAATATGTTGATGGAGAGAAAAATAAATTAAAACAAATTATTAGCTCCAAAATTGATAATAAAGCAAAATATGCTATGGATAGATGTATAGAAGAAATGTATAAGGGTAAACCATATGAATTATATAAATACGGTTATATAGAAGATTTAAGTAAAATTAATGGAAACTCATTGTATACACATTATAAGCAATTGTTAAATGAATGTAAAATTGATATTTTTATTTCTGGAGATTCTGAGGATAATATTATAGATATAATAAAGAATAATGAACAAATTAAGAATTTAAATGAAAGATATCCTAAATATACAATAAATGGTGATAATGAAGAAAAACAAGAAGTAGATGCGAAATTAGTAGAAGAAGCGATGGACGTGATGCAAGGGAAATTAGTCTTAGGACTAGACGTGATAGATATAGAGGAAAATGAGAAATATGCTACATCTGTATATAATATTATATTAGGAGGTAGTGCAAATTCAAAATTATTTCAAAATGTTAGAGAAAAAGCAAGTTTAGCATATACAGCAGGTTCTAGCTATTTAAGACAAAAGAATAATATAATAATAAGATGTGGGATAGAAATAGAAAACTATGAAAAAGCTATAGAGATTATAAAAGAACAATTAAAAGAAATGGAAGAAGGTAAATTTTCAGATGAAGACATAGAAAATGCCAAAAATATAATTGTATCTACAGTAGAGGGAATTCCAGATTCTCAGGATTCCGAAATATCTTACTATTTCGGACAGGAGCTTGCAAGAGAATTTGTTAATCTTCAAGAATATATTAATAAGATAAAAAAAGTAAAAAAGGAAGATGTTGAAGCTATTTCTAAAAAAATAAAAATTAATACGATTTATTTTTTAAAGAATAATGAATAATAGTAAAGAGAGTTTTAGGTATAGAGAATTAATAATGTGATTAAATATATCATATATATTTGAAAAATTACACTTATAGTGGCAATAGGTTTATAGGTAAAACCTTATTAAAAAACTTAAATATGTTATACAAGGAGGAAATGTTAATTTTAAAGTCGACATAATAATGAAAAAACAAGATGTTATTTTAAAAATTAACATAAACTAATAAAATGAAATTAATAGAAAGTTTAAATATAAAAGAAAAAGCTTATATAGAGAAACTGGAAAATGGAATGACAGTGATTATTATTCCAAAAAACACTACCAATAAGAAGTATGTAATATGGGGGGTGAATTTTGGATCTATAGATAACCATTTTAAAGTAAATGGAGAAGAAATATATATTCCAGATGGAGTTGCACATTTCTTAGAACATAAAATGTTCGAACAAGAAAATGGTACTAATAGTTTAGATAAACTAATGGCACTTGGAATAGATGCAAATGCATATACAACAAATGACCATACTGCATATTTATTTGAGTGTACAGAACATTTTTATGAAGGATTAGATGAGTTAATGAATTATGTTCAAAATCCATATTTTACTGATGAAAATGTAGAAAAAGAAAAAGGAATTATATCACAAGAAATAAGAATGTATGATGATGATCCAGGATGGCAATTATATATGAGTGTTTTAGATTGTTTGTATAAGGAGAATCCTATTAAAATAGATATAGCAGGAACAGTAGATTCTATAAAAGAAATTAATAAAGACACTCTATATAAATGTTATAATACATTTTATGCACCAAATAATATGACACTTGTTGTATGTGGTGATTTTGAACCAAAGGATATTTTGGAACAAATTAAATGTAGAATTACTAAAAATAGTCTAGATGAGAAAATAGAAAGAATATATCCAACAAGTAATGAAAAGATAAACAAAAAAAATATAGAAAGAGAAATGAATGTAAGTATGCCTTTATTTGCAATAGGTTTTAAAGATATTAAAGGTATGAATGATGAAATAATAAAAAAACATATTGCAATCGAAATCTTACTTAATATGTTAGTAGGGGAAAGTTCTAATTTATATAAAGAACTGTATGATGCAGGAACATTACTAGAAGAACCTGATATGGATTATGAATTTTCTAAACAATATGCTCATGTAGTGATTTCAGGACAATCAGAAAGACCAGATGACGTTTATAATAAGCTTAAAGATGAAATTGAAAAGTATATAAAAAATGGATTAGATTCTAAACATTTCGAAAGAATAAAAAAGAAGGTATATGGAGATTATGTAGTAGAATATAATAATATAGCAGACATTTCTAGAATGTTTTTATCAGACTATATGAAAAGTATTTCTCCTTTTGATTATATTGAACAATATAATCAAGTAAGTAAGGAATATACTCGGAACAATATTAGAAGAAATATTTAATACAGATTCAATGGTTATGGCAATAATAAAAGGTAAAAAATAGAAGAAGTGTAAATTATATATAAAATATAATCTATGAAAAATAGATATTTTTATGATGATATAGATAATAAAAATGTATAAGCTGTCAGATGCAGTTTTTATAATATTTTTGAGGTTTTTGGAGTACCAAAAGGGTAAATATATAAAGGTGTAAAACTGTGTCGAAAAATAAAGAAAAATGTAATACGAAAAAATTGTAAACTCCTTTGAAAACAAGGAATTTTGTTGACGTGTATGTAAAAATATGGTATTTTAAATATATACGAAAGAGAAGTACACGAAAAAAAGGAGCGTGATTATATGTTAGATGAAAGAATCTGTAAACTAAGGCAAAAGTTAAATGAGAGTATTATGGAAGGACAAGATTACAATGTAACATATAAATTAAGCGTAGAATTAGACCAATTAATTGCAGAATATTATAAAGAGAATTTAAAGGGTATAGATAAAAAAATAAAAATACGAAAAAGAAGATAAAAATATATGAATATCTGTTCTTACGAGTGAAGTGAAATGTAGATATATTAAAAGATTAATAGTATTACATTCTGCTTTACTCTTATTTTTATCGAGAAACAGTTAAAATATGATAAATTTTACTAAAATATGATTGACAATTATAAAAAAATAAGCTATCATAAAATTATATAGATGTTTAATATAGGATATAAAGGAGGAAAACGTATGTTAAATAATAATAAAATATTAAAAATAACAAGAGTTATTTTAATAATAATGACAGTACTATCTGTATTATTTGCAATTAGTGGAGTCGTTTCAGCATCAGGAGAGTTTGTTGGAAAAGTTCCTACAGCACAAGGAGGATCTTTAGTTGATAAAACACAATCTATGGCTGGTATTATATTAGGTGTTATACAAGCTGTAGGTATGTCTATAGCTGTTATTATACTTGTATGGCTAGGTATAAAATATATAATGGCATCTCCAGATGGAAAAGCAGAAATCAAAAAACAGGCTTTTGGTTATATATTAGGTTCTGTATTATTATTTGGTGCTGCATGGCTTGTGCCACTATTAAAAGGTGTAATCGATTCAGCACAGTAAATAAAATGAGAATTAAGGATTGAATTATGAAAAAAGTTAAATTTATAAAATTTGTTTTTGTAATAGTACAGGTAATTTGTTTAATACTTATGGTTGCAAATAATGTATATGCGAATATGAATGATATTTATAAGCAACCAAACCAAAATCCTTTTAATGATTCAGTATCTATCGTAATAGGTATAATGCAAGCAGTAGGAATGTCGGTTGCAGTAATAATGTTAACAATTATAGGTATAAAATATATAATGGCATCTCCAGAAGGAAAAGCAGATTTGAAACAACAACTTTTTCCGTACCTAATTGGTTGTGTATTACTATTCGGATGTTCTTGGTTAATTGGAACTATTGCTGACTTTGCATATGATAATATAAAATAGATAAAAACCTTTAAAATAGCAATTATGCTTTTTAAAGGTTTTTATTATATATATAGAACATCTATGAGAATAGTTATATTGAAAGTAAAAATATATTTAATTCGTAATTGATATAAAAATTAATAAAGTAAAATTAACACATTATAGAGAGTTGAAAGGGAGGATTTGTTATGATTAACAAGAAAATGCTAATTAAGATTTTTTGTAGTTTAATTACATCAATACTTATAGTTAGCTTTACTACTACTGTTAATGCATTTAGTTTTCAGGAAATTTTTGATAAGGCAAAATTTTTTGAATTAATAGGTTTACCAGAGACAAATAACATATTATCACAGCAAACATTAGAAGAAATATTCATTCCAATAGGACAAGTATTAGTTACGATTGCTGGAATTGTATTAGTAGTTGTTACATTACTAATGGCAATAAAATATCTTACAGCTAATGCAGAACAAAGAGGAAAACTTAAGCAACAATTAGTAGGTTTAGTGGTTTCAACTGTTGTTATTTATGGAGCCGTAGGAATTTGGTCAATAATAAAGAGTTTTATGGAAAATATATGAGTATCGATAATAACTTTTAAAAATGTTCATAATATTACATTTTAAAAGTTATTATTTTTTTTGACAACATAATTAATGTAGATTTCCGTAGACAATTTGATAAAATGTAAAATATTACAATATTACAATTAAATTAAATTTTTGAAAAGTAGAGTAATATCAAGGGTTTTATGTTGAAAAATTAATAAAAATAGAGTATAATAAATAAAAATGAGGTGATTGTGTGAAAACAAAAAAGAAAGCAATTATGTTAATAATAATTTCAATTCTAACAATATTAGTTTTGGTTCAGTTTACAAATGATACATATGCATTTAGCTTGCAGGATATGAAAACTAAAGCTGATAATTTTAAGTCTGCAGGACAAGGTGAGGCAGATAAAATTTTACCAATAGAGGGTTCGGGAGGTATAGAAGAAAAATTTATTCCTATAGGACAAGTTTTAGTTACAATAGCAAGTGTTGTATTGGTAATTGTTACATTAATAATGGCAATAAAATATCTTACAGCTAATGCAGAGCAAAAAGGAAAATTAAAACAACAATTAATTGGATTAGTTGTTTCAATTATTGTTATTTATGGAGCTGTAGGAATATGGACTATTATACAAGATATTATGAAAGCATCTGAATTATAAGATACAAAGGAGGAATTAAATATGGCAACTCATTATATACCAAGAAATGTAAAGGGTGAAGGTAGAATTTTATATATTTTCTCTACAAAGGCATTAATTACTACTGCAATAGGTGGAGGAATTGGCTTTTTGTTTTTCTTCATTTTTAGTGCAGTTGGAATAAAAATGGTTGGAATAATATTACTTTTAATATTTGCCTTACTAGGATTTGCAGTTGGAACAGTTAAGATTCCGGCTATTACAGGAATTAAATTTACTAAAAACGTGGCTGGAGATTCAATAGATGATGTAGTTATGAGATATATAAAATTAAAAATGAATAAAAAGATATATACATATACAAAGGAGGAAGAATAATGGGAGGTTCAAACACAATATTTTGGTTAAATATGATATTGGTAATTTTAGTACTAGCTATTGTGATATTAGGTGGTGCAGTTATTCTTATTATTTTAAAAAGAAAAAAGCAAGAACAAGAAAATAATTATAATGAAGAAGAACAGAAGAATAAAAAAAGTGAAGGCAGTAAAGTACAGGGTAGAGAAAGTATACATAAATTTATGGAGTTTGATGAAGTTATTGACAATATGATTGTTAGAAAAAATAGAACTCAATATATTATGGTTATACAATGTAAAGGAATTAATTATGATCTTTTATCTGAATCAGAAAAAGAAGCAGTAGAGAATGGATTTACACAATTCTTAAATACATTAAGATTTCCTATACAATTATATGTACAAACAAGAAGTTTAAATTTACATGATATTATAGAACAATATAGAGAGAAAGTTAACAATATCCAAACTGAAATAAACCGGGTTAGATGCAAGAATTAAAAAAGCTAGACTTGCTGGAAATAAAACTGTAGTTGAAAAATTGGAATTTGAAAGAAGAAGAAAAAACAATGTATTAGAATATGGAAATGATATATCAAATTATGTAGAAAGAATGAGCCAGAATCAAAATGTATTACAACAGAATACATATGTTATTGTTTCATATTATACAGCTGAATTTGGCGGAGAAATAAACAATTATTCAAAAGAAGAAATTGATAATATTAGTTTCTCTGAGTTATATACAAGAGTACAAGCAGTAATTAGAAGTTTAGCATCTGCAGAGGTTTATGGTAGAGTATTAGAATCAGAAGAATTAGCAGAATTATTATATATAGCATACAACAGAGATGAATCAGAAGTATTAAATTTAAGAAGAGCATTTGATGCAGGATTTAATGAATTTTATGTTACTTCACCAGATATATTAGAAAAGAAAAAGAAAAAGATAGAACAAGAAATTGAAGAGCAAGCTATTGAACTTGCTACAAGTAGTTTACTTGAGGCAGATAGAATAAGAATGCTAGAGAATAGTAAGCCACAGAGAATTAAAGATAGAGCAAATGAAATTGTAGATTCATATAAAGATTCTTTAGATAAAGAATTATATAAAGAAACAAAAAAGCAAATTGAAAATAGCGATAAAAGTGAAGAAGATGATACAAAAGAAGAAAAGTCAAGTAAAAAAATACAATCGAGAAGAACAACAAGAACAAGAAAAGCTTAAACATAGGAAGAATATAAAAGAAGGAGAATGATTTTATGAAAATGGAAAATCGTAAAAACTCTGAATTAGAAAATCAAAAAAATAAAGAGAAAAAGGTAAATAATGATAGTATTTTAAAAAGAAATCAAAAAAGCTTAAAAGATTTAATTGCACCAGCAGGAATAGATGCAACAAATACAAATCATTTAGAAATAATTTCAAATAAGAGTAGATTTGCGAGAAGTGCTATAGTATCAACAATACCAAGAACATGTACTTTTCCAGAATTTTTAAGAAGTATGTATACATTTGGAGATATAAATGTATCTGTATTTATAAAACCAATTAGTGAAAGTGTTTCACAAGCAGAACTAAATAGACAAATAAACCAATTAGAGTCTGAAAGAATAGTAGCCGTAGATAGAGGAGATATTAACCGTGAAAGAATTCTAGCTCAAAAAAGAGCAGAAACAGAAGAATTAAGAGATTCTATTGCAGCAGGATTTAATAAATTATTTGATTCATCAATAGTATGTACATTGTTTGCATATAGTTTGCAAGAATTAGATAAACAAACTGAATTATTAGCTTCAGAGATGTCTAAAACATCTATTGGAATAAAACCTGCATGGGCTATGCAAGAAGATGCATTTAAATCTAATTTGCCTTTTCTTGATAATAAATTAAAGATAAGTCATACCTTTGACCGTGGATCTATGGCTACGGTATTTCCATTTTTTAATTCTGAAGTGGGACATGAAAATGGTATTCCCCTAGGATTTAATAGACAAACAGGTCTGCCAATTTTATTTGATAATTTTAGTCCTACTTTAACTAATTACAATATGGTTGTATTTGGTAAATCTGGTGCGGGTAAAGGTGTAACAATAAAAACGTTAACATCACGTTCATCAGTTTTAATGGGAATAGAAAGCTTAGCGTTAGATGCTGAAGGTGAATATGGTGTTGTAGCAGAAGCTTTAGGTGGAATAAATGTTGTTATAAGTCCAAATTCAAAAACAGTTATTAATTTATTTGATATAGAACCAGAAACTTTAAAAGATGAAATAACTGGTAAAGAGAGAACTGTATTAAATGTTGAAAATAAGGTAGAGGATGTAACACAAGCATTGTTAACAATGGCAAGAGGTTCAACAAGAAGTACAGAGGTAAATGAGCTTACAAAACAAATTATTGCAGAGTCTGTAGCAGAAGAATATGCATCTCATGGAATTAACAATAATATTGATAGTTTATATAGTTCTAAAGGAACAAATAATTCAGATTTAGACTTTTTAGGACACCAAAAGAAACCAATGCCTACAATAGGTTCATGGTATAGAAGATTAGTAAAAAAAGCTAAGGAAAATAGAAATGAAGACTATAGATTTCATTACAGTTATCTAGTAAAAGTAATGAGACAATATGTAAGAGAACTAGATGGACAAATGGCATATTTTGATGGACAATCTACTTTTGAATTATTAGATGGAGTACCTTTTATTAACTTAGATATTTCTCAACTAGAAGAAAGATTTGCAAGACCACTTGCACAACAAATTTTACTATCTTGGATTTGGGAGAAATATGTAAAGAAAAACAGTGAAGATAAAACAAAGGCTGCTAAGAAAAGAGTTTTAGTGGATGAGGCATGGATGTTACTTCCATATCCAGAAGCTGTAGATTTCTTAAATACAATGGCAAGACGTGCTAGAAAAAGAAATGTATCTTTAGCAGTAATTTCACAAAAATTCCAAGATTTTTATGAAAAAGCAGAAGTTCAAGCAGTATTAACTTCATCAGATACTAAATTATTTTTAGCTCAAGATAAATCAGAAATTGAATATATAAAAGAAGTATTTAAACTAAGTGATGGAGAGGCATATTTCTTAACAACATGTTCAAGAGGAGAAGGACTACTAAAAGTTGGAGAAGATACAGCAATTATAGCTATAAAACCAACTAAAAAAGAATTTGAATTTGTAGAAACGAACTTAAATAAATTAAAAAAAGAAGAATAATACTAGAGGGAGTATAGATGAAAAGAAGTATAACAATAGTATTAATAATAGCTATATTAATTAATACATTATTTCCTAATTTCATATATGCAAGTGAGTATGGTACATACGATGAGGCACAAGAACATCAAAAAGATGGGGCGTCCATAAATGATAAATTATGGGAGGAAGGTAAGGCTGATAAGGAAGCACGTAAAGGAAAAAGTACAGAGGATGTAAACGACACTAAAAGCTCATCGAATCTAATTGCAAATGTATTATGTTGGCTCATTACATTACTACCGCACTCTGTTAATGCTTTAATGACTCTTGTTGTATATAGTACACAAGAAGATGGTTATTCGAGTATACTAGGAGGTGTTTCAGCTATTGCTGATAAGGAGTTTACAATAGAAAGTCTTTTGTTAGGTAAATATACTTTATTTGATATTGATTATTTTAAATATAATACTTCAAATAATGAAAAAAATGTAAATTCAACTATTAAGCAAAGTGTAGCAACATGGTATTATGTTCTTAGAAATATATCTATAGTAATAAGTGTACTTGTATTAATATATATAGGTATTAGAATGGCAGTATCTACTGTGGCATCAGAACAAGCAAAATATAAAAAAATGTTCACAGGTTGGGTAACTAGTTTTATATTATTATTTGTTATGCAATATATTTTCATATTTTTAATGACCCTGCAAGAATCATTATTACAGATAGTTGCTACATGGACAAAAGGAGAAGGTTTTGAAGAAGCAATTATAACTCATATATGGGATACATTAAAAAATTCATATCGGATGGAATAATGTTTGGGTTGTTATTGAATATTGTATGCTTGTATATTATCAAGTAAAATTCTTTATAGTTTACTTTAAAAGATTGTTAGAAGTAGGATTTTTAATTTCAATAAGTCCATTAGTAACTATTACATATCCAATAGATAAAGTAGGCGATGGAAGAGCACAAGCATATAAAGCTTGGCTAACTAAGATAATTTATAATATATTTATACAATTAATACATGCTATTGTTTATGTGGTTTTCATTTTCTCAGCAGCAGAAATTGCAAAAACAGTACCGATTATAGGAATATTATTTTTAACAACATTGTCTAGAACTGAAAAAATTATAAAAACAACATTTGGCTTAAGAGGAAAAGGCTTAGGCGATGAAAAATTACTAGATAAATTAAAGAAAGGTTAAAAGTTATAATGGAAAATAAAAAAGATAAAAGATTAATAAAAATTATAGTTTCCATAATAATTGTTTTGATTTTATTGCTGATTCTGGTAATTACTAGATTAAGAAATGTGACTGTACAAGAAAACAAAGAATTAGATAGAATAAAGTCGTATACTACTATTGATGACTTTAAAACAGTTGAAGAAGTGGCAAAGTACTTAGAATGTGATTATATAAAACAAGAGAAGTCTAAAGTAGAAAACTATAATTTAGATTTTTATATAAAAATAAAGTTGTTGCCATATACAGATAATAATAGTAATGAAAGTTTTTATAATAAATTAATTTCTTATAGTGCTAAAGTATTGAAATATGATAATTTTAGAATTATAGATAGAGAAAATAATAACATAATTGAAGTTGTTTGTGATAAAGAAAAAGAAAATATAAAGACTATTATTATAAATGGAGAAAGTAATTATTTTGCAAAAAGAGACTCTGAAATACAAATGAACAATTTTAAACAAGTTAAGGAAACAAATCTAACAATACAATCTGATATATTAACAAAATTAATAAGTAATAACTGGAGAATAAAAGAATCAGATATTGGAACAAAGGAAAGTACATTTAATTCTTATGATATATATTTTGATGAAGGTATAGAATTAAGAAAAATAGATAATAGAGTTTTTAATATAGTTTTTACAGATAAGTATAAGTTAAATATAGTAAATAATATTACTACAGATACTTCTAAAGAAGATATTATAAAAATATTAGGGGAACCAACATTTAAAGATGAACAAACAGGAGTAATTGGTTATAAAGGAAAAGAGGTTTATGTATTTTTTAATACAGAAAAGCAAATTTCAATTTATAAAGTTGTACAAGAGAGCAAAGAAGATAAAGAATTTTCAGAATTATTAGATAAATATATTGAAGATAAAAATACTGAAGATTTTATGAACAAAATAAAACAAATATGGAATGATTATGATGAGTCACAAGTAAATGGAAATAAAAAAGAATTAAGATATTCATTAAAAGGAATAGAAGTAACTAACAATTCGGTTAATATTTATTCAAATTTTTCAACCAATATTTATAAAGAAAAAAGTGCTGATGAATTTAAGAACGAAATATTAACAGCAAATGGAATTATATTTCAGAATAGTGACTTAGTTTTAAAAAATGAAACTAATAGAAATAAAAGTTTAAATAGTAGAAAATATGTATTAGAAAATTTTGTTACTTCAGAATATGATGATACAAATAGTAATTCTATTAAAAGTAGTGAATTTTTAGAATACAAAAACTATAGTGATGAAAATACATTTTCTGTTAAATTTATTTCTAAAACAGGAAGTTATCCTAATAGTGAGCTAAAGCAATATGTAAATAATGGCTTATGGATTAATGATTATATATATGTATATAGTATAGCAAATAGTGGAATATATGCTTATAATACAAGAACTAGAAACTATGCTACATTAGTAACAGGTAATGAAGAATTTAAAAATTTAAAATATGAAAATAATAAGTTATTTTATGATGATAAACAAATAAATTTTAGATAGAGATTTAAATAAGTATTTGAAAGGAGGTAATATATATATATGATTAAATTAAAAAAATTTATAATTATAATATTAATTATTTGTATATTATTTCCTGGAAAATCATATGCGATAACACAAGAACAAGCTGGTGAGACAATAGCTCAATTTGCTGAAGATTTAGTAAATAATTATCCATCAGAATTTATATATTCATGGACAGACTCTCAAAGATATGCTGCATATAGATTAGAAAGAACATCTGGGGTAACAAGTCATGGAGTATCATATCAAAATAAATATGCATTTGATTGTGTTGGTTTTGTAAGTTTCTGTATACATAACTCTTTGGGAATAGGAAATGAAGATTTTACTTTTTTTGTTACTCCACAAAGTGGCGCATATGCACCATATTTTGAAGAAATATCACCAAAACCAGATCTTAGCAATTTACAAAGAGGAGATATTATTGGTAATAGTTTTCCACATGTTATGATATATCTTGGAGATGGAAAAATGGCAAACTGCGTAACTAATAGTGGAAATTACCCATTTATTCAAATTAAAGAAGTTAGTACATCAGGTGGATACAATTCATATGGTTTTGCAGCAAGGATATCAAAGTCAACAGCAGAAAGTATAAATTCAGCAAACTGTACTACAATGTTTAATAAAATAACAGGTGCAGCTGATGACTATGGACAATATTATGGTACAACATCAGGGTCATATGCAGGTTCTTATACTTTTGGGCAATGGCTATTTGATAAATTTGCGGGATTTTTTGATTATTTAGCAGGAATTATAACATATGTATTTAGAGCACAATTTATAGGTTGGGGAAATATTATCGAAGAATTAGTAAATCTTGCAATAAATGAAGCAACGGGAATGGAAACTGTAACTGTAGAAAAAGATGAAGAAAACTCAGGAGAAGATAGTAATGAACAAATTACATCAACTCCAGGAACAGGAAATCTATACACACCATCAGCTACTAATACAATGTGGTCTAATAATAGAATTAATATTGAAGATATTATTTATAATAGAGTGCCTTTATTGGATATTAACTTTTTAGATGTTAAGTTAGATAGATATAGAGAAATAGAAGAAGCTAAAAGGCTACATGCTTCAGATGGTGAAGAGATACAAGTTATTAGTGAAGATAGTATAGTGTATGCATTACGTGCTAATATAGCAAAATGGTATATTGTTATTAGGCAAATATGTATTATAGTATTATTACTATTATTAATATATTTGGGAATTAGACTTGCAATATCTACAGTAGCATCAGATAAAGCTAAGTATAAAGGAATGCTTGTAGCATGGCTTACTAGTTTTATAGTTGTATTTTGTATACATTATTTTATGATGATTGTTATTGAGATAAATGAAGTTTTGGTGGATATTTTTGCAGAGGTTTCACAAAGCGCTATAGAAAATTCTGACAATGGAACAGGAAGTCAATCTATATATGATACTATGAGGACAAGAGCATATTCACTTAAATTAAGTGAAGGATTTCCAGCTACAATATTTTATATGGTCTTAATATACTTTTTAATTAGATTTTTGTTTATTTATATAAAGAGATATTTTACAATAATGATTTTAGCACTTATGGGGCCAATTATGTCTCTTAAGAATTGTTTTGATAAAATATCTACTGGTAAATCGAAATCAATGTCTAAATGGATGTATGATTTTGCATTAAATGTATTTTTACAAACAATACATGCAATTATATATTGTATGTTTATGGTAATAGCATTTGATTTAGCAACAAATTCTGTAGCAGGATTTATAATGTCATTAATTGTTTTAAATTTCATATTTAAAGCAGAAAAAATATTTATGAATATTTTCAACTTTGAAGGAAGAGCATCATCATTAAGAGATGTAAATGAAAATAAAAACTACTTTGCAGAGGCATACAAAGTTGGAATGGGTGTAACTATGTTTGGTGGAACTGCTCTAAAATTTGGATTTGGAGCTGTGGCAGGAAGCGGAAAATTCTTAGGAGAAAAAGCTCTTTCTGGTGCACAAATTGGAACATCAGCATTTAATAGACTAGTATGGGGAATGAGAAATATAGGAGCAAGAATAAATGGAGAAGATTCTATAGATTATGAACCAATTAACCTTAGTGAGAAATTTAAAAATGGAAAAGAAAATGTTAAAAATGGTATGGCTGATAGACTTAATAGTGTTGTAGAAGGTATTACAGGAGAAAGAAGTTTAAGATTAGATTTACATAATATTAAAAAACAGGATCCAGTATTATATGAAAAAACAAAAGAAGCTCTTAAATTAAAGAAAGATTTGAAGTGGAAAACTTTAAAAAGAACATTCGGAGATAGTACAAAATCAATACGTTATATGGCAGAGTTGATGATGGGTGTACCAATGCTTGTAATAGATACACAATCTGGTATTTCTGCATTAGCAGATGCTACTGGCGGATTAAAAGGAATGGGAGCTAAGAAAAAGGAATACGGGTATAGAAGAAAAATCAATGGAAAAAAAGGAAATCTTGCGAAAACGGCTTTAAATGCAGCTACATTTGGTGGAGTAAATGCTACTGCAAATAACATAGACAAATTTAAGAAAGATCGTAAAAAACTTGTTAATAATAATAAATTAGTTGGCAATTTAAATAAAGCTAATATGTTAGAAATAAAGATACAAAAAGAAGTAGACAAGATGATAAAAGACGGAAAGAAAGATAAAGTTGAAAACATAATGGATGACGCTTTAAAAGAAGTTATGACTGCAAGCAAAATTAAAGAGGCTGTTAGCAGATATATGGCAATGAAAGGTATTAAAAATGTTACAGAATCAGACTTAAATCAGATAGTTGATAAAATAAATAGTGAGGTTTATGGAAGTAATGTCGATAAAATTATCGATAGATTTATGAAGAAAGGTTCAAAAGATAAGTTAGATGCAAGTGACATTGATAAGATTTTACAAATTATAGATGATAAAGTAGAAAGTGGAGTATCAGCTGTAATTAATGATAAAGCAAACAAAGATACTAAACATACAAAAGTAAAAAGCAATGTTAAGAAGTTTATGAAAAAAGAAGGCGTAAAAGCTATAGATGCTGATAAAGCAAAAGAATTATTGAAGTCTGAGGATGCAGAATCAAGCTTTGGAATAGAAACAACAAAGGATGTTAAAGATAGCATAGCAAGAAAATTTGGTGGTAAGAAGCCAAAAGCATTAGATAAGAAACAAGCTGTTAGTGCAATTGAAGATGCTATACTTGCAGGAAGTAAAGCACAAGAAACAGATTTAGGAAGAATGATGAGAGAATTAAAAACTCTTAGAGAAAAAACTAAAAACACTCAAGGAAAAACAGTTGTAAATTTAAATGAGTTTACTAAAGGATTAAAAGAAAAGTTAAAATAGGGTAGGTGTGAGTATGAAAAAGGTATTTAAGAAGCTCGGGATAACATTAATTATAATAATAACAGCGTTAATGATGCTAAAATCGACTTTTTCTCCATATGCAGTATTTGCAGAAAAAACTGCTGCAGAACAGGAAGCAGATGATTTATCTGCTATGGATGTTGTAGGAGATGTTGCAGACTTTTTATTAGGCTTAGCATTATATATACCAAAAGCAATGGGAATGGCATTAGCTAGTTTACTTAGATTTCTTGTTTGGGGTATTACAGCAATTGGCGGTGCTGGTGCAGGAGAAGGAGTTGGATCTGTTGATGCAATTATATTTGGTGAAGCAGGTATTACGAGTATAGACTTCTTTAATACTTCTGAAAATGATACAATAAATTTAATTAGAGATAATGTAGCAGTATGGTATTATGTACTTAGAAATTTATCAATTGTAATATTGTTAGGAATTTTATTATATGTAGGAATAAGAATGGCAATATCTACAGTTGCTTCAGATCAAGCTAAATATAAAAAAATGTTTATGGATTGGGCTGTAAGTTTAGCTTTAGTATTTGTACTTCAATATATAATGATATTTACTATAGAGTGCAATAATGTTTTGGTAGATACTTTAAATATAGCAAGAACTAATGTACAAACAGAAGAAGGTAAGACGTATGACAATGCATTAGATCAAATAGCAGGACAAGCATGGCATGTAAGTTTTACAGTTGGGGTATCTTCCACTCTTGTGTACATCATATTAGTAGGAATGACTATTATGTTCTTAATAATGTATATAAAGCGTATGCTGACGATTGGATTTTTAATAGTTATATCTCCACTTATTACAATTACATATTCAATTGATAAAATGGGAGATGGAAAGTCTCAGGCATTAAATGCTTGGCTTAAAGAATTTGTATTTAATGTATTAATACAACCATTTCATTGTGTTATATATTTAATATTTGGAAATACAGCAATTAACTTACTAACAGAGCAACAAACACTTGCATCTGCAGTATTAGCAATATGTATGGTTCTATTTATATTTAAAGGTGAAAAAATAGTTAGAGACATATTTAACTTTAGAGCAAGCAGTTTAGGAGAGGCAATAGGTGGAGCAGCGGCAATTACAACAGGTATTAGTATGTTGAAAAATAAAGGTGAAAAAGATAAAAAGAATAAAGTTGATACAAAGAAGATGCCTAATATGAGTAATCCTGGTGATAAGACTGGAGGAGCAGGACCTGGTAATGGAGGAGGAAACCCAAGTCAAAATCAGAACCAAAGTCAGAATCAAAGTCAGAATCAAAACTCTAGTCAAAACCAAGGTCAAAATCCAACTCCTAGTCAAAACGCTCCTTCAAATCCAACTCCAATTTCAAATACAGGATCACAAGGTAGTAAATTTGGAAGAGCAGTAAATGCGATAGCAGAAAATCCACTTTTACACCCATTAAGGACTGTAAAAGGTGTAACAGGTAAGGCTTTTAGTGGAGTAGAGAAAGTATATGGAAAGCTTCCAGCAGGAGTAAGACAATCTTTAGCATCAAGTGCAAAAATTGCTACAATGGCTACAATGGCAGCTTTAGGTGCGTCTACAGGATCTGGAAAAAGTATTATGCCTGCACTTTATGCTGGTAGGTCAATGACTGAAGGTGCTGGAGCGATAGCAAGCAGTAGAAAAGCTAATAATTTAGTAGCACAAAATGAGGAAAAATTTGCACAGGCATATCAAAACTATAGATCACAAAGTGGATTAACTGATCAACAAATTGCTATGCAAACGCAGTATATGTTAGAACATGGTGATCCAGATAAGATGACAGATTCAGAAAGAGAATACTATAGTTATGCAAGACAAATGCAACAAACTTATGGTGTTATAGGAGAAGAAAAAGTAGAAGATAGAATGCAAGAAACATTAGGTTTAATTGCTGGTGGACAAATTAAGCCACCTAAACCAGAGCAACCAAAACCTCCAAAACCACCTAAGAAAAAAAGAAGAAAATAAATAATATAATTAAAAAGTGAGAGTAGGTGAATAAATATGCCAGAAAATACTGGAGGAGCTAAAAAAAGTGGAGCAAAGGAAACATTTGGAGCAGCTAAAAAGGCTTTTAATAATAGTAAAAGCAATGAAGGACAAAGTAATCCAAATAGCGGACAAGTTGATGATAATCAAGAAGAAGCTGGTAGTGTTCAAGATACTGCTAAAAGTAGTGGTAAAGGAAAAGACGGAGCTAAAAAAGCAAAGGATGCAGCTAAAAGAGGAAAGAAATTCTTTGATGGATTAAAAGGTATACAATCCTTAGCTCCATTAGTTTCTGCATTAGGTACTATTGGGATTGCTTTACTTATAATCTTTTTAATAATAGGATTTATAGGTTTTTTTACTACGTTACCTGGACTTGCCATGGAAAAATTTACAGAGGCATGTAAGAACTTTTGGAATTGGGTAGTAGGAGCAGAAAAAATAGAAGTTAGTGAAACTGATTTAGTAGATTTAGCAAATTATATACAAGAATTAGGATATGAACTAGTTGGAAATGGTTTTGCAAGCGAAAGTCAGATTACAAGGGATGAAAATACAGGAGAGATAACAGCTGTAGATACTGATAATGAAGGCTCAAAAGGTGATATGCCAAATTATTTATATGCATATGTATTACAAAATGAAAGAACATATACATTAAGAGGTGTTGAGGAAACAGGAGTTAATAAATTATTATCTTGTATACCAATTGTTGGGCAGTTAGCAGATGAGTTTGAGGATATTATTAGAAATTCCAGATATATTTCTAATAAATCGCAATATGGTATGTTACATTTCGATGAACTGAATAAAGACTGGTGGAATAATATAGATGACTTCGAACCATCTATTGATAGAGAAAATATGAAATTAAAAATAAAAACTGGTTTTTGGACTGTTTCTCAGATGAATTGGGATTTAGATGGATGGACAGGTAGATATGGAAAACCAATAGAGTTATCACTAGCATTACATTTATCTACAATGGCGCCAGATTTTGTTTATGATTTCTGTATGGACGATGATTTACAAACAGATATAGAACTTGGTTCTAAGGAAGTTGAATATACAGCTGATTATAAATATATATCAAATGATGGACTTACTTTAACAAGGAAGGAAGTAATAGATGAGTATAATGATCAAATAGAGGCAATTAATATTAATGCTAATTATAATGCTTTGTTTATGTCCAAAGACAAGATTGAATCATATTTATGGAATGATACAGAAATATATACACCACCAATAGACATTATGTCACAAACTAATATAGTTCGTGTGGAGAATACAGATACTCGGAGATATATCATATTATAAGGCTTTAGATAAAGACGGAAATTCAATACAATTATATAATAGAGCCAAGAAGACTCCAAAGTTATATGAAATACAAGTAGATGGTACAGGAAAGCCAACATTTACAGAGTCTGAGAATGGTGATAATTTGTTAACATTGGCAGATGGTTATTATGGTAATTATCTTGTATCACTAGAGTGGGCGAGTATTCAGGATATGATATCAGTGCTGGATTATGGTAGCGACTGGGAAAAATATTGTCTAGTAGTCGATTTAAGACTTGAAAGAATGTCAAGTACTGATGTGAGAGCGTGTGGATTGAATCATTTTCTTAGGGATTATGATGATTGTATTGATTATATAAGTACTGAAGAGGAAAATATTAATTGGTATCAACCAGATGAAGGATATTTAACTTATTTTCTTAGTGACGATGGAAAAATGGGAGAAGTTTTTGACAAATATGGAGATAGTGTATTAGATGGTTATGAATATTTTCATAAGAGAAATGATGTAGATAATTTGTGTAAAGGGCTAAAAGATGTATTAACAGAAATAATTGGTAAAGTAAATCAAGACAAAAATCTTATACAAACAAATATGGAACAAGTTATTGCTAAAAAGACTGCAGAATTAAATAAATGGGGATTAGATGCAGATACATTTTTATTATTATATAGGGTAATGAGTTCACAATCTACAAGTGTACATACATTTAAACCATATATAAATAAAGTTACACATCATTGGTATAAAGATGTATATTTTAATCCAGATGATGAGGATTACGCAAATGGAAAAATTCCAACTGATTGGGATTCTGCATATGATTTTACAAAAGAGATGCAGGATGTTACAGGAGAATATAATCCAGAGGGATTAGCCGATACAGAGGATATTCAAAAATTAAAAGAAACAGGAAAAATAATGTATACATTAAATGGTACTGGAGATCATAGTAAAGATGTTACACAAATAAAGCAACCATTTATTTTAAGAACAGAACCATGGCATAATAAGGTAAAAAATTGGTTAACAAGTGGATATTTCTTTATATATGATGGTACAATAGAAACTGCAGAAGAAATAGAAGCAGCGAGAAAGGTTCTAAAAAATAAATATGATCCTTCTAATCCATTGTTAATTTCTTATGAGAATAAAGAATTATTGGTTGATTCTGAAAATAATGAAAAACCTGAAGTTGCAGAAATTGATAAAAAGGCAAAAGAACTTAATGATATTTTAGCTTCAACTGAATATAAAGATGGAAAAAAATATAAGGTAAGATTACAAAAGATTAATTTTGCTAAAAAATCATCTTTAGCAGCATTCTCTATATTAGAAAGTGTTCATACTAAAGATGGTGAATATGTATATCGTGATTTAAAGGAATTTATGATTGAGCTTGGATATTTTACAGAAGCTGACTTTAAACTAATAGAAACTGGAGTTTTAGATTGGATTATACCTGAATATGTTCCAGATGAATGGCCTGATAAAAAATATGAAAAGAGAAATGATGAATATGGTACATTTATTAGATCTAAAACTAGTATAGAAGCTGAAAGAGAAGAAGAAGAAAAGAAGTTAGAAGAGGCAAGTAAAAGGGAAGAACAGATAGCAGAAGGAAATACAGGATCTAGTGATGGAAATGTAGAGGCAAATGAAACTGAGAATACCGAAGATGAAAATAGTGAGGATGAAAACAATAAAACCGATAACAGAAATTCTAATACTGCAGTATCAAGATCTGCAGTATATCAGGAATATGCACAGTCAGGAGAAGGATATGAAACAATAATTACTGTTAATGGTATTTCATATAAAAACTATAAACAAGGTGACTTTCCTAATATTCCATATTCAGAAGGATCAATTGCATCATCTGGATGTGGAGCTACATCAACAGCAATAGTACTTACAGGGTATGGATATGATGTTGGGGTACCAGAAGTAGCAAACTGGATTACAGCAAATAGTGTTCCAACAAGTTGGGAAGCTAACAAAAAAGCTTTAGAACACTTTGGAGGAGTTACTAGTCAAGTTTATATACGGCGGAAGAGGAGATACAGCCACTTATGTAAGTAAAATAAGAGAGGCATTTAGTCAAGGTAAACCAGTTATAGCGAATGTTAAACCATCTGCTGCAGGAAATAACTTATATACAAGTTATGGACACTATATAGTTTTATTAGGTGAGGACCAAAATGGAACAGTATTAGTTAGTGATCCAAATGGTAGAGGTGTTGATAATATAAAGAATAAGTATACACCAGGATTAGAAGAGTTAGTTAGATTATATTTAACAGAGGAAGTATCTGGTAATGTAGGAGGTATTTTAATACCAGACCAAGTACCAACAGGAGTTAATTTTAATAAAAAGTTAGAAGGTTTTGAAGCTGGATTAGAAGTTATAACACCAGGACAAGCTGAAGTAATAAAAATTGAAGGAAATTCAATAACATTAAAATTTACAGCAGAAAATAAAGCTAAAAATATGACTATGAAAATTGAAGGTATTAGTATAAATCCTGATATAGCAGAAGGAGATCAATTAGAAAGTAAACAGCCTATCGGAACAACAACAGAAGACGATATAAAACTTTTACTTAGAGATCAAAAGAAAGCAATTATAAATAATATTGAGGATTATATTGTAGTAAATAGTAAGAATATTTTAAGTGTAAGTCAACCTTATAATTTTTCACAAGATGATGTAGAGTTAATAGCTAAACTAATTGCTCATGAAATGAGACCAAGTGTTCTTGTAAGTGCATATGGAATGAATGAAGAAGATGCGATGGAAGCTGGTAAAGTATGTGGATATGTACTAGTGAATAGAGCTTTAGTAAACTACTCTGGAAATGGAACCACTCTTTTAGACCAACTATGTGCACCGGGACAATATGCAGGTGCAGATACATTACAAGAGTGGGCAAATGTAGAAATAACTCCAGACGTAATGGAAGCAGCCGAATGGATTAGTAAATATGATTGTAGTTCAGTTTTAAATCCGAGAGGTGAGCCTATGACAAGAAATATATTAGGACAGTCTGGATGGTGTCAATGTAAGCCTAATGGTGTACCTGGAAGTACATGTTGGTGGTGGATTGATACAACTCAAGATGGGCAGGTAACAGAGGCTAATAGTCGTGGAGATCCTCCATATGATGCTTTTTATTGTAAGAATTCTGATTATCCAGAAAAGTAGGAGGAAGAAAATGAAAAAGGTAAGAATTATATTAACCATAATTATAATTATAAACATTATGATTGCATTAATTCTTTGGATTAAACGGTAATTATCATCATAAAAGTGATGATGTAATGCAACAATTTGGAATACAAAACTATGAAAGTAAAGAATTGGGTTTTACGAATTCTAAAGAAATAATTTCTTGTGTAAACAACACTAATTTTAAAACTTCAAAATTAATGATGTATGTGCAGAAATATATACAAGAGTCGCTTCCTAAAATATATAATGAATTAGTATTAAATAGAAATGCTGATGTTAATCAATATTATATTGATAACAAGGAGTTTTTATCGGATAAATTGAATATTAATAATTTAGAAGAATTACAAAGCCTTAAAAAAAGTTTACAAAATTTGAAGATAGATTTTAATAATTATTCTAAGGTGGATTTTATAGAAAATAGTGGACAGAGTGACAAAAGAAACTTTTCTATAAAAATGAAGGTTTTTTATGGAGATAATTCTAGCATGAAATTACAGATGCAATCTGATATAAATTACAATGTTAAATTCAAAATATTAGAAGAGGAGTAATTGTATTGTGAAAAATAAATTAAAAATATTAGACTATATTTTGATAATTACTTTATTAATTACTATAATGATAGTTGTAATAATAGTTATAAAATCTTTGGAAAAAAAATCAATACAAAATAATGCAATTAATAATGAAAAAAATATAACAGATATAAAGCAAGATAATAGTGGAAATGAATTAAAAGATATGTCTGAACGTGAAAGAATGGAATTTTATTTTTCTGAATTTATGGATTACATAGAAAATGGCAAATATCAAGAAGCATATAACTTATTGTATCCAGACTTTAAAGATAACTATTTTAAAACATTAGATGATTTTAAAAAATATGTAAATAAAACATATCCAGAATTTGTCTCTTTTAGTTATAATGACATAGAAAGACAAGGGAATATATATGTTTTAATGATAACTGTTATCAATCCAGATTTAAGTAAAAGTGAAGCGAAAAAAAGTCAGAGAATTGTAATAAAGGAAAATAATTTTAATGATTTTGTTTTATCATTTCAAGTTATATAAGGAGAAAAGAATATGGGATTTTGGTTAAATCTTAGATTAAAAGTAAGAGATTTTTTTAAAAAGCATAAAAAGAAAATTACTATAATAATTATTATAGTAGGGATAGTAATTGCAATAGATAGGTTTTTAGGAAGTCGTCCAGTTGTAGAAGTGCCAAGTACTACATATGAGCCACATAGTCCTGTTATGGATGAAACAGCCCAAGTACCTGAACAATACAAGCAACCTATTAATAATCTGATAGATAATTATGTTAATTATTGCAATAATAAGGAATATGAAAATGCATATAACTTATTAAGTAGTGATTTTAAATCTAATTATTGCGACAATATAGAAGAATTTAAAATATATGTAGATCAGGTATATAAAGAAAAACAGATATATAATATACAAAATTTTTCTAATGTAAATGGTGCATATATATATAGATTAAGACTATTAGAAGATATTTTAGCTACTGGCACTACAGATGGATATGAATATAAGGAAGAAAAAATTGTAATTAAAGAAGAAAATGGAGTCCTTAAATTGGCCCTAAATGGTTATGTTGGTGAAGAAAACTTAGGGATTGTTGCGGAAGATGAGTATATGAGAATTAACATTGTAAAAAAAGAAATTACATATACAGCAGAAACATATACAGTAGAGATTACAAACAAAACAGGTAATTTTATAGTACTATTAGATAATACAGAGACAGATGAAATTGTAATGAAAGTTAATGGAGATAGTAGAGGTGTTAATGGTTTAGAAAATGGTAATCTTGTTGTGTTGCCAAACAGTAAGAAAACCCTTACATTACCTTTTGACCAATATTATGATGATGGAGTTAATCCAAGTTCACTTATCTTTAATGCTATAAGAATATTGCCAGAATTCTCTGGGGACATTAATAAAGCTAAGCAAGAAAAGGAAAATGCAATAAAATTGTACAGTTTAACAATTAATTTGTTACCAGAGAATTAGTAGTAATTAGTAATAAAAATCACCTTTATAAAATATAGATTATAAAGGTGATTTTTTATGTGGAAGAAAAAAGTTTTATATATTTCAGTTATCTTTATACTAATATTTAATATGATAGGAATTGTTTATGCAGATGATGAGTTAGAAGAGCTTATAGAAAATGAAGAATTAAATGAATCAATTAGTGTTTCTAATGAGAGTACAGACGAACCAATTATAAATTCTAGAATAGGAGTTATATATGATAGAAAATCTGGAAGAGTAATATGGGGGAAAAATGATAATAAGAGAGTAGCTATGGCATCTACTACAAAGATAATGACATGTATAATTGTACTTGAAAATGCAAATTTGAATGAGGAAGTTACTGTTTCTAGTAGAGCAGCAGGTACAGGAGGTTCAAGACTTGGACTGAAAAAAGGTGATAAGATTACAATTCATGATTTGTTGTATGGATTAATGCTACGCTCTGGAAATGATGCTGCGGTTGCACTCGCAGAACATGTTGGAGGAGATAAGGAAGGGTTTGCCAAGCTTATGAACAACAAAGCAAAAGAGCTCGGATTAAAAGATACACATTTTGTAACACCACATGGACTTGATGATCCAGAACACTATACTACAGCTTATGAGCTTGCTCAAATAACAGATTATGCACTTAAGAATGAGACGTTTGCTAAAATAGTAAATACTAAAGATTATACAATAAGTATTAATGGCTATTCAAAAGGTTTAACTAATACAAATGAACTATTAGGTTACTTGCAAGGTGTAAATGGTGTAAAAACAGGGTTTACCAATAATGCGGGAAGGTGCTTGGTAACATCTGTTAATAGAAATAATTTTGAGATAATTACAGTAGTATTAGGTGCAGATACTAAAAAGATAAGAACAGCAGATAGTATTAAATTAATAGAATATGCATATAAGAATTATAAACATATAAATATAGAGACTATAGTAAAAGAAAAATTTAATGTATGGAAAAGTATGAATGAAAAAAGAATAATAGTAGAAAAAGGAAAATATACAAATGTTATATTAGAATTAAGCGAAATAAAAAATAAAGTTATACCAATAAAAAGTGATAATGTTGACAATGTAGATATTGAAATTAATTGTTTATATTATTTAATGGCTCCTATAGAAAAGAGGAAAACGGTTGGAAATCTAAAAGTGATATTAAATGGAGAAGTAATAGAGGTTATAGATATATTAAATAAAGAAGAAATAGAAAAGAAAAATAGAAAAGATTACTTTTTTGAATTTTTGAAATCAATATATTGACTTTTGTGATTAAATTTGTTATTATATTAATTGCTTCTATATAGATAGAGGCATATGCGGGAATAGCTCAGTTGATAGAGCGCTGCCTTGCCAAGGCAGAGGTCGCGGGTTTGAGCCCCGTTTCCCGCTCCAAATTTTATTATATAAAATTTAAAAATTTAGTGTCATATATGATATATGTTTGCATATAATAAAGTATAAGCAGATGATGAAATAGTTAAGTTATTTATAAGAACAAAGTACATGAAAACTTATAAAAAATATTAATTTTATATGGCGTTGTAGCCAAGTGGTAAGGCACGAGTCTGCAAAACTCTGATTCGGCGGTTCGAATCCGCCCAACGCCTCCAAAGAAAAATCGAGAAAATGTTGAAATATAAATATTTTCTCGATTTTTATGCTTTTATATATCTGGATCTAATGGTGTATCATTATTTATCTTTACTATACTTTTTATATCTTTTAAGTCTAATATAGTTTTTAAGACTGCTCTTCTGTATTTAGGTTTTATATGTTGATCACTCATTAATTTATCTATATCAGTTATAGATAAATTTCCTAAAAATTTATTGTAATGTACAGATAACTGTAATATCTTTGATATATGTTGTTTATATTCATTGTAAAAGTAGAATTTATTTATATTTTGTTCTTCGCATTCAAATATACTCAGAAATTGTAATATTGTTCTATAGTCGATTTTTAAGGAATCACTTTCTTCTTGTATATTATTATTTATGTATTTGAGTATATCAAAATTAATTTGCCCATTTGTTAACTTGCGTTGTAATACTGGAAATTCTTTTCCTAATATACCAATTTTATCAAGTAATTGTAATCCTCTTTCACAACTATTAGTTGATAGTATTTCATTCATACATCTTGTACTCATTAATCTATATGGTTCGTCAAATGCAGATATATCATTACTATGTATAGCCTGAATATCTTCTTTATCAATATCAAATCCAGTCTTTGTTGCTACATATGCAGATCTTATCATGTGACTAGGTTTCATTCTGTAACATGTGCCTGGAGGAATTATAGATTTAACTTTTTTACTTCTTATATCTTGGCATCCATTAAATACATCTATAATATTTCCAGTTTCTATATCTAATAGTATTGAGTTACAAGTAAAATCTAACGATTTCAAATAATTAACTAGGTCCATTTTTTCTTTGCAACAAGCAAATTCACAATTTATGTCATTTTGATTAATTCCGAATAACACTCATACGTTGACTTACAATAAAACTATTTATGTCATTTTCTTCTAATATTTCATTAACTTGTTCTAAGCTCATTCCAGTAATTACAAAATCATAATCATTTGGTGTTGTACCTGTAAATAAATCTCTTACACTTCCACCAAATAACCAATAGTTTACTTTATTACTTGATAAAATTGTTAATATTTTTTCTATTTCTTTTGGAAATTTAAAATCTAGAATGTTCATATTTTATTCACGTCTTTCTATTTTAACAATATATGTATAATAACATACTTTACATAAGAAGTAAATGGAAATTTAATATTACAGAAATATAACAAGATAGAAATGTATTTTTTACATTTAATATTGTGCTGCAGTTCAGTAGTTATTTCAAATTGAAAATTTTATAGAATTGAACGATTTAATCTTATTTCGATATTTTTATAGTTAAATTTTAAAATAATAACATATATAAAATTTATATGAGTAAATATAATTAATGTAGTATATAGTCGATATAAAAATAATAATTTATAAAGATTAGCAAATACTACGGATATTGGGAAAAATGTGAAAAATATACATAAAATGGTTGATTTTGTAATGAAAATGTAATATAATTGTAATATGGGTTATAAAAGAATAATTTTACAAAGGATAAATACAAACAAGTTAAATATCATATAGATGAATATGATATTTAATTTTATGTTCAAATAAAATAAATAAAATTTAAGGAGTGTTTATTTATATGAAGGAGAAAATTTTAAAAAAATTAATTTGTGTATTAGTAATCATTTGCATGTTAGCTATGATTTTTGTACCAAATTTTGTAAAATCAGCCCAAATAGTTGTTTCTAGCATGAGCAATACTGGACGTGGTATTGGTAATACATCTATATTCACAGTTAAAATTAATGGATATAACAATTTATACTGTGTTAGAGGAGGAGCATCTTTAAAAACAGGAATGCAACTTAATGATGATGGATTAAGTCTATACACAACAACAGGAGCAGTAGTAAAGGATTCTAGTGCAATGCAATGGATATTAGATAATATGTATTTAACAGAAGGAACAGACAGTGCGACACAAAAAGCAATGAGACAAAATCTTATAAATGTAATGAAAAAATATAATAAAGATAATCGACTAAATGCAATATTTGGTAAGAATAACATAGATGATGCTTGGATAACAAATACAGTTGATGCTTTATTAAATGATAAATTAACATTATATGCAGTGCAACAATATGTAATATGGAATCATGTAAAAAATACTAGTAATGCATATACAAATACAATAACAAACTCAGATGGTACTTATAATACAATACCAGGAGCAAAAGCTTCATGGGAACAGTATACAGCTTTATATATTGTGTTAAATGATTATGCAAATGAAGCACAAAAAAATGGATACAAATCACCAAATAATTCAGGACGTGGATTTGATATAAAAATAGAAAAAC
>USRT01000015.1 GCA_900557195.1 uncultured Clostridium sp.
CGCGCGTGGTTTGGGACCATGAGGTCGCAGGTTCGATCCCTGTCACCTCGACCATAAAAAAGGAGCTTTTTATAAGCTCCTTAATTTATTACTATAAACATTTTTTATATATTAATTTAAAAATTGTATATATTATAAAACATTCAGTTATTTTTTTCCCATCCTTTAATATTACTTCTTTTTATAGCTCCATATAAATTAGCTCTAATCGTAGGTATATCTTTCTGAAAATCTAAAATTAATTTTTTCATATCTTCACGTTTTGATACTCCGTCTATTGGACAAACTTTAGGCATAACAGGAATATTATTTCTTTTAACAAAATTTCTAATATATTTTTCTGGTGCATAAATTAGAGGCCTAATTAGAGTTATTTTAGACCTATCCATATAACTAGTAGGTGCGAAAGTATTAATAGAACCGCCATAAAGTAAATTAAGGAAAAATGTTTCTAAAACATCATCTTCGTTATGTCCAAGAGCGATTTTATTACATCCCTCTCTAATGGCAACACTATTTAAAATGCCTCTTCTTAAATTTGCGCATAATGAACATGGATTTTTCTCATTTCTTATATCAAAAACAATTTCTTTTATATGAGCTTTCTCTTCTATAAATTTAATATTTAATTCTTCACACAAATTTGCAAGATAAGTTACATCAAACTTATCAAAGCCAGGATTTATAGTTACTGCTAGTATTTCGAATTTTTTAGGATAAAATCTTTGCAGGTTTTTAAGTCCAAGAAGTAGTGTTGTTGAATCCTTTCCACCAGATAAGCCAACCGCAATTTTATCACCATCTTCAATCATATTATAATCTTCAATTGCTTTTCTCATATATCCTAATATTTTTTGCATAATTCACCTCTGTTTACATATTACGAAGTAATTATAGCATAAATATATTAAATAGTAAATTATATAAGTTAACAATATCATGTATATAAAGTATAATACAATTAACAAAATATAAATTTTTGTATTATATAGTTTGATATTTATATTTTAAACGTTGAAAAAAAATTTTTTTATGATATAATATATAATATATGTGCGTGTAGCTCAGTAGGATAGAGCGACAGTTTCCTAAACTGCAGGTCGCAGGTTCGATTCCTGTCTCGCACACCAAATTATTTAAATCGAATAGATTTATTTTTTATTTAAGATATCAATATAAAATGCGATTCTACATCTTTTAGGCCGTATAGGACTATACAAATCATATAGAATCGTTTTTTATATAAAATGTATTATATATGTAAGGAGACTTTTGTGGAAGAAAATTATATGAAACAAGCTTTGAAAGAAGCTAAGAAAGCATATGATAAAGAAGAAATTCCTGTAGGAGCAGTTATAGTTAAAGATGGAAAAATTATTGCTAGAGCTCACAATTTAAAAGAAACTAGGCAAGATACAATTAATCATGCAGAAATTCTTGCAATAAAAAAGGCAAGTAAAAAACTAAATTCGTGGAGATTAACAGATTGCGAAATGTATGTTACATTAGAACCATGTAGTATGTGTGCAGGAGCATTAATACAATCTAGAATAAAAAAAGTATATATTGGTGCTATGGATTACAAAACAGGAGCATGTGGGTCTATTTTAAATTTATTAGAAGATTATCCATGTAATCATAGAGTTGATATACAAACAGGAATAATGAAAGAAGAGTGTGAGCAGGTATTAAAAAGCTTTTTTAAAGAGCTAAGAAAAAAGAAGAAATAATAACTATTTGAATTATATATAGATATTATTACGTATAAAAAATAAATAAGTAATTTATAAATGGAGGTATGTGTTTGAAAGAAGATAATATAAAAAAAGCAATAAAAGCGAGTCTAAGTATAGTATTATTAGCTGTTATATTAGTTATTGTTGTAATAATTATTATGAAATATAATGTAGAAGGGGAAAAAAATATGCCTTTTAAACTATCTAAGATTACAATAATTAGTACTGCAGAAGGGATAGAAGATTCACAAAATGAAAACAATGCAAAGTGGAAACTAAATATATTACAAAATAATGATCTATATTTTACAATATCAAAAAATGAAAATTATAACAAAGAAGATATTATAGAAAGTATAAGAATAGAGAATATAAAAATAGAAAGTGCACCTAAAGTAGGTGAAATAAAAGCTTATATGCCTAATAGCTCTGATGGTAGAATATATCAATATAAAGATGAATATGTAATAACAGATAAATTAGAATATATTGGATCCAATACTAATAACGCGAAAACTCTTGAAATTGGAAATCAAGGTGGAAATATTTTAATAAGTTTTGTAAATAATGGAATTGGAACATATGAGTCAAATGATGATGATATAATTAAACATGATGGATCTTTAATTAATAAGTTAGGAAAAGAAAAAGAGGATTTGAATTTTTCTGTTTCTTTTGATTTAGTTATAAAAGTAAAAAATAAAAGCTATAGAAGTAACATAAATTTAAGCCTGCCATGTGGAGATATTATACAAGAAGGAACAAGCACATATGAAATAACTGATACAGAAAAGTTTATATTTAAAAGAGAAAATTAAATTATACAAATTTTTTATAGGTTAATATTATGGTAATGATTTTTGTTATAAATATTAACCTAAATTTATTTTGCTAGTATTTAAATATAAATTAATAGAAAAATATCTAAAAATTATACTCAAAATTAAAATAAATACTTGATAAAATAAAAAAAACATTATATAATTCAAAATGGTATGAGAATACTTCTAACCTTTGTATGGAGAGTAAAATCCAATAAATAGCTATGAACCTTGTCAGGTCTGGAAGGAAGCAGCAATAAGTAGTGATGTTATGTGGAAGTTTACTTTCCATAGAGAGGTTAGAAAAGTAAATAAAATCTCGTACTATTTTTTTGTTAAATGGGGGTGAAATAATGGCATATACAGCTCTATATAGAAAATTTAGACCACCTGTTTTTGACCAAATTGTAGGACAAGAACATATTACAAAAACCCTTAAAAATCAAATTAAGTCTGGGAGAGTTGGACATGCATATTTATTTAATGGAGGAAGAGGAACAGGTAAGACTTCAGCTGCAAAAATTTTAGCAAGAGCAGTAAATTGCCTGAATCCGCAAGACGGAGAACCATGTAACGAGTGCGAAATATGTAAGGCTGCTATTTCTGGCTCATTAACAGACATTGTAGAAATGGACGCAGCTTCTAATAATAGTGTAGAAGATATTCGTTTAATTAGAGATGAAGTTAATTTTTTACCAACTACGGCTAAATATAGAGTATATATTATAGATGAGGTTCATATGTTATCAACAGGGGCATTTAATGCACTTCTAAAAACACTTGAGGAACCACCTAAACATGTTAAGTTTATATTAGCAACTACAGAACCACAAAAGTTACCAGCAACTATACTATCAAGATGTCAAAGATTTGATTTTAAAAAAATATCTGATAATAATATAGCTAAATGGCTAGACTACGTTTGCAAAGAAAGTAATGTAGATATTACAAAAGATGCATTAAAAACAATAGCATCACTTGCAGAAGGTGCAATGAGAGATGCACTAAGTATATTAGATAGATGTATCCAAGATGGAAGTAATAAAATTGATGTACAAAAAATTAAAGATTTAGTTGGAATTCCACAGACCCAGTACATTTATAAAGTTGTAGAAGCAATTTTAAATAAAAATATGGATCAAAGTATCGATACGATAAATGAAATAATAGATGATGGGAAAGATATAAACAATTTAGTATGGGAGATAATAAAATATATAAAAGATATATTATTATTTAAAACAAGTAAAAAACTAGATTTGTATACAGAAGAAGAACTTAAGCAAATATCAAAATTATCTGAAAGTACATCTAAAGAAGCTTTATTAAAAATAATTTTTGATTTGTCAGAATTAGAGAACAACCTAAAATGGTCTACACAAAAGTCTATTATTATGCAAGTTGGAATAATGAAATTATGTAGCGATGAACAAGTAAATGATAAAGAAGAATTGATTCAAAAAATAAATAAATTAGAAAAGCAAATTAATGAAATTAAAATTGGTGTTATCCACAATTCTTCAAAGAATGTGGATAACAGTATGCAGAAAACGTCTGATTTTGGAAATGTACCAAGTATAAATCTAAAAGCTACAAAAACAGATGTTAAAAATAATAATATGGATAAATTAAAGAAAATAGATGCATGGCCTAACATTATAAATAATTTAAAACAAGATGGAAAAATAATGTTATATAGTAATTTAATTAATACTAATGCAAGAGAGCTTAATGATATGATGGTAGGTATAGAATTTCCAAATGGTTTAACATCTTTTGGAAAGGCAATATTAGAAAAACCAGAAAATATGCAACAGCTTACCAAAGCAGTTTCTATAGAATATGGCAAAGAGATGGTAGTTAAATTACTAGATGAAAATAATTTACCAAAATTTGTAGAAAATAGTGAGATTGATAATATTACAAAAAATATAGATATGAAGGTTAATATAATAGAAGAATAATTTTAAGGAGGAATGTAAAATGGCAAAGAGAGGTTTCCCTGGAATGGGAGGATTTGGTGGAATGAATATAAACCAATTAATGAAAGAAGCAAAAAAGATGCAAGCAGATATGGAAAAGTCACAAGAGGAATTAGCAAATAAGGAATTTGATGCAACAGCAGGTGGACGGAGCAATATCTGTTAAGGTGTCCGGAAATAAAGAATTAAAAGAAATAATAATAAAAAAAGATGTAGTTGACCCAGATGATGTTGAGATGTTACAAGATTTAATATTAACATGTGTTAATGAAGCTTTAAGAAAGGTTGATAGTGCACAAGCAGCTCAGCTTGGAAAATATAATATACCAGGATTAATGTAGGTAAAATAAGAAAAGTAAATAAATACTTTTCGAAACAAGATAAGTCAAATACTAGGAATAATGTAAATAAAATCATAAAGAAGGTTTCGAGTCATATTGTGAGAAATCTTCTTTTCTAAATTATAAGTGGAAAGAAGGAAAAAATATGTCATATTATTCACCATCAATAGAAAAATTAATAGAAGCATTTGAAAAATTACCAAGTATAGGTAGCAAAACAGCTGCAAGACTTGCTTTTTACATTTTGAATTCTAGTAAAGAAGAAACAGAAGAGTTTGTAAAAGCTATTATAGATGCTAAAGAGAATCTGAAATATTGTTCTACATGTTACAATATTTCAGATACAGATCCTTGCATGATTTGTTCAAATAAGACAAGAGATAAATCTGTTATTTGTGTAGTAGAAGATGTTAAAGATATTGTTGCAATGGAAAGAACACATGAGTTTAAGGGGGTGTATCATGTGCTTCATGGTTCGATATCACCTATGAATGGAGTTGGACCAGATGATATTAAAATAAAAGAGTTACTTGCAAGATTAATGGATGGTGAAGTAAAGGAAATTATATTAGCTACCAATCCGAGAGTTGAGGGAGAGGCAACAGCAATGTATTTATCTAAATTAATAAAACCACTTGGAATTACAGTTACAAGAATAGCACATGGAATACCAGTAGGTGGAGATTTAGAATATACAGATGAAGTTACATTAAGTAAGGCTTTAGAAGGACGAAGAGAGTTATAAAATATATTAATAATTTATGTATATTTAATTTGTAAATAGTAAAATAGGATATTTATAAAAGATAGTTATATTGCTCTATATAAAAGAAATTAATATTTTTATAGATATCCTATTTTACAGGAAGCTTAGTAGAAAATAAAATGGTGAATATAATAATGTAATCTAAAAATTACATATTGAATTGTTATTATCATTTTTGGAAGTAGTTTGAGACGCTGAACCAATAGTACTTAAATTAGCACCAAGCGCAGAAAAAAAGTTGCCTAAAGTATCAATTTCATCAGCAGACAATTCATTTGAAATATAAATAGATATAATACTTGCTAGTGTAACAAGCTCGGTACCAGATAGATTATTAAGACACATAAAGCTCCTCCTCACTTTATTAAATATATGAGGTAAGAGCTTATTATTTTCATAAAATATGATATTTATTAATAATTTTTGTTTTTTAAAACTATTTCACAAATATCTTTAGTCGAATTAGGTTTGCCCAAAATCTTTGCTTGCTTTTGCAAGTTTTCAAGTGTACTCGGAAAATCTAGGATACTAGAAATAACTTCTTCGATATTATCCTCTTTTTTTATCCATCTTGCTGCATGATTGCTTTCTAGAAAATTTGCGTTTTCTTCTTCTTGACCAGGAAGTGGATTTATAACTATAATAGGAAGTCCTGAAGCTAAACTTTCAGTAGATGTAAGACCGACCTGGCTTAGTTATAACCAAGCTAGATATATACATAAGTTCAGGAACTTTATCAGTATATTCTAATATTTTTATGCTATCCTTATTCTTTTCAGTAAGTAATTTTTCAAAACTATTTTTCATTTTCATATTTCTTCCAGAAATAGCTACGATTTGATATTTATCGGTGTTTTGAGAAAGAAATCTAAAAATACTAATAGTTCTATCTTTACCTAGTCCAAATTCTCCTCCACCAAAAAATAAAATTACTTTTTTATTTGGATTTAATTCAAATAAATTAAATATTTCATTTTTATCGTAATTTTTTAAAAATCTACTTGAAACAGGGATACCAGTAGCAAATATTTTAGATTCTGGAATACCATAATCAATAAGAGAGTATTTCATTCCATCATGTGCAACAAAAAAATAATCTATAAATTCGTTCCCTATAAGCCATTGGTCATGTGGTGCAAAATCTGTAAGGATACTCGCTAAAATACAATTTACCTTTCCTGTTTTTTTTAAATAGCTAGTCATTTGTGAGCTAAATGGATGTGTAGATATTATTATATCAGGATTCTTTTCCTCGAATAAATGATAGAGTTTTGATGCTAAATATCTATTAGCACTATTACTAATTTTAGATAAAATACCCTTTTGTGAATTGTTGTAAATATTTCCCCAAAGTTTAGGGGTATTTTTAGCCATACATTTATAAGCAGATGTTGTCATCTTATCAATACTTTTACTTATATAATTAATACAGTCTATTAATTCTGACTGAACATCTGGAAAGTTATTATCTATGTATTCTTTAATTGATTTAGCAGCAGATAAATGTCCTCCACCATAAGAGGCATAAAATATAATTACTTTTTTCATTTTGAAAATTTTTTCCTTTCTTGTATAAACTTTCTATGATTATAACATATAAAAAATAGTTTTACAAAAATTTGCAAAAAAAGAATAATATTTTCTAAATCTACAAACAATATTTTAAGAAAATATTTAAAATGAAAGGAGTGTTAGAACTGAAAAAAATATTAAAAACGGTTTTTATTATACTTTCAGTAACCTTTGCTATAATAGAAATTTATAATTTTTCAATTATCCTATTTAGACAGAATAAGTCTTTGGCAGTTACAGCTTCTAATATTTCAGATGTGCAATTACTTGCAAGAGCCATAAATGGAGAAGCAAGAGGAGAAACCTATGAAGGACAAGTAGCTGTAGGAGCTGTTATTTTAAATAGAGTTAAAAATTCTAGTTTTCCAAACACTATTGCAGGTGTAATTTATGAACCAGGAGCATTTACAGCTGTTTCAGATGGTCAGATAAATGTACCAATAAAAGAAAGTTCAACTGTTGTTAAAGCAGCACAAGATGCACTAAATGGGTGGGACCCAACAGGTGGTGCGATATATTATTTTAATCCAAATACTGCAACTAATAGTTGGATTTGGTCAAGACCACTAATAAAAACAATAGGAAAACATAGATTTTGTAAATAAATATAATTAGAGTTTGTAGATTAATAAATAAGTATATTTAAGATTTGTTATTATTTATATTAAAATTTAATTTTTACTTTTTGCTAATTAATATTAAATGAAAAATAATGATATAAGAAAAATTTAGAAATTTTTTAATTGAATAACGAATAAATAGAAAGGAAGATAAAAATGAGTAAAATAAAAGAGAAGGTATATGATTGGAAAAATCGTTTGCAAGATAGACACATGCTAACTTTGGTAATAGTTTTAGTTACAATAATATTAGCTCTTGGAATATATACCTATAAAAAGCAAACTGAATATAGACAAGCATCAGAAAATGAATATAATATGGCTTTTTATGAATTAGTTGATTATGTTCAAAGTGTTGAAACCTATTTAGCAAAATCGTTAATTTCTAGTACACCTGAACATGGAGCTGAGACACTAACACATGTATGGAGAGAGGCAAATCTTGCACAAAGCTATTTAGCGAGACTTCCTATTGATAGTAATGAATTAGCAAATACAGCAAAGTTTTTAAATCAAGTTAGTGACTATAGTTATTCATTATCGAGAAAAAATATATATAATGAAAGCCTATCGCAAGATGATTTGAATAATTTGAAAGAATTACATTCGTATGCAATAGAATTGGAAAATACACTTAATCAATTGTCAAGCGATTTAAATGATGGAAGAATAAGCTTTCGGAGAATTAACTAAAAAAGGAAGAAAAACGTTTAGCCAGCAAGTTAGCAACATATCAAAGGACAGCTTTAGTAATTTAGAAGAGAATTTTCATGAATACGCAGGATTAATATATGATGGTGCTTTTTCTGAACATATGACAAATCCAGAAAGAAAGGGATTGACAGGAGAGGAAATAGATGAAGATAAAGCAAAACAAATAGCAGAAGAATTTATAGGAAAAGATAAAATAAAAGAGATCAATTCAAATGGAGTAAGCGAAAATGCAAATATTCCTTCATATGACTTTGCTGTAAAAACAGGGAATAATAACGATACTAATTTATGGATCTCGGTTTCCAGAAAAGGTGGCCATGTGGTTTTTATGAACTATAATAGGGATGCCAGTGTAGAAGTAATTACCACAGAAAAAGCAAATGAATTAGGTAAAGAGTTTTTAAATACAAGAGGAATAAGTAATATGAAAGAAACTTATTATATGAAGCAAGATGGAATTGTAACAATTAATTATGCATATATGCAAAATGATGTGATAATGTATCCAGACTTAATAAAATTAAAAGTTGCTTTAGATAATGGGGAAATTTTAGGAATAGAAACAACAGGATATTTAAATTCACATACAGAGAGAGCTTTAGAAGAAGTACAAATAAGCAAAGAAAAAGCAAAGGAATCTTTAAACAAAGAATTAGAAATCTTGAGTGAAGGATTAGCAGTAATTCCAACGAAATATCAAACAGAAGTATTATGTTGGGAATTTAAAGGAAAAGTAGAAGATAGAGAATTCTTAGTTTACATTAATGCAACCACAGGAAGAGAAGAGGATGTCCTAGTAATATTAAACACTCCAAATGGAACATTAACCATGTAGAGGTAGTAATTGTCTAAATATATTTTTTTATATTGTATATACTAGTATTAGAAAAGCATAACTAATGTTTTTCTAAGGAGGTTTTTGGTATGTCAAGAAATAAAAATTCCACAATATCAGAAAATCTAAGAGAAGAAATAGCAAAAGAGCTAGGGGTATATGAACAAGTAAAACAAGATGGAGGATGGCAAAATGTCTCTTCTAAAAATTGTGGTAATATTGTAAAAAAGGCAATAGAAATAGCTAATAGAAGTGTTGAATAATAAATATTAGTAATTTATTATTCGTAAATTAAATATTTAAGGTATGATTAATAAATGGTTTTGTTTTATAAAATGAAACCATTTATTTCTTGCTTTGTTACAATAATATTTTATAAAAAGTACATACAAGCATAGAAATGGCTAATAATATATAAATATTAACCATTCTTATGATATTACATTAAAAAATATTAGAAAATAGTAATAATATGAACCTAAATGTAATAATATTAATTCTAAGAATATGAGAGCGCATTTATAATGAAAAAATAAAAAAAGTATCATAATATTTTTGTGTAAGGAGACTTTTTATGGGAGAAGCATATATAGACAATTTAAAAATTAGGTATATAAAAAAAGGTACTGGAAAAACTGTTCTTATTATTCCTGGATGGGGAACCGTTATAAATACTTATACTACATTAATTAATTCAATTTCAATGTATGCCAATGTTTTATGTTTTGATATGCCTGGGTTTGGAGAATCTGATGAGCCTAAGAATAGTTGGAATTTGGATGATTATATTACATTTATAATTAAATTTATTAAGTCCAAAAATATTAATGAATTAGATGTCATAGGACATTCGAATGGTGGAAGAATAATCATAAAACTAATGAGTAAAAAAGATTTAGACTTTAAAATAAATAAGATAATTTTAATTGGAAGTGCAGGAATAGTTCATAAAAAAACAATTACACAGATAATTAGAATTAAAACATATAAAATTTGTAAAAAAATTGCACAGATTAAATTGATAAGATTTCTTTTTCCAAATCTTTTAAATAAAGTAAAAAATTATTTTGGTTCAGCTGATTATAAAGATGCAAGTCCAATAATGAGAGAAAGCATGGTTAAGCTAATTAATGAAGATATACGAAATTTTTTACCAAACGTCAAAGTACCTACTCTATTAATATGGGGAGAAAATGATACAGCAACACCTATAGCTGATGCCAAAATTATGGAAAAAATGATTCCAGATGCAGGGCTTGTTAAGGTTAGAGGATGTTCGCATTATGTGTTTTTAGAAAATCCTGCATATGTAAATATAGTAATTGAGAATTTTTTAAATGGAGGACATCATGGAGATACTAATTAAGATAGAACTAATAGTTAATTTGGTCTTATTTTTATTGTTTTATATGCATATGTTTCAGCTGAATTCATATTTTTTAAAAAAATATGTAAATTGGATGAAAGCAAATATAAAAAAAGTACTATTAAGAAGTGTTAGTATATTAATTCCAATATTAATATTATTACTTAATAACAATATTGCTAGAGTTGTTTCTGTAATATTGTTAGGAATTTCAATATTTGCTAATTTTAAAAAAAATAAAGCAAAAATACCACTTAAGTTCACAAATAGAGTTAACAGAATGTTTATAACTCAAGCTATAATAATTATATTGTTTTGTGTATTAAGTAACAATATTATAACTTTAGGGCTATTAAATATTATAGCATTTTGTTTATGTTTTATTGCAAATACAATAAATTATCCAATAGAACATGGAATTCGAAAATATTATATTAATAATGCAAAAAAAATATTGAAAGATATGCCAGAATTAACAGTTATTGGAGTTACAGGAAGCTATGGAAAAACAAGCGTAAAAAATTTTCTAGTAAAAACTTTAAGTACTAAATATGAAGTATTAGCAACACCTAAAAATTATAATACTTTAATGGGTGTAGTAAGAACAATAAGAGAAGAGTTAAAGCCTATTCATCAAATTTTTATTTGTGAGATGGGAGCAACTAAAGTAGGTGATATAAAAGAAATTTGTGATATTGTAAATCCTAAGTTTGGTATTATAACTGCTATTGGACCTCAACATTTACAGAGTTTCAAAACAATTGATAATATTATAAAAACAAAGTTTGAATTATATGATTCTGTTAATAAAAATGGTGGAGTAACATTTTTAAATTATGATAATGAATATATTGCTAGACAAAATAAAACTAATATATTAACTTATGGAATTGATAATGAAAAATTAGATTATAGTGCTTTTGATTTGAAGTCTTCACCTCAAGGATTATTTTTTTCTATTAAAAATATGCAGTTTAAAACAAGACTTATTGGAAGACATAATATTACAAATCTTACAGGAGCAATTGCAGTTGCTAATTATTTAGAAATTTCACTAGATAGATTAGTTCCTCGTGTTAAAGAAATAAAAAGTGTTAAACACAGATTACAGTTAATCTCAAGAGAAAATTTTAATATAATTGATGATGCTTACAATTCAAATCCAATAAGTTCTAAATCTGCTATAGATACATTATCAGAATTTGAAGGGGTTAAAATAATTGTTACTCCTGGTCTAATAGAATTAGGAGGAGATGAGGAAAAATTTAATTATGAATTTGGAAAATATATGTGTGATGTTTGTGACTACATATTTTTAGTAAATAGTACAATATCTAAATATGTTTTAAATGGAATAAGCTCAAAAGAATTTAATAAAAATAAAGTATTTATGGTAAATAGTCCACAAGAGGCAGTTAAACAGATTACTAGCTGGGGATTGAATGATAAAGTAACAATTTTATTAGAAAATGATTTACCAGATAATTATAATTTATAAGAAAGGATTTATAAAGGTTATGAAAATAAAAGTTGGTGTATTTTTTGGTGGAAAGAGTGTAGAACATGAAGTTTCTATAATTACTGCTATTCAGGCGATTGAAAATATTGATAAAGACAAATATGATGTTATTCCTATATATATTACAAAGGAAAATAAAATGTATTGTGGAAATTTAATAGGGGATATATCTAATTATAAAGATATTGATAACTTATTAAAAAATAGTACTCAGGTTACGCTTACTCAAAGAGATAATAAAGTGGTTTTATTAAGATGCGATAAGAAAATTTATCAAAACGATATATATGATTATATTGATATTGCATTTCCAATTGTACATGGAACAAATGTTGAAGATGGGACTTTACAAGGATTTTTAAAAATGTTTAATATTCCATATGTTGGATGTGATGTTATCTCGTCTAGTGTAGGTATGGATAAATATGTTTGCAAATGTGTATTAAAAGATAATAATATTCCGACATTAGAATGCAAATGTATAAGTAGCAAAGAATATAATGAATATTCAGAAAGTATAATAAAAGAAATTGAAACAAGGTTTTCTTATCCTATAATAGTTAAACCTATAAATTTAGGATCTAGTGTGGGAATAAAAGTTGCTAAAAACAAAGAAGAGCTAAAAGAAGCTATAGAAAATGCATTTATGTATTCAAATAAAATACTTATTGAAAGAGCAATTAAAAACTTAAAAGAAATTAATTGTTCAGTTGTAGGAGATTATGAATATGCAAAAGCGTCAGAATGTGAAGAACCAGTTAAAACAGATGAGATATTAAGTTATAAGGATAAATATATATCTGGATGTAAAAAGACAGGAATTACAAAGTCAATGAATGCTTCTGTTTTAAAATTGCCAGCAGACATAAACAATAATATAAAAGAAAAAATACAAGAGCTAGCCTTAAAAACCTTTAATATTTTAGGATGTTCAGGGGTTATTCGTATAGATTTTATGATAGATAATGATACAAATGAAATATATGTAAATGAAGTAAATACCATTCCAGGTTCGTTATCATTTCATTTGTGGAAAGCTACAGGTTTAAACTATACTAAATTACTAGATGAATTAATTAAGCTTGCATTAAAAAGAAATAGAGAAGAGAAAAATATTACATATTCATTTGATAGCAATATATTATCAGGAATTTCTATGAGTAATTTAAAGGGTGGATTAAAGTAAATTTAGCTATGTATACTAAAAATATATGATATAGTGATACTTAATGGTAAAAGGTGTGTAGTTTTACACATCTTTTATAATCTTCTAGAATTATTCCACTTAAACATTACAGTTTTTTTATGTATATTTAAAGCTTTATAACTACTATACAATATTAAAGTATTACTCTATAACTTGAAGAGTTTATTAATAAATATTTCCCATTGAACAGACAGAAAAAGTATGTTATAATACGTTTACCTTGGCATAAGGAGGATGTCTAAATGATATTTAAGGATTATTACAAGATACTAGGATTAGATACATGTAAAGTTTCGATAGATGAAATAAAGATTGCATATAGGGAGCAAGCAAAAAAGTATCATCCAGATGTAAATATAGGAAATAAGAATGCAGAAGAGAGATTTAAAGATATAAATGAAGCTTATAAAGTTTTATCTGAGATTTCCTCAAAGAAAAAATACGATAGAATGTGGAATTCTAATATTGGAAAGAAAAAGGTAAAATATGAAGAGAGTAAAAGGGAAAATGGTTCAATATTTAGTGATTTCTTTAATATGTTTTTTGGAATATCAAATTTTAATCAAAATGATATAGACGATAAAAATAAAGGTAAAATTGCTATAAAAGGCGAAAATATAGAAACAGAAATAGATGTATCTATTGAAGAAGCTTTTTATGGGGCTGAAAAAAAGATATCGCTTAGAACAACTGATGGAAAAATGAAAACCTTTACAGTGAAAATTCCTTCTGGAATTAGAGATAATGAAAAAATACGTTTAATTGGACAAGGAAAAAAGGGAATAAATGGTGGAAAGAATGGAGATCTATTTATAAAAATCAAAATAGAAGATGGAAAAAGGTATAAACTAAGTGGATATAATATATATACCAATTTACTGCTTACACCATGGGAAGCAGCATTAGGTACAAAAATTAAAGTTGATACTATAGATGAAGAATTATCTGTATATATTCCAGAAGGAATAGAAAGTGGAGACTATGTAACAGTTCAAGGTAAAGGATACAAAGATGGAAAAGGTGGTAGAGGAGATTTTATAATAGAAGCTAAGATTATGGTTCCAAAAAATATGACAGAAGAAGAAAAAGAACTGTTTAAAAGACTTAATGAAATTTCTAAATTTAATCCAAGAAAAATATATTATTAAGGAAATAATATATTAACAAAACTAAAAATGACTGCCACAAATGAAGAGTTTACATAAGAAATATGACTAAAAATATTGACATTCTAAGAAAAAAGATTTATAATAAATTTATTGATGTATGAATGAAAACAAAAGATAAACTATGAGACATAAAAACATTCATAGAAGAGGGGTGTATAATATGGAAAGCTTACACGGTAAGCATTTTAGTATAACAGATCCAAAAGAGGTAAATACAGTTATATATCAAATAAACAAAACAGAAAAGGAATTCTTAGAAAATTCTCCGAAGTTTACAGTAGAAAGACTAGATTACATAGAGGAATTAAGAGGAGATAATAAAAAGAAAACTTTTTTTGTTGATAATCCTTTGGAAGAGGGAAATCAATTAGTTATACTATCTTTTGCAAAAGAAAAAGTAGTAGTTAATATGGGATTACTAGATGGTGATAAAGTTAAAATTAGTAAAAAACCAGTACCAATTAAATTTGATACCTTATATACAGAGAATGAATCAGACTATAAAGAATTTACATATACACCAAATCTAAAAAGACCAATATCAATTATCGATCCTGAAACTGCAGAAGAGATAAAACCAGTAGTATTTTTTAACAAAGAAACAAATGAAGTCAAGGGTAAATGCAAATTAAAACCTTACAAATCATATTTTGCCTTTGAAATAAGAGAAGATAAGAAAGATTAAAAGGAGAGAGGATGTATGGCGGATAGAGAACCGAACCAAAATAATAATTATTATCTTGTAGGAGGTCCACTTATTGTAAATACAAGAACTAAAAGTGTAGACATGCCACCTAAAAATTCAAGAAATTGCAAAAATGCAACTATAGCTTTGCAAAATGGAAATTGTATGGCTATAAATGCAGCTGATAATGTAGTTATTAAAGATAAAAATGGAGTGGTTATCGCACGTAGAGATGGAATAGATGGAAAAGGTAAGATATTAACAACAAAAGGGGACAGAAGGGCAAAAGCAAAATCTACAAGAGCATCTTCAGGTTCATATGATAGAGGATAGATTTAAATTACTAAAGAGAAGGTGAGCTTTTATGGGCTATAAAATAGATAAAGTAGGTAAAAACTTTAAAAAGAATTTAATATTATTTATAATAGTATGGTGCATATTAACCATACTATTTGTTGCGCCTGTAGCACTTGCAATAAAACAAGCAACAGTAAATGGTGTATTTGAAATGCCTATTTTTATAGAAAGTGTAGTACCAGCGATAACAAGTTTTAATGCTATTTTTAAGGTACTTTCAGCAGAATATATAGGGACATTTTTTAGTACAGCATTATTTTTTACAGCAGGTTTTGCAATAGTAGTTATAATAGGACTTGCTAAATCAGCTCCTAAAAATGAGTATTCAGATATAGAGCATGGATCAAGTGATTGGAGTGAAAATGGAGAGCAATATAAAATTTTAAGTAAAAATAAAGGTCTAATACTTGCTCAAAAAAATTACTTACCAATTGATAAAAGAGGAAATGTGAATGTTCTAGTTGTAGGACGGATCAGGTTCTGGTAAATCAGCATCATATTCAATTCCAAATGCTTTTCAAATGTTAGGATCATATGTTTTTACAGATCCAAAAGGAGAATTATATGATAAAACGGCAGGATTCTTAAAAAAGAATGGATATGATATAAAAGTATTAAATTTAGTAAATCCGGAAAATAGTGATGGATATAATCCTTTAGCACATATTAATAATGAAATAGATGTAGACGTTATAGCAAATACAATAATAAGAGGTCAAAAGTCTGAAGGAGGAAATTCAGACCCCTATTGGGATAATATGTCTGAGATGCTATTAAAAGCATTAATATATTATTTAATTAGTAGAGGAGTAAGAGAAGAAGAGAACTTAGTTAGCTGTGCTGAGATGGTTAGAGCCGCAAATACTAGTGGTGGAAGTAATATGTTAACAGAATTAATGAATGATTTGCCAGCAGATCATCCAGCAAGAATAAATTACAAATCTATAGAAGTTGTTGCTGCATCAGAAAAAACTTTTAGTAACGTTTTAAGTTCACTTCAATCAAAACTAGGTAAATTCGACTCAAAAGAAATTTCAGAAGTTACCTCAACAGACACAATAAATTTTGAAGATATAGGAAGCAAAAAAACAGCAGTATATGTTATTTCATCAGATACACATACAGCATATGACTTCTTACTTACAATATTCTTTGCACAAATGATACAACAATTATACGATTTTGCAGATAAGAATGGTGGAAGATTAAAGGTTCCAGTTTTCTTTATACTAGATGAGTTCGCTAACATTGGTAAGATACCTGATTTCGATAAAAAAATATCAACATCAAGAAGTAGAGGAATATCATTTAGTGTTATTTTACAAAACTTAGATCAATTAGAAGCTGTATATGAAAAATCTCATGAAACTATTATGGGTAACTGTGATACTCATGTATTCTTAGGAAGTAACTCATTTAAAACAGTAGAGTATTTTTCAAAAGCACTGGGCGAAAAAACTATTACAAGAGATAGCAAATCGGTCAATAGAGATAAAAATGATAAAAGACAAGGTTATAGTACATCTGATCAAGTAATGGGAAGAGCATTAATGACACCAGATGAATTAAGAAGAATGGATAATGATTTATGTATTATTTTTGAAAAGGGTTTAAAACCAGTAAAAGCAAGAAAGTATTATTATTTTGAATCGCAAATGGTTAAAAGATTACAAGAATATACGCTAGATCATAATGATTTTGATTCTGGAAATAGAGGCGTATGGAGAAAATTCAATCCGTATAATCCATATCCAGATAATGGAGAACAGCCTGATTTAAAAGTAGATTCTTTAGATGATTTATTTGATGATGATAAAGATGATGGAAAAAATAATAAAATAAAATCAATAGATAAAAAGCAAGAATCAATAGATGATTTATTTAATGATGATATAGATGCACCAACATTACCTCAAGAAAATGATGATGATTTTTCAGAAGATATACAAAAACAATTGGAAGCAAAATTTGATGAATTATTTGGACCATTAGATGATGATAATTAATAAATACTATAACTTAAAATATTAAAAATTATAGATAAAAGTGATTAATTAAAGTTTAAAATTAATTAATCGCTTTTTTATTTAGGATATTAAAAAGTAGGAACCATGTTAAAATTTAATTTTATTAGATAGTTTAGTAGAAATATTATATATATTTGGGTTTAGTGCTAATTTATTGTAAAAAAAATGTTTATATAAAGTAAATATTATAAATAAAACTTTAATTATTGATTAATTGAGTAAATTTTAAAATATATAATGTTTGTTATCTATTTTAAAAAATTATTTTTAACAACAACAATTAAAACAAATGTTCAAAAATATATTGACTGACAAAAGTTGGTATGATATAAAAATAAATATAAAAAAGAAAGGAAATCTAATTTATGAAATTTGTACATATAGCAGATATGCACTTTGATACACCTTTTATTACATTAAGTAATAAAACGGATTTGTGTAAATTAAGAAGAATAGAACAAAAAGAAACTTTTAAAAAGGTTATAGAATTTATAAAAGAAAATAGAATACCATTTTTATTTATTTCAGGAGACTTATATGAACATAACTATATAAGAGAAAGTACAATAGAATTTATAAATAATTTATTTAAAACTATACCAGATACAAAGGTGTTTATTACACCGGGTAACCATGACCCGTATTTAAAAAATTCGTTTTATAATAATTTTATTTGGAGTGAAAATGTATATATTTTTAATTCTAAATTACAGAAGATAGAACTAGATGGAATTAATATTTATGGTTATGGTTTTGATGACTTTTATTTGGGGAGAGTTGATTTAGAAGGCATTACATTAGATGATAAAGATAAATTAAATATATTAATAATACATGGGACATTAGATGGATCAGATTCGATAGAAAATAACTATAATCCTATTTCTAAAAAAACATTAGAACAAATAGGATTTGATTATGTAGCTTTGGGACATATTCATAAAACAAATTATAATATAGATAGTAATCAAAGAATTATTTATCCTGGCTCTACAATATCTTTAGGATTTGATGAATTAGGAAATCACGGTATGATTGTGGGAGAAATAGAAAAAGATAAATTAAATCTTGAATTCATAAAAATGGATCCTAAAATATTTATTGAAAAAGAAATAGATATTAGTGAAATAAATTCAGATGAAGAATTAATAGAAAAAATAAATGGATTAGAAACAGAAGAAAATAATTTTTATAAAATAAATTTAGTAGGAACAAGAAATTTTGAAATAAATATAAATGAAATAAATAAATTAAATGATAATAAAAACATTTTAAAAATTAAAAATAAAACAATAATTGAATATGACATAGAAGATATTTCTAAAGAAACAACATTAAAAGGAATGTTTGCAAAAGAAATATTAGAGCAAATAAAAAGTGATCCGTTAAAAAAAGATTTTTTTAGTGAAGTATTTGAAATTGGATTAGAAATATTAGATAAATAATGGAGTGATATGTTTGAAAATTGAGAATATAAAAATAAATTCTTTTGGAAAAATAAATGATAAAGAATATAATTTGTCAGAAAAAATAAATTTAATATATGGTAAAAATGAAGCAGGTAAATCCACATTATTAAAATTTATTCAAAATATTTTTTATGGAACATCAAAAAATAAAAAGGGAAAATATTTTTCTGATTATGATTTATATAAACCATGGGGAGAAGGCGATTTTTCAGGAAAAATAAAATATAAATTAGATTCGGGAAAAAATTTTGAAGTATATAGGGAATTTGGAAAAAAAAATCCCAAAATATATAATGAAAATTTAGAAGATATATCAAAACAATTTAATATAGATAAAAATATGGGGAGTGAATTCTTTTTTGAACAAACAAAAGTAGATGAGTTTATGTTTTTATCAAGTATTGTATCTATGCAACAAGAAGTAAAATTAAATAAGCAAGACCAAAATGTTTATATACAAAAGATTGCCAATTTAGCAGGAACTGGTGATGATAATATTTCATATAAAAAAGCAATAGATAAATTAAATAAGAAACAATTAGATGAAGTTGGTACAGATAGAAGCCAAGGTAAACCAATAAATTTAAGTATAAATAAAATAAATAAATATGAAAATGAGATAAAAGAATTAGAAGATTATAAGAAGAAACAATATATTATTGAAGATGAAATTAATAAACTAAATAATGAAATAGAAAAAGAAAAAATAAAAGAGAAATATTTAAAAGAATTAAAAGAAAAAAAAGAAATTGAAAAAATAGAAATTGAAAAAATAAATTTAAATAAAAACATAATACAAAAAAATGAAGAAATAATAGAACAAAAAAGGTATGAATTAAATTTATTATTAAATCGAAAAGAAAAAAATAAATTAAATAATAAATGCGAAATTAATAATAATAAATATGAAATTAATAATGTAAATAAATTAAGAATAAATAATAAAATATATTTTATATTAATATTTATTTTTATTATTTTAAATATTATATCTTTTGTATTAACAAATAATTTATATTTATCATTAATTTTACTGATTCCAATAATATTGACATTTTTGTATTATTTTATAAAAGTAAATAATATAAAAAAACAAAATGTAGAAATAACAGAAAAAATAAATAAAATTAATTATGAATTAAATGAAAAAATAAATTGTATAGAAAATGAAATTAAATTATTAGAAAAAAATAATGAAGAAACAAAAAATGAAATAGAAAAAATAAATCAAAAAATTAATACACAAATAAATTTGGAAAGACAAAAAATTAAAAATAAGTATATTTATAAAATAGATAATGACGATTTAAATATATTATTTAATTGTATAGATTTTAATGAGGTAATTGATAATATTCAGAATTTAATTAGACAAAAAGAATTAAATTTAAATACATTACAATTAAATAAAAAAAATATAATAAATAATTTAGAGGATTTAGTTAATACACAGGAATTATTAGAAATAGAAAAGCAGAACTATGAAGAATTAAAAGAGAAAAATAATAAGATAAATACAGCAAGAATTTTATTAGGAGAAGCATATGAAAAAATGAAGAATAGTGTAACCCCTAAGTTTACATCAAATTTATCAGATAACATAATGCAAATTTCTAATGGTAAATATAAAAAAGTTACAGTTAATGATGAAGATGGACTTATCGTAGAATTGCCAAATGGAGAATATGTGTCTGCAGAAAGATTAAGTGGTGGTACAATAGAGCAATTATATTTATCTTTAAGATTATCAATGGCGAAAGAGATTTCTGATGAAAATATGCCAATTATTTTAGATGAGGCATTTGCTTATTATGATGATGAAAGATTAGAAAATACTTTGAAATTCTTAGTAGAAAACTTTAAAGAAAATCAGATTATTTTGTTTACATGTACAAATAGGGAAAAAGAAATTTTGAATAAAATGGATATAAATTATAATTTTATAGAATTAAATAATTAAATATATATGACCATATATCTTGAAAATATGCCTTTTTTGATATATAATAGATATACCCTGAAAAATATGTTAAAGAGGAGATAATAAAAATGTTTCAAAAATTAGAAGACGTAGAAAAAAGATATATTGAACTAACACGGAAAAATAAGTGATCCAGAAATTATTTCTAAACAAAATGAATGGCGCGAATTTATGAAAGAACATTCAGAATTGGAACCAATTGTAGAAAAGTATAGAGAATATAAAAATACAGTAAAGCAATTAGAAGAAGCAAAGGAAATGTTAAATGATCCAGAGCTAAAAGAACTTGCAGAAGCTGATATGTTAGATGCAAAAGAAAAACTGCCAAGAATAGAAGAGGAACTAAAGGTATTATTAATTCCAAAAGATCCAGATGATGATAAAAACGTAATATGTGAAATAAGAGCAGGAACTGGTGGAGATGAAGCAGCTCTATTTGCAGGAACTTTATTTAGAATGTATTCTATGTATGCAGAAAGAAAACATTGGAAGATGGATATATTAAATGAGAATGAAACAGGACTGGGTGGATATAAGGAAATTTCATTTATGGTAACAGGTAAAGGCGTATATAGTAGATTAAAGTTCGAAAGTGGTGGACATAGAGTACAAAGAGTACCAGATACAGAAAGTAGTGGTAGAATACATACATCTGCAGCTACTGTTGCAGTATTACCAGTTGTAGAAGATGTAGAAATAGAGATTAATCCTGCAGATATAAAAATGGATGTATATAGAGCATCTGGTGCAGGTGGTCAACATGTTAATAAAACTTCGTCAGCTGTAAGATTAACTCATATTCCAACAGGTATAATAGCAGAATGTCAAACTGAAAGATCACAATTACAAAATAGAGAATATGCTATGAAATTGTTACAATCTAGACTTTACGAAAAGGAAAGAGCGGAAAGAGATGCAAAACTTGCAAATGAAAGAAAAATTCAAGTAGGGACTGGTGACAGAAGCGAAAAAATAAGAACATATAATTATCCTCAAGGAAGAATTACAGATCATAGAATAGGAATGAGTATATATCAAATGGACGATTTCTTAAACGGTAATTTAGATGAGATGATTGATAATTTAATAGCTGCAGATCGTGCAGAAAGATTAAAGGGAAATGAAGAATAATTAATGTAAAATAAAATAAAGCGCATAGATAGTATATAATACCTATCTTATGCGCTTTTATAATATAAATTTATACATAATAATATTATTACGAAAATATTACAAAAGTTAATAAATTTTAAAAAAGAAAATATAAAGTATTTTAAGTAAAGTAGATTGTCTACATAAATATATATATTAAATCAAAATCAATATAACAAGTCAATGTAAATATATATATAAATATAAAGGATTTTAACTCATCAATAGAAATAATTCACATAAAAAAAGATATAGTTTATAAGTGAAAAAATAAACATTAAACAAAACAATATAAGAAAAGGAAATATGTTAACCAAATCATAATATGAATTAGTAGATTTATTTTAATATTCTAGTGATGATTAATATAAAATTTTGATTTGTTATCAAAAATACATGAAAATGTAATATTCGTGTAAATCCTTACTTCCCTAAATATAATTATAATATTGGAGATTTAATGTATTGAAAGCTGTATAAAAAATATTATAAAATTTATATAGATTATGAAAGGAGGAAATATATGAAAGAGTATATTAGAAAAACTGCTATTGTATTTCTTGTAGTTAGTTTAATATTATCATCTATAAACATAAGCGTATTTAAGACTTTTGCAGAAGAAATAGAAGATGCAGATAAGCTAATAACAGAAGTTTCAGAGGTGACAAATCAAGTAGCAGAAACTCCAGAAACTAAAGAATTGAAAGCAGATGCTCAAGGATTAAATGAGTCAGATACAAATGAGCTGGACTCAATTGATTCAAAATCAATAATTTCAGATGATAGTAGTAAAGGTTCAACAATAGTTAATACAAATGATAGTAATTCATCTGATGAAATAGAAAGTGAGATAGGTGAAGAAACAAATAATTCTATAACTGCTAAAGCTAATAAAGTAGCTAAAACAGCAGAAGTAACAGAGGGAGACTTTACATACTATTATACAAATGCAGAAGAAGAAAAATATTCTTGTTCTTTTACTGAAATTAATGATGTAATAAAAAATGCTACAGTAGATATGATAATAGAATTAAATAAAGATATTAAAATGCAATCAAGTATTATTTTTGAAACACCTAATAAATATATATTAGATTTAAAAAATCATATACTTACTGTAGAAAGTGGTTTTCAAGCAATAAGAATAACAAATGCAGATAGCAATGTTACTATAAAAAATGGTACAATTAAAGGTGCAAATGCCAATTCTGGAGGTGTATGGTATAAGCGTGGAGCTGGAATTTTTTGTAGATATGCTACATTAACTATTGAAAATATGACAATTACAGAAAATATTGCTGCAGGATATGGTGGAGGAGTATATGTATCAGATGGTAATTTTACAGCAATAAATTCAGTAATTAGTAATAACTCAGGAACAACAAGTGGTGGAGGATTATCTATAACAGATTCTGTTGTTTCAATTAAAAATTGCGAAGTATCAAATAATGAACAAACAGCAAGTTATGCAACTCGTGTAGGTGGTATATATGTATATGAATCAACTGTGACTGCAGATGGTTTGAAAGTTATTTCTAATGGTAAGAATTCCAAAGCAGAATGTGGAGGAATATGTATTACAGGTATGGACAGTAATGTTCAATTAGATAATTGTTTGATTTCAGGGAACTATGCAAATTCTGAATCATCAAATAATGTAGCAGGTGGAATTTCTATTCAAAATGGTAATGTTACACTTAATAATACAGTTGTAAAGGACAATATAGGATATAAATGTGGTGGTGTAGGTATATGGTCAAGTGATACAACATTGATTATGAATAGTGGAGCAATCTATAATAATAAAGCTAATAATACATATAAATTAACAGTTTTTGCACATGATATAATTGTAAATAGAACTAAAAATGTTAGTCTTCTTGCACCTGTATCTATGATAGATGGAACAAACAGCTTTGATGAGTATTATTGGGCACACTACAATTTATCAGATACTGGAGAAGAGAAATATAAAGAGATTGAGGGAAGTATTAATATAACATCTAGCGATTCAAAGTCTTATGATATATATAATGCCTCAAATGAAAAAGGTCGTACTGTTGCTGAACTGAAAAATTCAGCGGAATCTGGAATAAAATTCACAACAATTAATGAAGCAATTAAAGAGGCTAATAGTGGCGATACTATTAAATTAGTTGCAAATGGTGTTATAGAAGAAAGTGTAGTATTAAGTGATGAAAAAAATATCACAATAGATTTAAATGATCGTAAATGGAATGGCAATAATGTAGATACAAAGGCACTAACAATACAAGAAGGTGTAAATGTAAATATTACAGGAAATGGTACAATTTCTGATATTGAACATAATGGAGAAAGTTTAGTACTAAATTCAAATGTAGCAATTAATACAGTTTATTTGGGAACAGGTAAGTCTGTACAAGCAGGAGAAGAATTTAATACAGATAAAATTAACTTTAAATTAAGTTCAGAAGATCAAGGAAAGTTAGAAACACAAGATGTTATTTTAATAAAAGCGACAAAAAATCTTTCACAAGAAGTGATTGAAAAAATTAGTATTATAGATGCAGATCCTCTTGTAATTGTTATGGTAAATGAAGATGGAAATATAGTTGCTCATAAAATGAATGGTATATTTGTAAATGGAGAAACTGGAGATGATACAAACAATGGAATGAATGCAAATAGTCCAGTAAAAACATTTGCGAAAGCAAAAGAAGTTTATGAAAATATGTCTCAAGAATTAAAAGAGAAAATTGATGGTATTTTTGTAACAGGTACTATAACTGTTACTGGAAATGAAGAATGGTCATTACCAAGAGAAGTATCACTATTACGTTATAAAGGATTTACTAAATATTTAGTTAAAGTAACAGGAGAGCTTACATTAAAAGATATAGTTATGGATGGACAAGGTGATAAGGTAGAAGCATATAGTGCACTCATAAAGGTAGAATCTAATGGAACACTTAATATAGAAGATGGTACAAAGCTTACTAATAATAAACATACAAAACAAAATTCTTATATAGAAGGTGGAGGAGCAATATATTGTTACAATGACGGACATATAAATATGACAGGTGGAGAAATATCAGGAAATACAAGTTGGTATGGTGGAGGAATCGAATTATGGGGATCTAAGGTATCAATGGATCTTAATGGAGGTTCTATAAGTAACAATAAAGCAATAATGGTATCAGATGACTCTGCAGCTGGTGGAGGTATTGCTGTTATGGATGGTGCTTTACTTACCATAAATAATGGAGAAATTTCATCTAACGAAAGTATGGACTCACGCGGAATTGGTGGAGGCATTATGGTTGGAAACGACAAAATGTATACTGGCGTTAGTGGAGCTACACTTGTTATGAATGGAGGAAAAATTTCTTCTAATAATGCTAACGGATTTGGAGGAAGTGGCGGAGGCATTTATATTCAATGCCTTAGTACAGCAACAATTAATAGTGGAGAAATTACAAATAATTCTTGTGGATATGACGTACTTATTTCAGGTGTGTCAGGTGAATATGGAGGTGGAGGAATATATGTAAATGGAGGTAAAGGATATGAAGATGGAAAACTTTATATTCCAAGTGCATATATAAGTAATAATACTGCCAAAAGAAATGAAGGTGCAGGAATTGCAGGTTGTGGAACTTCTACAATATACATTTATCCTGAAAAGGCTACAATATATGAAAATAATGGCACATCACAAATTTATGTGGATTCAACACTAAAAACTGGTTATGGAAATAATTCTAAAGTATTTATATCACAATTTGCAATGGGTGGAGGTATAAATAATTGGAATGATATTAATAGAGAAATTACACCAGATGATTTAGTAAATATGTTACCAGAAACAAGATTAGTTATAGATAACTCTAATGCAGAAAACTTAGATATTACAGGAGAACTAGCTTCTGTAAAAATAACTGGAAATTATTCAAATACACGTGGTGGTGGAATTGGAAGTAATGGTTATGTACAAATTGGTGAAACAATATTAGAAGAAATTCAAGGTTCTAAAACTTGGGATGATTGTGATAACCAAGATGGAATAAGACCAGAAAGTATTACAGTTAATTTATATGCTAATGAAGAGTTAAAAGAAAGTAAAGTAATAACAGAAGATGATGAATGGAAGTGGAGCTTTACAAATCTTGACAAATACGATGGAGATATTAAGATAAAATACACAATAACAGAAAATGAAGTGGAAGGATACACATCAGAAGTAAATGGATATGATATAACAAATACACATAAAATTGAAAAAGTAGAAGTAAAGGGAAGCAAAACTTGGGAAGATGCAGAAAATCAAGATGGAGTAAGACCAGAAAGCATTACAATCAATTTATTTGCAGATGGAACAAAAGTAGAGAGCAAGACAGTAACAAAAGAAGATGAATGGAAATGGAGTTTCGAAAATCTTGATAAATTTGCAAATGGAAAAGAAATAGAATATACAATAACAGAAGACAAAGTAGAAGGATACACATCAGAAGTAAAAGGATATGATGTAACAAATACACATATAACAGAAAAAGTAGAAGTAAAAGGAAGCAAAACTTGGGAAGATGCAGAAAACCAAGATGGAGTAAGACCAGAAAGCATTACAATCAATTTATTTGCAGATGGAACAAAAGTAGAGAGCAAGACAGTAACAAAAGAAGATGAATGGAAATGGAGTTTCGAAAATCTTGATAAATTTGCAAATGGAAAAGAAATAGAATATACAATAACAGAAGACAAAGTAGAAGGATACACATCAGAAGTAAAAGGATATGATGTAACTAATACACACATAGTTGACGTAGATATAAAAGAGCCAGAGATACCAGATGAACAGCTTGAAAAAGAACAACCACAAACACCAGATGAAAATACAAATAATGAAATTAAGGAAAATGAAGTATCTGAGAAGGAAATTCAATATAATGTAAAAACTGGTGATAATATATACATTAGCTTTATGTTACTTATAGTTGCAGTTGTAATTGAAATTATAATGAGAAAATTTAAATATAAAGAAAGATAAAAATATTCATAAAATAACTCCTTTAAAATAAACTAATATAAAGTTTGTTTTAAAGGAGTATTTATTTTGAACGAATTATTAAAAACTACATTATTGGGATTATTTTTTGGCACATTTGGAACAACTTTAGGAGGAGTTTTGGGGGTGCTTTTAAAAACACAATCTAAAAAATTTTTAGGATTTATTTTATCACTAGCATCTGGATTAATGACAGCAATTGTTTGCTTTGAGCTAGTACCAGAGGCTTTAGGGATATCTGATATATACAATGTTTTATTAGGAATTATTCTTGGAATAATATGTATGATATGTTGTGATGTATTAGTTGATAAAAAGTTTACAAATAATAACTCAATATTAAAAAGTAAAAATGGTTTATTAAAAACAGGTATTATTGTAAGTATCGGCTTAGCAATACACAATTTTCCAGAAGGACTTGCAATTGGATCAGGGTTTGAGGCTTCATTAAAATTAGGATATTCTTTAGCAATAGCAATAGCACTTCATGATATACCAGAAGGTATATCAATGGCAGTTCCTATGAAAAATGGAGGAATAAAAACCAGTAAAGTAATATTCTATGTAGTTTTATCAGGAGTTACTACAGGGCTTGGAGCATTTTTTGGAGCAATAATAGGAACTATTTCCAAAAGTATAATAGCAATGTGTCTTGCTTTTGCAGCAGGTGCAATGTTATATATAGTTTCAGGAGAGTTAATACCAGAATCAAATAAATTATATAAAGGAAGAATGAATGCTATAGGAAATATTATTGGATTTATATTAGGAATTTTTTCTACTATTATATAAAATAGTAGATACAAGTAATTTGGAAATAATATATATCATATAAATTTCAATATTTAGTAAATGTTAATTGCATTTCAAAAAAATAGTTGCTATAATGAGGAAAATGACAAAGAAAGGGAAATTTTGATGAAGATAATGTTTATATGTACAGGCAATATTTGTAGGAGTGCAATGGCCGAAGCAATAATGAAAGAAGAAGTTAAAAAGAGACGGGTTAGATATAGAAGTTTATTCATCAGGAACTTTTGCTGAAAATGGAGATTTTGCTTCATATAATGCAATAGAGGCTATGAAAATAAATGATATAGATTTAAGATATCACCGTTCAACTAATATTGCAAATTCAAATATATTAGAAATGGATTTAATATTGTGTGCTACTATATCACATAAAATTAGTGTTATGCATATGTATCCAGAAGTAAAAGACAAGGTATATACTATGAAGGAATATGCAGAAGAAGTAGATGAAAATAAAAGTTATGATATAAAAGATCCATGGGGATATAATTTAGATACTTTTCTATTTTGTGCTGAAGAAATAAAAATGTGTATAGATAAAACTATAGATAAGATAGAAAATATTATTAATTAATTGAATTTGAATTATAAAGTAATGAACATATAAGCAAAAGAGAGATAATATTATTAATAATAAAAAACATAAAAAAAAAATATAGAAAGGAGTAAATGATATATTTAAGATATTAAATATATCATAAAAAATAAACATGCAAGATTTATTAAGAGAATTAAATAATAAACAAAGAGAAGCCGTAGAAAATACAGAAGGTCCAAGCCTTGTAATAGCAGGCGCAGGAAGTGGAAAGACAAAAGTTTTAACACATAAAATTGCATATTTAATGCAAAATAAAAATGTAAAACCATGGAATATACTAGCAATTACATTTACAAATAAAGCAGCAAATGAAATGAAACAAAGAATAGAGAATTTAGTGGGAGAGCAAGCAAACGATATTTGGATGGGGACATTTCATTCAATATGTGTAAAAATATTAAGAAGATATATAGATAGAATAGGATTTGATAATTCTTTTATAATTTTTGATACATCTGACCAAAGAACTTTAATAAAAGAATGTCTAAAAGAACTTAAAGTTGATGATAAAATGTTTACAGATAGAGCTGTTTTATCAGAAATTAGTAATGGAAAGAATGAAATGTTAGAACCAAAAGCATATATGGTAAAATACGCAAATGATTATAGAAGAGAAACGATTGGTAAAGTTTATGAGCTATATCAAAGAAGATTAAAAGAAAATAACGCAATAGATTTTGATGATATTATTAATTATACAATAAAAATACTAACAGAGAACGCAGATGTATTGGAATATTATACAGAAAAGTTTAAATATGTATTAGTAGACGAATATCAAGATACTAATAAATCACAGTTTATGTTAGTATCAATTTTAGCCTCTAGATATGGAAATATAACAGTTGTAGGAGATAATGACCAAGGAATTTACTCTTTTAGAGGTGCTGATATTTCTAATATTTTAAATTTTGAAAAAGATTTTCCAGGTACTAAGATAATTAAATTAGAACAAAATTATAGATGTACAGGAAATATTTTAAAAGCTGCTAATGCAGTAATTAAAAATAACGAAGCTAAATATGATAAAAAATTGTGGACAGAAAATGGTGAGGGGCATATACCATTTATATATAGTGGAAATGACGAATATGATGAAGCTACATATATAATTAATCAGATAAGATTTTTAAAAACTGAGGAATATTTTAAATTTTCAGATTTTGCAATTCTTTATAGAATGAACTCACAATCAAGAGCAATAGAAGATATTTTAAGAAGAGAAGATATTCCATATAAAATTATAGGTGGTTTAAAATTCTATGAAAGAAAAGAAATAAAGGATATAATTGCATATTTAAGGTTGATATTTAATACATCAGATAATATGTCTTTAAAAAGAATAATAAATGAACCAAAGCGTGGAATTGGAAAAACAAGCTTAGATAATATTGCACAGATCTCAGAACAAAGTGGAAAATCAATGTATGATATTATTAAGAATGCGGAAAGCTATGGTTTAAATAGAGTTTTTATAAATTCTAGAGAATTTATAGAGGTAATAGAAGAATTAAGAGCAAACAAAGATAAAATGTTGATTTCTGAATTAATTAAAGAGACTCTAAAAAAGACAGGCTATACAAAGGCTTTAGAACTAGAAAATACAATAGAAGCAGAATCTAGAATACAAAACTTAGATGAATTTTTAACTGTTGCAATGGAATTTGAAGAAGAATCTGCAGATAATACACTTGCTGAGTTTTTGGAAGGTATAACATTATCAAGTGATATAGATAATATGGAAGAAACTGAAGAATCCGTAACATTAATGACACTTCATAGCGCAAAGGGATTGGAATTTCCAACAGTATTTTTAGTAGGAATGGAAGAAGGAATTTTTCCAGGATATAAATCTATAGGAGAACCAAAAGAATTAGAAGAAGAAAGACGATTATTTTATGTAGGTATTACAAGGGCAAAACAATATTTGTACTTAACATGTGCAAAAAGAAGAACTATTTTTGGTTCTACAAGTTATAACTCTATATCTAGATTTATCAAAGAAATTCCAGGAGAATTACTAGATGGATATGATGATGTTATAGGAGAAAAAACAGAAGACAAGTTTGAAGATGGTTCATATAAATGGGAATATGGCAGAGTAGCTGGAGGAAAAATTAAAACATACAAAGTAGAAGATTCAAAAGTACAAAATGTAGCAGCGAACATAGATAAAAATAAATCTTCAAATGGATTTGCGTTTAGAACAGCAGAGAGCTTTTTAAAATCTTTTGAAGCAAAGAAAGAAGTAGATATAAATATGTATAAATCTGGACAAAGAGTTTATCATAAAAAGTTTGGAGAAGGTACAATCAATAAGGTGGAAAAAGAAGGAGAGGACTTAAAAGTAGATATATGTTTTGACAAGGTAGGTAATAAAAGATTAATGGCTAAATTTGCTGGATTGCAAATAATATAAACATTGTAGAACATTTAACCCTGTCCCTAATGTTTTTAACTCCATCCAAAAACGTTCACGTTTGTCATTAAACGTCCTTTGTTTGTGCATCAAATGTTAAAACAATTTATATGAATAAAAACAGTTTAAGTGGAAATAATCTAAATATAATAATTAAGAAAGGAATGATTAAATATGGCAAATTTGACACAAGTAGAACTTCAAAATTTAAGACATTTAATTGGTGCTCACGAAACATCATACCAGAAATTAAACACATATGCTTCTCAAGCAGTAGATCCACAAATAAAACAACTATTTACAAAGTCAGCACAAGATGCTTTAAATACAAAACAAAAATTAATGTCATTTTTAAATAACTAATAGGAGGATATTATGGACGAAAAAACAATGGTTAATGATATATTAAATGGTGTAAAGTCAGAACTTACTACTTATCAAGGTGTGATATCTGAAACAGAAGATATGGGATTAAGACAAACTATACAACAAATTAGAAATAATGATGAAAGCTTTCAATATGAATTATTTAAAGTAGCAGAAACAAAAGGGTATTATAAGCCAGCAGCAAAGGCTTCTGTTACAGAGATACAAGCAGTTAAAACAGAATTGCAACAATAAAAAAAATAATATAAAGATTGGTTAAAATATAGTAAAGTATATCAAGAGATATTATGATTTTAAGAGAATATTTCGAGTTATATTTTATTTAAGTTTTAACCAATTTTTTTGTGTAAATAGAATAGGAGATAATATCAAAATTTTATAATATGGATGAATATATTATATATAAGCCATTTAACAGTGAATTATTGTATTTAGAAAGTGCTAAAAATAGTCGATTTCTTTATAAAAAAAGCGAAAAATAGAGTTTACTATTGTTAATAGCGTAAAAATAATATAGAAAAGTCGAAAAAAAGCGAAAATAGGATTATATAAACTTTGTTAAAAAATATAAAATATTATAAAATCCGTAATACACTAAAAGGAGAATAAAAATGTTAATATTAGATAAAGCAAAGTTATATTTAAGACTAGGGACAAAGTTTATTATTTTATGTATTGTACCAATTATCATAATAATTGGTGTGATTTTTTCTACATATAAACCTACATACAGCGTAAGTTATAATGGAAAATTTATAGGGTATTGTAACAGTAAAACTAGATTACAATCTAGAATTAATGATTATGCACAAAATGGAGATAAAGAAAATATAGCATTTGTAAAAATAGATGATATGCCACAATATAATTTATGCTTAATAAAAAGAGATATAGATACAAATGAAGATGAAATATATAATCAGGTAGTCACATCTGGTGAGACATATTACAAAATGTATGCCATATTAGAAGGTGACGAAGAAAAAATGTATGTATCAGATTTTAAGCAAGCTGAAGAAGTTATAAGTAAGTTAAAAGAGAAGAATAGTAGTAATAAAGAAAGTATTAGTATATTAGAAAAATATGAAACAGAATGTAAGGAATTTTCTAGCGTAGAGGATTGTGTAAATAATATGTATAAGGAAGTAAAGCCAGTTAAAGTTGCAAGTACTAAAAGTAGTGCTACTACAACATCTAAGTCTACACAGAGCAGTTCCTCAAAATCAGCAAATATAGGAATTGACTTTATTACACCTACTACAGGAACTATAACATCAAGATTTGGTGTAAGATCTAGAGATAACCATAAAGGAATTGATATAGGTGCTCCAAAAGGTACACCTATAAAGGCAGCAGCTTCAGGAACAGTGGTACATTCTGGAAATAAAAATGATGGATATGGAAATTATATAATATTATCACATGGAAATGGTGTACAAACATATTATGCACATTGTAGCCAGTTACTAGTATCTAAAGGGGAAAATGTTAAGCAGGGACAAGTGATTGCAAAAGTTGGGTCTACAGGTATATCAACAGGAAATCATTTACATTTTGAAGTAAGAATAAATGGTGTTGCACAAAATCCACAAAATTATGTATATAAGTAAAAAAAGAAAACATATTGCAAATATTCTGTGTTATTTTAGAAATAAAAGATATACATATTATAGATATAAAATTTAATTATATAAAAAACAATAAGTAGTTATAAAAAGTACTTATTGTTTTTTTATATGTTTTAAATGAAAAATATTACAAAAGCAATATATTACACGTTATATAAACAGGTTTTAGAATTTTTTAGTAAAATATTTTTGACATATTTTTATAGCATTATTTTTTATGATAACTTCTCCACATTCACATAGTTTTCTTGAGAATAATTCAGGATTATTTTGATATGTACTAAATTCGGTTAATAAACTAAATAATTTTTTATTATATTTATAATCAGGATTAATATGTGAAAAAACTAAGTAATATAATCCTTTATATTTATATAATATTATAGATTTGGAAGCTAAATTTATGCTTTTTATATTAGCATTATTAATAAAATTAGTAAAATTGCAGAAATCATCAAATGAAAAAAACTTATAAACTAATTCTTCACTATTGGTATTTACTTTTTTTCTTTTAAATTTTAATTTAGAAGATTTGGCTAAATCTTTTTCTTTGCTTCCGAGAAAATCTAGTTACAGTAAAAATAAAATCACCATCATTCATTGCTAATGCTTCGATTCTAACTTTATAATCTTTGGTTACAAAACCTACTTTTTTTTCAGCTTCTTCTAAAATGTCTAAAAATAGATCTTGCGATTTTATAGAATTAGACATAAAAGAATGAAAATCAATATCTTTTTCTGCTAAGTCTTGAGAACTTAGAGTTATTCTTATTTTATCTTCATTAAGTTTTTCAAATTTCATTATTATAGCCTCCATATATATTTATAATATAATTATACAACTAATTTAGTAAAAAATAAATGAGAAATATTTGGTAAAGAATATTATCAATATATTATATTAAATTTATAAAAAAATGTACTAAATAGAATATCATACTTTTTATAAAAAAGAAAGCAAAATACAGGAAAAAATTGTATATATGTATTGAAAAAAAAGAAAAACCAATATATAATATGAAAAGTATAAAAAAGGTTTCCGTAAGGAAAGTCAAAAGAGTATAAAATTTACATAAGAAAAATAGGAGGAATTATGGCAACAAGAGAAAAAAATATATGGATACTAATTATATTTATATTATCTGGATTAGTTGTAGGAGGATTATTAGGAGAATTAGCTTCAAAGGTAGATTTTTTATGGTGGCTTGCATATGGTAACAGTTTTGGATTATCGAATCCACTTGAATTGGATTTAAGTATTATGAGAATAACATTTGGATTAACATTTAAAATGAATATAGCAAGTATTATAGGTATGATATTATCAATTTTTATTTATAGAAAGATTTAATTTTAAAGTAAAATCTTATTTGATTACTTTATATAGGATATAAAAAGTTATACACCAATTTTAATAATATTTGGAGTATTGGTATATAAATAAAAATGTGGCATGAATATTTTGTAAAACATTCAAGTTTTTTATGCCACTATTATTTTTAAATTTAAAAGGGCACGATACTTGAAAGGATTTTTATGACTATAAAACAATTACCCGAATCAGAAAGACCTTATGAAAAATTACAGCTATATGGGGAAAGTAAGTTATCAAATGCAGAACTTTTGTCAATAATAATAAAAAATGGAACAAAAGAACATACTTCTATAGATTTAGCAAATAAAATACTTAAATTAAAAAAGCAAACTTATGAAAATAACTTAAGGTTTATGCAAGATATTTCAGTAGAAGAATATATGAATATAAAGGGGATAGGAAGAGTAAAAGCAATTCAGTTAAAAGCTGTATGTGAACTTGCAAAAAGAATGTCAAAACCAGTTGATATTACAAATTTGAAAATAAAGTGTAGTCAAGATATTGCAGACATGCTTATGGAGGAGTTAAGATACGAAAGAAGAGAAATAGTAAAAATTGTAATACTAAACGTAAAAAATAATGTACTAAAAATAGAAGATATTGCTATTGGCGGAACGGATTTTGTTAATATAAGTCCAAAAGATGTATTAACAGAAGTTGTAAAAATGAATGCTCCCAAAATGATTATGGTACATAATCATCCAAGTGGAGATCCAAGTCCAAGTAAAGCAGACATAGAAATTACAAATAGAATATATGAATGTAGTAATATTATGCAGATTAAATTCTTAGATCATATAATCATAGGAGATGGTAAGTATGAGAGCGTTTTTTCAAAGAAAGGATCGTGGAATTAGTATGAATTTTTTTAATTTTGTATCAAAAGATATAGGGATAGATTTAGGTACAGCTAATCTATTAGTTACTTTAAAGGGAAAAGGAATTATATTAAAGGAACCTTCAGTTGTTGCTATAGATAGAAAAAGTGGGAACATACTTGCAACTGGACATGAAGCAAAAGAGATGCTCGGAAGAACTCCAGATACAATAAAAGCAGTAAGACCAATGAAAGATGGAGTTATTGCAGATTTTACAGCTACACAATTAATGTTAAAAAATATAATAAAAAAGGTATGTCAAAGATATAATGCAGGAAGACCAAGAGTGGTAGTTGGTGTTCCATCAGGTATTACTGAAGTAGAAGAAAGAGCTGTTGAAGAGTCAGTATTACAAGCAGGAGCTAAAGAAGTATATTTAATTGAAGAGCCAATGGCAGCAGCAATAGGAGCAAGTATTGATGTAGCAGAACCAAGTGGAAGTATAATTGTTGATATCGGGGGTGGAACAACGGAAGTTGCTGTAATATCGTTAGGTGGGGTAGTAGTAAGCAATTCTTTAAGAGTTGCAGGTGACGAACTAGATGAAGATATAGTTAATTATATTAAAAGAGAGATGAATTTAGCAATAGGAGAAACAACAGCAGAACAAATAAAAATGGAAATTGGATGTGCCATGCCACTTATGACAGATATGAGCATGGAAATAAGAGGACGTGACTTGAGTACTGGACTTCCTAAAAATGTAATTATAACATCATCTCGGTATAGAAGAAGCTATGCAAGAATCAATAAGTAAAATAGTTGAAATTGTAAAACAAACATTAGAAAGAACTCCACCAGAACTTGCATCAGATATTATGGAGAAAGGAATCGTTCTTGCAGGAGGAGGGGCTTTAATTAGAAATCTGGATAAGTTATTGAGTTTAAAAACAGGAATGCCAGTATATATAGCAGAAGACCCATTAGATTGTGTGGCTAAAGGAGCATGTAAAACATTAGAAGATTTAGAGAAATTAAAAGCAGTACTAATAAATGCAAGAAGAAAAAGATAGAAAGGAAATGTTATGTATAAAAGAAAGGCAAATAATGGATTAATAGGAATAATAATAACAATTATTATATTGATAATCTTAATAGTATTATCAAACCTAAAATTAGAAAAATGGTCGTATGCCTGCAATGCATTTAGTTCATTAGTAATGCCTGTTCAAAACGGTTTAACATATTTAAAAAATAAAATAGCTGGGAATGATACATTTTTTTCAAATATAGATAATCTTAAAAGTGAGAATGACGATTTAAAGAAAAAAAACAGTGATTTAGAAAAACAAGTTAGAGAACTAGAGATAGTAAAAGCGGAAAATGAGAGTTTGAAAGAATATGTAAATTTAAAAGATAAATATTCAGAATATGCTACACTGCCAGCAAATGTTATTCAAAGAGATTTAGGAAACTATAGTAAAGTAATAGTGATAAATGCTGGAAAAAAAGATGGTATAGATGTAAATATGACAGTTATTGCGGATAAAGGACTAGTTGGACATGTTATATCAGTTACAGATACTACAGCCAAAGTACAAACAATAATAGATACTTCAAGTTCAGTAAGTAGTATAATTAAGACAACAAGAGATGGAATTATCGTAAGAGGTACATTAGACAATGATTCTTTATTAAAGGGAACATATATTCCAACAGATGCTAATTTGTTAGAAGGAGATAATATAGAAACATCTGGAATTGGTGGTATATATCCTAAAGGAATACACATTGGTACAGTGAAACAAGTAATAAATACGAAAAATATAACAGATAGATATGTAAATATAGAAACTGCTGTAGATTTTTCAAAATTAGAAACTGTACTAGTTATTACCAATAAATGAAGTGTCAAAAGGGACGGGGCATATTGACACTTTTTCAAATATCAATTACTAATAAATAATAATTACTAAAAGTGTCAATATGCCCCGTCCCTTTTGACACTTTTTCAACAAAGAGGTGAATGTCCTTGAAAAAAGTAGCATGTGTAATTGTCATAATACTAATGTTTTTTGTTATATATTTTCTTCAGGCTAATTTTTTTAATCTGTTTAATATAGCAGGAGTAAAACCAAATTTGTTTATATTATTAATGTTGATAGTACGGATTATTTGCAGGAAAAAAAGTGCGGAATACCACTTGGAATGATATTGGGAATAGTATTAGATTTACTAGGAGGAAAAATAATAGGAATATCAAGCATTATGTTTGTTATTATATTAATAATAGCAGATATGTATGATAAAAATTTTTCCAAAGACAATAGAATGACTATTATGATTATGGTTATAAGTACTACTATTATATATGAATTTGGTATATATATATTAAGTGTATTTAAATTATCTATTAATTTGGAATTAATTTCATTTATAAAAATACTAATGATAGAAGCTATATATAATGCACTATTAACAATAATAATATATCCTATTATACAAAATTTGGGAACCTTATTAGAAGAGACATTTAAAGAGCAAAAGATATTAACAAGGTATTTTTAAAAAAGAAGGTGAAAAATTGGACAAAACAAAATCAAATGAACATAAAATAAGATATAATATTATATCAATGTTAGTATATGCTATAGGAGTAATTTTATTAGTTCAACTTTTCAATTTGCAAATAATAAAAGGAGAAGATTATAGAAGAGAGTCTAATACAAGATTAACTAGAGAAACTACATTAGAAGCTGCAAGAGGAGAAATTGTAGATAGAACAGGAAATAAGTTAGTAACAACAGAAATGAATTTTAGTTTAGAGTTATATAAAACAAAAATAGATAATGAAACTCTAAATAATACATTATTAAAAATAACTAATCTTTTGGAAGAAAACGGTGATAATTACATAGATAATTTTCCAATACAAATAGATCCATATAAGTTTTCCATTGGAGATTCAGAATCAAAGTCATGGAAAAAGTCAAACAACATTGACGAACAATATTCTGCAGAGCAGTGTTTTGATTACTTTAAACAAAAATATCAAATATCAGAAGAAAATATTCAAAATGTAAGAAAAATAATAGTAATGAGATATGAGATAGCTCGTAATGGATATAGTAATACAAGAGCTGTTACTTTGGCAAAAAAAATTAGCAGAGAAAGTGTTTTAAAATTATCAGAGAACAATATAAGTTTTCCTGGAGTGGATATTGTAACTAAACCATCTGTTTCATATCCATCAGGAACTTTAGCGTCCCATATATTAGGTACAGTTGGAAAAATAACAGAAGACGAATTAAAGTCTAGGAAGAATGATTATGGATTTAATGATATTATAGGAAAAACAGGTATAGAATATGTATATGAAGAGTATTTAAAAGGCAAAAATGGAACAAGACAGATTGATATGTCTGTAGATGGAGCTGCAACAGATGAATATATTTCAAAAGAAGCAATAGCGGGGTCAAATGTAGTATTAACTATAGATGCTAACTTACAAAAAGTAGCAGAATCATCGTTAAAAGCAAATATTGAAAAAATTGCAAGTGGAGGATTTGCAGAGAAAAGTAATGCAAATGCTGGAGCAGTTGTTGTAATGAATGTTAACACCGGAGAGGTTTTGGCAATAGCAAGTTATCCAGATTATGAACCACAATTATTTGTAGATGGAATAAGTACAGAAAAGTATAACGAATATACTAATTCAGAAGTTACTCCGTTAATTAATAGAGCAATTAGTGGAGCATATGCGCCAGGTTCGACATTTAAAATGATAACAGCAATTGCAGGGTTAGAAAGTGGAGTGATTTCCCCAACAGAGAAAATAAATGATACAGGAGTATATCCAAGAGCACATAAACCAGTATGCTGGTACTATACTAGTTATCATTCAGGTCATGGTTATTTAAATGTTTCAGATGCTATAAAACATTCTTGTAATTATTTTTTCTATGAAACAGGTTATAGAATGGGAATTGATACATTATCAAAGTATGCATCATATTTTGGATTAGGTAAGAAAACGGGAATAGAACTTCCAAGTGAAGTAAGTGGAGACTTAGCATGTAGAGAAAAAGTAGAAAAAGATAATAAATCATGGTATATAGGAGATACTCTATCTGCAGCAATAGGACAAAGTTATAATAATTTCACACCAATACAAATGGCAAAATATATAAGTATGTTAGTTAATGGTGGTAAGCAAGTAGATGTTAGTATAGTAAAAACAATTGTAAATCCTGATGGTACAGAGGTTTCAAAAGAAGAAATAAATGAATTTACAAATAACAAACTAAAATCTGATATTGCAGAAGAAGAAAATTTAAATATAAAAAAAGAAAATTTAAATTCAGTACTTGAAGGTATGAGAGGAGTAACAAGTGAATCAGGAGGAACTGCATATTCTACCTTTAAAGATTTTAAGATAGAGCTTGGAGGAAAAACAGGTTCTGCTCAGGCAGGAAATAAAACTAATGGTTGGTTTGTACGGATTCGCACCATTTGACAGTCCAGAAATTGCAGTAGTAGTATTAGTTGAGAATGGTGGACATGGTGGATATACAGCAGAAGTTGCAAGGGATATATTTGCAGAGTATTTTGGGATGAATACAAATGAAATTACAGAAGATATGATTGCAATTTCAAGCTTGCAATCAGTAAGATAAAATAAAGTAATATTAGCGAAGGGAATGTAAGATCATGAGAAATTGTATATCAGTGGTTATAAAAAATAATGAAATAGTGATGAAAATAAATGAGGAAATGACTAGAAAAGATATTTTGGATGGACTAAAAAAGAAAATAACAGAGATAAAAAAAATACGAAAAGAGAATGATTTTCCTTTATTTATTACAGGCAAAGCTTTATCAAATGAAGAGATGGAAGAAATAGGGAATACTATTAAAGAAAAAATAGATATACAGATAAATTTTGATTCTCCCAAAATATTGGGGTTACATGGAATAAAGAAAGCATTTAATAAAGAAATTGCAGTATCTAGAACAAAATTTCATAGAGGAGCACTTAGGTCCCGGACAAAGAATTGAATATGAAGGAAGTTTAGTAATACTTGGAGATGTAAATGGTGGAGCCGAGGTTATAGCAGGAGAGAATATAGTAATTCTCGGAATACTTAGGGGGCTAGCACATGCAGGAGCAAAAGGAAACAAGGAAGCTATTATTGCTTGCTCTTCAATAGAAGCACCTCAAATTAGAATTTCCAATATTATAAAGGAGAGGTCTAAAGAAGAGGTTCAAGAAAGAAGTATAAAGACAAGTGCATATGTGGATGAAAATGGAAAAATTGTTGTTGAATAAATAGTTGTTTTACTATTCTAATAAAAAATAGATTTAAAAATAAGATGGTAGGGATTATACCTTATCATCTTTAGTTTTAGGAGGATAAATTATAAAGCTAAAATGGTATGTAATATAAAAAGAAATATTAATTACAAATAAAAATGATGAAAAAATGTATTTTTTCATCATTTTTTATGTTTTAGCTAAGTAGCAATAAGATTAATGAAATAAAGAGATATTGATCTTTCACTCCTTCATTATATAAAAAGAAAATTAAACAGATTAACAAGATATCATCAAAGTACAGTTTTAATCCAAAAATTTCGAAGCATTCTCTAGATTCTTCTGCTTTGTTTCTTTCTTCTACTTGAGTAATTTTATCCGAAATAGATTCATTGTTTTCATGTTTTTTTACTGATTCTTTAGTAGATGATTTATATACTTGTTCATAATAGTTTGGATATCTGTAATTATAATTTGAATATCTCCTTGATGGTGAATAAAAATAAGGGTAACTATATGCCATTTTTTGTATCACCACCCAAAGGATTAATAACTTCAAATACTTTACTCATATTAAATAGTTTTATATATTGGTCTACCTTTTCTTGTCTACTATTTTTTAGATAAGGTTTTAAAGATAAAAGTAAGTTTGCTCTGGGGTCATCTTTATTGTTTTTCATAGAATCCATTATTTGTTTCATTTTTAAAATCATACCTATGTCAATATCAGGAGTAGATTTTTCATTAAAATTAGAATTATTACTTCTGGAATTTGAAGATATATCATCATCATGTTGATTATTGCTAGAATAATTATCAGTATGATGGTTACTGTTATTATGATCACTGTTGTTAGAAGCAATATTACTAATAATATTTTTTATATCTTCAGGCATTTCTTTACCATTAAGCATGCTACTTAAGTTCTTTATCATATCAGACATATCTTCATTCACATTATCACCTACTTATTATTTTTTGTAATTTCATTAATTATTTTATCTTTGTCTTTTGAATTTAGAACTTGACTTACCTTGCTAAGTCCTTCTTCTAATTGCTTTTTATCCATCTTTGAAAGCATATTCATAAGCTTGGATATATCAATATTATTTGAATTATTATTCACGACTTATCACCTCTATATAATATATTCTATATTTATATTAGTATGTTATAATAGTATATTTAAGTCATATAGAAAGTGTGAATGTCCTAGGGAAATACAATGTTTAATTATTATTAATTCTGATTAAATTATTGAAACAAAATCATTAATCAACTTTTGTATTAAAAAATTAAAGCAAATATTGTATTTTTAGCTAATTTACGATAAAATAAAAAACATAATTTGCGTTATAAATAATAAATATAAAATAAATAATAAAAATATATCACAAGTTGTAAAAAACTTTTTGGATTCTATGTATTAAAAGCGACAAATATTTAATAGTTTATGTATTAAAATTACCATAGAATTTTAGAAGTATGGGGTGGTAAGGATGTTTCAAAATATAACAAAAGACTTTGATGACATACAAAGTCAAGAAAATGAGGATGTAAAATTAGATAAAAAAGATAATATCAAAAGAGTATTATATAAGATTCTTGCAAAAGAAAATATTGTTTTATATATAATATGTTTCTTAATATCAATGGTTAACTTTAGATTAGACTCTGATATTAATCTATCTGTATTCGGACTTGCAATACTTGCGGCAGCAATGAGTAATGGAATTCCAATAGGCATTATATATATAACATGTGGAGCACGGAACATATGTAGGTTCTGGACTAGAAGGATTACTTACATATATTTTTTCAAGTTTAGTTCTATTTGCAAGTATTTATATTATAAGGCCTAAAGTAGTAAATGAAACAAATGAAAAAAGAAGGATTGGCATTCATCTTTTTCTTTCAAGTCTAGCTGTTTCATTAATACCATTATTTTTTAATACATTTCTATTATATGACTGTCTAATTTCGATTATGATTAGTATTGCAATATACATCTTTTATAAGATATTTTCTAATTCAATTACTGTAATAAAAGATTATATGAATAAAAAAGTCTATTCAATAGAAGAAGTAATAGGGGCAAGCTTACTTGTCGCTATAGCAGTACTTGCTCTAGAGCCAATACAAATTTTTGGATTTTCATTAAAAAATATTTGCAGTATATTGCTTGTACTAATTTTAGGCTGGAAACACGGAATATTAGTAGGTGGAGGAGCAGGAATTACAATAGGAGTAGTTTTAGGAATAATAAGTGATGGAGAGCCAATTATGGTAGCATCATATGCAATTGCAGGAATGGTAGCAGGATTATTTAATAAGTTTGGAAGGCCTCGGAGTAATTGCAGGATTTATTCTTGGTAATGTTTTATTAACATATGTTGCGAATGGAAATGTAGTACCAATAATACTATTTAGAGAAATACTAATTGCATCAATTGCATTACTTGCAATTCCTAAAAATGTTGGAATTGAAATTGGAGATTTATTTGGAAAAGATAAATTGTTACCAGAAACAACTGGAAAAAGTCTAGAAGAAAATAAAGAAACTATATATAAATTAAATAGTATTTCAGAAACAATATCAGAAATGGCTAAAAGCTATAAAGAAGCAGCCGCAACTATCGTCGATGATGAAGAATTAGAAAAACAAGAAGAATATAACAAAAAAATATTTATAAATGAGCTTAAAAATAGTTTGGAAGGACAAGAAGAAAACATTTTATATGATGATATATATGATAATGATGAAATACAAAAAGATATTTATAGATGCTTATTAGAAAAAGAGATTATGACAAAAAAAGATTTATTGAACATTTTCGCAATGCATAATAATTATATAGTTGGCTTTAATGGTGATGATAATAATGAAGTTCTAGAAAAAGAATTGAGCAAAATAATAAAATCAATAAATTATTCTTACCGCATAAGTAATTTGAATTTTATATGGAAGAAAAAAATAGATGAAAGTAAGAAGAATGTATCAACACAATTAGAAGGTGTATCAGAGGTCATTTCAAATTTAGCAGAAGAGATATCTCCAAATACAAAAGAAGCATTTGTAGAAGAAAAAGAAAAGATAAAAATGTTTTTAAAGCAAAAACAGGTAGATATAAAAGATGTTAATATAAAGCAAGAAAAAACAGGAAGATATAATGTTACGTTATACACAGGGCTTTGCGAAAATGTGGATGGAACAGAGTGTAATTCAAAGAAAGTTGCACAAATTTTATCTAAAGTCTTAAATCAAGATATGGTATTACAAAAACAAGAATGTGGTTTAAGAATAAATAAAGAAACTTGTATGTTTACATATATTTCAAAAGATAGATATAGTCTGCAAGTAGGTGTTGCAAAGGCAAAAAAGAAAAATTCACCTGTTTCTGGTGACACAAGTATTCAAACAAAATTAGATGATGGAAAATATCTTCTTGCACTAAGTGATGGAATGGGGTCAGGTCCAGAAGCAAGAAAAAGTAGTAAAATAGCAATAAAAATGTTAGAAAGATTATTAACATCAGGATTTCAAAAAGATACATCAATAAAACTAATAAATTCAACTTTATCTGCAAACAATGAAGATGATATGTATGCGACATTAGATATAGAAATATTAGATTTGTATTCGGGAAATATAGAATTTATAAAAAATGGGGCATGTCCTACATATATAAAAAGAGAAAATGAAGTTCAAATATTAAAATCAGAATCTTTACCAACAGGAATACTAGAAGATATTGACTTAGAAGCATATGATAAGGATTTACAAGATGGAGATATTATTGTTATGTGCAGTGATGGTATATTAGATTCTAATAAAGAATATTTAAATAAAGAATTGTGGCTTAAATATTTGTTAGAAGATATACGGAACAGATGATGTACAGAAAATTGCAGATATAATTGTTAATGAAGCAAGAGATAATGATTATGGAAATGAAAAAGATGATATGACTGTAATTGTCGCTAAGGTGAAGAAGCGTAAGTAAAACTATAAGATAGATATTAAGAGGTGCACTATCTTGGATATAGGGATGGGAAAATAAGATTGATTTTTTACATCTATATATACAAGATAGTGCATTATTTGTCACTAGTTAGCCTAAATAATTAAAACAGTAGAGTAGTAGCTTGTGTGTATTTATATATAAATACACAAGCTACGGACTAATTTTATATGTGTTTTGGAAATTAACACTGACTAGTAACCGTCATTTATATGTATATTTTAAAGTTTGCTTCAATTTTTGCTAAATGTCATATAAGTTTTATATAATATACTAGTTAAAGTATCTAATTAAAAGTGCAAGAGTAGTACAAATATGCATAATATGTATTCTAAATGTATATATAAACTAAGACTTTAATATTATGATAGTAACTTAGTATAAATAATCAACATTTTATAAATTTGTTATAAAAACTTGTAAAATTATATGATAATGTGTTATAGTATATATCGTAGACTAAAGCTTATTTGGAGGTAATTAAATGAGTAGAGGAAAAAGATATGATAGTGAAGGTAAGCTGAATATAAAAAAAGTAATGGCTGTTATTATTGCAGTAGCAGTAGTTGTAATGTTTGTTATTGGACTTAAAAAGCTTCTGAATACAGAGCCAAAGAATGATGAAAAAGTAATTCCGATTAATTATTTTTCTGTATATACAAATGGTAAATGGGGAGTAATTGATTCAAAAGGAAATACTATAATTGAGCCAAATAATGATGATATGATACAAATACCAGATAAGACAAAAGCAGTATTTGTGTGTACATATGATGTAAACTATACGGATGATACATATAAAACTAAAGTATTAAATGATAAAAAACAAGAATTATTTAATAATTATGAACTAGTAGAAACAATTCAGAACAATGATGAAAATAATAATTTATGGTATGAAACTAATGTATTAAGAGTAAAAAAAGATGGTAAATATGGAATAATTAATCTTGAAGGTAAAGAAATTGTTGCCTGTGAATATGAAAAGATAGAGGCTTTAAAAGGAGTAACTAATAGTTTAGTTACAACAAAAGATGGAAAAAAAGGACTAATCGATAATTCAGGAAGTAAAATTATTGAAAATGAATATAAAAGCATAACAAATCTAACTAACAGATATGAAGATGGATATATAGTTGAAAATAGTGATGGAAAATTAGGTGTTATTAACTATAATAAAAAGACAGTATTAGAATGTAAGTATGATTTGGTAAAGAATGTAATAGGAAACTCTACATATGTAGTAAAAGAAAATGGAATATTAAAGATTGTTAATAGTGAAGGACAAACATATTTAGAGAATAAATACACAGATATAAAAGATATTAATGATGAAATAGTAATTGTAAAACAAGGAGAAAAATTCGGACTTGTAAAATTATCGGGTGAAGAGCAAATAGAGGTTAGCTATCAAGATTTAACATATTTATTTTCTAATTATTACATAGCTAAAAAAGATAATAAATATGGAATAATTAATACAAATAATGAAATAATCATTGATTTTAATTATACAAACTTAATTTATAGAAAAACAGCAAATTTTATAGAAGGTGTAAAAACAGATTATGAGTCAGATTTAATTGGCAGTGATTTGAATGTTAAAGTTACAGGAATAATATCTGAAGTAAATGATGAAAAAGGATTTGTCAAAGTAAGAGTTGCTGATGGGTACAAATATTATAATTTTAAATTTGAAGAAAAGAAAGCAAGTGAAATTTTAAAATCTAATACTATATTTTTAGATAAAAAAGACGGAAAATACGGTTTTATCAATAAAGATGGTGTAGTAGTTGTGAATTATGTATATGATGATGCAACAGAACAAAATGAATATGGATACTCTGGAGTAAAGAAAGATGGTCTATGGGGAGTAATAGATCAAAAGGGAAATATAATAGTAGATCCAAACTATAATTTAGATAATAATACAATAATAAACTTTATCGGAAAATGGCATTTAAGTGAAGATTTAAATGCAAACTATTATACAGATGATAACTAATAGAATATGATATATGTAAATAAGGTTCAAATATAATATATTTGAACCTTATAAACAATTAAAGTAGAATGTAATGAAAGGAGTATGTATGATATTAATATCATACAAAAGTTTAATGCAAATAAGAACAGGAGTAGATATAATAGAAGTAAATAGAATAGAAGAATCTATTAATAGCTTAGGAGAAAAGTTTTTAAAAAGAGTATTTACAGATTATGAAATCACGTATTGCAATTCTAAAAATAATATGAAGTATCAACATTATGCAGCAAGATTTGCTGCAAAAGAAGCAATATTTAAAGCAATATCTAGTAGCCTTAAAACAAAATATGAGATAACATGGACAGATATAGAAATTAGAAATGATGAGAATCGGAAGACCTACTTTTTCTATAAATAAACCAGACAAGATGATAAATATAATAGATAAGGACATAAGTATTTCTCATATTAAAGAGTATGCTATAGCTAGTGTTACAATGTTAATAAATTAACCAAAAAGGAGAGATGTTATGAAGATAGAATATTTTGATTCACATGCACATTATGATGATTCTAAGTTTGATGAAGATAGACAAAATATAATAAGTGAAATATATAATGAAGGTGTAACAAAGATAATTAGTGCAGGATATAGTTTATCTTCATCTAAATATGCAATTAATCTAGCAAATAACTATGAATTTATATATGCAACATGTGGAATATCGCCAAATGATATTCCCGAAAAAGAAGATGAATTTAAATTACAACTAAATGAAGTGAAAAGCTTAAGCTTAAACAGTAAATGTGTAGCTATTGGTGAAATAGGTTTAGATTATTACTGGAATAAAGAAAATAAAGAATATCAGAAAAGAGTATTTATAGAACAAATACATTTGGCAAATAATTTAAATTTACCAATAGTTATACATTGCAGAGATGCAATCTCAGATACATTAGAAATATTAAAAAAATATAGTGTAAATAGAAAAGGCGTTTTTCATTGTTGTATGCTTAATAGAGAATTGGTTAAAGAGGCTTTAAAATTAGGATTTTATATATCTTTTGCAGGACCAGTTACTTTTAAAAATTCTAAAAATGCATCTGAAATTATTAAAATGGTTCCTGATAATAGATTTTTTATTGAAACAGATAGCCCATATTTATCACCAGAGCCTAATAGAGGAAAAAGAAATGATTCAAGAAACCTTAAATATATAGTAGAAAAAGTTGCAAGAGAGAAAGATAAGAGCCTAGAAGAGATTGCAAAATTAAGCTATGAAAATACGATGAGATTTTTTAATATTATATAATGAATATGTCATATTCATAGTACAAGCAACATATAATAATAATATATACAATATATTATGTTTTATAAATGGTAAAATTAAGTGACGCACTTTGAAATAAAAATAGACACATAAAATT
>USRT01000016.1 GCA_900557195.1 uncultured Clostridium sp.
CTCTTTCAATATTTTATTTTCAATTTACTTGTGACATATCTATTTTAAACCTATAAAATAAAAAATATTACAAAATATGTAATTATTTTGTAATATTTTTTATTTATATAGTATTATTTAATTCTTCCAAAGCTCTATCCGCTAGCTTAGTATATCTTAACTTTTTATCCTTTATTTTTTCATCTAGTTCTGGCAATATTCCAAAATTCGCATTCATAGGTTGAAACTTATTATTTTCTGTCGAAATGTATTTTGCTAGAGCTCCTATCATTGTTTTATTTGAAAACTTAATATTTTCTTTTTTTCCTAAAAATCTATTTACTGCATTTATAGAAGCCAGAATTCCAGAAGATATAGATTCTACATATCCTTCCACACCTGTAATCTGCCCTGCAAAAAATATATTGCTATTTTGTTTAAGTCCATATGTTTCATCTAATAAATATGGAGAATTAATATATGTATTTCTATGCATTACTCCATATTTCATAAATTCTGCATTTTCTAGACCAGGTATTAAACTAAATACTCTTTTTTGTTCTCCAAATTTAAGATTTGTTTGAAATCCTACTAAATTAAATAATGTACCTTCTTTGTTATCTTGTCTTAATTGCACTATTGCATATGGTCTTCTTCCTACTCTTGGATCTGTAAAACCTACTGGTTTTAATGGTCCAAATCTTAATGTATCTATTCCTCTTTTTGCCATTATCTCAATTGGCATACATCCTTCAAAAATCTCTCTTTTTTCAAATTCATGTAGTTCTACTACCTCAGCCTCTATAAGTTCTTTGCAAAATTTTTCATATTCATCTTTATTCATTGGAAGATTTATATAATTTTGATTTTCCAAATTAGTGCTTCTATTTTTCCAATCCTCTATAGATTCTTCTTTTCCTCTTTCTTGCTCATATCTATCTCCCCAAAAAGCAATATTCATATCAATTGAATCTTTTGTAATTATTGGAGCTGCAGCATCATAAAAATATAATCCATTATCTCCTGTTAATTCCATTATTTGTTTTGCCAAACAATCTGAAGTTAATGGACCAGTAGCTATTATAACTATTCCATCTCTTGCAAAATTTTTAATAGACTCTTCTTTTCCAAACTCTTTCCTAATAATCTCTATATTTTGATTTTCTTCTAAGTTCTTAGTAACTGTTTTAGAAAACTCCTCCCTATCAACTGCTAATGCTTGGCCAGCAGGCACACTTGTTTTATCTGCAACATTTATTAATAAAGAATCTAGCATTCTTAATTCTTCTTTTAATAATCCGACATGCATTAGTATGTAAATTTGATTTAAAAGAGTTACTACAAACAACCTCTGCTAAATTTCTACTTGCATGAGCATCACTAAATTTATTTGGTTTCATTTCATATAGTTTAACTTTTATGCCTCTTTTGGCAATTTGGTATGCCGCTTCTGTCCCTGCTAAGCCTCCACCTATAACAGTTATATAATCATTCATATCTACAATCCTTTCTCTTAACATTTGATAAACATCGTTTGAACATTGGGGACGGGGTTAAATGTTCAAACATAGATATTTTAAGAGTCTATGTTAAATGTTTAGATTAACTGTCTATACTTAATTATCAGTACTAAAGTATATTGCAACCATTTGAACATTTACCCCGTCCCCAATGTTCATTTAAACAATTCCATAATCTCTTCTTTAGACAATTTGTTAACAAAAGTTTCTTTTGTAGATAACATATTATCTATTAATTTTTCCTTTTTTTGTTGTAATTCATAAATTCTTTCTTCGATTGAATTCTTAGTAATCAATTTATATACCTGAACATTCTTTTTTTGACCTATTCTATATGTTCTATCTGTAGCCTGATTTTCTGCAGATATATTCCACCATGGATCATAATGTATAACCATATCTGCACCTGTTAAATTCAAACCTGTTCCACCTGCTTTTAATGATATTAAAAATACCTTTATATTATCATTTTGATTAAATTCATCTACTAACTTTATTCTTTCTGCTACTATAGTTTGACCTGTTAATTTAAAATATTCTATTCCTTCTTTTTTTAGTTCTTGTTCTAAAATATTAAACATTGATGTATAACCAGAAAAAAGAAGTATTTTATGTCCGCCTTCTATTGCATCTTTTGTAATTTGCATGCATTGATTAAGTTTACTACTTTCACCTTCATAGTTTTCTATAAACAAACTAGGATGGCAACAAATTTGTCTTAATCTCATTAGTAAGGCAAGTATTTTCATTTGGCTAGCTTCAAATCCTCTATTTTTTATTTCCACCTGAACTTCTTGTTTTGCCTGCGCTAAATAAGACATATATACATCTAATTGTTCTCCCTGCATCTCATTATTTAATACAGTAATTGTTTTATCTGGCAATTCTGTTAATACATCTTTTTTTATTCTTCTTAAAATAAATGGTGATATTAATTTTTTTAGTCTATTTGTTAAAAATGCATCATTTTCTTTTATAATTGGCAATTCGTAAATCTGCTTAAATTTTCTATAACTAAACAGATATCCTGGCATAATAAAGTCAAAGATAGACCATAATTCTGACAAAGAATTCTCTATTGGTGTTCCTGTTAATGCAAATTTTGTTTTAGCATTTATTTCTTTTATTGCTTTGGAATTTTGAGTATTATTATTCTTTATATATTGAGCTTCATCTGCAATTATATATTGAAACTTAGTATTTTTCTTTTTGTATAAGTCTATATCTCTTTTTAATAAATCGTATGAAGTAATAATAACATCATAGTTATTTATTTCATTTATTTGATTTTCCCTGTCTTCTACATTTCCATGTATAACTTGTACTTTAAGATTACTTGCAAACTTGCTAATTTCTGATTGCCAATTTAATGTAAGAGAACTTGGTGTTACTACAATAGTAGGTTTTGTATCTTTATTATTTTCTTTGTAATCTAATATAAGTGCAAGTAATTGTACTGTTTTACCAAGTCCCATATCATCAGCTAAGATTCCTCCCAAGTTATACTCATCTAAACTCTTAAGCCATTTAAATCCTATTTTCTGATATAATCTTAAATCAGCATTTAATGATTTTGGAACCTGAATATTGTCATCTAATTCATCGATATCTATATCTCTTATAATTTTCTTATATTGTTCATCTTTATTTACATTAACATTTTTTAAATTTTCTAGTAATTTATCTAAATATAATGATCTGTATACAGGTAATTTCAAAGTTCCTTTCTCAAGTTCTTTATAATCAATATCTAAACTTTCAGTAATATTGCTCATAAATTCCAAATCTTCATTATTTTCTAGTTCTAAAAAGCTACCATCTTTTAATCTATAAAATTTCTTTTTTAATTTATATTTATTTAATATATTAACTAATTCTGAAGGATCAAAGTCAAATTTAGTTAAATCTACATTTAATAAATTATTTTCTACTCTTACTCCTAAAGATACTATTTTAGGACCTTTAACCTCTTTTTGTTTAAAGTTATCTGTAACTAAAACCTCAAATTTCTGCATATATATTTCAATATCATTAGTTAAAAAATTATATATTAAATCATCATTTACTAAAATAAGTCTTGCATTTGCACTATCAAACATAAATCCTGTTTTTCTAAATATTTCTAAGTCTTCGGATTCTTTTAGAACATCTCTCGGAATCTGTATATCATTTTCTACAAGTGGATTAAATGAATATTCTCCATATATAAATTTTATATCTGCTGTAATAAAATTATTTTTATCATAATCTAAGTATACTTTTACATATAATTCCTTTGGAACATATTTTTCTATTTCTTCTTCACTTAATTTATCTAAACCTATATATTTTTTAGTTGTCGGATACACTATTGAAAGTAAATTATTTAAATCTTCTTTAAAGAAATCTATTTCCTGTGTAAAGTTTTTTCTATATATGTCTAATATCTGTAATATATCTTTTTCTCTTCTTTTATCACATTTATATATTTTATCATCTATATAAAAGTATAAATAATCCTTACCATGAAAAATATCATATGAATATATATCTATATTTGGTTTAAGAATATATTCATCTTCATTTTTCTCTTGCAAAATAAACTTAATATCTGGTTCATTATCCATAAATAATATTTCACGTTCTTCATTTTGATCTTGCATAACTATATATCTATTTTTTAATATACTAAATAGTTCATCCATTCCAGTATTAGAAAGTAAAATATAGCTATCGCTTAAAGCTCTTGCATAATATCCATAATTGTTAGATGATTCATTTGCATACTTAATTATTTCACCATATTTCATTATAAAATTTAAAATCTCAATATCTTCTTTAGCAAAAGCCTCTTTTATATGCTTAAATTCTAGGTTTGCTCCATACTTAAAAACTTCCTCTTTCATCATTCTGTCAAAAAAATCTGGCAAACTTTTAATTTTATACAAATTTTTATTACCTATTTTAAACTCGACCTTAATATTTTTATTTTGCTCATTGTAGATTAATTTAGGATATATTTTTATATTCCCCTCATTTATTATCGTTTTCTCTATTCTTTCATTTTCTGAATCTTCTATATCTAGATAAAATTGATTTATTAATTGTTTAAATATTCTGTGGTTATTTTTTAGTTTTGCATTTACTTTTTTATTTCTCGTTTTATCTTCTTTATTAATATTTAATATATATTTATTATTATTTGAAAATTCATTCATAGTAGCAATAATATGCTTACATGCAGAGTAACTATCTTCATATTCTGCACATGTGCATCTTAAATCTTCTATCTCATTTTTTATTACTTTTATATATACATCATATACATTTTGAATTCCAGTAACATTTGATGAAACCTCAAAATTTGAACTATTATCATATATTACTTTTGTAATATTTACCTTTTTATCTTCTACAATTTTTTTAGCTTTAGTTATTTTTTCTTCTCCTGATTCACTATACAAATCTTTTAATAACATTTCATCTACAATCATTTTATTCTCCTAGAACTTAAAAATTAATTATTTAATTATACTATGCAATTCTGATTTTTACAAGTGATATAAAAAATAAGACAGGGAAAAAGTTTTCTTTCTCCCTGTCTTTCTTTGTATAGATTTAGTCATCATCTTTTTCAGAGCTTTCGCACAAGCACTGTCCAAATGTCATAATCTGATATGCAACTGTAAATTCTATAGCAAATAATTTTGTAGCTCCCCAAGTCGCAAACAGTGTAACTCCTAGAATTATAGCCCCCATAATGAGCACTAGAAATGAAAGTCCCAACTTCTCAATCAGACCATCTCCTGCAATCAAGGATATAAGAAGTCCTAATGCTAAAAGAAGCACTGTGCCACTGAGATGAATCCAAAGAAATGCAGTTCCTTGATCAGTCCAACCCCAGTGCTGAACTAAAAAGCTCAACCCAAAAACGATAAACCATCCAACAAATTTCCGTAACATACTTAATTCCTCCTGTAAATTTATTCTTTTTTTGTTGCGTATTTCTCATTGTGCGGTTACCAAAAAGGTAGAGGATTTTCCTCTCACTAATTAGTGATAATAAGAAATAACTAATGTTACATACTTATATTATATATCGTTTTGACATAAAGATCAAGTTTTGACAATTCAGTATGTTATTTCCAAGAAAAAAGAAGTAGAATATTTAAAACATTCTGCTTCCTTTTTACATTTTAATAATTTTCTGCTTTTATTTCAAAATATGCTTTTGGATGGCTACAAACTGGGCAAACATCAGGTGCTTCTTTACCAATTACAATATGTCCACAATTTCTACATTTCCAAATTTTATCTCCATCTTTGCTAAATACTAATCCGTTTTCAACATTTGCTAATAATTTTTTATATCTTTCTTCATGTTCTTTTTCTATTTTTGCAACTTCTTCAAATAAATATGCAATATGGTCAAAACCTTCTTCTTTAGCTTCTTTTGCCATTCTATCATACATATCTGTCCATTCGAAGTTTTCTCCTTCTGCTGCAGATTTTAAGTTGCTTGCTGTATCTGATATTTCACCACCATTTAATAATTTAAACCACATTTTTGCATGTTCTTTTTCATTGTCTGCTGTCTCTTGGAAAATAGCTGCAATTTGCTCATATCCTTCTTTTTTTGCTTTGCTTGCGAAATATGTATATTTATTTCTTGCTTGTGATTCACCTGCAAAAGCCTCCATTAGATTTTTTTCTGTTTTTGTTCCCTTTAATTCTTTCATGTTATTTCCTCCCTTTTCTTCTTTTACTTCAAATTTTTCTTTTGATGCTCCACACATAGGACATCTATTTGGAGCTTCTTCTCCCATATGAATGTACCCACAAATTTTACATACATAAGCTTTCATATTTTTTTACCTCCTAATTACAATTTTTGCAAACTCCATTAATTATAATTGAAAAACATTCTTGATGTGCTCCTATTTTTTCTGCTAATGTTTTCATATCACTATCTAGTTTATTCATTTGTTCATTTGCTAACGAAATATCTGATACTTTTCCACATTTTACACACTCAAAGTGAATATGTGGTTCTATGTTTCCATCATATCTATCTATCCCATCTCTCGTTTTTATTTTGATTATTTCACCATCTTGATAAAGATTTTGTAAATTTCTATATATTGTAGCAATTCCTATCTCTGGCATTTTATTTTTCAAGTCTAAAAATAGTTCTTCAGCAGTGGGATGATCTTTTCTATTTTTTAATGAATTAATAATTGCTTCTCTTTGTTTACTATGTTTTTTCATTATTAAACCTTTCTTGATAATGATTATCATTATAATATAATATCAATTTATTTTTTTCAAGTATTTTTTAAAATTTATTTATTTTTATTTTTTTCTGTGTTAGAATCAATACTATAAAAAACTTTTTCATTCTTATTATTTGAAAATATAAGTTTTTAATAAAATTTGTTAGAGTATACTACTGCTCGAATGGAGGCTTTTATGGAATTAAACAAATGTACAAGATGTGGTTCATTTCATACTTCTGAATCTAGTGTATGTCCTATATGCACTGGAAAAGATATTTCCGATATCGATAAATTAAAAGGATTTTTATCTGAAAATGAAATAACTTCTATTGAAGATATCTCTTATCAAACTGGTATAACAACAAAAAATTTAAATCGTTTTTTTGAGTTAGATGAATTCAAAAAAATAAAATTCTAAATTTGGCAAGATGATGGACAAAGGGACGGTTCTCTTGTCCATTTTGTTTATCTGAAATATACTTAATTTAAAATAATAAAAAATGGACAAGAGAACCATCCCTTTGTCCAAAAAATGTCAATATCACCTGTCCTTTTTCCAACTTTAATTTTATATAAAAAACAAGATTATTTTATAATTCCTAAAATACTTTTTAGTTTTTCTGTTTTTTCATTTGTTATATTATAACACTCTTTTATTTCTTCTACTGCTTTATTTCCTATATTCAAGTCATTTGCATAAATATATGCGAAAACTTCATTTAAGTTTATTTTATCTCCAACTTTCTTTTTTACAATTATTCCAACTTGGTTATCGATTTCATCTTCTTTTTTTAATCTTCCTGCACCTAAATAGCAAGATATATTTCCTAACTTTTCTACATTTATGCTATGTACATATCCTTCTTTTTCTGAAAATACAGGTATTTTATATTTCGCAAGTTTCAATTTTTCTGTATTTTGCAGAAAATCTATGTCTCCGCCTTGATTATTTACAAGCTCAGTAAATTTATCATATGCTTTTCCATTATTTATATTTTCTAATATATTCTTTTTATTAACTTCTATATCATCTCCATTACCAGATAGTTTTATCATTTGACTACCAAGTTCTAATACAATATCTCTAACATCATCTTCCATATTACCTTTTAAGCTTTCGACTGCTTCTATTACTTCTAATGTGTTTCCTATAGAATATCCTATTGGTTCATCCATATTAGTTAATACACATACAGTTTCTCTTCCTGCTAAGTTTCCAATTCTTATCATCATATTAGCAAGCTCCTTGGCTTTATCTAAAGTCTTCATAAAAGCTCCACTTCCTACAGTTACTTCTAATACAATTTTATTAGCTCCTGCTGCAATCTTTTTACTCATTATACTAGAAGCAATTAGTGGAATATTATCTACGCAAGAAATTGTATCTCTTAATGCATATAATTTTTTATCTGCCGGAGCTAAATTTAAAGTTTGACCTATTAAACTTATTCCTATATTTTCCACATTTTTTATAAATTTATCAATAGATTGATCTGTTTTATATCCTGGTATAGATTCTAACTTGTCTATTGTTCCACCTGTAAAACCGAAGTCCCCTTCCAGACATTTTAGCTACTGGAACACCAAGTGATGCAATAATAGGCATTAAAATCAAGGTAATTTTATCACCAACTCCCCCTGTACTATGTTTATCGACTACATTTTCTCCAAACATTGATAAATCTAGCACTTCACCAGAATATGCCATTGCTAATGTAAGATCTTTTATTTCTTCGTCTGTCATTCCATTTATGTATATTGCCATAACTAGTGCAGCTGCCTGATAATCAGTAACTTCTCCTTCTACATATGAATGTATAAAATATTCAATATCTTCTTTTGTTAAAATTTTTTTATCTCTCTTTTTTGCAATTATCTCTAATATATTCAAGATGCATAGTCCTCCTTTTAATTAACTTAAATTTATACAGGATTTTTTTGTTTTTTATTTTTCTTATCTTTTATAATTTATTATTATTTTTAATAAAATGTTAATTTTCAAACTAACTATAAGTATTTTATTGTAAAAATCTATTTTAGGAACTCTAAATAAAAATTTTAAGTCTGATACGATTTAATAAACCAATAAATTATATAGTTTTAACATTAACTATATACGTCTTTTCTTTTACACTTCTAAATAAATTTCTTTACAAAACTCAATCTATGTAAAGGACATATTCCATTTTCCTTAATAGCTGCAATATGTGCTGCGGTTCCATATCCTTTATGCTTAGCAAATCCATATTGAGGATAAACTTCATCCCACTGTCTCATTATTCTATCCCTTGTTACTTTTGCTATTATAGATGCTGCCGCAATAGAATAGCTTTTTGCATCACCTTTAATTATAGATTGATATGGGATACCACATGTATCTATATTAGTCAATGCATCTACTAATATCAAGCTAGGCTTAACCTCTAAGTTTTTTATAGCAGTTGTTAATCCAAATTTAGTAGCATTTAATATATTAATTCTATCAATTTCTTTTTGATCTATTATTCCTACACCATAACTAATTGCAGTTCTAGTTATTTCTTCATATAATTTTTCTCTTTTTTTCTCTGATACTTTTTTTGAATCATTTACACCTTCTATCATAGAATCTTTGGGCATTATTACACTTGCAACAACAACTGGTCCTGCTAAAGGTCCTCTTCCTGCTTCATCTATTCCGGCAAATATAATTTTCTCCTTTTTCATACCATTCTTCTTCTATTCTTCTAATTTCTTGTAATCTTAACAGTTCTTTTTCTTTCATAAATTCCCTCTATCTTTCTATTTGCTTTATTTCTGATAATTTATAATATTCATGCTTGTTGTATATATATGGCTTAGATAAGACTATTTCTCCAGTTTCATAATTAACTAATATATATTCATTATTTTCTATAATAGCATCCTCCAATCCATTCTCATATAAAGTGTTTTTATCAAAAATATAATATTTATCATATTCTTCTTGTGATATTATACCTTTATCTATTAATTCATGAATAGTACTATTTTCTTTATATTCTGCAATCTTCTCTCCTATAAGAAGACTATTATCTTTATTAATTTGACTATTTCTTTTTATATTATTAGTTTTAGCTTGAACTAATAACAAATTAGTTTCAATTGTATTTAACTTTTCAATTTCTATACTTTTTTTAATATAATATGCTAAACTGGATACTATAATAATTACAAGTAAAAAATATATAATTAATCTAAAATGACTTTTCTGAAAATTCATCTTTTTCCTCCATTTTTTTTATTATATATATATTGATTTTATTTTTCAAGTGTTTAGTATACTATTTGACATTTGAATTTTTTTACATTTTTTTCACCAAATTTTCACAAATATATTGTATTATATTAATGATTTAGGATATATTATTAATAATAATTTATGGAGGTATATTATGGAAAATAATGAATCTAATAATAATGTAGGTAAAGAACAAAAAATAAGTAATGAACCTGTAAGTACATATACAGCTATCAATTCTCATAAAGAAAAAGTAAAACTTGGATTTGGAAAAAGTGTTATAATGCCATTTTTGTGTGGAGCATTAGGTACTGTTATTGTAATAGGTACATGTTTTGGTGTTCCTACTATAAGAGAAAAACTTCTTCCAGATGATTCTAATAATAAACAAGTTATAGTTACAAATACTACTCGGAGAAATACCTACTCGGGCAAAGTAATGATAATTTAATTTCTCTTTCAAATTACTCTGAAACAGGTATTAATGTTGCAAATAAAGTAAGACCTTCAATAGTTGGAATTACTGTAGAATATTCTGTAAATTCTATTTTTTACAGAAACTATACTACTAATAATACTGCAAAAGCAGAGGGTTCTGGAATTATAATTAGTGAAGATGGTTATATATTAACAAATAATCATATTGTTAATTCTTCATCAAGTTCATCTTATTATGAAGTAGGAAAAGCAAACAAAGTTACAGTTTATCTATATAATGATGAAACAGCATATGAAGCCAAAATTATTGGTACAGACGAACAAACAGATTTAGCTGTTATAAAAATCGATAAAACAGGTTTGCAAGCAGCTGAACTTGGAGATTCAGATTCTGTTCAAGTAGGTGAATTTTCTATGGCAATTGGTAATCCTCTTGGTATGCAAAGTAGTGTAACTGCTGGAATGATTAGCGCTGTTAATAGAGATGTTACAGATTCAGATGGTAAAATTTATAAACTAATACAAACAGATGCTGCTATAAACTCTGGTAATAGTGGCGGAGCTTTAGTTAACAGTAAAGGTCAAGTTATCGGTGTAAACACATTAAAACTTTCTGGAACTGGAATTGAAGGAATGGGATTTGCAATTCCGATTAATTCTACAAAAGATATATATGAACAATTAATACAATATAATAAAGTAAAAAGACCATATATTGGAATAACAGGTAGAGATCTTGATGAAGCTTTAGCAAAAGCAAATAATCTAGTAGTAGGTATATATGTTCAATCTGTAGATGATTTTTCAGCAGCACAAAAAGCTGATATTAGAAATGGAGATGTAATAATCGAAGCAGATGATCAAAAAATAACAAAAATGGATGAATTAAACGAGATAAAAAATAAGCACAACATCGGAGATGAAATGAAATTAAAAGTATATAGAAATGGTTCAGAAAAAGAATTAACAATTACGCTTGGAGAACAGCCTTAGTTATTATTATTGCTAAATAATATTATTTTTCAGTAAACAACATCATATTTTAATTTTTTTCTTACTTATCACATTTAGTTCACAAAATGAACAAAAACAAATAGTATATTATTATTATAGTTAGTAACTAATTACTCCTGTTACTAACAAATAAAAGAAAAACATCCCCTTTTATTTTTAAACGACTACTAAAAAGTAGTCGTTTATTTTATATCATCAAAACTAAATTTAAATTAACTCTTTTATTTAAACATTCACTATCCCCTCTCAGAATTTTATCTCTAAGTAGTATAAGAGTTTTATATATAAGAACTCTTCCATATGTTATTAGCACTAAATTATTAATATTTAACTTATTACTAAAAAAACTCTTAAAATATAATAAATCTATATTCTAAGAGTTTTTTTTTAATTATAAACATACCTTTGTGGATTTATCTGACTTCCATTTTGTCTAATCTCAAAATGTAAATGGTTACCTGTTGAACGCCCTGTTGAACCAACAGCTGCTATATTATCACCAGCACTTACACTTTGACCTTTTTTTACATATAATTTACTACAATGTCCATAATATGTTTCAATACCATTTCCATGAGAAATTATTACTAGATTACCATATCCACCTGAATTATAACTTGCATAAGTTACTGTACCATCTGCTGCAGCATATATTGGTGTACCATTAGGAGCACCTATATCTATTCCTTTATGCGCACTTGTTCTTATACTTTCTTTGCTTCCAAATCTGGATGTAATTGTTCCTGTTACAGGTTTAACACTAAAATATACTCCATTAAATGTTTTGGCACTTTTTGCTTGTTCTTGTTTCTTTGCCTCATTTACAGTATTGCTAATACTACTTTCTGCATCAGCAACTTTTACTGTATTTAATTCTTCTAAATTAGTAGTATATATTTCTGTTATTCCTAATTCTAAATCACTTTTTGAGTTATCTTCTTTAATCTTTGAAACAACTTCTTCTGCTTCTTCCATCGTATTTACATATGATTGATTATTACCATCTAAAGTTATAGCATACATCTTATAAGTTGTCTCAGAGCTTTTTGCTATTTTATCTAATATTTCTTGTTCATTTGTATTACATGCTTTATCAATCAATTTAAATTCATAACTAGGTATACTATCTAATGTAATATAAGCTACATTTACTTCATTAGAAGTTAATATGTCCTCTTCAATAATTTTCTCAAAACCATTTTTATTAGTTATATAACCTACTTCTTCTCCAAAAAAAGTAACTTTATATACTGGTTTGTATTTGATTAATACGATGCTAACTACTATAGCTGCAGCAATTATTAGTAAAGTTATTAATTTAAATGATTTTTTAAAATAATATAATATTCTACTTTTTAAAATAAAATTCACTCTCCTTTTAATTTAAGCAAGCATTACTATTATACTACATATTTTTAGCATTTTCAAATTTAATATACCAAAGTTTATTAAATTATTATAAATTTATACAATCAAAATAACACTTTTTCTCTTTTTTTCAAATATTTTACTTTAATTTGCTCTCATTTACTCTTGTTTTCTTAAAATTATATTATTTATTTTCTGTAATTATATCCCTTATCCATATTTCTTCATTATCTTCGTTAATAAATCTTATATTTGGAAATGCCTTTAACATTTTATCATTTGAGAACAAAGCATCTTCTATTCCTTTTATAATAGAATTCTTGTTTTTTAATTCTTTACTATAATAAACATCTATTGCTCTTTGTTTATAAGCACTAATCCCCCATATAGTACAAACTACATCTATAATTAAAAATATAGTAATTGATACTTCTATTGCATTAATAAATTTAATATTTATCTTCGACATACATTTATCTATTAAAGGTTTTACAAATGATATTAATAGAACTGATAGAACAGCCCAAAATAACGTGTATATAAGACATATTCTTCCGTTTAAATGAAAGCTTGTATATGAATAATCCCAAAATCTCGTAGAATATATAGCTTCTAATCCATAACTCATCAGATATTCTATTACATCTCCCATTATTCCGCCATATATTAATAACTTGATCTTACTATCTTTAAATCTATTTAGTAATAAAATTAATAAACTTGCACCTACTCCATATACAGGACAAAAAGGTCCCCATATTAGACCTTTTCTACTTTCTAAGACTCCTGTTGTTATATAACAATAAATTGTTTCTATAAAAAGTCCAATTACACTAAATATAATAAAATACCAAAGTATTTGATGAATACTTACTTTTTCTCTTTCTTCCATTTAAATTCTCCCAATTTTAGTACGATTATTTTATAAAACTATTCTTATATAAAATATTATATATAAACAATATTAAAAAGTCTATATAAATAATATATATTCTATTGGTAGACAAAAATTTTTCATCAGTTACTAATATTTTTTCTGTTTACTATCAGAATATTTTACATAACTACAGTGATATTATAAACACTCGATTTATCTTCCAATCTCACTCTCTTTGCTTCTATTTCTTTCCCATTTACTATGAACTTACTTACCCCATTACTCTTATTATTCGGATTCTCTACTTTTATATTATATATACTCTCTTCATGTTTATATCTCATACTATATTCCTTCCAGTCATTTGGAATACTTGGATTTACAGTTAAAAATCCGTCTTCTATTGTTAAACCTAAAATATATTTAATACCAGCTGTATATATCCAACTTGATGACCCTGTATACCATGTCCAGCCACCTCTTCCTGAAAGATTACCTTGTCCATATATATCTGCTGCAATTACATATGGTTCTACTTTATATTTATTAGCAGCTTCTTTAGTTCTTGCATGTTCTATTGGATTTATCATTCTAAAATACTCTAAAGCTTTTCCTCCAAATCCCAATATACTTTCTGCTATTATTGCCCAACAACTGCTATGAGTATACTGTCCTCCATTTTCCCTTGTACCTGGAACATAAGCTTTAATGTATCCTGGTTTTAAATTTCCTTTTTCAAAAGGAGGATCTAATAACTTTATTATTCCATTTTCTTTATCTACTAAATGATTTTCTAAACTTTCTAGTGAAATATATTTTTTATCATTATCTCCAGCACCTGATATAGTTGCCCAACTTTGAGCTATGCTATCAATTCTACATTCTTCATTTTGCAAACTTCCTAATATATCTCCATTATCCATAAAAGCTCTTTTATACCATCTTCCGTCCCATCCATTAGTATTTAATGCCTTTCTTAAATTTGCCATAACATTTTTATAATTTTCTGCTTTTTCTAAATCACCTTTATATTCACATATAGGAATAAAATCATTTAACACTTTATACATAAAAAATCCGTAGCCATACACTTTCACCTTTACCTTTATTACCTACTGTACTAAATCCGTCATTCCAATCACCACTACCTATTTTAGGTAATCCATTATCACCAAATTTAAATGAATGTTCAATTGCTTTTATAGCATGCTCATATATAGTTCCTTCTATTTCAAAATCTTCATATTTATCATAGCGTTCATCTATTCCATCTTCTAAAGGTTCTCCTTGTTTATATTTTGTAACAACATCTAATATAGAATAATCATTTGTGTATTTAATATAATCTGAAAGTACGAATGGAAGCCATAATAAATCATCAGAAAATCTTGTTCTGATTCCTTTTCCAGTTTCTTCATGCCACCAATGCTCTACATCACCTTCTATAAATTGATGTTTGCTATGAGTAATAATTTGCTCTTTTGTAATATTTGGATTTACATATTTAATTGCAATAGAGTCTTGAAGTTGGTCTCTATAACCGGAAGGCTCCTCCTGATTGATAAAAACCTGTCTTTCCCCATAATCTACAACTAAGAGTTTGATATATAGCCCATCCATTTAATAAAATGTTTGTAGATTCAAGTGGCGTATATACTTGAAGTCTTTCTACAAGCTCTTGCCAAAATCTTTTTACTTTATTAAGCTCATTATTACAATAATTTAATTTCATATATTTATAAGCTGTATCCTGGCACTTAATTTTTGTTTTTTCTTCTCCTAATAATAAACATATTTCCTTACTTTCATATGCTTCTAAGTCTATTTTTAATTGGATTGCAATAATAGAATTTTCTCCAAATTTTAAATCTCTATTTAGTTCTATAGCATTTAATCCTTCAGGATTTCCTAAATACCCCTTTCCAATAAAAAATTTCTTATCTCCTGTAAATGAAGTTATTTTTTCACTACTACTAACATAACAAATATCATCAAAGTCTGAGTTTGCCAAATTTTTAGCCAAAATCATATTAGAATTTTCATTAAATTCTAAATTAATATATCCATTAGATTTTATCTCATCTTCACCCAAAACGGGTTTTATATAATAAACTAATTTTAATGTTCTTTTTCTTGGAAGAGTATTTTTTAAATTTAATATATTTACTTTTACGCTATCTTCATTTGGTACAAAAACTGTTAAATTTTGTACTATATTATTACTATTATGAAGATATTTTGCATATCCAAATCCATAAGTTATATAATAATCATTATTATCTGGCATTGGATTTAATCCGAAGAGACCATTTTCTATTATCTTCCAGATCTTCTAAAAAAATTGTTTCTGATGGAATATCTAATATACTATTATTTGACCATGCACTTATCCTATTTAGCTTGCAATTTTCATTCCAAGTATATCCTCCCATACTTTCAGTAACTAATGTTCCAAATTTAGGATTTGCTATTACGTGACTCCACACATTTGGTGATCTATTTTCTTTATTTACCTTTATTAAATATTCTTTTCCGTCAAGCGAAAAACCTCCATACTCATTATAGTATTTTAGTTCTTGCATGTTTATAAATTCTTTTTCTTTAGTCTGCTCATCATTGATTACTATTTTGTCACTTGGTTCATAACTTGCTGTTTTTAAGCTTTCTAAATATTCATCTTCTAAATCTTTAATTTGCAACTTTATATTTCCTAAATGACTATCTAAAGCTAAATTTGCTCTTACTTCCAAAAACTTTATTTCCTCTTTAGTTAAATTATTTAATATAAATATACCTGCATTCTGATTTTGCATGAAAGCAATATCTCTATTACATAATATTTTTTCTATCTCATCTTTTACATAATTTTCATAAGAACTCTCTTCTTCATTTATAATAACTAAATCTATATAAATATTCTTAAGTCTGTAATATTCATATGCTTTTATAACATCTTCTACAACTGTAATATCATTTATATTTCCTACTTTTATTAATAAAATAGGTATATCTCCAGATATTCCATATTTCCACAAATCATACACAGAATATTTCTCATTCATATTAGTCTCAATTTTAAATTTTGATATTGGACCTGCAAATATTAGATATGCAAGCATTTTTTGGTAAACTTCTATTTCTTTTCCTGTTAATCCTAAATATCTATTTTCCGCTTCTACTCTTGCCCTCGACAATTCAAATGTTCTTTTAATATTCTCTTCATTTCTAAACTTCTCTATTTGTTCTAGAGCTTTTTCTTTATCCTCATTTACTGTTATTATTAAGTGCATTGTTTTGGTATCGTTTGGAGCTATTTTTATAGTTCTTTTTAATGCTACTATTGGATCTATTGTTAATCTAACTTTATTTGTAAAAGGGCTTGAATTTTTAACAAGTACAGGAAGTCCTAAATTTCCTCTTCCATTAAATTTTTCTTTATCTATTTCAAACTCTAGATCTCCAATTGTCTCATCTTGAGAATATAAATTAACTGCTAAAAACATATCTCTTTTATTTGCGTCTCTTGCTGTTCTCTTAACTAAAATAGTTCCAGTATCCCCAATATATTCATAAGTTAAAAACAAATTATTAAATGCCATATGAGCATAATCCTGTTCTTTACTAGAAAGTACAGGTTCTAGGAAACTTGATATTTCTAATAGTTCTTCTTCTATTCCGTGATTCTTAAGCTCTATACTTCTGAGTTCTACTGGTTCGTTTGGAGCAATGCATACTTTAGTAGTAGTCTCTATGCTTCCATCTAACCTTATTATTTTGTCTTTATCTTGAGTAAATTTAATCTGATATTTATCTGGTTTAGAAAGATAATTTGTATAATTTGATGTCCATATTCTTTTTGTTTTTACATTCTTTATAAAAAAGAAAATTCCTTGCTCTATGTCATCTGTCTTTTTATATCTATTAATTATAATATCTTTATATTTACTATATCCATTTCCTTTATCTCCCATAACTATTGTATAATTATTATTTGAAATAACATTTGATATTGGTAACCTTTCGTTAACTTTCTGTTGCACTCTTTCTGTATATACCTCCTCTATCTTGTATTTTATTTTTTCTACCTTTTCTTTCTTTTCTTTTGTTATAATAACATTCTCTGGCATTCTTTCTTCTAATAAAATAGCTATAGATTGCATTTCTGGATTTTGCATAAACCTTTTTTGAATAATTTTATCTTTTACTAAATTATTAATAGATAAAAGTATTAATCCCTGATGATGTGCCATATATGTTTTTACTGGATGCGATTTCTTACCTTTTTCTAATCTGCTTGGAGTATAATCAATAGACTCGTAAAAGCCATATTTTTGATACATTCCTTCATTTTCTAATACTCGCAGGTTATCTATTACTTCTTTCGGCTCATCTGCAATCCACATTATACTACCATAGCTAGAAACAACCAATTCTTCTTCTAAACCTCTTTTTAATCCGTAGCCATGGAATTCCAAATGCTTTATATTGATAATTATTAGATAAGTCTTTTAAATTAAAAGCAGACTCTGATATTCCCCATGGAATACCTAACTTTTTTGTATATTCCTTTTGACTCATAATCATAAACTTGCAAGATTCATCAAGCAGGCTTGCTGGGTATTTTGGAATATTTACATTTGGCATTAAATATTCAAAAGCAGTTCCAGACCATGATATTAATCCTTTGTATCTATTTAATATAGTAAGAGTTCTACTTAAGTTATACCAATGTTTTGGCGAAACGTCTTTTTTTGCAATTGCAACTAAACTTGCTTGTCTTGCTTCAGATGCAAGCAAATCATAATATGATTCTGTAAGTTTATTTTCTTCTACATTAAAGCCTATAGAAAATAATCTAATTTTCTCATTATATAATTTACTAAAATCTGTTTCATCTATTAATTTATCAATCTGTTTAACAACACCACTAAAATTTTCATTATTGGCTAAACCTAAATAAAACTGTTTTACAACATATAAATATCCGAACAAAATTACCACTGTCTACAGATGAAACATATCTTGGCATAAGTGGCTCTAAATTTTTTAAGTTATACCAATTATATAAATGTCCATTCCACTTTTGTAGATTACTAATCGTATTTATCATTTTTTCTAGTAAATTTAAAGTATCTTCTAATTTTTCATATCCTAAATCATAAGCTGAAATTACAGCTAATAGTCCGAAGTCCAATATTTGTTGGTGAAGTTCGAAGTGCAAGCTTTTCTTTTCTATTTTCCTGATAATTATCTGGTGGTAAAAAATTACTTTTTTCATTGATATTTTCTTTAAAGAAGTTCCAAGTTTTTTTACCAATCTCTAAAATATACTTTTTATCTTTTTCATTTAATTCATCAAATACATTTCTCTCTTTTATTTCCTTACTTATACTGCACATTACTATTGGAGATATTATCCATAATATTGATATTGTAAAAACAAAAATACAGGTTGATTCTTGTTTATTAAAAAATGCTAATATTAGTCCAAAAACTCCTAATATAACATTTACATACATAGATTTATAATAAGATATTAAATCCTTTTTTGCAGAAGTTTCCGCTTCTTCAGAAGTAGTCCATTCAAGTAAATTTTTTTTTGAAATGTTCATTCTATAAATAGATTTCATCCCAGCAGAAATAGACATCTTAGCTTTATCTGGAAGTGTCATTATACTAATAATCCCTCTTAGAATACTTCCCATTAAACCTGTAATTACTCTCGTAAAAGTATGTTGCTTTTTTTGCCCATCTTTCCTAAAAATAATTCTATTAATAATATCTATACAACTTGGAATAGTTATAGATATTAAAAAAATAGTTAAAAATGGCCATACTTTTATTTCATATATATAATCTAATACTATTAAAAATATAATAGATATTAATGAAAAAACTTCAGTCTGACTTCTTAAGATATTATCTAATATTTTATATTTAGATAGTAAATTTAAAGGATTTGGTTTTATTTGTTCTTCTTTATTTTTTATTCTACTTTTAAGCCATGATAAAATTTGATAATCTCCTCTAATCCATCTATGAAGCCTTGTTTTAAAACTTGTATAACTTGTAGGATATCCATCCATTAGTAATACATCTGAAACTAATGCACATCTTAAATAACTACCTTCTAATAAATCATGACTAAGTACTCTATTCTCAGGAATCTCTTTATCCAAACAAGTATAAAAAGTATTGACATCATAAATTCCCTTTCCTGTGAAAATCCCCTCATCAAAATTGTCTTGATAGGTATCTGATATAGCATTTGTATATGAATCTGTTCCTCCCATTCCTGCAAAAATTTTTGTAAATGTACTTTTTCTACTAGCAATAAGTCCGAATTCCAACTCTTGGTTGCATTATAGCATGACCATCTAAAACCTTATCTTTTGTATGATTTAAGATTGGCAAATTTAGCACATGTGCCATTGCTCCAGTTAACTCTAGTGCAGAATTAAGTGCTAAGTCTGTATCTGAATCTAATGTTATAATATATTTAATTTTAGGTAAATTTAAATTATTATCCTTTTTCCAATCCTCTATGGTATTTACTTTAAATGGATTCTTTGTTTTTCCTAATATATATGAATTAAATTGGTTAATAAATCCTCTTTTTCTTTCCCAACCTAAAAATTTAGCTTCCGACTCATTCCAGAATCTTTTTCTATAAATAAAGTTAAATTTTGGAAAACTTGCATCTTTATATTTTTCATTTAGAAGATTCACCATATTTATTCCAGCTTTAGCAACTTTTTCATCAAAACTTTCTATCTCCTTATCACTACTGCTACAATCTCCAAGTAATGTAAAATACAGATTTTCACTCTTGTTTGCTAAATAATATACTTCTAACTTTTTCATTAATTCTTCTACTTTGTCTTTAGATTTTATAATTGTTGGTATTATAACCATAGTAGAATTTTCTTTTGGTATTCCATTTGTAAAATCAAGCTTTGGTATCATTTTAGGAGGAACAAGTTTACTAAGTAAATATTGCATAATCTGAACAATGATTGTTTGAACTGGAATAAAGCAAAGTAATCCTAAAATAACAGATATTAATATATTCTTAGTTTGAAAGTACATTAAAGATGCAATCATAAATGTAAATATTAGACTAAATATACATATACTAGAAATATATATTTTTGCTTTCTTTTCATAGCTTGCAAATTTAATCTTCTTATTTAATAAGTTAGATATTAATTCTTGCTTTCCATCATCTATTAAATAATATCCAATATGTGATTTTTTTAAATTTATAATTTTATTATTATCTTTAATTATATCTAATCTCTTATCATTTATATCTATCTTGTCAGACTGCTTATTATTCATATCATCTGTTGATTCAAAACTTTCATTTTTTGTATTTATATTATCATTTATCTGTAAATCTAAATTTTTTGCTTTGTCAAATTGATTACTATTTTCCTTATTTTCTACTTCTTGTATTAATTTATCATATGAATTTTGTGCAAGTTCTAAACACTTTTTAGCTATATATATTTCTGATATCTTTGTTTTCTTAGAAATATCTTTTATTTTATTTCTATAATATATTTTTGTTTTATAATCCATACTTTCATAAACTTTAACTGGATCGTTTTTTAATATTTCTTCTACACCATTTATTTCTTCAAATATCTCCAAAAAGTTTATACGAAGAATAGTATTAATACTAGTTATAGCATTCCCCATAGAAACTTTTTTTACTGCTATATCAAAATGTTCTTTTTTAATAACTTCTGCCAAATTTGTTCCCATCTTTTCTACTTGATTTTCTAATATTTTCAAAAAGCTATATGATTGTTTTCCATAAGACTTTAATCTATATGACATATATTCAATAAACGGATACTTCATCTCTCCATATCCTAAAATATCTGTTTTATAACTAGGTAAATTCTTGTATTTTAATGTATCTTGCTTTTTATTTTCTACCAATCTCTCTATAATATTTTCAGCCTTATATTTTTGTATTTGTGAAGAATATATTTTTTCGCACAAACCTCTTATTTTTTCAATTAATGCTATTTGTAAAAACAACCCTATATTCCATATTTCATCCATACTTAGTGTATTTTTATTTTGATAGCTTTTTAATAAATTACTTAAAATATCACCATCTATTTTAGAATCTGTATATGCAATAATTTCAGATGCTAAAACATAAATTCTTGCAAAACCTTTGTAATTACCATTAGATATTCCTAAAAAATTCTCATACTTTTTTAAAGATAAATCTCTAATTATTGTTTTTACAGTTTTTTCTATTATATAAAAATTATCTAGAATCCATTCACCAGCTGGATGAATAGGAATGTCATTTTTTAAATGCTCATTTAATAATACATATACCATATTTATAAATTCATAATTCTCTTTAACTCTAGGAACAGGATAAGTATTTTTATCAGATTTATTTTTTAAAATATGGCTTGATGCTATTCTTTGTAAATAATTTTCTAATTGATTTTTATTTAAAACCGCACCATTTATATTTAACACTTTATATTTCTTCAAAATCTCCACTCCTTGCATCATATGTTTTACACATATTTTCTCCAAGTAGTGGAAATTTTATGCATGAAAAAAAACAAACATTTGCGAACATTTCGGAACATTAGGGACTGGGTTTAATGTTCAGGCAGACGAACATCTGGGACATGGTTTAATTTTCAAAAAAATAAACATTGAAAACGAAATTATAATTTCCGTTTTCAATGTTCATTCTTTACTATATAAAAAGTTATTCAAAATTCACTTATCTAATAATCCCAAATATAAATTTTGTTTTTTTTAATGCTTATTTAGTAATAAATATACCAATTTTATAAATTCATAATTTTATTTAAGCCTTAGGAATAAGATAATTTAACGCTTCCCCTGTCCTTAATGTTCAAGATAAGTGAACATTTTCCCGTTCCCAATGTTTCAATATTTAATCACCATCTAGAACGATTATTTGGATTAAATGGATCTGCTATTGGTGGTAGTCCGTCATCATCGTCATCATCTCTATCTAATTCTTCTTCTGCTTCTTCCTCTTCCTCTGATTCTTGTTCTTCTCCATCATCATCTATATTATATATATGTGCTTCTTCACCTCTTCCGAGTTAACTCTTCATATTTATCAATTTCTGTTGTGATATCATCATTTGTAGTATTTTTCATCATATCATCTACTTCTTTTGTTGTTTTTTGTCTTACATCTCCTCTAGTTTCTAAATCTGAAGACATATATTTTTGATTTATATTATCCCATCTAAGTTCCTGAAACTCTAAAACACCTGTTGGATTTAAATTTACTGCAAAGTCATATTCATTATTTCCTTTTAATTGCAAAATAGCTGAAATACTTTGAGTTGTTACAGGATTTCCATCACTATCTAAATCTACAGATGTCTTCATTGTTCCTTTTCCTGGCATAATTGTTTCTGCTTCTACAATTTTACCATTATCTTTTCCTATTATTATAAATTCATTTCTACTTTTAGAATATGCAAGTCTTGCGTATCCATCAAAACCTCTTGCCTCTGGAACTTTATCATAAAATCTTTTATCTACAATTTCAGTACAAGATTCTATATCTCCCTCTTCTAATCCAAGCTCTGATTCTATTTCTTTTGGATTTACAGCATCTTTATCTTCTTCCTTTTTATCTTCGTTATCTTTATTTCTTTCGTCTTCTGGTTTTTTATTTTCTTCTTGCTCAAGTCTTCTTTCTAAATCTTCCTTTGTTATAACCGTAGGTTTTCTTTTACTCAAATTTAAAGCTTTATAATAACCTTCTGAACACTTTGCTAAAGTCTTTTTATACTCATTTGTAAAAGATAATACTCCTTTTTCATCAGTTGTTGCTATAAGCTGTCCATCTTTGTAAAATTCAAATATAGATATTTTTTTCCCGCTTTTTCCTTCAATTTCTTTTTCTACTATTGTTACATCTGTTTCTCCAAGTCCTAATCCATCTCTATCTAGATTCATAAACACAAATTCATCAAATTGATAAAAGTTTTTTACATTTTGCTCCTTTAAATATTCACTAAATCCTTCGTTTATATTTTGTACTTCTGTACCGTTTTTATTATTTACATTACTTTCTTTCACATTACATCACCTAAATTTATTCTAACATATTATAATAAATTAGACAATATGTTAGTTAAATATTAGAAACAATTGTAATCACTTATTTATATACTATTCAGTTCTTACTAATTAAATCTTACTATACATCTGATTTATTAGACAAAAATATACCAGAGTCCCAACAAAGGAACTCTGGCAAAAAAGGTTTACGACCACCAGTCAGTATTTTCTGGAATCCATCCGTCATATATGGTCTGATACCTTTCATAATAAATGTGTACCATTCCATCAAACTTCTCATGTTCCATATAAAAGAATGTTTCCCCCTCTTTTATATAGTCCACTACTTCTGCCTGACTGTTTCTCACTACAACTGATGTTGTTAAAATAGTTCCCTCCTTATAAGAGAACCGATCATACTCTGGTAGGTACTCTCGTACCTCCAACGTAGTTACAGTTGTAGTAGTCGCTGTTGTTACGGTGGTAGTAATTGTTGTTGCAGTTACCATTTTGGTTTCTTTTGGTGGTTTTTCATCTTTCCCTGTCACTATTGTAATTATCGCCAAGGTGATTATTCCTAGAGCTACAGCAACAATTGTAGCATTCGCTACAGATATTTTCCGTTTCATTTTTTCTTCCTTTCTTTTTTATTTCCCATATTTGGGTTTATTTAATTGTAACAAATTCATGCTTGAAAGTCAAACTTTATGTAAAACAGATAATCATAAGTGAATATTTCAAACAACTTAACATCTTCATTATTCCCTCTTAATGCCATTAACTATTTCTAATACTTTCAGGTAATCCCCTAAAAAAATATCTAAAAGATGCTAGCATAAACTTATTAAAATAAAAGTGGAAAAGATTACACTATTTCAATTATAACCTTTTCCGCTCTTTTTTACTTGTTATTTATATTTAACATACTTCCTATATATCATTACCCAAATATTTAGTACACCATAATCTATCTAGCAAAACATAGTTTATACATTAATATTTTTTATAAATGAAATATGCTGCAAATGTTATTAAAAACATTCCTATAATTACAAATATTCCACATTTTAACATACTATCTGCTTCTCCTGTTTGAGGAAGAATGCTTGGTTTTTTTACTTTAACATTTTCAAAATCCTCATCATCTTCTAATCCATTTATTATAGATGTAACACTTGAATTTTCTGCTTCTTGTCTTTTATATTCTGAAAATTCCTTTGGTAATATTGTATTATCTGGGCTAGAGTCTTTATCATCTATATTATCTTCTGCTATAAAAGCTATATTAACTAATCTACCCTCTTTTTCAGCATCAGCTGTTACTTTTAATACAACTTTTACATCTAAATATGCAGGACTACCTTCACCTGAATATGCTGGTATAACACTTCCATTTAAATAATCTGTTGCAATAAATATTGCATCTTTACTATCATTAGTAATCTTTCCATCTTTATCTAACATCTTCCAATTATATTGATTATTAACCACATTATTTGGTACAAATTCAAGTCCTTGTGGTAAGTAATCTTTAATAACTGTTGCTGTACCATCTATAGCACCTTCATTATATATTCTCATTGTATATAATATGTAATCTCCAATTTTTACATCTAATGGTTTCTTTGTTTGAGAATATTCTATGTTTCCAGTTGTATTATTCAATTTTGCTACTGGAACTCTGCTAACATCTAATGGCTTTTCATTAACACTTGTTATAAATTTTCTTAAAGCCAAATCACCTATTTCTTTTGTAGGGTCATTTGGTAATATTATTATCAGATTATTAGTTCCATCATATTTCTCTATTTTTACTTTTCCTGAATAATCTCCAATGTTTTTTACAGACTTAATTTCATATGAATCTTCATCTTCATTTAATCCTACTTCTAACTCAAAAGTAATTGGTTTTTCGAATTTTATATATCCATTAATTGTCTCTATTTCTTCTATTTGATATTTATGAACTCCTGCTTTTAAAATAGAAATGTCATTAATTTGTATACATCCATTTTCACCATTTATTTGTTCTGTTACGAAATCTTTGTCAATCACATTATTATCTTCATCATCTATAGCTACTATATGAAGCTTTACGCCATTTAGTCCTTCTTTTGTCTCTGAATTTATTTTTCTTACTGCAATATTATATTTACCATCTATTTCATAGTCTGGAGCTATTTGATCATTAACTACATTTACTTGTATTAGATTTTCATTAAATATAATTTTTCCATTATCAAATACTTGCTCTGTTTTAGGCTCTAATCCATATTGCTCATTCACTTTTCTTGTTTTAACACTAAATCTAATAGGCTCATCTATTAAAACATATCCTTCTGGAGCTTTCTTCTCTGTAATAGTGAAATTATATGTTTCTCCTTCATTTTCTATTTTATTTTGTGGTAAACTTATATAACCATTTTCATCTGTAGTAAGTATTTCTTTATATATTTCTGTTGATTCTTTAGTTATTATAGTTTCAAATTCTGCACCTTTTAATCTTTTATTCGAATCTAATCTGTCTGCTTTAATCAACTCGAAATCAAATGAACCTTTTATCTTTTGATTTTTAACATCTAATAATATCGTACTATTTTGTTTATTTATAGTAACATCTTCTCTATTTCCATCTTTAATATTTAGTTCATCGCCATCTATTACATAATTACCATTCTCTAATTTTGTTTTGATATTAATCTTTATTGGTTCTAATTTTTTATAATTTCCAGATAATCTTTCATTTATAATAAGAGTGTAATTTTCTATTCCACTAATATTTATATCTTTAATCTCTATAATACCATCATCAGATGTTTTTCCTGTTTCTAATCCTGTTAAATTTACTTTTTCTCCATTTAAGCTATGTACTAATTCAATTGGATTGTTATTACTATCTACTGCTGTAACATCAAATATAATTCCATTTAAAAGATTTTTTGTATCTAAATCTCTTTTTGTTAATTTAATTCCATAAGATCCTTTTATTTTTTTATTTGGTACTGTTACATCTATTAGTTCATTTTGTACTACTACTATTGCACCATCTTCTTCATATCTGTCTATTGGTTTTAATACATATTTATTATCTTTTAATATTGAAACAACCTCAAATTCAATCTTTCCCTTTGGATTATATCCATTTGGAGCTGAAGTTTCTTCAACACTTACTGTATATTTTTTTCCTTCATCAGGAATTTCAATCTTATCTAAAGTTACTTCACCTAAATTATTAGTCTTATCTGTCTTTTGTGCTATTATATTTTCTCCATCTTTTACTATAATTTCAAATGTAGCATCTGCTAGCTTATTACTACTATTATCACTATCAACTTTATTAACTTTTATTAATAAACTACCTTTTTTTGGTGTTTCTTTTGTATTTAAAACACTAGTTCTTACCATTTTTTGAACAGATCCAAATTGTGATTTATGTATTTCACCACCTGGATTAGATACTTTATCTGCAATTACACTTGCATTTATTGTACATCCAACAATAACATTTGCACTTGGAGCTAAAATTGTTCCTATTATATTATTTTTATCTATTCTTATATCACCATTATAAGAAGTATTTGAATCATTATTATAAAAATTCCATAATATTCTTGTACTTAGCGAACTCCAAGAAAAATCTCCATCTAATTCTCCCCATTCAATTGTATTTGATAGACTTATCTCATCTAGTCCTGACATATCTACATTTATAACTAGATATTTGCCATTTTCTAAGTATTTACTTAAATCAAGAGTCTCACTTTGTGCTACACCATTATTTAATCCATTTACTTGTCCGTTTTCATATATAGCTCCATCTGCATCTAAATTTATAACATTAACAGTTTCAGAACTTGCTACATCATTATATAATTTACTAGAATATGCATTTAGTTTTGTAAATTCACTTGCAAAGTCTATTATATTATAATCATTTTTTCTATCTTGTAACTCATATGATGTTCCATTCCATACAACTTTATAATTATCTCCATCATTTAGTTTATATTGTTTTGCTACATTTATAATTGCAGAAACATATACTTCATTTGTACTAATGTCTTTTTTTATTTTTACATATGTTGGAGCTTCACTAGATTCTACTTGTACTCCACCATCTTCCCATTTTCTTGTCCATTCTACCTTTTTTAATGTAGTAATTCTTTCATTATTCTCTATAGATTCTGTAACAGTTACAACTTCATCTACATCATTCCATGTATCAAATTTAATATATGTTGACTTTTGATTTTCATTAGGTATATATTTACTTAAATCTTTTCCTTCATAATCAGTTACATCTTCAATAGTACTTATATCAATATATCCAGTAAAATCTGGAGTTATATCTTGAGAATTAATTTTACTATATACTTCATACATAGGCTCTAATGCTGTATTAACACTATAATTGTTTACAATCTCCTTCACGCCACTATTTTGAACACTATTTTGTATTAAACTATCATATGTAATTTCATCATATGATGTATATATAATGTTACCACCTGCATTTTCTGAAACAACATATTTTATACTTCCATCTTCATTATATTTATAACTGTTAGTATATCCATTTTCTTGTAATACTTTATCATAGTTATTAAAATCTTTTTCAGCAACTACAACAAGTTCAAAGTCTTCTTCTGTTGCAGATATTACAGTTCCAGAATTAGGATGAGTTAAATTCTTATTATTTTCAGATAATTCTAAAAATGCTGTCATTGGTATTACTAATTTAGGGCTATCTCCTTTATTTCCGTCTGCAGCATTATTTGTCCATTGTAATATATTTTGAATATAAGAAACATTTCCTAAACTTGCCTCATTTGCAATTATTGTTGTTTCATCATCTCCATATGTTACAGTTACACCTTGTGATGTAACAGTATTATTCATTATAGGATTATTGTTTTCATCTAATTCAAAAATATAATATTTTATATCTGAATCTAAATCAGTGAAGATTGCTGTTCCTTTTCCATTTACAGTTGTAACAGTAATTATTTCATGATCTGTTTTTATATAGTAACTTTCTCCTGTTACAGAATTAGTTTCCTTTGTAAATAATCCAAATTTGAATGTTCCATCTGCAAGATTCCCATCAACTTTATTAGTTACAGTTATAGAATAATCCTTATTTTTATAAATTTCTAATACAGCATTCGTAAAATTAAATATATGACCAATATATGCATTTTTTACAGCTATATTTCCTTCCATATGACTTTGTTGATGAAATGTATTTGCAAAAACTGAATAATCTATTGAAGTACCTAATCCCTTTATAATATCTGATACCGATATTGGCAATTTGTTATACAAATCATTTTCTTGTTCTAACACATTAGAGCTCTTTCTTGATTCTTCTACTGTTGCTTTTACTCCATTTACAACATTAATCATTTGAGAAGCTACAATTATAAAACATGTTATAACAGCAATAATGTAAATATATTTCCCCACTTTCTTCATTTGACTTTACCTATTCCTTTCATATTAGAACCTATCCTAAAATAGTTTCTAATAAATATATTTATCTATACTTAAATTACACTATTTAATAAGTAAATTCAATATAAACAATATTACAGAATTGTTAATTTATTGTAAACTTGGCAAATCTGCTTACGGAACTATATAAAGTCCAGTTTATATTTATAAATATTAAATTTATATTACAAAAATTTATATTTATAATTTTAAAATTTTGTAAATATAACGTAAGTCTTTATTCTGTAATGTTTAACAAATATTACAATAATATTACAATTTTTAAAGTTACTATTATAGTTAAATATAACTAATATATATTTAATTTTTAGTTCTAAAAAAATAAATTAGCCTATATATTTATATTAAAAGGTATTGGGGGAATTTTTTATGATAGTATTAAGTAAGAAAAGAATAATAGCAACTATTTCTATGGTATTTGTAGCTTTATTTGCTTTTGTAATTCAAAGAGCTAGTGTAAACCAAACTATAGAAACAGTTGCTTTACCTGTTACAAATAAAGTAATTGTTATAGATGCAGGTCATGGAGTTCCAGATGAAGGGGCTCAAAGTTCATCTCGGAACTACAGAAGCCGAAACAAATTTAAAAATAGCTCTAAAACTACAAAATTTACTAGAACAAAGCGGTGCTACTGTAATATTAACTCGCTCAGATGAAAATGCAATTTACGATTTAGATAGTAAAACCTTAAGAGACAAAAAAATATCTGATATTCACAATAGAGTAAAAATTGGAAACGAGAATCAAGCTGACATATTTGTATCTATTCATCTAAATAAAATACCTCAAAGTCAATATTATGGATGGCAAACGTTCTATAAAGAAGGAAACGAGCAAAGTATGAAACTTGCTAAAAGCATACAAGGAAATCTAAATGATTCCATTCAAAGGGAAAATAATAGAGTTGCAATGAAAATAGATAATATATACATAGTTAAACATGTAGAAATCCCCATAACTATAGTAGAATGTGGATTTTTGTCTAATCCGGAAGAAGAAAAATTATTACTTGAAGATAATTACCAAAATAAGTTGGCATGGGGAATTTATAATGGAATAATGGATTATTTCTATCAATAGAAAAAGATTGTGGACATTTGGACGGTTCTCTTGTCCATTGTCCACAATTTTGTTCACATTTAGCAATTTTTAAGTTTGTTCTAAATGACTTCTTTTATCAATCACATATGTACTTCCAGGTATTGTTTTAGCTAAATGCTTTACTTGTGCACCAGCCTCACCTATTTCTAATATATTTTTAAATCTATTTTTATTTACTTCTACTACCCCAACTGATATTGATACAATAGGAAATTGTTCTATAATCCCTTTTCTATTTTCCACCTCAATATATCCTCTTATTGCATCTTCTTCACTATAATAGTTTACTACATTTCTATCAAATTCTGCAATAATATTTTGACATGCCTCTTCACAATCAATTCCAGAAACAATTGCAACAAAGTCATCTCCACCAATATGACCTACAAAGCTAGATTCTAGTTCCATATTGTGTACATTTCTTAATATAGTTTTAGCTGTAAATTTGATAATCTCATCACCTTTAAAGAATCCATATATATCATTATATGCTTTAAAATTATCTAAATCGATATAAATCATAGCAAAATTTTCTTCATTAAGTAGTCTTTTTTTCATTTCTGCTTGAATTTGTATATTTCCAGGAAGACCGTGTTAAAGGGCTTACTCTTCTATTAACATCTAATAAATTCAAAAGATTTACTATAGTATAGTAAAAATACTCTTCATCTATTGGTGAAATTATATAATGTTCTACACAAGCTTTTAATATTTGTAGTCTATGTTCTTTGTTTCTATTAGAAGAAACAACAATTACAGGAGTTATAATATTATCATCATTTTGCTTTATTTTATTACAAATACTAATAATATCTTCATTTATATTATCTTCATTTATAATTATTAATGATGGTATGTTTTTTAAGGCTATATCTATTTGTTTTGTAATAACCTTTTTAAATCTATATTCATTATTGTCTTTAAAAACCTTACTTATAACATTTTTTAAATTGTCATCATCATCTATTATATAAATATCCTGAATCATTATTATATCTCCTTATTTCTTTTGTTTACCTTACCTTTTATTTTTTCTTTTAGAGCTTTAAAATCTAATTTTTGGCTTAAAAGCATAGTTATATTTTCAGATTTCATTGTAGGGAATGCCTTTTTTAATCTTTTTGCTCTTTTATATATTTTTAATTTAAGTATCTCTTGCTTTAATTTTAAATCCTCTATCATTGTTTCTATATCTTTTATTTTCTCTATAGCATCTTCTTTTGTATTTTTCAATTCTTTCAATTTTTCTTTTATTGTATCCCCAATATCTTTAATTTTTTCTATTGTAGTATTTAGAGAATTTAATTTTATTGTCGTAATAATACAATCTGTAATTATTGCCATTCCTAATATAATATCAATATATATTAAAGCTTCTTGGTTTAAAAATAAAATATACCTTTCTATAAAAGGATGTATATAAATTGTAAACAATACCCCTAAAATCCCCCAAAAAACGGAGTTCATTAAACACACTCTTCCTTTTATATTTAAAAAGTTTTCAGAATAATCCCAGTATTTGGTATTAAATTTCTTTTCTAATATTACACCCACTATATATTCCCAAACTGAAAGCACAATAAAACCTGCAATAAATAATAATATAATATTATCTTTAAATGTATTTAAAAACAATAACATTATAATTGCACCAAATCCATATATTGGACATAATGGGCCATATAAAAATCCGCTATTTACAAGTTTTCTTTGGAGTATAGATTTAAAAATTGACTCTAATACCCATCCAAAGAAAGAATATATAATAAAATATAATAACAATCTTAAAATTTGTATAGAGTCAATATTCATGTCTTTCTCCTTATTTTTTAATCAGTTATGGTTCTAAAGATTTGCTTTTCCTGCAAATTCTTGCACTAAACCACTTTTGTTATATGCTTTTATTACTATAACGTTTTCTCCTTGCTTCATTCCTAGTCTAAATTCGAATTCCTTTTTATTCTCTCCTGTATTTTCTCTTGTATACTGAGTTTCATTAAAAGTATATTCTACCTTAGTAACCTCTTCTTCATCTGTCACCTTTATAACTAAATCTGATCCTGATTTACCTACAGAAACTTTAGGTTTAGAAGCACCTAATATATCTCTTTCATCTTGTTTTGTATTTCCGGCTTTATCTGTCGCTACTACTTTAAGTGTATTTGATCCTTTTTTCACATCTATTTCTTGTACTATTTTTGTACGATCTTCTCCTGAAACTTCTACTTTAACTTCTTGTTCATCATTCCATCTATATGTTATATATTCCATTTCCACATTATCTTTTGCTTCTATAGTAATCTTTCCAGGAACTGCAGATATATTTATTTCAGGTGAAGCTAAATCCACACTAGGATCATATTCAAATTTCTGTTCATATTTAGATTCAACTCCATTAGAATCAATAACTGAAATATTAAGTGTACAATTTCCATTAGGAACAACTACTGTCTCCTCTAATTCTGTTTTATTTTGTGCATCTATCTCCATTGGTTCACCATTATTCCAAGAATATATAACCTTACTTATACTCTTATTATATTTTACATTAATTATAGCACTTCCACCTTTTGACTCTATTGATACTGTTGGTCTATCTGCTCTAGCAATAGCTCTTTCATCTTTGTTTTTTACTAAAGCATATGTTCCTTGAACAATAAAGAAAATAGAAAAAACTATAATTATTATACAAAAAACTCTAACTATATTATTTATATTTGATTTTTCTTGTTTATCTCCTGTAGAAAGTATTTGATTCATTATTTCACCTCTTAATATTATTTAAAAATCCTACACTTTTCCTATTATACCCAAATTATAGCATAACGTTTTTTTAAAGTAAACCATATTTATTTAAAATTTTAAAACCATAAACACTATTCACTTTTATCCTCTACCTAGTGATAGGGGTATATAATTTGTAAAATAAATTTTTAGCAGGTAGCTCCGTTGGGACAGAAAATTTATTTTACAAATTATATACCCCTATCACGGAAGCATTGGCACCAATCCAATAATTAATAGCTTAAATAGTAACAATTATTCAAACAGTAAAAAATATAAAATTAGCATAAAGAAGGAGAAAAGTTAAATTTTAGCCTTTCTCCTTCAAAATTATTTAACTAAAACTTTTTTAACAACTATTATTCCTACCACAAGTATTCCCAAAACTGTAACCGTTAATACAATATACATTACAATTTGTCCAGTTGTTGTTGTTATCATAATTTGCGAATCATCAGTATCATCTTCATCTAAATTCATGTTATTTGGTGTTGAATCAATATCTGGGGTATTATATTCATTACTATCTTTACTAATTTCTGCTATATTTGTTTTTAATCCCATATTATTTTCATCATTTATCCATGTTAGTTTTATTGCTACTTCTGCACTTTCTCCTGGCATTAATAAAGTATCTGCTAAACTCTCAGTTGTTGCCTTACCATTATTCTCTTTCCATAATGGATTATCTTCTGCTATAAATTTTAGTCCTTCTGGAATATAGTCTGTGATTTCTTTTGCATATCCTGGTATTTCACCCTCATTTGTTACTTTTATTAAATATTCAAGTTTAACTACTACATCTTCTATTTCACTAGTTTTAATGTCTACCTTGGCAATTTTCTCTTTTTCTTGTCCATTTCCTGTATTTACTACTTCCTCTTTTCCATTTCTTATAACAATTGTCTTAGTAGCATATTTGCTTAAACTTAAATCAAAGTATTTAACTCTTACTTTTTCAGTATCTTGATCGTCCTCACCATCAATCCATACATTTGGAGTAGAATCAATATCTTTTGCTGATTTATTATCGTAGTCTCTTGCTTCAACAATTTGTGCTTTGTTTTCTACAATTCTATCCTTACTCTTTGGCTCTGTAACCTTAAATACAACTTGTATATCTTTATAGTCTGGCACATCCATAGTTTCTTCATCAAAAGCTTTAATCAAATTAGATTCTCCGCCTCTTTCTTTAGATAAATATGGTGTCCAAATTTTTATAGCTTCATTAATATCTTCTGTTATTTGATTTTTATCATTTATCATCTTCCATTTATATTGTTTATTTATTTCATTGTCTTCCACGAATTCTAATCCATCTGGAATATCATCTTCTATAACAGTCGCATATCCATGACTATTTCCTTCATTATATACTCTTATTGTATATGTTACTAAATTATTATTTTCTACACTTACTACTTCATCATTTCCTTTGTATGTGTATTCTCCATTTGAATCTTTAATAAATTCTGGTTCTCTTGACTCTAAATTATTATCATCAACTTTTGTAATAAATTTCTTTAAACTCATATCAAATTTTTGCTCTATATTTGGTATTACAATAGATATTTGATCATCTTTAATTTCTGCTGAAATTAATACTTTTTGACCATTTTCTAATTGTACATATTTACTAATAGTTTGTTCATAATTTGAATCTTTGTCAAATGATATACCTGTTACTTCTAAGGCATTATCCACTTTATCTTTTGCTATATATAAGTTCACTGGTTCTGAAATCTTAATATATTTCTTTTGTCCATAATCTCCAGTATATGATATTTCATTTATTGTTAATTCTTCTATGCTATCATCAAATATCTCTTCACTATCAATTACTTCAGCTTCACCATTTTCATCTGTAGTATATGTCTTACCATTTATATCAAAATTTACACCAAGAATAGGATTATTATTCTCGTCTACTTTTCTTAAAGTTAAACTGTATTCTCCTAATATTTCAGAGTTTGTAATTGTAAACTCATAATTAATGCCTTCTTGTTTTTCTGTTATTTCTTTAGATTGATAATACCAATCTAATATACCAACTTCTTCTACTCTATATGTAATTCTATTTCCGTAATCATCATATATTGGTAAATCTTTTATTACATATATCCACTTATTATCTACAACTTCACAATTAGCTTCAATAATTGTTATTTCTTCTGTTTTATCTTCATTTTGTTTAATTGTATGTAATTTTACTTTAATAGAATTTGGTCTCATTTGATATTCATCATTTCCATCATTCCAAACCTTATTAATTGTAATTTGAGTAGTTTTTAATTTATTTATTATTTCTACATTTCCATCTGGATTCTCCCCAGTAATAGTTATATTACCATCCTCAGGGCTATATGAAACATCATAATCTTTAGTAATAGCCTCAAATTCATTTCCTTCTGAATCTGTTTCTATAACAGTATATTTTTTATCCAAATATACATTTTCTATTGTAACTGCAGATACAGAATTATTACCTGTTCTTATAGTAAATACAACTTTTGAATCTTGTAATTTTCCATCTGTATTTAAATATTTGTCTTCTGATTTTACTATAAAGTAATATTTAGAGTTTATAGTATTACTTATGTTTTCACTATTTGCATTCTTAACAGTTTTTGTAATAGTTAAGCTTCCTGTTTTCAATACATTCTTTAATGTAATATATTTGTTTTCTCCTGCAAAATTTTTATTTATTATATATGTTTCAAAATTATTAATTTCCTTTTCTATTATTTCATATGTAATTTCTTTACCTGTAATAGAATCGTATTTTGGTAAATTGTTTATTACATATATCCAGGTTCCATCATTATCAATTGTACAATTATTTTTATTTATAATAATATCTTGTGTGTTTATAGCTTGATTATCTATATATCCTTTTAGTGTAACTGTAATAGAACTTGGTATATAGCTTTCTTGTGCTTGCCACATTTTATTAACTGTTATCTTAATTTTATCATTAGGTATTTCAAAAGTATTTGTTATTTCAAAATCTACTTTGTTTTGTGTTACAGCTTCAATTACTTTTTCATTATTTAATGTTATTACATTTTTATTAGTATAATAAATACTATCTAATACTACTTCATATACTTTATATTCAATTTCATAACCACTTTCATTATATTTTAATAGGTCATCACAAGAATACTTCCAATCTGTATCTTTATTTACTGTAACTCTTCTTACTTCTTCATTTGTATCTGTTCTTAATATTATAAACATAATAGACTCTGGTCTTAAATTTTCTTCATTTTCATTACCATTGTTATCCCAAATTTTAGTTATATTTAATCCTCTATATTCTACTTTTGTTGTAAAATCATTTATTATTGTAAGTCCATCTATTCTTTGAGAATAGAAATCATAGCTAGAATTTTCAGATATTGTATAAGTTATTTCATTACCGTTTTTATCTAGTACTGGTAAATCATTAAATGTATACTTCCATGTATAATTATCTATAGAATTTGTGTTTTTAATCTCAATATTTTCTAATATATTTCCATTTATATCTGTTGCAATACTAGAATTTGCATATAATGTAACTACTATGCTATCTGGTCTGTGATTTGTATTTTGACTATCATTCCATTTTTTTATAATATCTAAACTCTTAGTTTTTATAGTATTAGTTATTATTATTTCTGGAACCTCTATAGTATTCGTAATTGTTACATTTGAACTACTATATGAAACATTATAATTAGAATTATTCTCATCTATAACTTCACCTTTACTATTTACCTCTATAATTTCATATTGTTCATTTAGTATTAAGTTTGTTATTCTTATACCATTAGTATTTTTAGAGTTAATTTCCCATAAAGCACTATCTAATTTATCAGATTCTACAAGTTCTGTAATTGTTTCTATATAAGTATTTCCTTGTGCATCATGTAAAATATACCTATTATCTGACATTTTAACTACAAAGTAAAATGTTTTATCTATATTATTTGATATATCTTCTTCATTATATTTTACTTTTTTATTTACTCTAATAGTTCCAACTTGCTCAGTATTTTCAATAGTTACTTTATATCCATCTTCTGTTTCCACAATTTGTCCAATAGACTGTGCATAATTTTGGTTCTTAGCAATTTCTATAACATTATATTCAATTTTTTTACCATTTTCATATTTTGGTAAATCTTCAAATGTATAAATCCATTCATTTGAATTGCCTTCAGATTGATGTTTTGAGGCTTCTATTGTTACTGGATCACCTACATTAACATAGCTTGTCTCTCCTTGTAGTCTCTTTTGTAGCTGAATTTGTATTGAACTTGGTCTTATATTATGGAAATTATTATTATCATTCCATTTTTTAGTTACAATAAGTCTTTTATTTATTAACTTATTTATAATTTCAACATTTCCATTTGGATTTGTTTCAGAAATAGTGACAGTATCAGATTCACTATATGAAATATTATAATCTTCTGTGCTATTTCCTAGAGGTGTACCATTTATATCTGTTTCAATAACAGTATATTCTTTATCTAACAATACATTTTGTATTGTTACTTTATGTTCTGCATTACCACCTGTTGTAATTGTAAATATTACTGGATTATTTTGTAATTCTCCATTTGTATTTAAATATTTACTTCCAGATTTTACAATAAAGTAATAGCTTGCTGTCATTTCACCAGTTATATCTTCATCATGAGCATCCTTAACACGTTTTGTAACTGTTAAGTTTCCTTTCTTTAACACATTCTTTATTGTAATAGATTTATCATCACCTTCATAGTTTTCATTTTCTACTTGTACTTCAAAATTATTAATCTTTTGTTCTACAATTTCATATCTAATTTCTTTTCCTGTAGTACCATCATATTTTGGTAAATTTTCTATTACATATTTCCATGTTCCATCATTACTAATATCACAGTTATTCTTAGATATTGTAACTTCTCTTGTATTTGTAAGATTATTATCTATATATTCATTTAATACTACTGTAATAAAATCTGGTATATAGCTTTCTTCTGATTCCCATTTTTTATTAACTGTAATCTTTATTTTATCACCTGGAACTACAAAATCATTTGTTATTGTCATTCCACTTGTAATTTGTGAGTAAAATTCAGAGTTAAAGTTTTCTACAATAGTATAAGTTATTTCATTACCACTTTTATCTAATATTGGTAAATTATTAAACATATATTTCCATGTATAATTGTCTGTAGCATTTTCATTAGTTAATGTTACTTTCATTTCATTTCCATATATATCTTTTGCAATATTAGAACCTGCATATAATATAATTTCTATGCTTTCTGGTCTATGGCTATTATTTACACTATCATTCCATACTTTTGTAACTTCTATACTCTTAGTTTTTACACTATTTGTAATTGTTACTTCTGGTACTACTTTTGAATTTTCAATAGTTACAGAATTACTACTGTATGAAACATTATAGTTTGAATTGTTTGCATTAATAATTTCTCCATTTTCTGTAACTTCTATTATCTGATAACTTTCATTAATTATTAAATTATTTAATTCTACTACAGCATTATTTTTTGGATTAATCTTCCATAAAACATTGCTAAGTTTATTTGAACCTACAATTGAAGTAATTGTTTCTATATATGTATTTCCATTTTCATCATGTAAAACATATCTATTATCAGACATTTTAACTACAAAGTAAAATGTTCTATCTATATTACTTGATATATCTTCATTATTGTATTTTACATTTTTATTTACTTTGATACTTCCTGTTACTTCTGTATTTTGTATTTTAACTGTAAATCCATCATCTGTTTGATTATTTTCAGGCTCTGTTTTTTCATAATTTGTATTGTTTGAAACTTCTATAACATTATATTCAATTTTTTTACCATTTTCATATTTTGGTAAATCTTCAAATGTATAAATCCATTCATTTGAATTATTTGCAGATTGATATATTGACGCATCTATTGTAACTGGATTTCCAACATTTGTATAATTTGTTTCTCCTTCTAATCTCTTTTGTAACTGGATTTGTATTGACGTTGGTCTTACATTATGGAAATTATTATTATCATTCCATACTTTAGTAAATTTAAGTTTAGTTAATTGTTCTTCAACCCAAACACCAACTTGAGAAGATTCAGCTACTATATTTTCAGAAATTATATCACTATTATCTTCATATTTTACTGCAGTATAACAATATCCAAAGTTATTCCAAGCAATATTATCTTCTCCAGAATTTTCTATTTTATCTCCATCTGGAATAGTTACTAATAATTTTGCTACTATTCTTTCACTTGGATTTATATATAAACTATCGGAGAATATTATTCTTATATTAACATCATCTTGTACATAGTTTTCATGCCAAGTTGCTACTTCATTTCCTCCTGTCCAATCAGCACCTTCTGAATTGAATCCTTTTACCTTTTCATTTGAGTACTGAACTGTATAGTCTACTCCTTTTGTTAAATTTATTTCTGTTTCTTCTTTTGTTTCAGCATCTACTCTATAAAATTTAATACTTTCTATATTATTATATTTTATAGAAAATTTAGAATTTCTATTATCAGCTGTTAATGTATACTTGTCTTCTACATATGGAAGTCTATCTATTATAACAAGATCTTTCATTGTATCTTCTGAATTATTTTCTATATTTAAAGTATATCTAATTTGCTCTCCAGCTTGACCTTTCATTACACGATCTTGCTGATTGTTACTAATAGCATAGTCATATAATGGATTTGTTTTATCATATAATGTTTCTGCTTCTTTATATGATGTTGTAATAATTGCTGAATATGTTGTAACAGAATCTTGTGCATGTATTGCTTTTTCACCATTAAAATATTTAACAGTTCCATTACATACATTAGAATCTTCAAATCCTTCGTCAATAGTTAAATAAGCATTATTTATAAATTTTCCAGCTGTTGCAGTATCTATTTTAGTTGAAAAAGTTATTTCCATTTTATATCCTGGTTCTAACTTATATTCTTCTCCATTAAATACCCATTTAATTAGGCTCTTTTGTTTATTATCTTCTGTTATACTTGATATTTCTGGTTCTATAAAATTTGTATTATATCCACTTGTATTTTCATCATATGCATTTATATTTTTTACAACTGTTCCCATATCATCATATATAACTATACTTGGATAATATTTAGCTTTATCATCTTGTGTATTTTTATATGTGTCATCATAATTATATAAAGTAGGTAATACATCTTGTAAAGTATAATCTGCCATAGCTTTTGCATTTGTAGCTTTTGCATTTGTTAAAGAAACCTTCCAAACCATATGAGAACCTTCTGTTGCACTTAAAGTTAATCTTGGATTATATCCTGTTTCATCCTTTTGTGAAGTATTATCAAAATATACACCTTGAAAATCCTTTTGAATTCCTGGGTAAATTTGTTCTTCAAGTACAACTACTTCTGCTGTATCAGATATAGTTTTATCTCCTATAGTTATTGATGCAGTATTTATTGATGTTATATTTCCTGAAGCATTTTCATCTAATTTTACTAAATAATAAATTGTATAATATGTATTCTTATTTTCACTACTATCTGCACTAGGAGTAATTGTAATTTGCATATTATTTCCATTAACATTAGTTTTATATGAAGTAAATTCTTCATCTCCCCAACCTATAGATTTTGTTATATTTACAATAGGTAAATTACTATTACTTTCATCTGTTACATATTTTAAATTACTATTACCTAAAACATCATTTATTGTAAATTCTTCATCTAAATAACCCTCAGTTACAACATATAATTTATATATGAAATATTTATTTTCCATATCTCTGTAAAGATATGATAATCTATCTTTATATTCTTTATCTACTGAAATATCATTTATATCTGTTGTAGATACAGTTTTTTCTATAGATTTTATTCCTTTTGGTGCATATAGTGTTTCAGATGGATATATTACGTTATCTTCTTTATTTTTTACAAAGTTAGTTACTCTATAGAATTCTGTATTAGATGTTTTCATTGAGTACTCCCAAGTTATCTCTTGATTTGGATTTAATGAAAATTCTCCAATTCCTGTAGAATAATATTTCGTAAAATCATTTGTATCTCTATAGTCTTCTGTTGTCAAATCAGTATTTCCCCACCAGAATATAATTTGTGAAGTGAACCAACCTTGATAATTTCCATTTGAATCATATTGTTTAACAACAATACTTGAATTATCTGTTGTAATTGTAGAATCACTAGTATCGATTTCAGTATAATATGAATTATTTATTAATAATTGTGATGCATCACTTGCATATTCATTTAAAGTTAGTGTATTTACTTCATTTTCACCAATGTTCTTTATTTTAACTCTATAAACTACTGTATAATTCTCTCTAACTAAAGTATCAATATTATCTACTTTTCCACCTGTAGTATTTTGATATATTAATGTATTTTTATCATCATAAATTCTATATACATATTTCTCGCATTCTATTTTTTCAGCAGGTTTTACATATATAATTGCTGTAGAGTCGCGGTTTAATGTTTCACTTCTAGCTGTATTTCTTATTTCTAATGTTTCACCTTCTGGTTTAACATTCACTATTCCAGGAATATATAATTTAATTTCTTGCCATTGATAAAATATATTATCTTGAAGTCCTGTTCCTGTATAATTCCAAGTAATTTCGTTTCCATTTATTTCAATTCCGTCTGTATACTTAGTACCATTTACCATATAATATACATCACTTGAATTCCAAGATATTTCTTGTGGTATAGTATCTTTAACAACAATCTTTCCACCTATATCATTTAAATTATAATCTCCTCCTGTATTCCTTAATGTAATTGTATATATAATTTCATCTCCATAATTTGCTGTAATACTAGAACTTCCATTTACTAATTTTGTTAATGTAGTTTGTTGTTCTGGATCTATTATATATACATAATCATCATCCCATTTTTCATTATCTCCATTTTCATCTACCACTACTTTATTAATAATTGTTGATGGAGCACCTTCTTTAATTTTACCAACTAATGTATATGTAATAGTTTCTCCTGCTTTTATTGAAACATTATTCCATGTTACTTTTGTTATATCTTTACCAACTTCATCAACAGTATTTTCAATTGTTCCTCCATTACTATCAGTAACTTCAAATCCCTCTGGTATATAATCTACTATATCTGTAGTTGTATCAATTACACCATTATTTGTAACTTGTATTGTATAAGTAACCGTGTCTCCAACATTTACATTAGTTTTATCATTAACTTTAGAAATTGAAAAATCAACTTTCTTCTTTTGTGTAACCTCCGCAAAATCAACCATAGTATTATTAGACCATAATTCATTTTTTAATATAGTATTATTATCTCCTATTACATTTACAGTTACTTCAAGTACAATTTTGCCACCTTTGTTAATATATGCTGATCCTTCTATTTTTCTATTTTCAAATTCATTTTTTGTCCAAATTACATTATTTGCACCATTAGTCTCAACAATATTTGCACTTACAAATTCTGTACCATAAGGTATCCAGTCTGAAAAATTAACATTTCCACCTTCTGAACCAGAATTTTCTATTGTAATATAATACTTAATTTGGTCTCCTTGTACTACATATCCTTGACCATTATCCCAAGTTCCATAATTATCTGTTACAGAGTTAACTTCTTTATCATATTCAAATTTAACTCCTTCTTCTTTTGTTATTATTGTATCTACAATATCTTTTTCTGCTGTTCCTTCATGAAAACTTGATACATATGATGATTCTAATTCATTTTGTAAATTTAAGGTTGCACCTTTATTTATCTCTGTTCCATTATTTTTAATTGCACTTACAATATCAAAATACACTTTATTTGAATCTGAATATAAATAGTTATTTATTTCATTTGATGTATCTAATGTATAATTGATGTTTACTTTTCTTATGTAAGTTCCATCTGTTGTTCCTACAGAAATTTTTATATCATTCTCATCAATTCCGGAAAAACTCAAATAACTTTTTAATGTCTCTAAATCTTCAATATTAATTCCTGATGGAATTGTTATTGTATCATTTACAGTTATTTTTGTTATTTTTTCATTATCTGGATTATTAGTTAAATTTCCCTTTAATGTATATTCTAATAATGAATTATTTGAAACTAAACTATTTCCACTAGAATCTTTAATATCTGTCCCATCTTTACTTACAACTAAAGAATCATAATTAACATTTTTAGTATTGCTATATTCAATTAAATTCTCACCATAACTTTCAATCTCTGCTGTTAATAAACCATTACTAAATGTATCATTTGTTACCATTGTAGCTGTAGTCTTTCCTTTTTCATGGAACTCTCCTGTTAAGTTAAAAGATAATGTTGTTCCAGAATTCCAACCAGAAACTATAATTTCTCCAGTTCCATCTCCCTTATCTCTAACTTGACATTCAATTATATTTCCTTCTGATGCCTGGATAGTTATTTTATTTTCACTATTTAGATTATAAATATCAAAATCCAAACTATCTAAATTTATTACATAATATTGATCATTAGTAGCATTAGCACTTAAGCCAATAAATACATGTAATGATACGGGCTCATCTATTGGTACAGATGTAACTTTTTGGTTTTTGCTCATGAAATATAAATCTCCTGAGATAATACTATTATTACCATACACTTCGCTTATGCTATTATAACCAACTACAGCAATTATTGCACTCATAACAATTATGCAAACTGCTGCAATAATAGAAATCACATTTTTATTTAATTTCTTAACTCTACCTTTCATATTAGTATATCCTTTCTTTTTATGTCTTTTATCCTATAATAATTATAAATACTTATAATTTATATTGTAAATCCCTCAAATATTGGCAACTCCTATATCTATGTACGGAAATAGGTTTTTAGTGTTTTGTTACATTTAGTTTACATTTTTTTAATATATTTATAATATTTTGTGAGTCTTCTAATATTCAATCAAACTTTTTATAAACACCTACGGATTAAAGCATTTCACGCAAACACTAAGAACGAAGTTATGGACAAAAGGACTGGACAAAGGGACAGTTCTCTTGTCCAATTATTCTAAAATATGCTTAATTTTAACTAATAAGGAAATTGACTTTACTATGCTCTTTGTATCTATTTATAAAACTCATTCAGGACAACTGTCCTATAATAAAAAATGGACAAGAAAACCGTTCCTTTGTTCACCCAGTGTTCAAAAAAAGAAGAACCAAAAACTTAGGTTCTTCTTTAAAGCTTTAAGTAATTATTCTATTTTATTACATATTTCTTTATGCAAATTACTCCTCCAGCCAATATTGCAAGAATAGATATTCCTAATCCTATATATATCACTGTTTCTCCTGTTGTTACTGTTAACATTACTGGTGCATCATCTATATCATCTTCTCCTGGT